>CAWIHA010000018.1:0-284922 GCA_963835855.1 Bryobacterales bacterium | reverse complement strand
GTTCAAACCGGTGAAGCGCTTTTGAGCAGCGCCGCACGAGCCAGCCAGCGGGCGGCCCAATATCTGCTTCGTGCGCAGGACCCGCAAGGGTACTGGCGCGCGGAGCTGACCGCGGACACAACCCTGGAATCCGATTACATCCTGCTGCAGCTCTGGCTGCATCCGCCGGAGAACGGCATGTGGAATCCACCGAACCGCTTCGAGATCGACCGGGCGGTGCGGTCGATCCTAAGCCGGCAATTACCGGACGGAGGGTTCAACATCTACCCGGAGGGTCCGGCGGACATCAGCGCCACGGTAAAGGCATATTTCGCGCTGAAGGTTGCGGGCGTGCCGGTGGATGCCCCGCCGCTTGCGCGCGCCCGCGAGCGCATCCTCGCACTCGGCGGGATTCAGGCCGCCAACGGCTACGTCAAGATCAACCTCAGCCTGTTCGGGCTGTACCCGCGCGAGCACTGCCCGACGGTGCCTCCGGAAATGATCCTGGTGCCGGGCAAGTTCCTCTACCGGATGTCATCGTGGACGCGGGCGATCGTGGTCCCGCTTGCCATCGTGTATGCGCGCAACCCGCATGCGGCCGGTGCCGGCCGGCTTCTCGCTGGAGGAACTGTTCTTGCCCGGCGCGACTTTCTCTTACCGGCATGACGAGAAGATTTTCAGTTGGCGGAATTTCTTTCTCCTGGCGGACCGGGCGCTGAAGTTCTGGGAGACGCCATGGGATCCAAGGCATCCGGAAGAAAGCGGTCCGGAGTGCGAGCGCTGGATGCTCGAGCGCACACATTATTCCGGCGGCCTGGGCGCCATTTACCCGCCCATGATGTACAGCATCATGGCGCTGGACGTGCTCGGCTATGGGCCGGATCACCCACACCGCGTCGAGGCGCGAGAAGCAGTTCAACGGTTTGATGGTCGGATGACGGCGAGCGGTTCTTCTTCCAGCCCTGCTTCTCGGTGGTGTGGGACACGGCGATTGCCGCGTTCGCGCTGGGCGAATCCGGCGCGGTACCGCCGCCACGCCCTGCGCAACGCTGCGGACTGGTTGCTGACGAAAGAGGTCCGGCGGAAAGGTGACTGGTCCGTCCAGCGGCCGAACCTGGAGCCCTCGGGATGGTATTTCGAGTACGCCAACGAGTTTTATCCCGACATCGACGACACGGCCATGGTGCTGCTTGGCCTCCATCACGACGCGCGCTTCCGATGCTGCGGAGCAGGAATCGGCCGAGCGGCGCGCGATGAATTGGCTGCTCGGTATGCAGTCGAAGGACGGCGGCTGGGCGGCGTTCGATGTGGATAACAACTGGACGCCGCTCAGCTATCTGCCGTTCGCCGATCACAACGCGATGCTCGATCCGACCTGTCCCGGATATCACCGGCCGCGTGCTGGAGGCGCTGTCGACGGCGTGCGGGCTGGGCCCGGATCATCCGGCGGTGCGGCGCGGCGTGGCTTACCTGCTGCGGACGCAGGAGCAGGACGGGAGCTGGTATGGCCGCTGGGGCGTCGATTACATCTACGGAACGTTTCTGGCGCTGCGCGGCCTGCGCGCGGCCGGCGTGAGACGAGCGAGAGGCGCATGTTCTGCGCGCCGGCGAATGGCTGCGATCGATTCAGAATGCAGACGGCGGCTGGGGCGAGAGCTGCGCCAGCTACGACCACGGCGCGTTCTGCCCGGCCGGGAGCACGGCATCGCAAACGGCTTGGGCGATTCTGGGCCTGATCGCGGGCGGCGACTCGACCAGCTTGAGCGTGCGGAAGGGCATCGAGTATCTGCTCGAACGCAGCGCGAGGACGGAAGCTGGAAGGAAGAACTTGCCACCGGCACGGGTTTCCCGCGCGTCTTCTATCTCACCTATCACATGTACCAGCAGGCCTTTCCGCTGCTCGCGCTCTCGGCGTTCTTGAAAGGGCGCAACGGCGCCAGCGGCGGAAATGGAGCGGGCAGTCTTCCGCTGGGGGAATCATCATGAGGTTTCCGCTTTCGATGACCGCCGGCATGGCGGGCTATATCCTGAAGAACAAGTTGCATCCGAGGGCGGCGTGGCAGAGGGACGCGGCTCCCCAGAGCAACGGCGCAAACCCGTTCCACATTCTCGACGAACACCAGCCGCGAAACGGCGGGAGCGGCCGGCACCCGATGATCCGAAAACGCTTTCCCCTGGTGCTGATGCTGGAACCGCTGCATGCATGCAATCTCACCTGCACGGGCTGCGGGCGCATTCGCGAGTACGAGGACAGCATCACCGAGAGGCTCTCGCTCGAAGAGTGCCTGCGCGCGGTCGATGAATGCGGCGCGCCCATCGTCTCGATCTGCGGCGGCGAGCCGCTGCTCTATCCGGAGATCGGCGCGCTGGCGAAAGCGATCCTCGAGCGCAATAAGCACATTTATCTGTGCACGAACGGGATGTTCGTTCGCAAGCGTCTCGGCGAGTTCACTCCCGATTCCCGCTTCTTCTTCAACATTCACTTGGATGGCCTGGAGGAGACACACGATATCGCCGTCGAGCGCAAGGGCGTGTTCCGCGCGGCAATCGACGGGGTTCGCGCGGCTAAGGCTGCGGGGTTCAAAGTCTGTACGAACACCACCGTGTACAAAGAAACGGATATGGGAGAAATCGCGCGGCTCTTCGAGTATCTGGAGCAGTTCCAACTCGACGGGCACATGCTTTCTCCGGGGTACGGGTACTCGGCCGTCAACGACCGCGAGATTTTCCTCACCCGGGATGACGTCCACGAGAAGTTCAAGGACATCGAGCGGCTTGCCCGCCGATTCAAGCTCAACAGCACGCCGGCATACCTCGATTTCCTGAAAGGCGATCGTGATCTGCCTTGCACGGCCTGGGGCAACCCGACTTACAACGTGAAAGGGTGGAAGGGGCCGTGCTACCTGATTACGGACGCGCATTACGACACGTTCGAGGACCTCATGATCAAGACTCCGTGGGAGAGCTACGGCCAGGGCAACGATCCGCGGTGCGAGCATTGCATGGTGCATTGCGGATATGAACCATCGGCGGCTCTCGGAATCAATTCCAAGCCCGGCGATAGCTGGAAGTTGCTGAGCTGGGCCTTGCGCTGACAGGGTATTGAAGGGCTATTCCCCGAGGTCGCGCCGAGGAAGCCGGCATGCCCGGCCCATTGAGGCGCTGAACCGCGAGTGCAAGCGGCCGGTGGTGGCCAACGGTGTTAAGGAACGGCAGCGAGTGAAGCCGACTCTTGTTACGGGCGCAACAGGTTTTATCGGTTGGCACGTCGCTCGGAAGCTGGTCGAGCGGGGGCACAGCGTGCGCGCTCTGGTGCGGCCAGCGAGCAAGCTGCGTGAGCTGGACGTTGAAGCTGTCTCCGGCGATTTGCGCGAGCCCGAATCGCTCCGGCGCGCGGTCGCGGGCTGCGCGGTCGTATTTCACATCGCGGCAGACTACCGGTTGTGGGCGCGCGACCCCAGCGAGTTGTACCAATCGAACGTGGAAGGCACACGGAACCTTTTGCAGGCAGCGCGCGCGGCAGGCGCTGAACGGGTAGTCTATACGAGCACGGTGGGCTCGATCGGCGTGCCAAAGGATGGCGTAGGCGACGAGGATACGCCCGTCAGCCTGGACGCAATGACCGGCGCGTACAAGAGGTCGAAGTTCCTGGCCGAGCAGGTGGCGCGGCAGTTTGCCGCGGATGGCTTGCCGGTGGTGATCGTGAATCCGACGGCGCCGGTCGGCGATCACGATTTCAAGCCGACGCCGACAGGGAAGATCATTCTGGATTTTTTGAAGGGCGCGATGCCAGCGTACATTGACACTGGGCTGAACCTGGTCGATGTATGGGACACCGCCGAAGGGCATCTGCTTGCTTGCGAGCGCGGCAAGGCAGGCGAGCGTTACGTGCTCGGCTGCGAAAACCTGGAGTTGAAGGAGATCTTCGCGAGACTGGAGCGCGTGAGCGGAATGAAAGCGCCCGCGCGGCGGATCCCTTACGCGCTGGCCTTGGCAGCCGGAGCGGTGACGACCGGATGGGCTGGAATTACCGGGCGCGAGCCGCGCGCGCCGCTCGATGCCGTCCGGATGGCGCGCAAGAAGATGTTCGTCTCGCACGCGAAGGCCGCGCGCGAGTTGCGCTTTTCGCCGGGGCCGGTTGATGACGCGCTGGCCCGAGCGGTAGTGTGGTTCCGGTCGAATGGGTATTGCTAGTGCGGCCGGACCGCTGGCCGGCGCTGCTTGCGCATGCGCGCGGCTCGGCGCGTGCAGAAGCCGGGCATGCCTGAGCCTGCACGCGAGGGAGCAGAAGGTCGAGCCTGCTCGGAAGGCTAACAGGAGAGAATGCGAACGATCTTGCTGATCGCAGCGGAGGGCCGCGAATTTGCCGGGTTGCTGCGGCACTGCCGCGGCGTCGCAAGGCTGCCTTGGCGGGTCGATTTCGCGCGCAGCGCGGAGGTGGATGGACTCCGGCTGCTGATGGTTGCGAATGGTCCGGGGCCGAAGCTGGCCGGTGAAGCGATGGCAGTGGCGCTGTGCGGATCGCGGCCGGACGCCGTCGTGAGCACCGGGTTTTGCGGAGCGCTCGATGCCACACTCGGGGTTGGCGATGTCCTTGTCGCGTCCTCGGTGCGGCGCGAATGCGAGGAGTATGGCGCCGCGGTCCCGCTGACGTCACGGGCGTTCCGGACGAGCCCACTAATTTCAACCGGCCGGGTGGTGGGATCGGCTTCGGAAAAGCGGCTATTGCGCGCCAGCGGCGCAGCGGCTGTCGATATGGAAGCGGCGGCGGTGGCAAAGCGGGCCGGGGAGGCCGGATTGCGGTTTTATTGCGTCCGTGTTGTGCTGGATCGAGCGGACGAAGGATTCTGCCTGGATTTCGAACAGTTGCGCAGTTCCGACGGGCGCTACAGCCGGCCGCGCATCCTGCGAGCCGCGCTGAGGCGGCCGGCACGGTCGTTGCCGCAACTGATCCGCCTGGAGCGGCGCGCGCGGGTGGCCGCCCGGGCGCTTGGAGATTTTCTTGCTGATTGCCAGTTCTGATTTCAAGGTGCCGGCGCGGATGCGGGCCGCGGTCTACAAGGGCGCGAGCACGATCGCCCTCGAGACGGTGCCGACGCCCGAGGTGGGCCACGGTGAGCTGCTCGTGCGCGTCGAGAGCTGTGGAATCTGCCACACGGACCTGAAAAAGATCGAGTACAACCTTCTGCCTCCGCCGAGGATTTTCGGGCACGAGACCGCCGGTGTCGTCGTGCGCACGGGCGCAGGCGTGCGGAACTTCGAGGTGGGAGACAAGGTGATCGTCTTTCATCACATTCCGTGCCGGGAATGCTTTTACTGCCGCCGCAAGCTATACGCGCAGTGCCCTACGTACAAGAAAGTGGGCGTAACCGCCGGGTTCGAGCCGGCCGGCGGGGGCTTCGCCCAATACGTCCGGGTAATGGACTGGATCGTTCGGGATGGAATCGAGAAGTTCGACAGTGGCGTGCCGTTCGACCGGGCGTGCTTTGTCGAGCCGGTGAATACGTGTCTCAAGGCGGTGTCCCAGATTGACCCTAAGCCGGCCGAGCTGGCGCTGGTGCTCGGACAGGGGCCGATCGGGCTCCTGTTTACGATGCTGATCCGGCGGACCGGAGCGCGAGTAGTCACGACGGATACGATCTCGCGGCGGCGGCAGCTTGCGCTCCGGTTTGGCGCCGAACAATCGTGGGATCCGCGTCAGACGGAGGTCGCCCGCGCGGTCGCCGGGCTGACAGACGGGCGCGGGGCGGACTTGGCCGTGGTCGCCGCGGCGGCGCCGGAGCTGGTCGGGCAGGCGGTCCGCTGCTCCCGGCCGGGCAGCCGAATCCTTCTATTTGCACAAACTTCCCATCAAGAACATGTAGAATTGTCTGGAGCGGACATTTGCGTCGCAGAACGCACGCTTTTGGGTTGTTACAGCGCGTCGGTGGACCTTCAGAAAGAGTCGGCGCGGCTAGTATTCAGCGGCGAGCTGCGGGTGGAGGATCTGATATCGCACCGGTTGCCACTAGACTCCATTGGTTATGGAGTAGAATTAGCAATGCACCCGAATGAGGAATCATTGAAAATCATCGTTCAACCACAGAGGTGGGCATAGTGAATACCCAAATGCTGGCCGGCGTTTTATACGGAAAAGAGAATCTGCAGGTCGAACCGGTGGCTGTTCCGCAGCTTGGCGACGGAGACGTATTGGTGCGGGTGAAGGTCGCGCTGACCTGCGGTACGGATGTGAAGGTGTTCCGCCGCGGGTACCACGCGCGGATGATTATTCCTCCCGCTGTGTTCGGACACGAACTGGCTGGAGATGTTGTCGAGGTTGGCGGCAAGGTGGCCAAGTTCCGGTCCGGGCAGCGGGTGGTGGCCGCCAATTCGGCGCCCTGCCTGAACTGCTATTACTGCCAGCGCGGCTCGGAAAACTTGTGCGAGGACCTGCTGTTCAACAACGGAGCGTACGCGGAGTACATCCGGATTCCATCGCGCATCGTCGAGCGGAACATGTACGAGATCCCGGCGCACATCAGCTACCGGGATGCGGCGCTGCTGGAACCGCTGGCGTGCGTGGTTCGGGGCCTTGAAGAGACCCGCCTGCGCGCCGGCGATACCATCGCTGTGATTGGCCTGGGGCCGATCGGCCTGATGTTCGTGCGCTTGGCGAAGGCTTTGGGCGCGCGCGTCATCGCGCTGGGCCGGCGCCGGACGCAATTGGGGCGAGCCGCGGCGCTGGGCGCCGATGAACTGGTTTCGACCACCGAGTTTCCCGATCCGGTTGACGTGGTGCGCAGCCTTACCAGAGAGCGCGGCGCCGACGTGGCGATCGAGGCGGTGGGCAAACCGCACACCTGGGAGATGTGCGTGCGCATGGTACGCCGGGGCGGCACGGTCAATTTCTTCGGCGGATGTCCGAGCGACAGCCGGATCTCACTCGAGACCTCGATGCTGCATTATTCCGAGATCACTTGCAAAGCGAGCTTTCACCACACGCCCGCGCACATCCGAAAGGCGCTCGACCTGATCAGCAAGCGCGTAATCACCGCGCAGGACTTCGTCAACCGCGAGGAACCGCTCGCCAATCTCCTCGAAGTCATGCGGCACCTGATGAGCCACAACGGTCACTTGAAGACCGCGATCATTCCCTGATCCCCGAGGGTCTGATGCGCTCAGGCCCGGATTGATCGAGCGATGTTTTTGCCGCCCCAGGAATTCGTGAAGTCTCCCGAAGCCCTGGCCCGGCTGTACGAGCCCGAAGAAGCCGAGCGGTACACGCGCTGGCTCGCCACGCATCACTACGAGAACTTCCACGTCGTTACGTTCCTGCTGCCGCGGCGCCTGCACCAGGATTTCTATAACGTGTACGCATTCTGCCGCTGGGCCGACGACCTGGGCGACGAGACAGGCGATAGCGAAGAAAGCTTGAGGCTCCTCGGCTGGTGGCGCGGGGAGCTCGACGCGATGTACGAGGGGCGCGCTTCGCATCCCGTATTCGTGGCGTTGCGCGGCACGGCGGAACGTCACGACCTGCCGAAGGAACCTTTCACAGACCTGATTCGCGCCTTCGTGCAGGATCAAACGGTTCACAGGTACCTTACGTATTCCGAGCTGTTCGGATATTGCCGGTATTCGGCAAACCCGGTCGGCCGGTTGGTGCTGTATCTTTGCGGCTACCGCGACGCCGGGCGGCAGGCGCTTTCCGATGCCACCTGCACAGCGCTGCAACTGGCAAATTTCTGGCAGGACGTGGCGGTCGATCTCCAGAAAGGCCGCATTTACATCCCGCTCGAAGCGATCGAGCGGCATGGCTATTCGGTGGAGGCGCTGGAGGCGCGCCGCGAAACGCCCGAGTTCCGGGCGGTAATGAAAGAAGTGGCTGGGGTAGCGCGCCAGCTCTTTGTGGAAGGCCTTCCGCTGGCGCGCCTAGTGGACCGTCGGCTGGCAATCGATATCGAGTCTTTAGCCGCGGCGGGATGCGCGTCCTCGATAAAATCGAGCGGCAGAACTATAGCGTGCTGGCGCGGCGCCCCTCCATCACGAAAACCGAGCGGGTCTGGATGCTGCTCGGCGCACTGGCGCGGACTTTTGCTAGGGCGGCATGACCGAAACCCTCCGGCAATCGTACGAGTACTGCCAGAAAGTCGCGAAAACGCGCGCGCGGAATTTCTATTACTCCTTTGTGCTGCTGCCGAAGGCGCAGCGGAACGCGATCTGTGCGATTTACGCCTTCATGCGCTATTGTGACGACTTGAGCGACGAGGCACCGGCGCCGGGCTTGTTCGCGGCGGCGTCGCTCGAGCGCTGGCGCTCGGACCTGGCGGCCGCCCTCGAAGGCCGCTTCAGCAGACACCCGCTGTGGCCCGCGTTCCACGACACCGTCCAGCGCTATGGAATTCCGCGCGAGTACTTCGGCGAGATGATCGATGGTGTGACATCCGACCTGGGGCCGCGTGAGATCCGGACCTTCGATGAGCTATACCGCTACTGCTACCAAGTGGCTTCTGTGGTCGGCCTCACGGTGATTCACATTTTCGGTTTTCATTCGGGGGAGGCGCTCCCGCTCGCAGAAAAATGCGGCGTAGCTTTCCAGCTCACAAACATTTTGCGCGATATCCGCGAAGACGCCGGGCGGGGGCGGACCTATATTCCCGCCGAGGACCTGGAGCGGTTTGGGGTGGCCCGGCAGGACCTGCTCGAGGGCAAGCGGACGGGAGAGTTTGTCGAAATGATGCGGTTTGAGGCGGCTCGGGCGCGCGCCTATTACCGGGAATCCATGCCGTTGATCGGCATGGTGGATGCGCATAGCCGCTCGTCGCTGTGGGCGCTGATCCAGATTTACTCGCGGCTGCTGGATCACATCGAGAAATCGAACTACGCCGTGCTCTCACACCGAGTCGAACTGCCGCTACGGGAGAAGCTCTGGATCATCCTGAAGGCGGCAGTAGGGGCGAGGTAGGGTGGGGGGCGACCAGCCCGTTCCCGTCCGTGTTGCCGTAGAATCACCACCGTTCACGGAATCCGCGGCTCGCGGTTCATTCACAGTGTGGTTGAGGCTTCGCCGAGGCGCACCTGGACTTTCTTCGTCCGGCCCGCGCGGTAAATCGTGAGTTCCATCGGATCACCCGGCCGCTTGCGCTCCATGGCGCGGGTCAGCGCATCGCGGCTCTCCACCGCGCGGCCATCAATTGCCAGGATCAAATCCCCACCGGCCGGAATTTCGTAGTTGGCGATGATGACGACGCGGCCCGCCCCGCGCAAGCCCGCTTCCTCGGCCGCCGAGCCGCGTTCGACTTCCGTAATCAGCAGCCCGCCTTCGCGCGGCAGATCGAGCGCTTCAGCCAGATCGCCGGCCACATACATGACGCTAACGCCGAGCCGCGGCGGCGCAAACCGCCCCTTCTGGGCATATTCGTTCAGCATCACCTTTGCGCGGTTGATGGGCAGCGCGAAGCCGATCCCGATATTCGCGCCAGGACCGTAAATCGCCGTGTTGATGCCGACGACGTTGCCGCGGGAATCGAGCAGCGGCCCGCCGCTGTTGCCGGGATTGATGGCGGCGTCGGTTTGGATCATGCTTTCGAGCGTGCGGCCGTTCTCATCGCGCAGGCTCCGGCCTAGCGAGCTGATGACGCCCGTCGTCAGCGTGCCTTCCAGACCGAAGGGGTTGCCGATCGCGAGCACCTTCTGGCCCACCTGCAACGGATCGGAGTCGCCCAGCCGGAGATAGCTCAGCTTCTTGCGCGGCGATATCTTGATCAGCGCAACGTCGTGCGCCGGATCGCGCACGAGCACGCTGGCGCGGTACTTGGTCTGATCCGGCAGCGTAACTTCGAGCTCGCGCGAGCCGGAGATGACGTGGTTATTCGTCAGAATACGTCCAGCGTCATCTACCAGAAAGCCCGAGCCGGTGCCCTTCTGCGGAATGAGCTCGAAGAACCAGCCCTGCTGGTAGACCGTGCTTGTGATGTTGACCACCGCCACATGGGCGGTTCGGTAAATCTCGATGTTGTTCGATTCATCCGAGCCCAGCCCGGCCGGATGCCCCGTGTCCGGACCCGACCAGATGCGGTCCGCGGACGTGCGCATTGGATGAAAAAGACCGGCCGTTCGCCAGCGCCCAACCGAGGTGACATAGACGAAACCGGCGACCAGGACGGCCGCCAAAAGCAGACTTCTCATTCGCATAGCCTGATACTCCGAAGTTTTTCGTAAATGTCATTGACCTGCCGCAACGTTTCCTCTTTCGCTCCGGAAGTGTCGATGATGTAGTCGGCAAATTTCCGTTTCTCGTCAAGCAGCATCTGCCGCGCCAGCCGCGCCAGCGCCTCTTCCCGTGTCAGGCCGCCGCGCCGCATCGCACGCTCGACCTGCTGCTCCGGCGCACATACAGCCAGGGCCAGCCGGTCGAACCGCCTGTAACTTCCCGTTTCGATGAGGATCGCCGCTTCGACCACCGCAATTCCGTGCGGATCCTCGGCCGCATACGCCGCCATCAGCTCCTCTTCCCGGCCAATGACCAGCGGATGCACCAGGCGGTTCAGCGCCGCCAGCCGCTCCGGCTTCTCAAAGACCTCCGCGGCGAGCTTCGCCCGGCTGATACCACCGCCAGCCTCCAGGATGCCGGCGCCGAATTCCCGAATCACCGGATCGTAAGCCTCGCCGCCCGGCCGGAGCACTTCGTGGCCCAACTCATCGGCTTCGATCAGGTGGCAGCCCAAGCTGGCGAACGCTTGGCCGACGAAGCTCTTGCCGCTCGCGAGACCCCCGGTCAGCCCTACGCGGAGCATTGCGCGGCCAGTCTCCGTTCCGCTGCCTCGATCGTGTTCACCATCAACATCGCAATCGTCAGCGGCCCCACTCCGCCCGGCACCGGCGTATAGGCTCCGGCGATTTCAGCCACATCGAGCGGATGGACGTCCCCGACGAGCACAGAGCCTTTGCGGTCAAACTCGGCCAGCTTCCCGGACGAGTCGCGGAAGATGCGCACCGCTTCACCGCGATCGGTCACGCGGTTGATGCCAACATCCACTACGGTTGCGCCAGGCTTCATGAATTCCGCTGTGAGAAACGCAGGACGGCCCATGGCCGCCACCAGGATATCGGCCTGGCGGCACACGCCCGCGAGGTCCGCCGTTTTCGAATGGCAAATGGTGACGGTCGCATGCTGGTGCAGGAGCAGCAGAGCCACCGGCTTGCCCACGAGATCGCTGCGGCCGACGACGACTGCGTTCCGCCCGGCGACCGGGATCTGGTATCGCTTCAGCAGCTCGAGGATGCCGTTCGGCGTGCACGGCCGGGGCCCCGGCGTGTTCATCACGAGCCGGCCCAGATTCAACGGATGGAGGCCATCCACGTCCTTGTCCGGATCGACCGCCAGCAACACTTTCTTGGCATCAACCCCGGGCGGCAGCGGTAATTGCACGAGAATGCCGTCGATTTCCGGCCGCTGGTTCAGGCTGCCGATCAGCTCAATCACTTCACCGGTAGTCACTGGCTCGGACGGCGTGAGCTTCTCGCTGTAAATTCCCAGGGCTTGGCAGGCCTTGACCTTGTTCCGGACGTAAATCTCGGAGGCCGGGTTGTTACCCGCGAGTATGACGGCAATCCCCGGCTGAGAGTGGGCCGCCGTCAGCGCCTGAATTCGTGGCTCGCACTCTTTGAGAATCTGGTCGCCAATGCAGTTGCCGTCCAGGATCTGGGACATATCCATTAGGAGAATAGCAGGTTGCCGGTTACGCTTGCCGCAAGCAGAAATGGTGCACAGCCGCGCCCGCAGCAATGGTCACAACGGCGGCCAGCGACACCTTCGGCTCGAGCATCACGCCGTAAACAATGGTCCAGAGGCCTACCAGAATGAACATGACCGGAATCAGCGGAAACGCGAAACTGACGACGCGCAGCTTCTGCCAGGCCGCCCGCCGGCGGAAGATGAAGAGGGAAGACACCGACAGCACGGCGAAGAAAGTCAGGCTGAAACCGATATAAACGATGAGGTCGGGGAAAGGCGTCAGCGTCATCAGCACTGCGCAGACACCCTGGCACAGAATGGCGATGACCGGAGTGCGCCAGCGCGGGTGCACTTGGGCAGCCATTTTGAAAAACGCCCCGTTCTTCGCCATTGCGTAGTAGACACGCGGGCCGATGGTGACCTCCGCGTTGACCGTTGCCATCAGTGACAGCGCCATCAGCGCACTAAAGGCGCCGGCCGTCTGCGGGCCGAACAGGTGTGTTGCAGCGAAGGAACCGATCGCCACCACCGGTTTTCCATGGGCGCCCTTCATGCCCGCGAGCGGGACGGCATAGATGAAAACCAGGTTCAGCGCCAGATAGAGAACGGCAACCAGCGCCGTGCCGTAAGTGAGCGCCACAGGCAGGGTGCGGTCGGGCCGCTTCAGCTCCTCGGCGACATAAGTCGCTGCGTTCCAGCCGCTGTAGCACACGTAAATCCAAAACAGGCTGATCGCAAACTGTTCCGCAACGGGAATGCTCGAGTTGTGCGCCGCCACGAGCGAAAAGTTGTTCCAGTCGCCTTTGCCCGCGATGAAAGCCAGCACGACGAAGCTCGAGATGACGGTCAGTTTCATCGCAGTGAGGAAATTCTGGATCTTCGCCACCCGGCTCACGCCGGTACAGTTGAGCAGCGTGAAAACGACGATCAATCCGGAGGCGGCAACCTGCGCGCCTCCCAACTTGAGCGACAGCGCGCCAGAGCCGATCGTGACCGCCTCGTTGCCGTGCTTCAGCGCGGGGAAGAAGTATCCGAGGTAGTCGGAGAAGGCCAGCGCGGCCGCGGCGATGGGCGCTGAAAAGCCGGCAAAGAACGACACCCAGCCGGTCATGAAGCCCCAAGTGGGTCCATACGCACGCGTCAGGTAAACATATTCGCCGCCCGAGCTCGGGAAGTTGATGCCGAGTTCCGAATAGCAGAAGGCGCCGGCGAGCGCGATCAGCGCGCCCACGACCCAGATACCGAGCACCAGCTTGGGGTCGCCCAAATCGCGGGCCAGAAAACCGGTGGTTGTGAAGATGCCAGTGCCGACCATGTTCGAGATCACGATCGCGGTGGCGCTGACGATCCCGAGCTGCCGCAGCAAAGTGACTGGCTTGATGGTTCGCCCGGCGCCGGCCGGCCTGATAGCAGAACTGTTCTCTGGCACCTCCGCCATTGTACATTGAAGACTTAAGCTGCATGCGCTATCGAAGCTCGCGCTTTGTCTCGAAGGCTGTCACGCCGCTTTTCCCTGTCATCTTGCTGCTGGCGCGCGATCCGTACGCCACCGGGCGCGCGCAAATGGTACGCACACAGATCGAACAGCGCGGCATCCGCAACGCGGACGTGCTCGAGGCAATGCGCACCGTCCCCCGGCACCTTTTTCTTCCCGAGGCTGAGCGCGAGTGGGCATACGAAGACTACCCCGTGCCTATCGGCTATGGTCAGACGATGTCGCAGCCGTACATCGTAGCGCTCATGACCGAGCTCCTTGCCCCCGCTCGCGGCCAAAAGGTGCTCGAGATCGGCACGGGAAGCGGATATCAGGCCGCGGTACTCTCGACCCTGGTGGAACATGTGTACACGATCGAGATCGTGCCTGAGCTGGCGCAGTCGGCTGCAGAGGCGCTGAAGAAACTCGGATACGAGAACGTGACCGTCCGTGTGGGGGACGGATATCGGGGCTGGCCCGAGCAGGCGCCGTTTGACCGCATCATCCTCACCGCAGCACCGCTTCAGATCCCTCAGGCTCTGTTCAACCAGCTCCGGTCCGGCGGAAAGCTCGTTGCGCCCGAAGGCGCGCTGGTATTCGGTCAGGAGCTGGTGGTGGTTGAGAAAGGCGCGGCTGGCCAACTGAAACGGCGCAGTGTCGCTCCCGTGATGTTCGTCCCGCTGGTGCACGGCACGGCGCAGCCGCCCCGCTGAGCTTATTGCTATACAGCGCGGCGGAGGTTGAGGCGGAACGCAGTGCCCTTCCCGGGCTCGCTCTCGAGAATCGCTTCTGAGGAATACTCCGGTGCCACCCGGAGGACCGCATCAGTGCAGCAACTCTCTTGCGGGGCCAGAGACGGTAGTGGAGGAAGGTGGCGACTACTTTACGCCGCCGCGCATCAGATGCGCGCCGAGGTAGGCGCCGATCAGAACTGGCATGGCGTGCGCTGCGTAAGACGAGCCGTTGCTGGCCAGGTACGACCAGACCTGAGCTGAGCCCATAGAATAAAACTTGGAGTCATTCGATAACTCGACGAAATCGCTGGCCACAAAGGCGATCACGCTGGCTGCCGCCCAGCGCCACACACGCTGTGGGCGAAATGACCCGACGAAAGCCCCCACAAAGAACAACCCCACTTGGACAAGCATCTGTTGCGTGCTTTGGTCGGTCTGCAACTTGATGAGGTGTGGAAACCACAGGGCCATTAGGCCAAGGACACCCGCAACACCCCACCAAATTACATCGGCGGCCCGCTCGATCTTTGTGTCGCTCTTTCTCGCCACATCCATAGCTGGATTCCCGAGGCCCAGGTCACCCCGCTTGCGCTACGCACCTGCTACCAATCATAGAATCACAGGGCCTTAGAGAAAGCAAGGTCAAAAAGGGGGAATGGTAATGGTACGCTTCTGGGGTGGAGGATACCATAATGGGGGGACCAATACCCCCAGGCCATCCGTTTCATCTGGTCTACTGGAGCGTTGCTGAGCACTTCGCCACCCGGGCTCGCGCAAGAGCTTGCATTCCCGAGCGCAAATCGTTTCCGGCCCAGAGTACCAGGCTGCCTGATGAACCGAGGCAGTACGTCCGGCAGGTGAGGCCGTCGTACTATGAGTGCAGTGAGCTGGGTGATAGCGGCTGGTGCTCGTAAACCGGCCTGGAGATGCGTTGAACATGGATCCCGCGCCTCCACAAATGAGGGTAAGATTTTTGATCCGTCATGGAGTGAGATCGATGCGCCGCACGGTCGCGGATGCATGTTTCGTGCGGAGGATCGGACGGGCAATCACCCAGAATTCGGCCCAGCCCGGGCGGTAAACAGTGCACGTTTTCTCAGTTCCAGCCAAGTAGAGAATACGCCGGGATTTTCGAGCCAGGTCAGCATCCAGAGGATCATTTCCTCTTTGGCGGCACGCTGCTCCAGAGTGAGCTTGGGGCTGCGGAGCGCCCAGCGTGCGTGGTCCTTCGCCTCAATCACAAGCCGCCGGCACGCCTGCGCACGCGCGTGGTCTCCCGCCGCTATTGCCGAAAAGTACTCACGATCGAGTGCGGCGAGTGTGTGATCGAGCTCTTCGAATGAATCCTGGCGGATGCCCGCCACCAGCGGCGCAAGCGGAACCCCGCAGGAACGGAGAAGCCGGCGCAGGTAATTCTTAGTGACCGGCGCCAGGCGCTCTAAGAGATCCTCCCAGATCGCTTCCGTGATTACGCCCGGGCGCGTTCGCTCGAGGTAAGCCTCGAGGTCCGTCCGCTTGCCGCTCCGCTGTTTCGAGCTCACGCTTATATTCTTGGACGGCGCGCGCATGCTGCGCCAGCTCCTTCGAAAACTGGTGGGCGCCAGAGCCGTCCGGGCGCACCACGAAATAAAGATAGCCGGTCTGGGCCGGCTCGATGGCCGCGCGCAAGGACTCCAGGCCGGGGTTCGCGATCGGCCCTGGCGGCAGCCCCCGGTACTGGTAGGTGTTGTACAGCTGCTTGCGTTCGAGATCGGAGCGATAGATGGCGCCGCGATAGCGATCTTCGAGCAGCGCCGCGTAAATGGCCGTCGGATCGCATTGCAGCGGCATGCCGATTCGTAGCCGGTTCAGGAATACCGAGGCGATGAGCGGCCGCTCCTGGGGCAGCTTGGCTTCCTTCTCGACCATCGACGCCAGTACGACCGTCTCGTGCACGTCTTTCTTCGGAGACCCGAGTTGCTGCCAGGCCTTGCGGAAGCGCTCGGTCATCTGGCGGCAGAGCTGTGCGGGGGTGGCATGCCGCGTCACATGATATGTGTCAGGAAACAGGTAACCCTCGAGGGTCGGGGCCTTGGGATCGAGATCGCGAATGAGGCTCGGATCGTGGGCCGCCCGCAGGAACTCCTGCGAGGACACGATGCCCTGGCGTTCGAGCGAAGCGGCGATGTCGAACGTGCTGTTCCCTTCCGGCACCGGGAGCACGTAATAGAAGATGTCGCCGCGCGCGATGCGGTCGAAGACTTCCCAGGGACTGGCGGGCTTCTTGAAGAGGTACTCGCCCGCTTTCAGCCGCGCCCGCGGGCGCAGAAGGCGCACGTCAAGAAATTGCCAGCGATTCCACAAGACGCCGGCGTTTGCCAGCATGCGGGCGATCTGCCCCGGCCCTGCGCCCTTCGGGATATCCACAAACACTTGCCCCTGAAAGCCCGCGTAGGGCGCACAAATCCAGCAGGCTGCGAGCGCGATCGCCATAAGAACAACGATTACGACCACCAAGGCGCGGAGCTTCATTCAGCGGTTTCCTTTCGAATTGCCATTGTATCCAGATAGCTTTGCAGGAGGACTACCGCCGAAAGCCGATCGATCGCGCGGGCGCGTTTCTCGATGCTAATCCCGCTCGAGCGGAGCACCCGCCCGGCCTCGACAGTCGTCAGCCGCTCGTCCCAAAGTTTTACGGGCAAGCGCGTGCGTCCGGCAAGTGCGCCGACGAAACGCCGCACCCACTCCACCTGCCGCCCTTCCCGGCCGCTCATCTGGATCGGATTTCCGACTAGGATCATCCCAGCGTTCTTCTCCGAGGCCAACCGCGCCAGTGCGGCATAGTCCTGGCGATTATTCGTTCGTTCGAGCGTTTCCAGGCCCTGGGCGGTGAGCATCAGTTCGTCGCTGATGGCCACGCCAATACGGCGCTTGCCCACGTCGAGAGCGAGAATTCTTCCGGACACAATCAGCGGCCCCCGGAAAACAGGGAGCAAGATGGGGTCCCCAGGATACTGGGAGCCAAACCGATTTCATTATAACTACCCTGACCGCGCGGCATGCGCCTGCGGCGGCACTGGCCGTGCGGCCGGCCGCCTCGCGGCCGAGTGTCGCCGCCGCTGACGCTAGAAAACGGTCACGTCTCGTTTCCTAAACAGGCGGAGCGTGTTAGAGTAACCATTAGCTAGTCGAAGGCGGGGTCCAAAAAGTGTTGGCCCTTCCTGCGCAGGTTGGTCTCGTGGCAACGATCCCGCGTCCGCTCCGGACGTTAAGACCCAGGAACCTGAGCGTGGTCGTGATCGCGCTGGCGTCGGCGATCGCGCTTTTCTATTACGGAGAGGCGTTCCTCGTCACGTTAGTGACAGCGGTCGTCATCGCCTTCATTCTCGAGCCGTTCGTCGCGCTCCTAATCCGCATCCGCATCCCGCGCGCCCTGGCCAGCTTCATCGTCTGCTTGATCGCGGGCTGCGCCTTGTATCTGGCTGGCCTGGGCATCTATACGCAAGCTATGGGGCTCGGCAACGACCTGCCGAAATACGCGCAGCGGCTCAACGGCATCAGCGAGCAGGTACTGACCAGGATGGAGTCGCTGGAGCAGGCGGTTTACGAAACCATCGTGCCAAAACGGTTCCGTGAGCAAGATCAGAGCCAGCAGACCGCGGCGAAGCAGCCCCCGCGGCGCCGCCACACCGCAGAGCCTTCCGTGCCGGTTGGTCTGGGTACGGTTACGGAGGTGCGCATCCACCCAGAACATCCGCCCTTGTTCGATTTTCTTTACTCGCACCTGGGCTCGCTGTACGAGATCCTGTTGATGGCGTCCTTCGTGCCCTTCTTGGTCTACTTCATGCTGAGCTGGGGCGATCACATCCACCGCAGCTTCCTGCAGATATTCGAAGACCAGGCGCGTATCGCCGCCAGTAAAAGCCTGGACGGCATCGCCAGCATGGTGCGGGCGTTTGTGGTGGGAAATTTCGTGCTCGGCCTGTTGCTGTCGGCGGCGAGCACGTTAGTCTTCTGGTCGTTCCGGCTTCCCTATCCGCTGCTAATCGGTCCGCTGAGCGGCTTCTTAAGCATGGTGCCGTATATCGGACTGCCACTCGGATTGCTGCCGCCGTTTTTCGCCGCGCTCGGCGTCTACAATCGCATGACGGGGTATCTCATCATTCTGGGTGTGGTTGCGGTGTTTCACACGATCGCGATGAACCTGCTGTACCCGAAGATCGTCGGGCCGCGCGTCCACTTGAACCCGCTGGCCGTCACCGTTGCGCTGATGTTCTGGAGCATACTGTGGGGCGCTGCCGGCCTGATCCTGGCGATCCCGCTGACCGCCGGCCTGAAGGCGGTCTGCGATAACGTGGATGAGCTGCAGCCCTACGGCAAGCTGTTGGGTGATTGAACCGCCCCCCCTCCGCTCCCTCAAAGTCACGGTTCGGAAAATGCCTGCAATGCCGAGGACAGTCTCTGGGCCATGCCTATCCAGGAATAATCGGCACGCTCCTACAGTCCACGCAGAAACTGCGGGTCTCGCCAGTCCCAAAGACGCTCCCTGATGTGCCCTCCCTTGTTCCAATCCTGCACCGCCCATATGGCCGCGCCGCGGAAATGGATCGAGACCGATATGGCCGCGAGAATCAGAAAAACGGCCGCGGCAATCCGCGACCGTAAGAGCAGGCCGTCAGTTCTGAACAACGGAATCAGGAGGAACAGAAAGATCGGCGTAACATCGGAAAAATAACGCGGTCCGAAGCACCAGCCGGCATCCCAATTGTGGAAGCCGGAAATGATGAGCCAGTGCGCTCCCAGGATTCCGAGCAGATACCAGATGAGCGGCGTCTCCCAGCGCGTCCGAATCGCCGCCACGGCGCCCACGACGCTGAACAGCAGGAATGGCGAGAAGGTAAACATGCCGCGAGAAGGACTGATGCACTGCGCCGCCATTGCTTTTGCCAATGCCGCCACACTCACCGGCACTATGGAATTGGCTTGCCGGAAGTACCAGGGCAACAAGCGGCCGTAAAGGTGGAGATAAAACGCAAAGAACGGAGCGGCGGTCAGGGCTGCGAGTAGCGCCCAAAGCGGGAACTGCTTGCGCCGATGCACCAGGACGAACAGTCCGGTCGCGGCCACCACCACGATTGAGGTCGGGCGGATGAAATAGGCGAGCGTAGCCGCCACTGCGCTCCATGCGGCCCAGCGCGGGGTGGAAGAACTGCGCGCGAGGCAATAGATCGTGATCGCGATGGCCAGCATGTCCGGCCCGTGTTGCCACACAGCGCGGCTGCCCGTAGACCACGCCGCGGTTCCGTAAGCGAACAGGAAAGCAATGGCCAGCGACCAGATCCTCTCCAGATACAGACGCGCCAGCAGGTACATCACTCCCGCCGCCAAGCCGATCAGAAACGACGCGATCACTACCTCCATCAAGGAATAGGCGACTGCGTAATCGCGCTCGAAGAATTTTCGGATCACTCGCGGAGTTGCCGCCGGCAGGTGCGCCGTCACCACCGGGCCTACGACCCGCAGCACACCATCGGCGGCGACAAACACCGGCAGTCCCAGGACAGCGGAGGCAATCGGAAACAAGCCATAGTAGTGCCCCTCGCCGCAGCCCCGTTGCTCGTCCGGCCACCAGACGTGATGCGCCTGGTCCACACACTCCAGGTTGAGATATTTGAAGCGCCTCAGCTCCCGCGGGAACTCATCGAGATCCGTGTTGTGCTCCCTCACCATGCTCTCCATCTGCAACACGATCCAATGAGAATCCGCTGAAGTTGCGCTTGGGCAGACCGAATGGGTAAGGAAGACGAACAGAAAGACGCCCAGGGCCACTCTTACATCCGTACCGGTTTTCCGCATGAGGCTCTCTGACATTATACGTACGAAGGGAATTGTGGCAACGGCCCCTTTACACACGGCGTGCACTCGAATACGATACCTTCATGGCTCGGAATGGCTTCAGCGCAAAGGAGTGGAGCACCCTGCGCCGGCTGAGGACGCCGGATAAGATCCAGCGCTTCCTCGATTCCGAGATCGGGTACAACAAAGAGGAACGCGGCCCGACGTGCCGCTCGCCCCGCGGGGTTCTGCGGGAGCGCGTCGCGCACTGCCTTGAGGGGGCGCTGTTCGCCGCCGCTGCGTTGCGCGCGCAGGGCTTCCCGCCGCTGGTGGTCGATCTCGAAGCCGTGCGGGACGACGATCACGTGCTCGCGGTCTACCGGCAGCACGGCCATTGGGGCGCGATCGCCAAGTCCAACTACGCTGGACTGCGGTTTCGGGAGCCCGTCTACCGCACGCTTCGCGAACTCGTGATGTCTTACTTCGAGCACTATTACAATCTTGCAGCCGAGAAGACGCTCCGCAGCTACTCGCGCCCGGTGAATCTCACACGATTCGACCGAATCGAGTGGATGACCACCGAGCACGATCTATGGGAAATCTCCGAATACCTGTTCCAGATTTCGCACAGGCGATTGCTCGAAGCAACGCTCGAGCGGCGGTTGAGCCACGTGGACGACCGGCTTTACGCCGCCGGGCGCGTCGGCGCGGTGAAGTGATTGGTGATGATCATGCACAAACCATATCGAGTCTTTTTTCTTCCAGCAGTACTCGCCCTTTTCAGCTCCGGGCTGCCGATGCACGCGGTGCATGCGGCCCAGACCGGCGGCCTGCGGCCTCCGGCCGAGCACGTTCTAGCTCCGCTCAGCGACGCGGAGCGCGCCAGCGTCCGGCCCAGGCCGGGCGTTGCCACAGCCGGGGTTCACCGGGCGCTGCCCGCGGGCATTCACCGGATGGGTGGCTGGGATGTGTCGCCCGATGGGCGACCGGTTTGGCGGCTGGCGATTCGCTCTCCGGGCGCGGCCGCCATTCGTGTCCACTTCACCGATTTTGCAGCCGGCCAGGGCAAGGTCTGGGTGCATAGCGCCATTGCGAGCCGCTTGCAACGGGCCCAAGGACCGTACACCGGCCGCGGCCTCTTCGAGCGCGGCGATTTTTGGAGCGGCCTGGTTTTCGGCGAGTCCGCAATCGTGGAGTATGAGCCCGCCGCGGCTGCAAGTCCCGGTAGTCTGCCGGCCGCTCCGCCTTTCCACATGGTGCAGGTCTCCCATATTTGGGATTCGCGGCTGTTGCCGCCAGTGGCAGCGGGCAGTAAGGGTTCCTCGAGCGCGAACCAGAGCACAAGCGCCCCGCTCACCGCGCCATGCGAGTTGGATGTGAGCTGCGAGCCGGTTGCGCAGGCCCTGGTAAATGCCGTCGCCCTGATTTTTTTCGAGTCCGGCGCTGGAGCTTTCGCGTGCTCGGGATCGTTGCTCGATAGCAGCGTGATACGGCCCTTTTTCCTGACCGCGAACCATTGCATCAGCGACAACGACACAGCCGGGACAGTCGCGGCGATTTGGTTCTACCAGACCCAGGCATGCTTCGGCCCGCCACCTGACATCTCGCTTTCGCCGATGTCGTTCGGCGCAACCCTGCTGGCGAACGGTCCTATGGCCGAGGGCGATTTCAGCCTTTTGCAGTTATCCTTTGTGCCGGGCGGCGTGCCGTTCGCACCCTGGTCGCTGGACGAGCCCCCCATCGGCTCGGCGGTGTTCGGCATCCATCACCCGGAGACATCTTACAAGCGGGTTTTCTTCGGCACCAGAATTGCCGACGAAACTGTAGATGTCGAAGGCAGTATCGCGCCGGCGGACAAGTTCTACCAGGTGCTGATCACGCGCGGTTGGGCAGAACCGGGCTCCTCGGGCTCGCCCCTGTTTGATGCAAGCGGGCGCGTAGCCGGAACGCTCACTGCGGGCGACGCGCCGGATCCCACGATCTGCAACATCCCCAATCCGCAAGTCACGTACGGCCGGCTCTCCACGGCGTACGCATCTCTCCAGAGCTATCTGGGCGCACCGCCACAGGCGCCGGCAGCATCGCTGGCAATCACCGCGGTCTCACCTTCCCAGGTTGTCGCGGGGCAAGACGTAGATTTGACTGTAACGGGCTCGGGCTTCGTTGCCGGCACCAGCGTCACTATCGTCGCTGCGGCGCCGGACGGATCGGGAAGCGATACGATCACGGCGCCCGCCGCCATTTTGAGCGCCACAAGTCTCACCTTCACGCTGCCCGGCTACGTCACGCGGGACCCAAGCTGGGATGTTGCCATCTCCGCGGTCAATTCCGGGAACGGCGCGTTCTCGAACCGATTGAGCCTGGAGGTCCACGAGCCGGCGCCCACCGCGCAATATCTCATCCAAACGGTGGCGCAACTGCCGGCGCCGCAGTACCTCGCGAGCGACGGGCTCGGCAATATTTACGTCTCCGACTCGCAGCATCATCAGATTTGGAAGATCGCGGCGGCAACGAAAGCGGTCTCGGTGTTTGCGGGAACCGGCGCCGCGGGCGGCAGCGGGGATGGCGGGCCAGCGGCTAGCGCCGGATTTGCGGGCCCGTACGGTTTGGCGTTCGCCCCCCCTGGCAATCTCTATGTCGCCGATGGTTGCCGCGTGCGAAAAATCGCCGCTGATACCCAAGTGATCTCCACCATTGCGGGAACAGGCACATGCGGCACGAGCGGGGACGGGGGCGCCGCGACGTCCGCTCAAGTCAATGCCTCGCGCGTCGCCGTAGCCGCTTCCGGCGACCTCTATATTCAGCAGCCGGATGAAGTACGGACCGTATCGGCGGCTTCCGGGATCATCACAATGGTGGCGAATCCCGATCCGCTCGTCTTCGACGCCGTCGATAGCAATGGCGCTTACTATTTCAGCTCGGGCGCACGCGTACTGAAGCTCGGACCGGCGCCGGACGGGCGCGTTCCCATCGCCGGCAACGGCCAGGCCGGCTTCAGCGGCGACGGGGGGGCGGCAATCCTGGCCATGCTCAACGAACCCGGCGATGTCGCGCTCAGCCGCGACGGCACAATCTATATCGCGGACACCGGCAACGACCGGGTCCGCGCGCTGACAAGCCCGTTAGGCAGCACCGTCACTCCCTTCGTGAACGCGGCGAGTTACATCTCCGGGCCGATTGCGCCGGGCGAAATCGTCACGATCCTCGCCTCGGGCCTGGGGGCGCCCGCAACGCCGGTTGTGGGCAGCTTCGACGCGTCGGGACACTTGCCAACGGTCCTCAGCGGCGGTGCCCAGTCCATCTCGATCGAGTTCGACCGGACACCCGCTCCGTTGCTCTACGCATCGGATACGCAGATCAGCGCAATCGTTCCGTACGAAGTCCAGGACAAGCTGGCCGTCCAGGTGTACGTCCGGGGCAACGGCTGATTCCTCGGCTCTGTTCCGGTCGCGGCCGCCGCGCCTGGGATCTTTACGGCCGGCGGCTCCGGAGCCGGGCCGGGAGCGATACTGAATGCGAACGGGAGCTTGAACTCGGCAGCGAATCCGGCTGCGCGGGGCGATATTGTCACTCTGTTCGCCACCGGGCAGGGCCAAACAAATCCTCCTGGCATAGATGGAGCGGTGGCGATTGAGCCTCTGCCGGCGCCTCTGCTGACTCCTTTGGTGACGGCTGGCTCGTATACGGCTGACATCCTATCCGCGGAAGCCGCGCCCGGCGAGGCCGGTGTGCTCCAGATCCAGATACGGGTGCCGTGGGGTGCGCCTTCGGGCAGCGCCGTTCCGGTCTTGCTCATGGCCGGCGGCGTCGCAAGCCAACCCGGCGTGACAATGGCGATCAAGTAGGATAGGGGGAGTTGCGGGCGCCGCTTTGGCGCTCGAGCCGTGTTTTTGCGTACCGGGAGGGAGGCAGAGCTGGACCCTTCCTGGCCGCTGGAGCCGCTCGTCATGAAAAAATCGGCAAAAGGCTCCATAGGTAGATCATCGATACATGACCGTTCCAGTTAAGCTCTGAATTATCGGGATGCCAGAGGCTTGACGGGCAGGTGTTGAGGACCTTGACACAAAAGACCTGTTTATATTAGAATTCCTGCCATGCGCCCGCTCTTGCTCTGCAGCATGCGTGACAATTTTGCCCGAATTCCGCTTCCGCGATTCTTGATCGCGTTTTTTGCCCTCCTATTTTTAGCCCTGCCGCTCGCCGCGCAGCGCAACAAATCGGTAATCACAAAGGGGCCGTACACTTGGGCCGACGATTGCGGCGAGACGATGCAGTTCAAGGTCACGATCGACACCAAGCCCGCCGGCCTCAAGGGCCTCTACAAGCTGGACTATGAAGTGACGAATGTCAACGTCCACGGTCAGCTTCCGGATGCCATGGTAGACGGAGTTGCGGATATAGAGCTGACCCTCGCCGCTCCCACGGAGGACCCGAGCGTGTCCGGAGTCGATATCGGGAACCTGTATACCCCGCTGGGCTGGGACTACGACGCTTATGTCTGGACGGCCGGTGGATGGCAAGGCGAGGACACACCGCCTCAGGGAGCGGTGCGGTTGCTGGAACTTTACTCCCCGCATGACGCAATGGACCCTTACGCCCCACCACTATTTGGGTTGCCGCCGGGTTACACCGGGTGCTGGTCTCCCACCTCCGTGCTCAAGGCGGGCCAGACGGCGCATTTTGGGTTCACGACCGCGCCGCGGGCGGTCTTCGAGCCGCAGGGAGACGCCTATTCGATCCAACCGTTCTGTGCTGATGCGTGCCCGCCCGTTTCGCCCCGGCTCTGCGGCGACGTCCTCGGCCCGATTGCGGTACCGGGGGATCCGCTGTTGCTTTCGGGCGGGAACCGGCAAGGACGCCAGCGATCCGAGCACTCAAACGACCGGAGCGGCGCCAGAAGTTGACGCAACCTTCGCGCTTGGGAGCCAGTTCTTCTTGCAGTTGGCCAAGCCCGCTCAAGGCAGCGGCCAGCCGAAGCCCATCAAGGCCAAATTCTCGCTCAGCAACGCCAACGTCAACATCCCGCAGGCCAACGATAACATCGCGCCGCTGTTCCCCGACAATGTGGTCATCGAGTTCGATCAGGATACCGAGAACACCATCAAGCACTTCCAGGCCGTCCACCTCGGGACAGTGACAGTGACCATCACGCCTACGGACACTTCCTACGATCCGGTCACGGTAGACGTTACCATCCAGAATCCCCAAAGCCTCGGGCAGAGCTGGAACTATTACGACCAGAAGATCGTCACCCTGGCGAACAACCGCGGTATCCCGCCCCAATACATCAAGGGCCAGATCCAGCGGGAGAGCGACCCCAGGCATCCGTTCAATCCGAACTCTTACCGTTATGAACCCCTCAGTTCGAAGATTGGCGATTTGTACCTGTTTGGGCCAGGGCCTACTGGTCAGGACTGGCGGGAACAGCCCCCCTACCAGGACTATCGCTTGGCCGTAAACGACGGAGTGCCCGATGTGAACAGCCAGCCTTGGCCAACTCCGACTCCGCAGCCCAGCCCCACTCCGACCCGCGGCAAGCCAACACCAACACCAACACCAACACCCAATCCGGCGCCCCAGCTTCCGCAAGGAGCGAGCCTCATCCCTGCGGACGTTGCGCCAAGGACCATATACCTGATGTGCGCCCAGGGGCTTATCACCCAGGGACCCGCAGAGGATACCTGCGTTGGCAACAAAGCCATTGCACTCCCCGCGACCGATTCGCCGCCCCAGTGGGTGTCACTCAGAGAGATCATCGACCTCAACGACGCTGGCACCCAGAACTGGTATATAAATGCTTCTAAGGCAACACGAAATATGTTGGACGCAAATTGGAATCTGTTGAATTTCACGGCGCAAACGGATCTTGCAGCCAGCTACGGGCTGCTCCAAATCATGTATACCACAGCCATCAGCACCATGAAGTGGAACGGGCAAGGCGGCAAAATAAATCCGAGCTACCTCTTCGATACCGACTCCCGAATCGACGCCGGCACATCGAGCCTGCCGCTAGGTACGGGATATGACGCTCTCGTATTTCCAAAGGCCAACACGAGCATTGATCCTGACGATCCGGTCTTTACTACGACTGACGCCTTCGATCACGCCTTCGAGAACGCCTTCAACTGGTATAACCACAGGGGCACGAACGACCTCAAACAGTATGGATCTCAAATCGTTGAGACCTTCGGGCCGGCCTTTTTGCCGGTGCCCAGTGCACCGATATTCAGTGCGAACTGACAATGATGCCAAGGAGTGACATTCCGATGAAGAATGCAGCGCAAATCATGATGCTTCGGGCCACGGGGGTGATCCTCAGTGGGCTGCTAGGTGTGATGGCTCCGCAGGCAACGGCTCAGCAATCGTCCACTAGCCAAGCGGATCAACAGGCTAGCCAGCGCGCCCTCGTCGAACAATTCTTCCCGCAGCGCCTTTCGGCCAGAGATGCCGAAGCGAGGGCCAAATATGGCGGGCCGTCGTCTAGGCAGTCCGCGTTTGTCGCCGCCGATCTAGACCGCACAGGCAAGCCTCAATATCTTGTGGCGGCGTACACTGCCGATGAGATGGCAGCAATTCGCGTCCTGAAGGTTACCGATAACTCTGCTGCCCTCGTAGACGAGCCCAACCTCTGTCCTTTCGGCGGTCGTGACCCCGAAGTCTCACTGATCAACTTGGACCGCAGTGGTAATCCTGCGGTCCTGGTCTCGCTACTTGCCGGAAACAGGGGCGAGGAGATGCAATGGGTCTTCAAATGGGACGGCAGCGCGCTGAAATCCATCGGCCCAGGGAAGGACGACCAGGGGCTGTCTTGCACGGACTTATTTGACGCTGATTTTGTGGACCTCGACGGCGATGGCATCCTGGAGATCGTCAATTCTCAGGGTACCAGTAGATGGGAAATCGAGGCCGGTGCGCCGGAGACTTACGAGGTGTACAAACTAATCGAAGGCGCGTACAAGCTTTCGGGCATGTTCGAGTATTTCGGCGGGTTCCCTGTGCCCATCGCTCCGCCCCCGCCTCAGTTCCGCACCAAGAGGTTCGTTGCAAGCGCTCCCGGATCTCCATACATCATGACAATTGCGAACGGCAACGGCCGCGACGAGCCGCCAGTTCAGAGCGCCCAGATTTTGCTGAACGGCGAGGCTGTGACAACGCCCGGCCAAATCAGTCAGACGGTCCGATCGCTCAAGATACCGGTAACGGTGAAAGCCAAAAATACCGTCGTGGTCAATGTCTCCGGTCCCCAGGGTTCGGCGCTCAACATTGGCATCGGCCCAGCGGCGCTTCCAAAGCCGCCGTCCGCGAATAGCAAGTAACGAGATACGTGCTCGTTGCGGCGCCGGGGCTCAGCCTGGCCGCGCCCTTGGCGTCCCGGCGGGTCTCCGCATAGTTAGAAACGATGGAGTGCCCGATGTGAACAGCAAACCTTGGCCAACGCCGACACCGAGGCCAAAATCCACGCCTGTCCCGCCGGTGCAATTGGGCGAAGGGGCGAACCTCATCCCTGCGGACGTTGCGCCAAGATCAAACACGAGCCCGTCCTACTTGATGTGTACCCAGGGAATGTTCGTCCAAGGGCCCAATGCGGACACCTGCATCGGCAATACGACAATGACCCTGCCCGCCTCCGATTCACCGCCTCAGCTTGTCTCGGTCCGGGAGCTTGTGGACCTAAACGATTGGTACGCGTCCGGTGAACCCATCTTCCGGATTCTGAACTGAGGGTCCATACTTCCTGAGGTTGGCGAGGCGTGGCCGTGGTGCGCGCACGTTTCGCGATCAAGAGCCGAGGAGGTGGGACGTGGGGCACAAACCAGACTTGGAGAAGGCGCGGTTTTGGCGGAAGGCGGTTCACGAAGCCGCGCGAAGCGGCTTGTCGATCCGCGAGTTCTGCCGGCAGCGGAAGCTGCATGAGAGCCAGTTCTATTGGTGGCAGCGGCATCTGTCGGCCGCGCGGCAGGCTCCGCAGCCGAAGAAGCGGGGTGGGACCGGCGAGTTTCGCCCTGGTCAGCGGCGAGGCAGGCGACGCCGGATGCCGGCATCGAGTTGGTGCTGGCCGGCGGGCGCCGGCTGCGAATCGCCAAGGGCGTCGATGAAGCCGACGTTGCGGTCGGTGCTGGCGGCGTTGGAACGAGCCGGGATGCTGAGCTTCCCGGCCGCCATCAAGGTGTACCTGTGCACCGTGGCCTGCGACATGCGGCGCAGCTTCGACGGCCTGTCGATGATGGCCGAGCACATCATCCGCTGCAATCCGTTCTCCGGCCACCTGCTGGTGTTCTGCAACAAGCGCAGCGACCGGCTGAAGATCCTGTACTGGGACCGGGACGGCTGGGTGATCTGGTACAAGCGGCTGGAGGCGGGGACGTTCCAGTTTCCGTTCGCCCAGACGGGGCGGCGGGAGATCGCGGCCTGGGAGCTGGGGGTGCTGCTGGAAGGCATCGATCTGAGCAAGGGGCGGCGAAGGAAGCGCTACGCGTTGCCGGCGGCGCGAGTGAGGACGCGCGCGGAACCGGAAGCCGCTAAAACAATAATCGCATCTGTTTGTTCTTTATTCGTTGACAGTAATTGTAGTAAGTCGTAGTATACGTTACTACTTACTCGCGATGGAGATCGATCCCAACAACCTGCCCAACGACGCGGCCGCGCTGCAGCAGATGCTGCTGCGCACGCTGGCGCAACTGGACGCCACCCGAGGCGCAACTGGCGGCCAAGGAGCACGAACTCCAGCGGGTGCGGCACTGGCTGGAACAGTTGCTGCGCCACCGCTACGGGCAGAAACGCGAGCGGGTGGACGAGAACCAGTTGTTCATGTTCGCGGCCGAGATCGCCAGCACCGGGCAGGAGCCGCCGCCCGAACCGAAGCCGGCCAGCAGCGCCCCGCGGCCCACTCCGCAGGGACACGGACGGCAGCGGCTTGCCGAAGTCGCTGAAGCGGCGGCGCGTGGTGTACGACCTGGCCGAAGCGGAGCGGCACTGCCCCGAGTGTCACGGCGAGCTGAAGCACATCGGCGAGGAGATCAGCGAGCGACTGGAGTATGTGCCGGCCTCGCTGCGACGTGATCGAGGAAGCCTGCCAGAAGTACGCCTGCCCGAAGGGCTGCACGGTGGTCACGGCGCCAGAAGCCGGCGGCGCCGATCGAGAAGGGCCTGGCGGGGCCGGGCCTGCTGGCGCACGTGGCGGTCAGCAAGTATGGCGATCATCTTCCGCTGCACCGGCAGGAAGCGATCTTCGCGCGGCAGGGCGTGGAGCTGTCGCGCCAGACGATGTGCGGATTGGATGCGGCAGTGCGCGGAACTGGTCGAGCCCGCTCTACGAGCTGATGAAGCAGCGGGCGCTGAGTTCGAAGGTGGTGCAGACCGACGACACGCCGGTGCCGGTGCTGGACCCGGAGTTGCCGCGCACGCGCACCGGCCGGATCTGGACTTACGTGGGGGACGCGGAGCATCCCTACACGGTGTACGACTACACGCCGAACCGCAGCCGGGACGGGCCGGATGAGTTTCTGAAGGACTTCCGCGGATATCTGCAGGCGGACGCCTACTCCGGCTACGACGAGATCTACAAAGATGCCGACGCGCGGCGTCACGGAGGTGGCGTGCATGGCGCACGCCAGACGGAAGTACTTTGAGGCGCAGTCGTCGGACATCATGCGCTCGATGGTGATGCTGGCCTACATCCATCTGCTGTACGACGTCGAGCGCGAGGCGCGCGAGGGCAGAACTGGACGCGCCGGCAGCGCCAGGCGCTACGCCAGGAGCGGTCCCGGCCGATCCTGGCCGACATCAAGGCGTATCTGGAACGGGAGCGGCCGCAGGTGTTGCCGAAGAGTCCCATCGGCCAAGCCATCGCCTACACGTTATCGAACTGGGACGCGCTGGTGCGCTACTGCCGAGGACGGCGATCTGGAGATCGACAACAACGGCGCCGAGCGCAGCCTGCGCGGGGTGGCGGTGGGCCGCCGCAACTGGACGTTCTTTGGCAGCGACAACGGCGGACGTACGGCGGCCGTGCTGACCAGTCTCATCGCCACCTGCAAGCGGCATCACATCGATCCGTTCGCCTACCTGCGCGACGTGTTCGCAGCGGATCAGCGCCCACCCCAAGAATCGGCTCGAGGAACTGCTGCCCGACAAATGGCTGGCCGCCCAGGCGACGGCTACTGCCTGATACCGTTCCGCCCCGGCACCGCGCTCACGTGAACGCCTCAACATGCGTTCACCGGACGGGTACCCTGTCCGAGGTCACGAACGACTCAAACCAGGTCTCGTCGCTGGGCGTCCAATCGGCCAAAAGGCTCTCGTTGAGTGCGAAGGAGAACGGCGGGCCGACGGCAGCCGTGCCAGGATCTGAGATCACCTCTGGTAGGGGCGCTACGTAATACGGCACCGGATCCTGGGTACCGTTTACCGTAATTGGTGCAGTGTAAACAGGAATCGGAGCAGTCGGCGTAGTCAGATCAATAGCGGCATTTACCCCTGGTTGACGGAGACTATGCCGTTTATCAGGCTAGACGTGCTGCTACCGGGGGTCAGGAGGGTGGGGATGTTGGCCGTGATGTCATATGCAGCGGCGGCGAATTGCCCAATTTGCACCGGGTCGGACGCGCCGAATAGGTACGCCCCGAACGTAGCCATAGCACCTATTGGATTAGTCAGCGTTCCAAACTGCTGCTCGGCCTGCGCCGAATTCTGAGCCGGAATATTATCTGCCAGCCCCGCGGCGAAGTTATATGAGCCAATACCAATAAGACTTGCGGCTGTCATCGTCGCGCCTATCGTCGGCAGTACCGCCAAGCCGGAGGTACCAATGTTTGCACCTGCCGTCACGAGTCCCAAAAGGAAACCGCTTCCCGCCTGCCCGACCCCCTTTGCTACCTGCCACCAGTTTACGAGGCCCGTGGGGTCATTGAAATTCACCGGGTCGTCGCCCGCATACTCATACCTATTCCAGCTCTGCGGGTTACTGCGCCGCGCGCTGCCGCGATACGGGTCCGGGGTCAAAAACCTTCCCGCCACGTTCGAGTAGTAGCGGTTCAGGGCGTAATCGAAGCCGGTGGTCGCGTCGCGCTGGTAAGTCGCGAAGTGGTCGCCCGCGCCCACGCGCGGCTCGCCGTACGGGAAGTACGCGTACTTCTGGCCGTCCTTCACCACCGCCGTCCCCAAACGGTCCAGCACCAGCGCCCCGCCCGCGCCCGTCCCCGAGGCCAGCGGCCCTTCCCAAATCAACTGCTGCCGGAAATACACGTCCGTCTTCTTCTCCAGCAAGAGAAAGTAGCCGGAGCTCATCACCGCGTACGTGCCCAGCTTCTCTCCGCCCGGCCCGTAAAAATACACCTCCTGGCTCCCGCCCGCCAACTGCTTCCACACCCGCCGGTTGCCCAGGCCATATCCGTAGAACTCCGTCCCGTTCACCGTCTGCGTGGCCTGCGCCAGCCGGTTCTCGATATCGTAGCTCATGCCTGCATTCGGCATCGCGGTCAGGTTGCCGTTGGCGTCGTACTGATAGCCGGCCGTGGTGATGCGATTCGTCGTGGCATCGTAGTTGAAATTGGCCGAGTAGGCTGTGCCCTGGGTCGCCTGCTCCGAGGTCAGGTTCCCGAACCCATCGTAGCTGAACGATTGCCCCCATAGCGAGCTGGTCGTCTGCGCCAGAACCAGCCGGTTCAGCGAATCGTAGCTGTAGTTCACTTCTTGGCCTGAAATGTAGTTCTCCAGTTGCGTGATGCGGCCGTTATTTTGCGTGGAGAAGGTATGCGTATCAGCGCCCGTCCCGCCAAGAACCGGCCACCCACGTTCGAGTAGTAGCGGTGGTCCGGGCGCATGGGGCCGGCCACGGTCTTCGTTCGACGGCTCTTGCTACTTGTAGTATTCCTTCACGACGTGACCGATGCCGAGAACGGTCCTGGCCAGTTCAAGCCCGCCGGGAAGTATAGGACCAGGGCAAACTGAGATTTCGTACACGGGCTCTTTTCCGAAGCGGCTGAGAACCTCCTGACCCTCTGGTCCTGTGTGCCCAGCGACCGGCGGCCCGACGGCATAGACCAGATACTGTTTCCCCGCCGAGAACTCGTATCCATCGCACATCGAAGCACGAGCCACCGAGTACACCTTCATAAGGGGTGTCACAGGGCCCTTCCAGTACTCATCCACCTCCAAGGTCACCACAACCAAATCATTGAGCTCCGGAATCCAGCTCCGCGCCTCCCCTGTGGCGGGGTCAGGGGCCTTTAATATATGTAAATGCTCGATCTCAATTGCGACTCCGTGGAACACAACCACAGAACTCTGTAGGGCCTCCGGCGGCGGTATTCTGTGACATGAACAGGCGTTGGCGGGCGTCGCAGTCGCCAATACGAAAGCTGCAGCAACCGCGTTGAGTAAAAGCCAATATGGACTTCTCATTTCATTTACCTCCGGGCGCAAAATCGAAACACGCCTTAGCTGACCTGCTGCGTCGCGGTCACTGGTACCAGGTGAGGTTTGTTGGCGTGTATCTGCAATCCGTAGACAACCACGCAGAGATAGATTCGGTGCCCATTGTATTCGTCAGACCATACTTCTTGAATGCGTTGAACATACCAGCATCACCAGCGTCACCTAAGGCGGGCACCTTCTTTATAAACTGCCTCAAGTAGCTGTGCAGAAGCTCATGCAGAAGAGCGTTCTCCGTGAACTTTTTGCTCATCTTATAAAACTCCGAACCGTTGATCGCGATAGGAGAATACTTCAGGGGCGATGTATTGAAGACATAAGCATCCGCGCCGCCTGGAGGTGGGTACATAGTATTCGTGCTTTTTATGTCCCAAATGGCGGAAACCGGCAGGTTGCCGTACTTCGGGTCGATGAAGTTATAAAAGAGCGTGTTTTGCGCCCAGCTGCGGAGGTCGCTAGTCTGGTAGGTCGAGTCTCCAAGGACGCGGCGAAGCACGTGGGCACAGTTGCTGTCGCCAAAGTTCTTCAGTCTGTCGGCCAGCTGCTTGTGGGCGTATTGAGTGGTCCCCGCGTCGACTTGGGCGACCCTGAAATAACCGCCGCCACCGGTGATCACAACGCCAAAAGGAATGCCGCTTGGTCCTGTGCCCCAAGGGTCGCCTCCATCGTCGCCTCCGCCGTCGCCTCCATCGTCTGGGCCGTTCCACCAAATGTCAAGACCGGATGGGTCTGTTAGGTTTATGGGATCATTGCTCGCGTACGCATACTGGTTCCAGCTTTGTGGATTGTCTAAGTAAGCGGTCGAGCTCGGGTCCGGGGTCAAGAACCTCCCCGCCACGTTCGAGTAGTAGCGGTTCAGGGCGTAATCGAAGCCGGTGGTCGCGTCGCGCTGGTAGGTCGCGTAGTGGTCGCCTGTGCCCACGCGCGGCTCGCCGTACGGGAAGTACGCGTAGGTCTTGCCGTCTTTCACCACCGCCGTCCCCTGCCGGTCCAGCACCAGCGCGCCGCCTGTGCCGGTCCCCGATCCGAGCGGCCCCTCCCAGATCAACTGCTGCCGGAAATAAACGTCCGTCTTCTCCTCCTGAAAATAGGGGTAAGCCCCGGAGCTGAGCGTGTACGTCCCCAGCTTCTCCCCGCCCGGCCCGTAAAAATACACCTCCTGGCTCCCGTCCGCCAACTGCTTCCACACCCGCCGGTTGCCCAGGCCATATCCGTAGAGCTCGGTCCCGTTCACCGTCTGCGTGGCCTGCGCCAGCCGGTTTTCGATATCGTAGCTCATGCCCGCATTCGGCATGGCGGTCAGGTTGCCGTTGGCGTCGTACTGGTAGCCCGCCGTGGTGATGCGGTTGGTCGTCGCATTGTAGTTGAAGTTCGCCGAGTAGGCCGTGCCCTTGGTCGCCTGCTCCGAGGTCAGGTTCCCGAATCCATCGTAGCTGAAGGATTGCCCCCACTGCGAGCCGGTGGTCTGCGCCAGCACCAGCCGGTTCAGCGAATCGTAGCTGTGTTCACTTCTTCGCCCGAAACATAGTCTGTGGATAACGTGGCGTGATTTTCCCAACCTTCAAGCTCGCGGTCCCGCAGCTCGTCCGCGAGCGCCTCCCGCAGTTATGACCTACTTCTCGCGCGTAGGTGCGCGGTCCACAATGGGTATCGGCGGCGGTGCTCTGACGATGATGGTGTCAGGCAGATCTACCTCGAAAGGCGGTGGACAACCGGTGACATCACAGGGTTCCCGCTGCAGCTTGAACAGGAACACGACTTTAGCCTCGCAGACGCCGGACGAGGACCCGCACTTGGTAAACGACCACTTCGACAGCGCGTCCTTCGCGGTGGGTACGAGTAGGTCATGACCTGACAGCTTGCGGATGTCCTGCACGCTCCCATCCCTGGAGATCAGGGCTAATAGTTCCACCTTCCCTTGCACTAGGGCGATACGGGCAAGGGCAGGGTAACGCGGCCCCACGATTCGCTTTGCGGTCACGCTTTCCTGGGGCCAAGCACACGCCGCAGAGATCGCAAACAGGGATAAGAGAGCGATCGTTCGTCGCACCGGCCGTTCTTTTGCTATTGCGTAGTTATCCATTGCCCCTGGTACCGTCACCGCTTCCCGCCTACAAAGTCGTCACAGATCGCTTCCGAGCAGTCGGCATAGAGCACTTTCACCGTGCCGACATCAACTTCATGTACGCCTCTTGCGATATTCAGCTTGATCGTGACCGGATGGAAGCCCCAGGATTTGACTGTGAGTCATAGCGCCCGTGGGATCTGAACTGCAAGTGGAAGCCACCCTCCCTGTCCACGGTGCCGGTTGCCACGGTTTCCCGTTCTTGATGCCGGTTTAGCCGGACGAGACTCACGACGCCTCCCATCAAGGGTCCGCCAGATGGATCTACAACCATGCCCTTGATTGTCTGCGTCGGAGTGGCGGCGCATTGCCCAACGCCGCAGACCGCGCTAACAATCCCTGATGCAACCAAAAAACGCAAAAGCAATATGCGGCTCATGGTGTGGAACCGCCGGAATCCTTGATACAGTCCTGTACAACGGCGGCGGTTACGCCCTCACTTCCCTGCACGACCTGTCCATTTCCAAGCGTGATGGTCTGGTTCTGATTATCGTCTCCAACTACGCCGGTGTAGTGGAGCAGCTCGTGTATTAGGATTACTTCTTGAATTTGAAATTGCGTTAAGCCCTTGAAGACGGTTGCATCCGAAGCCGGCTGGCCGTTCGCTAGTATCCCCGTGAAAAAGTAGCGATTGGTCGCTATGAAGATGACGTTCTGCACCGGATTCGATCCGACCTGCGTAAACGCCCCGACACCTGCCGGTTGACCATCCCCAAATGTGAATGCACGGATCCCGTTGTTGTTCCAGGCGCGGTCAAGCGCGGCTTGGGGATCTTGCACATTCGAACCGAACAGCGCCGCACAATCCGGTTGCTGGAGGTCGTGTTCGGCCCGCCTCACCGCGCTCTGAACGATCGGCTTGAGTCCTGGGGGTATCCACTTCCCTGGCTGCGGAGGTGTCGGGATTGGCTGGCGGTAGGGGTCGTTGTAGAAGTTGCGGAGGGGGTTCACAGCGCCGAGCATGCCATACCCTGCATCTATTGCAAGACACAAATTGGGGTACAGGTCGCAGAGATCCTGGGGGGGACCCTCCTCTCCACCAGCCGGCGGCAGCCAGGTTATGTTCAACCCGCTCGGATCACTCCCATTCACTGGATCATTTCCGGCGTATGTGTAGTGATTCCAACTCTGTGGTGCACCGGCATGCGCGCTGCCTCCGTACGGGTCCGGGGTCAAAAACCTGCCGGCCACGTTCGAGTAATACCGGTTCATGGCGTAATCGAAGTTCGTGGTTGCGTCGCGCTGGTAGGTGGCGAAGTGGTCGCCCGTGCCCACGCGCGGCTCGCCGTACGGGAAGTAGGCGTAGGTCTGGCCGTCCTTCACCACCGCCGTCCCCAAACGGTCCAGCACCAGCGCGCCGCCCGTGCCGTCCCCCGATGCCAGCGGCCCCTCCCAGATCAACTGCTGCCGAAAATAGACGTTCGTCTTCTCCTCCTGAAAATAGGAGTAACCCGCGAAGTTGAACAGCGTGTACGTCCCCAGCTTCTCTCCGCCCGGCCCGTAAAGATAATGCAATGCTCAATAACCCGTGTTGAGCGGACGCAGCAGGCGGAATCCAAGGACGATCGCGGCCAGTCCGACGTTGGCTCCAATAAGCACGATGAGGAGGCCGCCGTGGAGCGAGCGCGGTCCGAATCTAACCAGCAACCCGAAGTCGAAACCCAACAGGGCAGTCATGGTATACACACCAAAACGCTTGTTCCAAGGAATGGTCTGCACGGGCGGCGCATGTCGCTTCCGACGGCGGACATAACCCCAAGTCAGCATGCCTGTCGTCCACAGTGATGCAAGGAGTAGAACCGCGAGCCAGTCCATTAGAGTTCCCATGATCTAAGCCCTCTCAGCCCCATATCAATTTCCTCCAACCGTTCGGGGCGAGCTGTCCGAATGGAGCTAGTGGAAGAGCCAATAATCAAGAGCGCCTCCCACAGCCCCTAGCGTCCCCCCGCTTATGAGGCCATTCAGTCCAACCGTAGCGCACCCGGCCATTCCCCCTGCCGCCGCGCCAGGAGGGCCGCCGCCAAACACTGCACCAACCGCCGATCCCGGTAGGGCACCTACAGCGCAGCCTACCGCACCCCCGATCAGAGCCTCCCTCTAGAGTACCTCTAACCACACTATTCCACAGGGTCGGTGGCGCGGGTTGCTGTGGCTGCTGGGGTTGCTGCGGCGCCGGTGTAGGCTGCGGATTCGGCGTGGTTGAGCAACTGCCCCCTTTAGCATCATGTGCTGACACTCCCAGACGTGCGTGTGCTGTCAATCCACCCCCCAATTGGACATCCGGGGACGATGAGCTGTCGCACGGGTTGGGGTCCGTCGGATTGGGGCTACTGGGATCCGTCGGGTTCGTCGGATCTGCCGGGTCCGTCGGCGTGCAGTCTGCGGTGGGGTTGCCAACAATCATGTAAAACTGACCCCTTAACGATCATGGAGATTTGACCCCTCCACTGGTTGTGAGGACGGAACGGAAGCCCGAGCGTAGCGAGGGCTGGAGTTCCGTCCTCACAACGGCGCAGCCCGGCAGCTACTCTGAACCCTTGCGGTCAGAGGAGGGCCGAGTGCTCAAACTGGAGGAATGGATGGACATCAGATCACTTCATAAAGAGGGTCACTCTATCAAAGCCATTGCACGAATGTCGGGACGCAGCCGGAACACGGTTCGGCGCGTCCTGCGCGAGGCGGGCCCCACGGGGTTCCGTAAGCCGGAACGCCATTCTTGTCTCGACCCCTTCAAACAATATTTGCAGACTCGCTATCAGGAGTGCGCTCTTTCCGCCGTGCGGCTTCTACCCGAGATTCAGGCCATGGGGTACGCCGGTTCGATTGCAACTCTCCGTCGTTATCTGCAGTCGCTCAAGCCCGAGCAGGAGCGTCTTCGCAAACTGGCCGTGCGCTTTGAGACCCCGCCCGGCAAACAATCGCAAGCCGACTGGGCCTACTGTGGCCGCTTTCCTGATCCCGCCGGACATATCCTGCCCGTGTACGTGTTCGTCATGGTGCTCAGCTTCTCCCGCATGCTCTACGTTGAGTTCACCTCATCGATGAAGCTACCGGCGCTGCTCCGCTGTCACAGCAACGCTTTCGACTTCTTTGGCGGATGGACACGCGACATCCTCTACGACAACATGAAGCAGGTCCGGCTCAGCCCAACGGAACTGAATCCCTGGTTTGTGGATTTCGCCGCCCATTACGGCTTTGCGATCAAGACGCACCGCATCCGCCGTCCGCGCACCAAGGGCAAGGTCGAGCGCATGGTCACTTATGTGAAGGACAACTTCCTCAACGGCCGCTCCTTCACCGATCTGGCGGACCTCAATGCGCAGGCGCGCCACTGGCTCACACACACCGCCAACACGCGCATTCACGCGACAACACAGCAGCGCCCTCTCGACCTCTGGAAGCAGGAGGAGCTCACTGCTCTGGACAGCGTGGCACGGTATCAGCTCTTCGAGCCTGTTTCGCGCAAAGCAGGCTTCGACGGCTTCGTGCGCTTCGAGCGCAGCCGCTACTCGATACCGCCGGAGTTTGCCGGGCAAACCGTGTGCATCGGGCGCCAGGAACAGAAGATCGTCATCCGCGCCCGCGATCTCATCGTCGCTGAACACAGTCCGGCCCAGAAGGCTGGCGAAACCGTCGCCGATCCGGCGCACATCGCGGCGCTGTGGAAGCTGTCGCTGCACCAGGCCAAGACGCCGCCTCCGCGCTGGCAGCTCACCTTCAATCAGCAAGTCGAGACTGCACCTCTGGCTGCCTATCAGGAGGCTGCCCAATGAGCATCGCTTATGAACAGAAGGCCGGCGCCGCCCTCCAGCAACTCGGACTCGAAATCGCCGGCCAGCAACTCGATCAGGCCGCGCAGCAGGCTGCCGCCTCCGGTTGGTCCTACACACACTTCCTTGGATACCTGCTCGATGCCGAACTGAGTTTCCGTCACGAAAAGACCGTACGGCTGAACTTGCAGTTTGCCAACCTGCCGTATCAGAAACGGCTCGAGGGTTTCGACTTTCAGCAGCAGCCTTCCATCGACAAGCGGCTCATTGACGAACTGGCCACAGGACGCTTCCTGCACCAAGGCCGGAACGTCGTTTTCCTTGGCCCGCCCGGCGTTGGCAAGACGCACCTGGCGATCGCGCTCGGCGTGCTCGCCGCCGAGATGGGCCACCGCATCTACTTCACAACGGCCATCGATCTGGCCCGCCGCATGGCGCGCGCCATGGTTGAAAACCGCCTCTCGCGGGAAATCAAGAACCTCACCCGGCCCAAGCTGCTCATCATCGATGAAGTCGGCTACCTCGCGCTGGAGACCGCTCACGCCAGCTTGCTGTTCCAGGCTATCTGCGAGCGCTACGAGAAGCAGCAGGCGATCATCCTCACCAGCAACAAGGCCTTCGCGGACTGGGGACAAGTCTTCGCCGGCGATCCGATCATGGCTGCCGCTGCCTTGGACCGGCTTCTACACCGCTCCACCGTCATCAACATCCGGGGCGACAGCTATCGCCTGAAAGAAAAGCGCCAAGCCAAGACCACGGCACAGGAGGTGACTGCAAACCTATACCCCCCCATTACAATCCAACTCACGTCACCGGGGGTCAATTCTGAATGATCGAAAGGGGGTCAGTTCTAAATGCGCGTTGACAGGGTCGCTCGTGTCGCAGCTAAAGTTCAGCTGCTGATTCGGGTCGTACTGCGATTCGGGGTTAGATTCAAAATCCCGCCAGGCTACCGCCGCCGGGGCGTTGGCGGCCATGCCCGGGTAGCCCGGGGCCACGACCCATGGGTAGGACGGGAGGTCCTGCCAGAACCAACCGCACTGTGGCGGGGAGCCCGAGCAGGTAAACTCCCAATCATCCAACCCGCTGGGGTCATTGGCATTCACCGGATCGCCTTGCACGTATGCGTACCGATTCCAGCTTTGCGGGTTGCTGCGGTGCGCGCTCCGGCGATACGGGTCCGGGGTCAGGAACCTGCCCGCGACATTCGAGTAATACCGGTTCATGGCGTAATCGAAGCTGGTGGTCGCGTCGCGCTGGTAAGTCGCAAAATGATCGCCCGCGCCCACGCGCGGCTCGCCGTACGGGAAGTACGACACCCTCTGGCCGTCCTTCACCACCGCCGTCCCCTGCCGGTCCAGCACCAGCGCGCCGCCCGTGCCGGTCCCCGATCCGACCGGCCCCTCCCAGATCAACTGCTGCCGGAAGCTGCCAGAGCGGCGCTACTATGGCTTTTTCGTCGGATCGGACGCCACGGCGTGCTCATCCTCACGTTGGATCACTGGCGCGCCCGGCGTTGAACTGCTCTCAATGCGATCCACTGGGGTCGTTTCCGTTGATCGAGTCGCCCTCACCGTGCCCCACCATCAACGGACCGTTGAAGCTTTTGGAGGTTATTCTGACCTTGTCAGGAAGATTCACCTCAAACTCGGTCGGGCAGTGGCTACAGGCGTTGCACGAGCCGTTCAGCACAAACGAGAACGTGAGTTCAACGTGACAGTCGCCAGACGGACACGCTGCAAATTGCCATTTTGAAAACGTGTCGCTCGCCGCGTCGGCCAATGGCTTCGGCCCAGAAATAACGCGCACGTTCGTGACACTGCCTTCCCGCGACACTGTTGCTGCGAGCTTCACGGTGCCCTGGAGGACAGCGACGCGCGCGAACCACGGGTATTCTACGCCAACAATTCGCGTCACGGCAGGGCCAGGCGGCTGCGCCCAGCAAACGGCAGCGGACAAGGACAAGAGCACCGCGATGCGCACCACCACGGGCGACTTTAAGGATGTACTATACGTTCTGAGCATAAATCCTCACCACGCGTGTTTACGGTATCAGCGCTGTTCTGCATTATTCTCTGAGCTTCCTGCCCTCGCAGCTAACCACTACATCGCCTCGAAGCAAAAAAGCAAAGCATGATTCCAGTGGCTGCTCGAAGCAACCACTCGCCATAGCAACTCCCAGCACACCGAACAATGTAGTTCTGGATAGTTTCACGGTATGTCGAACAATGGAGACAGGTCGTATGTGATAATCGATGTTACATACTCCTCGTACCCGTAATCGCCGCCTCCGCCGTATTGCAGACCTGGAATGGGTCTGTCCCTATCCTCGCGTAATGCTTCGCCTAATGCTTGCAGTTGTTTTGCTTATGGTGCTCCGGCTGCTTGCTTTACGACATCACCGCAGTTCTGCATTACTAGGCTGTTGTTAGCTGCCTGTGCAGCTGGATTATCCCCATCGTTCTGATCGAAGCCCGCGGCTCCTAAATCATGCGCTAGTTCATGGAGCAGAATCAAGGCCTTGGCAGCATCCGTTCCACCTGTTATCCAAGATGGAACACCGTATCCAACCGCAGTCGATGGACCCGGCTTGAAGAATGCGCCGTTAACATTTACCGTTATCAGCATTGAACCGGGCGTGAGATTCGTGCCGCCGGTGCCTGCGGCCGCGTTGTCGCCACTGGGGCTAAACGAACCGACGCCGACCATCATGGCTGTTGCACCGCTGCCAGGGGTATTGAGCATGTAATTGATCGCCGATGTGCTGCCGTTCAACCACTTGGCACAGTCGGAATTGTCCAGGATGGCCTGTTGCAGCCAGCGAAGGTCATTTTGCACGGTAACAGCTTTTACGCTGGTCGTGCTCAGCCCTTTGACCGTCAAAAGCCAACCGTGCGATGTCCCGCCTTCCCAAGTGGCCAACTGGGTCTCGTTGAACAGGAAGGACATCCCTATCCAGGCGCCCTCGTTGCGCCCGCACTCCGGGAAAAACATGTTCGGGAAGATGTCGCAGGCACCCTGGGGGGGCCCCTCCTCTCCGCCGGCTGGCGGCAGCCAGGTTACGTTCAGCCCTTCGGGATCGTTCGCATTCACCGGGTCGTCGCCTGCATACGTGTACCTATTCCAGCTCTGCGGGTTGATGCGCCACGCGCTGCCGCCGTACGGGTCCGGCGTCAAGAACCTCCCGGCCACGTTCGAGTAGTAGCGGTTCAGGGCGTAATCGAAGCCGGTGGCGTCGCGCTGGTAGGTCGCGAAGTGGTCGCCCGTGCCCACGCGCGGCTCGCCATACGGGAAGTACGCGTACTTCTGGCCGTCCTTCACCACCGCCGTCCCCAAACGGTCCAGCACCAGCGCCCCACCCGCGCCCGTCCCCGAGGCCAGCGGCCCTTCCCAAATCAACTGCTGCCGGAAATAAACGTCCGTCTTCTTCTCCTGAAAGAAAAAGTAGCCGGAGCTCATCACCGTGTACGTCCCCAGCTTCTCCCCGCCCGGGCCGTAAAGATAAAACTCCTCGGTCCCGTCCGCCGACTGCTTCCACACCCTCCGGTTGCCCAGGCCATAGCCGTACAGCTCGGTCCCGTTCACCGTCTGCGTGGCCTGCGCCAGCCGGTTCTCGATATCGTAGGTCATGCCTGCATTCGGCATCGCGGTCAGGTTGCCGTTGGCGTCGTACTGGTAGCCGGCCGTGGCGATGCGGTTGGTCGTCGCATTGTAGTTGAAGTTGGCCGAGTAGGCCGTGCCTTTGGCCGCCTGCTCCGAGGTCAGGTTCCCGAACCCATCGTAGCTGAACGACTGCCCCCACTGCGACCCGGTCGTCTCGGCCAGAATGAGCCGGTTCAGCGAGTCGTAGCTGTAGTTGACCTCTTCGCCCGAAACGTAATCCTCCGATTGCACGATGCGGCCGTTGTTCTGCGTGGGCGAGTAAATGTAGCCCAGATCCACGTTGGGGTAAGTCACTGCCGCCGAAGGGTCATTATTCACGGTCAGCCGGGTCAACTGCAAGCGCGCGTTGTAGGTCCGGGTCTCGTCGTACCAACCATACGCTGGCCCGCCTACGATCGCCGTCAGCCGCTTCATCTGCAACAGCTCGTTCGACGGCCCGTAGGCCACGTTGCTCACCCAGGCCACACCGTTGCTCGTGAGGCCGACCGGCCGGCTCATCGTATCGTAGGTGTCGGTGAACACAGGCCCCGCCTGCAACACATACGAACCGTTGCTTTGGAGCACGTAAGTCGATGGATACGCGATCGAGGTCCGCTTGCCCTCGTTGTCCCAGGTGAAATCCGCCTCCAGGCTGGCCCTGTTGAAAATGGTGTTGCGCACGACTGCCAACACCTTCCTGGTGACCCGCCCCGAGGGCGTGTAGCTGAACAGCTCCAGAAACTGCCCCGGCGGGCACTGCGCCGGGTCCAAGCCGCCGGATTGATAGCTGGTCATCCGCCCCCAACTGTTCGCCGTGGTGAAGAACCCCGCATTGTCGGACCAAGTATCGTAAGTGATCGAGGTCTGCTGGCAGGGATCCGCCGCGCCCGAGGCGTTGTACCGCTGCACCTGCGTGGTCCGGCCGTAGCTGTCGTAGGTGTAAGCGATCTTCTGCCCCTTGGCGTCCGTCTTCGCCGCCACGGTGCCATCCGCGTTGTACGTATAGCTGACCGTTCCGCTTTCCGGGTTCGTGGCGCTCATCAGGCGCGCGGTCGCCGGGTCGTAGTTGAAGGTGCGAGTCTGCGTCACCCCGCCGCGCGGCATCGAAACCTGCGTCAACTGGTTCAGGACGTTATATACGTAAGAGGTCTCGTGCGTGCCGCCCTCCGGCGCCGGCTCGGTTACGTGGACCAGGTTGCCCAGCGCGTCCCGCGTGTAGGTCTTCCATTTTCCCGCCGCATCCGTCACCGTGGTGGTGTTGCCCTGGTAGGCGTAGGCGACCGTGCCGGTCCCGCCGGGCAGGGCGATCTGCACCGTCCGGCCCAGCGCATCGTAGGTGTAGGTGGTCCAGACCGGCGTGCCGCCCGGAGCGTAAGGCTGCGACACCTGTTTCAGCTTCCCCAGCGGCGAGCAGGCGCAGGGGCCGTAAACCGAATCCACCTCGGATTTCGTTCCGCCGGAGTCGCCGGCGGTCATCGTTACGGTGCGGCCCAGGCCGTCCAGCGTGTTTCGCCGCCAGTGGCCGTTGGTCGTGGCCGCGGCCGTGTTCGTGGTGTACGAATAATAGGTCACGGCGCCATCCGGGGAAGTCGTTTGGCTTGGCCGCGCGGCCGTATCGTAAGCCACGGTCGCGGTGCTCGCGTTCGGGTCCGTTGCGGAAGTGATGCCCAGGAAACCGCTGTAGGTATAGCTGCTGCCCAGGTTGCTGTTGCTGTTGGGAGCGAGCGCGCTCGGGGCAGTGTAATTCGTGGCCGAGCTCAACGTCACCGCGACGCTGTGCCCGTTGTTGTCGTTCGCCGTGACCACCGCGCCGCCGATATCGTAGCTCACGTTCCTCACCGCCCCCGGCGTCACTGTTTGGGTCACATTCCCGCGGTAGGCGAAGGAGGTCCCGTAGTTGCTATCGTGCTCCAGGATTCCAGGACGGTCGGTGAGGCCGTTCTGGTCGTACGCGTTCGTCACTAGCGCCGTTCCATTGACCGTGCTCGATACCAGCCGGCTCCAGATGTGCTGCGAAGTGTAGTTCCCGTTCGTGAGATAGGTATTGACGTAGGTGCGCGCGGGCGTGGTCAGGTTGTTGTAATCGTAGATGTTCGTTTGCGTGACGTTGCCGTGCGTATCCAAGGTTTCGGTGGTCTGGGACTGCGCCTGATACGCCGTGCCCGGATCGAGCGTGGTCAGCACGGTGGCGATGTAGGGCGTGCCCGCCGCGTCCTGGGTCCAGGTGTAATTCTGCTGCCGTGTGGCGCTTCCGCCCGTCGAGACGCGGTCCTCCCGGCTGGTCACGAGGCCCAGCGTCGCCGGGCCGGCCGTATCGAAAAACCACGCCTTGGCCGGGCCGGAGGGATCGGTCACCACGGTTTGGGCGTGCACGGCGCCAACCCCGGAATCGTGAGAGAAGGTATAGGTCGTCTGAGCCGCTCCGGCCGCTTTCGTCAAATACCGGTTCTGCACCTCCCGGAACGTTGCGCCCGATGAGTAGGTGAAAGGCGCGTACGCCCAGCCCAGCGAGCCGCCTTTCGGCAGCGTCGCCGTCCCCAGCTCGCCCGAGCCGCCCGGGTAGGCGAACGCGAAGGTATCGTTGCGGGCCGTATTCGTGGCCTGCTGGAGCAAAGTGGTGGTGCCGAATGCCGTGCCATCGCCGAACGGCGAGGTGAGCGCCTGGTTCTCGAGATACGCGAATGAGAAAGTTTCACCGCTCTGGATGGAGTTCGCGATGCCCGTCAGGTGCGGGATGGAATCCGAGTTGTAGGTGAACTGGTAGGTCGCGCGCCCCCCAGACACGCTCACCGCCCGCGCGTCCTCGATCTGGCCGATCCGGGCGCTTGAGTTCGGAAACGTGAAGCCGATGGCCGGCAGGTAGCGAATCAGGATCTGGTTGCCGTTGGTATCCTCGATCAGTGTGGGGTAGCGCGTGCCCGCGTCCTGCTCCGTGCCGGCCGAGATCGAGCCCATCACCCAGAAGCTGCCGTCCGGGAAATAGAGCCGCAGCGCCGTGGCATCGTATTCGACGTACAAGCCCTCCTGCGATGTCCAGATGTTGTTGTTGTTGACGTTCAGCCGGTATTCGGCCCCGGTGGAGTCGGTGAAAATGTAGTACTGGATCAAGCCGCCCGAAAGGTACGGCACCAGCGACCCCGCCTGCAATCGCCACCCGAAGCCGTAGCCCACGTCTTCGCCCAGCTTCCAGACGCCGCCCGAATCCTGCCGCCACAGCCGCGAGTTGCAGCTGAGCGCGAACGCGGCCCCGGTGCCGCCCCGCCCCTGCGCTTTGAGCAGCGGGAGCGTGAAATTCAGATTGCCCGATTGCAGGTCGATCTGCTCGCCGCCCGCGCCCCAGTACGCTCCCGTGGGCCGCACCCCGATGGTCTGGTCCGCGGGAACCGAAGTCCCGGCCGGCGGCGTCACCAGCGTAACGGTCACGCCCGTGGTCTCGAAGTTGTAATGGTAATCGCCCGTATAGATGGTGTAGGTGTAACTGGTCGAGGACAAGACGGCCCGGTCGCTGTATTGGGTCGTCCCGTACGGGGTCGTCAGGAGCTGCCCGTTGCGGTAAATCTTGTAGATCGCCGCGCCGGTGTCGTTTGGATCGGGAATGGTTTGCGGCGAATACTGCTCGCCATTGACGTGGTAGTCCGCTGGCGCCTGCCATTGCAAATCGACGTGGTCCGGGTAGGCCGAGCCGGTGATCGCGCTCTGCGCGATCGGCGCGGGGGCTATCGTATCCAGCGGCCCGAGGTCGGCTTCCTGGATCTCGCCTCCCCACACGTTGCTGCCGTTCGAATCTTGCCAAACCGCCACGCCCGGCGAACCCGATTGGATTGTGCCCGCCGGCACCGCGATATAGAGAACATTGTCCAGCCAGACCAGGATCATGTTCTTGGGGCCCTGCATAACGGCCCGGATCACCGAGTTCCACTGAAACGGCGCCGGCGTCGAAGCCAGGGTGGTCAGCACCCCGTTTTGCCGCATGTTGACCACCAGATTGTTCCTCTGCACCTCGACGGAATAGTACGTGCCTTGTGCGGCCCAGGTAAATCGGTTGCCCGGGTTCGACCCCGGCATCGCATCGGGGCTTGCGCGCAGGAGAGCTGCGACACCCGAGGTCATAATTGGCGAGGAATCGAGTCGCAGCTTCACTTCGTAGTTGGAGGTGCCGTCGGGCGCTACGCCTGGGTAGATCAGCGAGCCGCACCCGGTTAGGTATCCGAATACGTTCGAGTCGCTAGGGGGGAGGCTATACGGGAATGGAGCGTTGACGTGCCAGCCCGAGGGGAGAGTGCCGCTGCTGAAGTTGGAGGACCACCAGTAGGGATAATACGCCGGCGAGTTCACCGCGAACAGCAAAAGCAACAGAGAGAGCAACGCGGCCTGGGCCGGCATTCGGCAGGCGAACCGCTCCCTCATGGTCGCGGCTCGGAGAGGAGAGAGGATGGTCTTGTTCATGGCACGGCCACCCCGAAGCGCCCGAAATCGAAATCCTTCCGGTGCTTCTTGAACTCTTTCTCGATGTCCTCGCGCTTGTCCTTGCCCTTGTGGAAAACTTTCACGTCCGGGCTTTGGTCCGCGAGGATGTCTTTGAAGGCCGCGGGATCGGCCGCCACGAACTCCACCAGCGCATGTTTGCCGTCGTCGGCGATCTGAAAGACGAACGCGAGGATGCCCTCCCGGTTGGCGGCGTCCTTCCCCGGCAGCGGGGCGTACATCGGCCGCCGCGGATCCTCGGCCGTGCCGGCGCCCGTCATCGGCACCACGGCCAGGATTCGCTCGTAACTATCCCGAAGATCGACTTTGTGTTGGGCGAGTACCGGCGGAATCGAAGCAATGAGCAGAAAAACCGCACTCCAGCGCAGCATGTTCACCTGTGTCCTCCACCAGAAAAACTGGATATAGGAATATTAGGGTGCGCTGGTACCGTATTTGTCAAGGTTCATTTTTGGAATTTTTCGAGTCTCATGCCGCACTCCGCTTAGCAGGCTGCTGAAAAAGGTCGAAAAACGCTTGCTGACGCGCGCGGCTCGAAAACGTGTCCGCGTGTTTACAGCAACTTACAGAGCCGCGACCGTGAGGGAGCGGGCCTGCCAAAGCCTTTTTCAGCAGCCTGTTAGAGCCCGCTTCGGCGGATAGATTCCCTGAGGTAACTTGGCTGGTCCACCTCCTGCCGGTGGTGCTGCGCGTCTGGCATTGAACCCCGAGCGCGGCGTTCGGGAGCGCCGCGCGCGCCCGCCAAACTGCTCCGTGCCGGCCGAGTTCGAGCCCATCACCCAAAAGCTGCCATCGGGAAAATGTCCCGCCTCAGCTGGAAATGGAGAGAGCGTTCTGCCGTTAAGATAACGGAGAGAACGCGTGAAGAAACCACGAAAGCGCTACACCGCAGAAGAGAAGGTCGCCGTGCTGAGGCGGCATTTGCTGGAAGGGGTAGCCGTCTCGGCCCTGTTGCCCGCCGGTCACGGATCCTGCCCCCTATACATCCGCACTACCCCACTTTTTCCGCGCACCCCAGATTTAGCGCACTGGCAGCCGTCACGGGACGCCAGGGTTCGTGAATATAATGCAAACTGTGCCCACTGGTTTAGTGCGGCGGTGTTTTGGGGCGTTATGTAGGGCGGTCCCCCTGGACCGCGCCGGGGCCCCTGACCCGCCCCACTGGATTCGCCAAAGTGTACGTTACTTGGGCCGCACTACACTAGCGGCCCGCGGCGAGAAGCGCCGGACCGGTTTCTTTACGGTCGGGGCTCAGTGTAGTTTGTGAGGGCACTCAACCGTGCGCGTCAGCAAGCGGTCATGAAATATTTTCGCCGCGCGCTCCCACTGCTGCTTGGGAGGGAGAGTTGTGTTGGATCGAAGGAAAGCTATCGCCTGCCTGGTGGCGGGTGCGGTTCTGCTGGCCGGGTGTTCGCGGCAGCGGCGCCTCGTGGTGGGGTCGAAGAACTCTACCGAACAGGTCATTCTTGGTGAAATTGTCGCGCAGCATATCGAGCACAAGCTGCGTACCACGGTCCAGCGCCGGCTGAATCTCGGCAGCACGCTGCTGGCGCACGAAGCGCTCCTCTCGGGCCAGATCGACGTTTACCCGGAATACAGCGGCGCGGCGCTGACCGTGATTCTGAAGCTGCCGCCCCTGCCGGACCCGTCGATGGCATTCGAAAGGGTGCGGCGTGAATACGAGAACCTCCGCTTGGTCTGGATGCCGCCGCTCGGTTTCAGTAACGGTTTCGCGATGACGATCCGCGGCCCGGAGGCGCGCGCCAATCATTTCGAGACGCTCAGCGATGCCATGCACTATGCGCCCAAGTGGGACCTCGGGGCAGGCCCCGAATTTATGGAGCGGCCCGACGGCTACCCGGCGCTCATGAAAACTTACAATCTGCCACAGCGCTCGGCTGCGAAGACGATGGACCCCAGTCTGCTCTACCCAGCGCTCGAGCGGAAGCAGGTAGACATGATAGCTGGCAACGCGACCGATGGACTGCTCTCGGCACTCGACGTCACACAGTTGCACGACGGTCGCGGCGCGTTTCTGCCGTATCAAGCTTCGCTGGTGGCGCGCGAGGACGTACTGTCCGAGTATCCGGGTTTGCGCGATGCGCTCGATGACTTGTCGGGCAGAATCGCCGGGGCGGCTATGCAGAAGCTCAATTACGAAGTGGACGGCCGGCGCCAGCCGGTCGCCGTGGTTGCGAAGTCTTTCCTGCGTCAGGCCGGGCTCGAGTGATACTCCGTGTGACGGGCTACTCTAGCTTCGAAGATGTCCGGCCTGCCGCCGCAGGCGCGTGCCGCGCGGCTAGAGCAACTCGCGGTAGCTCGTGATCTGGACTCCCGCCTCGGCGATCGCTTCACGAACCTCGCGCGAAACCAGCGCTACGAGCCTCGTCCTCCCGGCTCTCCTTCAGCCGCGTGTGCGCGGCGCGGAGCTCGGGGCCGCACCGGCCGGGGTGGCACATCAGCTCCGTCGTTCCGGAAGGAAGCTGCCGCACAATCTCCACCAGCTCAAGCGCGCGGATACGGCCAGTGATCCCGAATCCCGCGAAGTAGTCCGTTGTGCGGCAGCCGTGCCGTTCGAGGACGGTATCAAACCGGGGCCGCAGCAGTCCGAAACAGCGGCTCGTTACACGCTTCCGCCACGGCGCGCCTGGCTTCCCACACAGCGGGAAATCGAGCGGCCGCCGGACCCATGGGATTCCGTACTCCTCGGAAATGCGCGCTACAGCGTCGAGCACCGGCGGCAGCAGATGCGTGTGCTTGTGAGTGTCCAGGTGCGTGGGGTGCAGGCCCGCGTCGAGAATCCTCCGCACCTGCGCGGCAAGTTCGTCGTGCGCCGGGCATGCCCCGCAGGGCAAGCGCCCGCAGCAGCCCGCCTACGCTCGCCGGCAGCGATGCCCCCGCCCGGGCGACCGAAAGGCCCCCGACCAGGACGAGATGGCAGCCGATGTCGAGGCCGGGGTTCTCGCGCGCAAGCTGCACGGCGTCGCCGAACGCGCCGCCGTTCGCCATGAGCGTGGTGGAGCGCAGAATGCCGTGCTGATAAGCCTCGATGATCCCGGCGTTCACGTCGCGCGTGAAGCCGAAATCATCGGCGTTAACGACGAGCCTGCGGATTGGTCTCTCCTCGGAGAACGGCATTACTGATCGTCGGCCCTTACCCAAGCGCAGGCTGGAGAGCGTGCGCCACAGCGGCGGCGCGGATGCCCGGGGCCTTTTGAACGAGCGCAGAGTTCTTCTTGGCTTGGGCTCGTCCTGGTTAAGAAGTGGTCCAAATTGGCTTTCAATCGTCCCGCAGCGCCTCAGAAGATCGACATTTTGATGCGCAGGAACTTCTTCGGGTTCGCGCGGATGTCTTTGATGAGGCCGTGCAGCTCGCTGCTGAGCCCGTTCATGGAATTGTAGAGCTGCGGGTTCACGAGCAACTGGCCGAGTGTGCCCTGGCCCGAGTTCAGCCGGTCGACGGTCGAATCGATTTTGCCGAGGATGCTTTGAATCTGCCGGTAGGCCGCTTCATCCTTGAGCAGCTTGCCCGCGGTGCCCTTGCCCGCGTTGAGGTCGTCGAGCAACCGGCGGAATTCCGCGATGCTCGCGCGCGTCTCGTCATACAACTGGGGGTCCTTCAGGAACTTGCCCGCAGTGCCCTTCCCCTGTTGCAGGTCTTGAATGACCGCATCCAGCCGCCCGACGGAATCGCGCGCTTCGTTGTACAGGCTTTCGTCATACACCAGTTTCCCGACCGTGCCTTTGCCGCTCGCGATTGTGCTGGCTACCTTCTGAAACTCGGCGACGGTTCCCAACACGCGGTTGTAGAGCTCATCATCGACGAGGAGCTTGCCAATGCTGCCCTGACCCGATTCGACCAGGCTGACGATGCGGTCCACGCGGTTGAGGATGGCTTGCATCGAATCGAACATGCTGAAGCCCTTCTTCACCAGGTCTTCGATCTCGGCGCTCGGTTCCGAACGCACTTCGCCCCCCGGCCGGATCGTCTGAGTGGCGTGGCCCTTGCTGATATTGATGAACTTCGTTCCGAGCACGTTTTCGGCGCTGATTCCGGCAACGGAATCTACGGGGATGCTCTGCAGCCGATCTGCTTCCACCTGCATCACGACGCGCACGACGCGATTCGGATCGTTCGAACCGGAAAGCTGGATGTCCTGCACACTTCCGATCAGGATGCCGTTGAGCCGGACCGGAGCGCCTCCAGCCAGCGCCGCTGAATCGCGCATGTAGGTGTAAATCGTCGCGTAATGCCCCCAGATCGGCTTCTGGCTGGTAAGCAGCCAGATGAGCGCCGCCAGAATGATCATGGCCACTATTGCCATGACGCCGACACGCAATTGAGCCCACCTCACCCTTCCCGCCGCAGGCATAGTCTATTCTTCGCGCCTCACGAATTTCGATATATACGGATCCCGCGAAGCCGTCAGCTCCGCCAGTGTGCCCTCGAACACCAGACGGCCCTCCCGGAGGACCATAAACATCGTGTGCGAATCGCTTTGTCCATTCCGCTCGCTGAGGCGTTCGATCCCGCCGGTGTTGCGGTTGAACCGCGAGGTCGCCAGGAAATGGCCATCTTGAAAGCGATGTGTTGCCATCAGCGTCGCCGTATTCTTCAGATCGCGCTCCTTCACGATCAAGGCGATGATCGTGTATGCCGTGATCGGGTCCAGGCCCGCCGTCGGGGAATCGTAGAGCACCAGCGCCGGCTCGCTCACGATCGCACGTGCGATGCCGACGCGCCGCCGCATACCGCCCGAGAGCTCATCCGGGAGCTTATCCAGCGTGTGTTCGAGCTCGACGAACCGCAGCGCTTCCTCGGCCCGGCTGTGGATCTCCGCGGGCGGGCAACGTAAGGCTTCCTGGTTCGCCAGCGGGTATCCGACATTTTCTTCGATCGTCAAGGAATCGAACAAGCCGCCTTCCTGAAAGAGCATGCCGATCCGGCTCCGGATATGGAACAACTCCTGTTCCTTCCAGTTCGTAATGTCCCGGCCGAAAACGTAGACGCGGCCGCTATCCGGCCTCACCAAACCGAGCGCCGTCTTGAGCAGGATGGTCTTACCGCTGCCCGCGGCTCCGAACAGAATCCGCGTCTCCCCCGAAAGCACTTCGAACGAGATGTCATCGAGCGCCTTCGTTTCTTCAAAACTGACCTTGACGTGCTCGAACCGGAGCACCGGCTCTCGATGATCCCCCGTCATTCGTGCTACTACAAGCTTACGAAAATTCTGGTAATAAAGAACGTTAAAAAGACAATTGAAACCGAGGAGACGACCATGGCCTGTGTGGTGGAGCGGCCCACCCCTTGCGTGCCGCCGGTAGTCGTAAGCCCGTAATAGCAGCCCACCAAGGCGATGGCGAAGGCGAACACAAACGGTTTGATGAGGCCCTGGGTGATATCGCTGTAGTCCAGCGACTGCCAGGCAGCGGTCCAGTATTGTTGCGACGCCATGCTGAGCACAAAATGCCCGATAACCCATCCGCCGAAGACGCCGACGAAATCCGCGATGATAGTCAGCAAAGGCAGCACGACGCAGGTGGCGATCAGCCGCGGAGTGACCAGTTTCTGGACGGGATCCGTGCCCAGCGCTCGCATGGCATCGATCTGCTCGGTGACTTTCATCGAGCCGAGTTCGCTGGCCATGCCCGAGGCGTTGCGGCCGGCCACCATCAAAGATGTCAGAACGGGCCCGAGCTCGCGGACCAGCGTTATCGTGACCACCTCACTGGTCTTCCCAACAGCGCCGTACTGCGAGAGCGCCTTGGCCATCTGCATCGCCATCACCGCGCCACTGAAAAACCCGGTCATGATCACGATCGGCAGGCTGCCGACGCCAATGATATCCATCTGGATCAGAATGTCGTCGGTGTAATGTGGCGAGCGGACGACGTTCCGGAGCGCCCTGCCGGCCAGAATGTAGAAGTCCTGGATCGCGAGAATCCGCGCCTTGACTAGCTCAAACAAGCCATCTGCTCCTTGTATCCCGATGGTAACATACAGCTTGCGAAACTAAGTCGAAAATGAAAGGGGTGATGGATATCACCGGCATCCGTACCGGCCACGCCTCCGATTGTGACACGCCGGCCGGGTGGATTCGCCGAACCAGGGAAGGCCGCCAAGCGCTCCCTCAGGGTTGCGGCTCAACAGCGAGCGGCGGCGGCATCCTCTTCCGTGGGCGGCGCGGAGCCATTCCCTGGACCGAGCGCGCGCGGCGTGTGCCTGAAGCCGGGCCGGAACGGCGGCGGCGTTTCGGTCTGGGCGGCGGCACGAGCGCGGGCGTCTCGTTCGTCTCCGGCTGCTTCTCCTCGAGCTCGGCGTGCGGAGCTTCCGGACCGGGTTCGGGCGGCGCCGGCGGATAGAATTCGCCGCCGAGGTACACGAGCAACCCCCGCTCCTCATCGGGCTCAATCCGCACAAGCAGCTTGTCCTGCGCGTAGTTCAGGAATTCCGTGAACTCCTGGAATCCGAACTTCTGCGTCGCGAAATCCGGATGGTCGGCACGCACCCAATTCTCGAGGTCCTCGGCGAGGCAGCCGGCGTCGATCTCGAGCCGGTGTGTTTCGAGCACATCGCGAAGAATCGGCAGGGCGTCTTCGAGCCTGTGCGGCGCTTCTTCCTGCTTGGCCGCGGTTTTTCGTTCGATCACATAGCGGCCTTCGGCGCCCGTGACGCCGATGTAATCGGCCTTCTGCAGCTTCTCGATGAAATCGGTGAAGCTGCTCGCGCCGTAAGCCTTCTCGCTGAAAGCCGGGTTGAGCTGCAGCATGGTCGATTTCAGAAGACCAAGCTGCGGCGTAACCTCGCGGCGCTCGAGCACCTGGAGGGCGCGCTCGACCAGCGGCATCACCTGCGGGAGCTCGAGCGGCGCCGGCCGGCGCCTCTGCTGGCGGCGCTCCTGGTGCTGCGGCGACTGCTGTTGTTGTTGCGGCTGATGCTGCTGGCGCGGCTGGCCCCGCTGCGGCTCGTCGATTAGACTTTCAAAGCTGATGAACTCGTGGCAGTTCTTCTGGAGAATCGTGCTGGTGAAGCCGCGCCCGCCGACGACGAAGATCGTCTTGCCGTACTCTTTCAGCTTGTTCACGAGCGGGATAAAGTCGCTGTCTCCGCTGATGATGGCGAAGGCGTTGATGTGCGGGTGGGTGAATGCCATTTCGAGCGCGTCGAGCGCCAGGTTGATGTCGGCGCCGTTCTTGTCGCCGCGCGGCGAGGGCACGCGCTGCACCATTTGCACCGCGTTTTCCGCCATCTGCCGCTTGGCGCCTTCCTGCCGGCCCCAGTCCGCGTAAGCGAACTTGGCCACGATGTCGCCACGCTCCTTCAAAGACTCCAATACCAGCGAGACTTCCAAGTCGCGCTGGAGAGTGGATTTCACGCCGATTTCAATGTTGTCGTAGTCGACGAACACGGCGATTTTCAGTTTCTCGTTCATATTCTCGATTCCAGCCCGCGCTGCGCCGGCTCGGGCTGCTTCCTCTTAGTTTGGGGACCGCACTCGTGGTGCGGCGCGACGCATGCTTCAAAATATCCCGTTCCGCTGTTCCGTCTGCCGGAACAGCGTGGACGGTCTCAGGCGGCCTGTTTCACCGCGGACCGGATAAACTGGACAATCTCCTTCACGGACGCCCCCGGCTGGAACACCGCGGCCCCACCCTCCTTCTTTAATTGCGCGGCATCTTCGTCGGGAACGGTTCCCGCCGGCGATGACGGCCACACCGGGCATGCCTTTCTCCCGCAGGAACCGCATGACCTCGGGCACGATCGCGTTGTGCGCGCCCGAAGGGATCGACAGGCCGATTGCCTGCACATCCTCTTGCCAAGCCGCATTTGCGATCATTTCGGGAGTCTGACGGAGGACGGTATAAACAACCTCCATCCCCGCGTCTCGGAGCGCGTGGGCGATTACCTTCGCCCCGCGGTCATGACTATCCAGGCCTAGCTTGGCACTCAGGACTCGGATGCGCTCATCCATGACCTGCGCCGCAGCGCAGTCCCTGTCCACTCAAGACCGACCCGGCCCCGTGCGGGCAGGCAGCGCGCACTCACGGCTTACAGCTTCCCTTTATAGGATACTCTTTTTCTGGTTATTTCCGAAAACGTCTTTCAGGGCCTTGCAGATTTCACCCAGGGTGGCGCAAGCGCGCACGGCATCTCAGCGTGCTCGTGCGCTCCGCGGCAATCCCAGTGGATGCGGGCGGGCCAGCATCTGCTTCATCTGCCTTGTTTTAACCCGATCGCACAACGATCCGCCGCACAGCCAGCGGCGGTATGATGTACCTTGCCCCGGCAGGGCTCATTCCATGAACGAGCGCGCATTTTTCAATGAATCGGAAGCCACCAAGCCGACCAACCTCAACTGTCCTTATTGCAGGACTGCAAACTCTTACGAGTTGCGCTGGTTGGTGCGGAAGAAGAAAGACCGGGTGCCCCAGGGCGCCAATGAAGAGGATCGCATGCGTTTCCAGAAGGCGCAGAGCTACATGGTCCTGCTGGATGACAAGGTGAGCTGCAAGAACCTGCGTTGCCGCAAGCGCTTTGACATCTCAGGAGTGAAGACGATGGCGTTTCTTGCCGACGCCGGGTTGCCAAAGAATTACTGAGCCTCGCATAATATCGCTTCGCCTTCCGGCCGGGTGCCATCTGCGCGCCGTGCCGTATCGCGGCGCCCCAGGAGCCGGCGTTATTGTGGCCCTGTGCTCCTATATTATGCGGCACTCAATAGAACTGGCCCGTACTAATAACAAGCGGCGCACGGAGCGCCCGTGAATCGAGCGGTCGAAGGAGCGTGCTTTGAGTAGTCGCATTCGGTCGAACCTGCAACAGGCCCTGGCGGGACTGGTGCGCCGCCGCATCGTTTTGAAGTCCGACGGGATTCCTTATTGCTTCACCAATGTTTCGCGGCGGAAAGTGATCAACGCCATAGTGACGGAAACTTCGGTCTATTTCAAACCACTGCGTGCCTGGGGGATGCCCGTCCATCTGCAGGTGGAGCCTTCGGCACACTGCAATTTGGCCTGCGCCCTCTGCCCGGTCACGAAAGGACTCGATCGTCTTCAAGGCAACATGGACCTGGCCCTGTTTAAGAAGCTTCTCGATGAAACCGGCGATTACGTCTTCACGCTGCTGCTATGGGACTGGGGAGAACCGTTCGTCAATCCGCGAGTGTTCGAAATGATTGCCTATGCAAAGGCCAAAGGCGTGAAGGTTATTTCCAGCACCAATGGACATCTATTCACCCATGTGGAACAGGCAGACCAGTTGATTCGTTCCGGTCTCGACACGATCATTTTTGCCATCGATGGGGTCACGCAAGAAACTTACGAGCGCTACCGCCAGGGGGGCAAGTTGGCCACGGCGCTCGATGGAATTCGCATGGTAGTGGCGCGGAAGAAGGCGCTCGGTAGTCGAACGCCGCTTGTCAATTTCCGATTTATCGTGACAGCCCACAATGAGCACGAGATCCCCCAGGTCAAGGAATTAGTTCCGCGCCTGGGGGTTGATGTCCTGACCCTCAAGACGTTGAATCCCTTTTTGGGCGACCCATACGCCGACCGGGAAGAGGCCAATCTGGAGGAAGGCGCGAGTCAGGTGCCGGAGAGCGCGAAGTATCGGCGCTTTAAGCCGGAGCGCGATGGGGAAATGCCAAAGCGGCTGCGGCACTCCCCCTGCAAGCATCTATGGAGGAACCCTTCGGTTCATTGGGATGGCACGGTCTGCCCCTGCTCTTTCGATCCGAGAGAGAAATACTCTCTTGGATCCTTGCAGAGTCTAAGCTTTCGTGAAATCTGGCAAGGGGAAGCCTACCGGGGCTTGCGCCGCCGTTTCCGTTTCAACTGGCGGGCGGTTCCGCTTTGCGCCGACTGTTCGTACGCTTACAAAGGCGGAGACTGTTCCCGCGACACCATTGCCGAAGCCATCTTCTATGCTCCCCCGTTTTGAGGCGCACACCGCTCGATCCGCGGAAGACGACGGCGCCCAGCCGGAACTGAGCGTCGTGATTGCAAGCTATGATTCACGGACCAGCATGGATGTCTGTTTGGTGTCCCTGCTGCGTCAGAGCACTGACAAGCCGTTTGAGATCATCCTGGTTGACAGCGCAACCGACGGAACAGCGGAACATATTCGGGAGCATTATCCGAGGGTCCGGCTGCTGACATCCCCTGAGAGGCTCTATGCCGGCGAGGCTCGCAATCGGGCCATGGCCGTTGCCAGGGCGCCCATTATCGCCTTCTTGGATGCCGACTGTTTCGTGGAAGAAAACTGGGTCGAAGCCATATTGCATGCCCACCACTCGCCACATTGGCTGGTGGGGGGCGCCGTCGGCAACGGCAGCCGGAGCCTGGTCGGTTGGGCTTACTACTTCTGCGAATTCAGCCTTTGGCTGCCTCGCTCAAAGCCGACCGAGATTCCGGAAATGCCGGGTTGTTGTCTCTCGATTAAGCGCGAGGCTTTCGAGAAATATGGCCCTTTCTTGCGAGACAGCTATTGTTCCGATACGGCGTTCCAATGGCGCGCGCAGCAGGACGGGCACAGAGCATTATCTACCCACAGCATCCGCGTGTTCCACACCATAAACTCCACGACGCATGAATTCGTAACACATGTGACGATGCGCCGGCGCTTTTTTGCGCGCGTCGCCCGGTCTCAGAAGAAAATCGGCCGATGGCAACGTTGGATGCTGGTAGCGTTCGCGCCCTTTTATCCATTTGCACTGGTAGCTCTCACGGCTGGCCGGGTGCTTCGCTGCCCACGTTATCTGCCCCAGTTCGTGCTTTCGCTGCCGCTAGTTTTTTTGGGATGCTACGCCCGCGTCTGGGGAGAATTAATCGGTCTCCTTGAGGAGATACCGAGGCCCTCTGGTGCCTAAGTCAACCCCTTTACGTTGCCGCGGGCTTGTACCTGACGGTTACTTCGCGGCGATGAAACCCAGCCGCTGAACCACGGCGCCCAGCTCGCGCTCATCCGAGCCACCGGGAGGCATGGCGCGGTTCAAGCAAATGCTCACCTTCGTGGCAGGAGCAACCAACATGCCCTGCGGCACCGCGCTCGCAAGGCGGTGGCCGCCGGGCTGGGCGTAGGTTTCCTCGGTCAAGCGCTTGTCGTCCATCATTACGGAAACGGTCACCGGGCCGCCGGCGCGCCGCATGTAGTCTGCTGGAAAGAAGAGCAGCATTTCGAAGGTCAGCGGAGCGGCCGGCGTGCGCAACACTGCCTGAGCCTCTTTTGCCATCCAGCGCCAGGCGCCATCCTCGATGGAATACCAACCGGAGAGCAGTTGCGGCCTGCTCCGAAGGTCGCCCATGTCTAAATAAGACAGCTCGGGCTGCTGCAGGATGAGGGGCTTCATGGGTCCGGCCTCTGGACTGGGTAAATCGGAGTCGGGAACCAGGTCCCCCCAACCGGCCTCCAGCCCCGGTGGAACGTTTACGGAGAAAATCGCTTCGCGGATGCCGGCCAGCGGCAAGGTGTGAGCCTCCCACAGATTCCCATTGATTTGCACGCTCTGCACGAAGATAGCGTCGCCCGAGGGACGGCGGATCTGGAAGGTTGCCTCTCCCCGGCCACGCCCGAATAGAGCGAAATGGAGAGTTCCCTGTGCGTCAAGGGGCAGACGGATGGCCGCGTTGGAGATGGGCAGGTAAACTAGGTGGCCGGAGAATTGGGTTGGTGTCCAGGCGTCCGGCGCATCCAGAAAAGGCGAGGTGCGGGCATAAGTGATCTGGTCGAGCGGACGGCGCGAGAAGGAGAAAGGGAGCAAGCCGCAGGACACGGTGGAAAAGCCGGTGTGGGCGTAGCGGTCGATGAGACGCAGTGGCGAGCGGACGCGAAGATCGGTCGCGCGCAGTGGCACGGCAGTCTCTTCGGCCAGGCTGTCGTAGTTTCCGCCCAGCGAAAGCTCGGAGGAGACGATCCATTCGCCCGGTACAGGCACACTGTTGGCTTCTAGAACGCGCCCGCCTTTCGTCAGCATGTAGTAGCGAAATCCCCACTCACCGTTCACCAGAAATGTGCGGCCGGGAGGGGGCTGGACCTGGGTGTAGACGCGGGCAAACTCATACGCGGCAAACGAAATGTTCAAGCCCAGCAGCACATTCACGCCGAGCGCCAGCGCTCGCGCGGACCGGCTGTTCGACTGGAGCACGAACAGCAAAACCATGGGCGCGGCGAGCGGCAACAGATACCGAGCCGCCCCGGCGAAGAAAGCCAGTGCCGCAAAGCCGAAATACAGGAGGCACCACCCAGCCAGCATGGGGTTGCTCCGGCGGGCTTTCCACAACCAGACAAGCGCATTCACACCGAGAGCCACGAAAATCAGCAATAGGGCCCGCTCCCACCATGGATAATCGCGGACCAGAACGCAGGCCAGGAAGCCGGGCGCCAGGGCCCACGAGCGGCGCCGCGCCAGCGGCACCAGGGTGACCAGAACGCCCAGATGCTCGAGCAGAGCCAAGGCGCTGGCAGCCTTCAGGCTGAGCCAGGCGCGACCAGAACCTCGCGCGTATTCGAACAGCACAGCTCCGGGGAGGCGATGCGTGAGCCCCCACTGTAGCGCCTGCCAGCCAGCCATCCCCAGGAACGGGGCGGCCAACGCCAGCCAAGCGGCGCGGGGCGGGCGCTCGCGCTTCACTGCGTAGTCCAGCAAGAGAATGGGCGGCAGCGCCAGCGCCTGCAACTCCGTCATACCGGCCAGCGTCAGCGCAATGCCGCTAATACAGAACCGCCGCCAAAAAAACGCCGCCGCACCGGCCAGCAGGAACGCCAGCGCAGGCGATTCGGGTCCCGCCAGCGTGTTCGTGTTGACCTGCACGATAGGAGACGCCGCCACGAGCAGCGCGCCCCAAAGAGGGTGCGGCGTAAAACGTGCCGCCAGTGCATAAGCCGCGAAGCTGATGCCGAGCGCAAACAGCAGGTAGAAGACATGAAACGAAAACACGGAAAAATGGCCGCGCAGCACCCACGCGAGCGCCAGCAGGTAGGCGTTCAAGGGCGGGTGAGGGTGGCCCGCCGCTTCCACGAGATGGCCCTGAAACACGTAGCGGAAGTTCAGCGGCGTGAGCGGCTGGCGAAGAACCTCCCGGGCCACATCCAGGTAGGTGATTTCGTCGCCCTGCACCGGCTGCTTCAGAAAGGGCGTGTGCAGCAGAATGGTGAAGGCGGCCAGCAACAGGAGCTCGCGGCTGCGTTTCATTCCCACGCGGCGATCACGCACACTTCACTGGTGGCGGCCGGCCACTTCGGCAGGCAGCGCACGGGGCGGTTACGGCGGCGAGGATGCCCGGCGTGGTGCGCAGCCCGGTCGCGTGTCGAAAATACCGGCGCCGAATTCGAACTGGTAGGCCGGACCATCTCCACACGCGGGTCCTCGTCCCCCATCGGTTTGGCCGGCACTTTCAAGGCGAAGCGCCAAACATGATCAGCGCGCGATTCCAACGCTTACCTCCCCTTTGCCACAGGCCTCCGAGCCCTCTGTCCCAACACTGCGCGACTGAAACCTGCGCGCATTTAAATGATTCTAAAGAGCCGGTGAGATTTTGTCAATGATAATGGCAGTCACACCGCGCGCTCCGGTCAGATCCTGGCGATCGCTGCTTGCGGACCTGGTATGCCGGCGCCGCCACGAAGCCAGCGTTGCAGCCTCTCCATATACAGGTAAATCACGGGCGTGATGTACAGTGTGAGTAACTGGGAAACAACGAGGCCGCCGACGACCGCCAGGCCCAGCGGCTGGCGCGCATCCGCTCCCTGGCCATATCCCAGCGCGATGGGCAAAGTTCCGAACAGCGCCGCGAGTGTGGTCATCATGATCGGCCGGAATCGCAACATGCAGCCGGTGTAGATCGCATCCACGGGGCCTTTGCCCCCGGTCCTCTGCGCTTCCAAAGCAAAGTCGATCATCATGATCGCGTTCTTCTTCACAACGCCGAACAGCATAATCAGCCCGACAAACGCGTAGAGATCCAACTCTTTGTGGAACAGCCTGAGTGTGAACAGTGCCCCGAAGACCGCAGATGGCAGACCCGACAAGATCGTGACCGGATGGATGAAGCTTTCATACAGAACGCCGAGCACGATGTAGATGACAAGTATCGCGACGAGCAGCAAGACCGATAGGCCCTGGAACGACCGCTGGAACTCCTTGACCGTACCTTGAAAGTTCACGCCGATCGTGGCGGGCATGCGCAGCTCCCGAACCACGTTGTCCACGTGCCCGGCCGCGTCGCCGAGCGAGTAGCCGGGCTTGAGATTGAACGAGACAGTGACCGCCGGAAGCTGTCCGAAATGGTTGATGCTGAGCGGACCCACACTACGGGACACAGTGACAACCGCATCGAGCGGAATCAGGCGCCCCGAGGCGGACCGAACGTAGAGCTTCGAAAGCGCATCCGGGCTGCGCTGATACTGCGGTTCAACCTCCATGATGACCGCGTACTGGTTCGCGGGCGTGTAAATGGTGGATACCTGACGGTTGCCATAGGCGCTATAGAGCGCGGTTTGGATCTGCTCGGGCGTTACTCCCAGCGAGAGCGCCCGGTCCCGGTCGATATCGACCATCACCTGCGGGCTCGATACTTGCAAATCGCTGTTTACGTCCAGAAAGCCGGGCAGTGTGCTCATCTTTTCCGTCAGACGCGGCACCCAGTCATAGATCTCCTTCAGATTGGCGCTTTGCAGCGTCATCTGGTACACGCTGGTGCTGTACTGCCCGCTGATCGTAATCGGCGGCGGATTCTGGAGAAACGTCAGGATGCCTGGCACTGCGGCCACTTTGGGCCGCAGCTCTTCCATCGTCTCGTCCACGGAGAGCTTGCGCTGGGAGCGCGGCTTCATTCTCACGAACAGAAAGCCCTGGTTCCCGTCGCCGACGAAGGCTCCGCCGTCCGCAACTCCGGGGTCGTGATCGACAATATCGACGACCGCGAGGTGGTGCTTGGCCATCGACTCGAAGGAGATGTCCTGGTTGGCCATCGTGACGCCGAACAGGAAGCCGCGATCCTGGCTCGGGATGAAGCCGGTCGGCATATGGAAGAACAGATAAATGGTCCCAGCGAGCAGCGCCAGGGCGAACACCAGCGTGGCAAGTTGGTGCCGCAGCGTCTTTCTGAGCGTCGCGTCGTAGGTCCGCGCCAGACCCTGGAAACCTGCCTCGAGCGCGCGGTACACGCGCCCGTGGCGCCGGCCGTGGTCGAAGCGCAAAAAGCGGCTGCCGAGCATGGGGGTGAAGCTGAGGGAAACAAAGCCGGAAATCAGGATCGCCACCGTGATGGTGACGGAGAATTCATGCAGCAGCCTGCCGACAATGCCGCCCATGAACAGCACGGGGATGAAAACCGCCACGAGCGACAGCGTCATGGATACAATCGTAAAGCCGATCTCCTTCGATGCCAGCAGCGCGGCTTCCATGCGCGATTTGCCCATCTCCATGTACCGGACGATGTTCTCGAGCATAACGATGGCGTCATCGACGACAAAGCCGACCGAGAGCGTCAGCGCCATTAACGACAGGTTGTTCAAGCTGTAGCCGAGCAGGTACATCGCGGCGAAGGCGCCGATAATCGACAGCGGAACCGCCGCTCCGGGGATCATCGTCGCGGAAAGATTACGCAGGAACAGAGAGATGACCATCACCACCATGCAGACGGTCAGCAGCAGTGTGAACTCGACGTCCCTGATCGAGCCGCGAATCGATTCCGAGGCGTCGAACGCCACGGCGAGCTGGATGGCCGGCGGAATCTCGCGCCGGAATTCCGGCAGGAGTTTCTTGATGTTATCGACCACCTCGACGGTGTTCGTTCCGGGCTGCCGCTGGATGGCGAGGATCACGCCGCGCGCGCCATTAAACCACGCGATCGCCTTGTCGTCCTCGACGCTGTCGAGAACGTGCCCGAGTTGTTCCAGCCGCGCCGGCATTCCATTACGCCAGGCCACGATCAGCGGCCGGTATGCCGCCGCGCTCGTCAGTTGCCCGCTCGATTGGACGGTGAACGCCTGCTTGTGGCCATAGAGCTTGCCCGTCGGCAGATTGACGTTGCTCGCCTCGACCGCGCTCTGGACTTCATCAATGCCGATGCCCCGCGCCGCCAATGCATCGGGATTCAGTTGCACGCGCACAGCATACTTCTGAGCCCCGTACACAATCACGCGCGAGACTCCGCTCGTCATCGAGATCCGTTGGGCAAGCAGAGTCTCCGCATACTCGTCCACCGTGTATAGCGGCAGCGTCGAAGAGGTCAGAGTAAGGTAAAGGACAGGCTGCTCGGCGGGGTTCGCCTTCTCATACGAGGGCGGCCGGGGCATGGACGGTGGGAGCTGCGCGGAGGCTTTGGAGATGGCCGCCTGAATATCTTGGGCGGCGGCGTCGATGTTGCGTTCCAGCGCGAATTGAATCGTGATCGAGGTCGATCCCTGCGTGTTCGTGGAGCTCATCGACTCGACGCCGGCGATGGTCGAGAACTCGCGCTCGAGAGGCGTCGCGACCGAGGATGCCATCGTCTCGGGGCTTGCGCCCGGAAGATTCGCATCCACCTCGATGGTCGGGTAATCCACACTGGGCAGCGCAGCGACCGGCAGCGCGCGGTAACCTACGATTCCAAAGAGCAGGATTGCGAACGTAACCAACGCGGTCATGACGGGCCGCTCGATGAAGATGCGCGAAACGTTCATGTCTAGAGCGCCTGCGATTCGATTCTAGAGGCCGGGACAGCCTTGATGCGGGCGCCTGGGAACAGCCGCAATTGGCCGTCGGTGACCACCGTCTCACCGGCTGCCACGCCCTTCTGAATCACGGCCTTGCCCGCGACGGCCGGCCCAACTTGGACGATCCGGAATTCAACCGTTTGATCGGACTTCACGACATAGACAAACTGTCCCTGCTGCCCCGCTTGGATTGCTTCCGAAGGCACGACGATTGCGCCGGTCTCGGTGTCGAGCGTGAGCACCACGTTCACCAAACCTCCCGGCCAGAGGATGCGCCGCGCATTGTCGCAGATCGCTTTCAGCCGGATCGTGCCGGTGGCCGTGTCAATCGTGTTATCGATCACGCTGAGGATTCCGCGCTCCGCTTTTGCGGGGTCGTCCTGTGGCGAGACTTCAACCGGAAGCTTGCGTGTGCTGCTGCCGCGCCGGATCGCCGCCAGGTGTTGTTCGGGGACGCCGAAGCTCACAAAGATGGGCGCGATTTGGTTGATGACTACCAGGGCGTTGTCGCCGTTCGCTTTCACCAGATTGCCGGGATGCACCAGGAGGTTCCCCGCCCTGCCCGAAAGGGGCGCACGGATTTCGCAATAAGCGAGGTCGAGCTTGGCCCGCTCGGCCGCGGCCCGGTCGCTCTCGAGCGAAGCGCGAGCGCTCTCGATGGCCGCTTCGTCCGCGCGGACCGATGCCCGAAGAGAGTCGGCGTTCGATTGCGTTTGATCGTACTGTGTGCGCGAAGCGATGCCCTCCTTAAAGAGCTCCGCCCAGCGGGCTGCTTCGGCTTCCGCGTTCTTCGATTGCGCGCGATCGCGCGCGAGGTTGGCTTCCGCCTGCCGCAACTGCGCAACATCCCTCGCCACGGCGGCTTCGGCCTGCCGCAGCGCTTCCTGGTAAGGACGGGCGTCGATCTCAAACAGCAGGTCGCCCCGGTTGACGTTGCCGCCCTCGACAAACCGCACGCTCAAGAGTTCCCCGGCAATCTGCGATTTCACTTGCACCGATTGGAACGGTTCCACATTGCCGATGGCGCGGATTTCAACCGGCAGCGCCTGCACGGCCGCGACGGCAACGCTAACCGGAACGGGTGGAAAAGCGGCGGCGGTTTGAGCCTTCTGTGAGCCGCAGCCAATCGGGAGCAGCGCCGCGATGATGAGTGGCAGGCAAGCCCGGCCTGCGAATTTCGAATGCACCGTTACTCCTCCCGGCTGAATCAGCCGTCTTCCACTGGGCGCATCAGCCCTGCGTTCTTCCGAGTCGGTCCGGGGAGCGGAATTTCTGACCATCTTACCGCGGCGGTCTCAGTCCCTGGAGGCGATGCCGGTCAGCACGACTCCCAGGTCCCGCTGGTCTCCCGGTACCCGAAAGGTCCGGTCCAGCTTTCCCCACCCAAGATCCTCAATCTGGGTGTGTCACCATGTGCCTGGATAGGAAACCGGAGCGCGCGGTGCCCAATGCATCCGGGGTCCAGACCTGCTACGCTGGAGGGTGCGTTTGACTGCCTAGCCGAACCTGGCCGAGCTCGTCCCGCCTCGTAAAGCCGCTCTCAAAGCGTAAGGAGATTTTCGTGAAAAATATTTTCGTGGGTAACTTAGATTTCGGCGCTACGGAAGAATCGATCCGCGCGTTGTTTGAGCCCTATGGTGCGGTCGAACGGGTGAATCTGATTCGGGACCGGAACAGCGGCCAGTCGCGGGGTTTTGCATTCGTCGAAATGACGGATGCGGCCGAGGCGGACCGCGCGATCGCCGGATTGAACGGAACGAACGTGGGTGACCGCGCCCTCAACGTGAACGAGGCTCGGCCCAAGACCGAAGGCTCCGGGGGCAACAGAGGCGGCGGCCGCGGCGGGCGTCGCGAGCAGCGCTGGTAGGTTGTCCGAGCGGGTCGTCGCGCCCGCACTGAGGAGCCGCTCCAAACAAAACCGCCGGGGTGATCGGGCCGGCCCGGATGGAGCTGGCCAAAGCTGTGCGCGTGTTCGAGCGCGGCTGCGCTGGAATCATGGCCGGCAGCGGCGCCAGCAGGTGCACGTGGCCCACATCTGGGTCTGCCTCCCTGCTCCCGCCGACAGGGTCGCGGGCGCTCACCGCTCACGCGCTCATCCGCCGAAGAACGTTTAGCGGAAGAACAATACGTCCGTGTAGATGTCCCTGCCGTCCAGGAGACAAGGACCGCATTTCATCTCGTATGCCGGTTGAATCTTCTTCGCCAGAGCAGCGATAGCACGGGCATCGTCAATGGCCTCTTCGGTGGAAAGGGCGATCCGGGGCCGGTCGCGCGCGATCACCGCGCTCCCGCCCCGCAACAGACGCTCGGTGGATCCTTTCACATCAGCCTTGATGAAATCGACTCTGGGCAACTTCAATTCACGGACGAGCTTCTCAATGGTCGTAACAGGGATGCCGGGCAGCTCTTGCCCGGCGCTGTTTCCCACAAAGCTGTTTCCCGCGGTGTTGGCAAGGTTTGCGAAAAGCGTCAGTGTGGTTTCACAATCCCAGATCCCCTTCGGGTAGATGATGACCTTCCCCCCGGCGGTCTCCTTGGCCAGATTTCTCCTGAGACACTCGACCGATTCCGGAGACGGCTCGATGGCAACTACCAACTTCGCGCCACTCGAGAGCGCCAATCGCGTGTAGGTACCAACGTACGCTCCGCAGTCCAGTACGATATCGCCTGGCCGGACTCCCCAGTCCCGGTCCCCGTAAATCCTGCGGTTCGATTGCGCTAGAAGGATCGGCAGGACTTTATCGTCGCTGCTGGGAATCCAGTACTCTCCCAACGGAGTCGCCCAGAGCGTCAAAGCCGGCTCGCGGCGAACAACGCGGCTTGCGCGCGCGATCCGTTCCGCGTCGGCCTGCTGGCGCAGCTTAACGTTGACGTCCGGGATCGCATTCCAGACGGAGCAATAGGGGCTCCGCGATTTCACGCCGCTTGCGAACAGGAGGACCAAGCCCGGGTAAAAGCGGAGAGCCACTAGAAACGCCAGGACCGCGATTGCAACCGCCGACAGAACTCGAATCGCAAGCACGGAAGACCGCATCGTTCTGGAACTCTTGAGCGGAGATTGGTTCTGGATTCGCATACTCGTGTCAGCGTACAACAAATCCAGCGCCGCCGGAGGAAGATGTTCGAGCAGGTTCCTCTCAAATCAAGCTCGGTCTGACCGATAAAAAAGATAGCTCAAGGTGTCCGGAAGCATTTCCTCCATCAGCGGCGGCGCGGGTTCCCCATCCGGGGTCACCCGCAATTCCACTGCGAGAACGAACGCCCGCGCCGGGGCAGCCGGAAGTAGCCGGTTGAGCGGACGCTCTTCCCAGGAGTTGGCCGCGATTGCACAACTGGCGGCCACCGATCGAGCGGTGAAGGCGCACGAGGAAGCGCACCTGGCGGCGGCCGGACCATACGCGACCGGCGGCCCCTCTTACACCTATGCGGTCGGACCCGACGGCCAGTTGTATGCAGTCGGTGGCGACGTCACGCTCGATACATCGCCTGTCGCCAACGATCCTGAAGCGACCATCGAAAAGGCGCGCGTCATCGAGGCCGCGGCGAATGCACCGGCCAATCCTTCCACACAAGACCGGATGGTCGCTGCCGCGGCAGCCATGATGGAGGCCGCCGCTGAGCGGGAGGTCGCGCAGCAGCGCACTGCGCCCGAGGATGCCGCCTCGGGCGGACAGGAGCCGCCAGGGCAGGGGAACGTTCAGGCGCCATTTTCCGGAGAGCAACAGCGCGAACCGCAAGACAGATCCTTGGTAATCGCTGCCTACACGCAGTCGCAAGACATATTCCCCGCCCAAGTGATCGCCGAAGCCTTCTGAGCGGGCAGGCGATGGCACAGCCTGGCACTGGCATGGGCAAGAAAATACGCATATTCGCGAAGAGCACCGCTATCAAGCGGTAACCTGGAAGCCGCACAGCCGTAGGACGCGTATCGAGTTCAGCTGCGAGAGGCCGCCAACCGCCGCGCTTGGCGGTTCCTCAGCCTCTCACGGCACCAGAACAACTGCGGAGTGCTATGGCCGGCCTGGAAGAGGGCCAGCTTGATGAGATTGTTGCCGGTTTCGGTTTTTGGATCCGGCTGGCCGGGGTTGTTCACTGGCTGTTGCGGGCGGGAGCGGCTGCCGGCCTGGGGACCGGCAGCCGCGCGGCGAAGCAGATTTCTGATGCCTGTGATCTGCTCCTCGAGGTGCAGTTTCTGAAGTTCGAGACCTTCGAGCGCAGCTTCGAGAATCGCGGAATCTACATCAGCCGGCCGCACCTGGGTATTCCTTCGCGTTCTGCGGCATAGAAAGCCAAACCTTGCCGCGCACGCGGGGTTTCAGCAGAGCGAGCTCATCGACGGCGTTGGTCAGCGGAAGGGCAACCTGGCCACCTTCGGCCGCCGAGCGGCACATCGCCATCATGATTTCAAAACCCTTATAGGCGCTCTCGAAATTGCAGGAATGGATCTTCCGGTCGTCATCGAGCCAGTCCGCCATTTCCTGGATGTAAGGAGGCATGTCCAGGTCATAGTTCATGCATCCGGGGCCGGAAGATGCGCCCGTCTTCGTGACCGCGCGCCATCCTCCGCCTGTCAGCACCTCGGCAAAGCCGTCCGGGCCGAGCGCGCCCATACGGCACTTCCGCCACCAGTAATCGACCTCCGGGACATCGGGAGCGCCGGCGCCGCATTCGAGGATGCCGTGGACGCCGTTTGCGAACTGGATGAAACCGGCGATGTAATCGGGCGAGGGATGGACATCGGCGAACTTCCCTGCGCCCGCCGCCTGCGCCATCACCCACTTGGCATCGGCATTGCCGTTGAACCAGCGCGTGTAATCGATCAAGTGAGACAGCATGTGCATCATCCAGCCGGTTGCCGTCCCATAGACGGTGTGGATGTTGCCAAGCGCGCCGCTGGCGATGATCTCCTTGGTCTTCTGGTAATGCGCGCCGTACCGATGCTGGTGGCTGACGACCGCTTTCACGCCGCTCTTGTCGAGCAGTTGCTTGACACGGAAGCCCTCGAGGGTGTTCAGCGCCACGGGTTTCTCAAAGGCGATCAGGCGCGCGCCGCTCTCGATGCCGATGCGGATCATTTCCGAGCGCAGGCCCGGGAGAGTGCAGAAACAAAAGACGTCGGGCTTGGCCGCGGCCGCAACTTCGGCCGCATTCACGCCCGCGACCGCAGCGGGATATTTCGTTCCCGCCGCGGCCAGCCGTCCACTATCCACGTCGCAGATGCCAGCGACCTCAAAACGGCCGTTGGCCTGAAACGCTGCGGCATGGTGCATTCCGCGCTTGCCCATGCCGGCGACGACAACCTTGTATTTCGCGCTCATGAATGTCCTTAGCGGACGCCTCGGTCCCACTCGAGCACCGTTGCAATCGTGTAATCGACCTCTTCCTCGGTCAATTCGGGGAACATCGGCAGAGAGATGCAGCGCGCCGCGTTGTACTCGGAGTTCGGAATTGGACCAACGATTCGAGCCTGTTTGCCCCAAGGATAGCCTTCTTGCTGGTGGATGGCGATTGGGTAGTGGCACTTGGCGTCGATGCCGTTGTCGTTGAGGTGCTTCAACAACTGGTCGCGGTGCTCGGCCTTCTTGGTTTCGATCACGTACAGATGGAACACGTGGCGGTAGCCGGGGGTTGCGTACGGCAGCGTCAAGTTGCGCGCGCCGGCGAGTCCGGCGGTGAAGCGCGCCGCCCACTTCCGTCTAAGGTCGTTCCATTCGTCGATATGCTTCAGCTTGGCGCTGAGGATGCCGGCATGGAGGTCGTCGAGGCGGCTGTTGTAGCCCATGCTGTGGCAGGACCGCTTCTCAGACCCGTGGTTGCGCAGCTTTCGGACGATGCGGTCGATTTCAGGGTTGTTCGTGACGATCGCACCACCGTCGCCGAAGGTTCCGAGGTTCTTCTGGATGATGAAGCTGGTGGTTGCTGCGTCGCCGAGCTGGCCAGGTTTGAACCCGTCCCCGGCGGAGCCGATTGCCTGCGCGTTATCCTCGATGATCAGCAGCTTGTGCTTGTCGGCAATCTTGCGGATCGCTTTTATGTCCGCGCATTGACCGTATAGGTGGACAGGCACGATCGCCTTCGTCTTCGGAGTGATCGCCGCTTCGATCTTCGAGGGATCGATGCACTTCGTCTTCGGATCGCAATCCACGAATACGGCGGTGGCGCCGGTGAACCAAATTCCCTCGGCGGTCGCAAAGAAGGTATTCGTGTGGGTGATGCACTCATCACCCGGGCCAATTCCGAGCGCAAGCAGGGAGAGCCAAATCGCATCGGTGCCGTTGCCGACGCCAATGGCGTACTTGGTTCCGTGATACCCGGCCAGCTCCTTTTCGAACCGCTTGAGCATCGGCCCCATCACGTAGTTGCCGCTCTCCAGCACTTCCTTCATATTGGCGTCGATCTCTTGCTTGATGTTGTGATACTGACGCACATGACCGTAAAATGACACGTTCAATTTTGTTGCAGGCATCCATCTTCTCCTTTAGGTACAATTCCGGCCACGGATGAAATCTTCCGGGTTCCCCATAGTATACACAATTCCATAAGGGTGAAGCTCCGGCCAATTCCGTGCCGGGCCGCGGCGGAGCGCACAGGAAGCGCGGACCGGATTTTCCGGAGCTAACAGCCGATGGCGGACGTGTTCCACAGCCGCTTGTGAACGCGCACGGTTCAGCGTTGTTACCAAGTTGCCCGAAGCGCGAGCGTGAGGGAGCCGGTCTGGCGACTTCTGCCACGGGCTCCTGAGCGTTGTTCACCCCGGGCGTGCGATGATGAAGCGGAGGTGAAGGTATGGAAAAGGCGAAGAGCATTCGGTTGCTGAACAAGGCGGTTGCCGACGAGTTGCAAGCGGTGCACCAGTACATGTATTTTCACTTCCATCTGGACGACCAGGGGTTCGGGCCTCTGTCGGCGCTTTTCAAGCGCATCGCTATTCAGGAGATGGGCCATGTGGAGCTGCTGGCCGAGCGCATCTTGTTCTTAAAGGGCGACGCGGAGATGGTTTCTGCGGGCCCGGTAGAGAAGATCGTGCAGCCAGAGGCCATGCTTGCCAAGGCGATGGCGATGGAAGAGGAGAGCGCGCAAACTTATAACAAGGCGGCGCTTGAGTGCGCGGCGAATGCAGACTCCGCTACCAAGCAAATTTTCGAGCAACTGGTGAAGGACGAAGAGGGGCACTTCGACCTTTACGATAAGCAGCGCGACAACATCAAGCGCTTCGGTCCGAGCTATCTGGCTCTTCAGTCATTCAACCGTGGGACGCCTGAGAGTGGCCCAGCGGCCGGCGGGTAACGGCGCCGCCTGCAAGGATAAGCCAGCCGCGAGGCGCAGTCCTGGCGGGTAGGTGGGTGCGCAGTGTCCGGCCTGCGGATCAAGTTGCCACCAATGACCGCTTCCCTACTCGGCCAGCGCACAGACCACTGGCATGAATTTTTGGAGCGCAAGGAATTGAAAACAGCATTTGAACCCTTGAAAAAAGCCCTGGAGCCTTACATCAAACTGGCGCCGTTTGTCGGCATCGGTATCGTTATTGTGGCCATCGTAGTGGCCGGGGGCTTTTATATCCAACGCGGCGCGCACGTCGAGCTGAAGGGCCGCATCCTGAAAGTACGAACGCTCGCGCTCGATCAGAACAGCTCAGCGGCCATCCTCGATTTCCGCTTCACCAACCCTTCGGATTACGTTTTCATCGTCAGAAAGGCTGACGTCTACCTGACGGACCATGCCGGCAACGAGCCGGAAGGGATGATGATCTCCGAGGTGGATGCGCGGCGGCTGTTCGATTACTATCCCGTGCTCGGCCAGAAGTTCAACGATAGCCTGCTGATTCGCACGAAGATCAAACCGCACGAAACGATGGACCGCATGCTCGCCGCCCGGTTCGAGGTCCCCGAAAAGGACTTGCAAGCGCGCAGGCAACTCCGCATCCGCATTGAGGAGTTGGACGGCCCGGTGGTGGACCTCGTGGAAGGCAAATAGGAATCGCGGGTTGTGGATGGTAGAAGATCCGCCGGCCGCCGTCAGCCGATTTTTCCACTGGTCACTGCGTAGCGCTCCGTCTTCGACCACTTCAGCGCGCGGTGGGCGATGAAATCGTCATAGAACGCCACAGCAACCACCGGAATCCAGAGCTGGCAGTATGTGAAGTACATTACGAACGTCAGCAGGATATTGCCCGGAGAGTCCTCGCCCTCTTCGCAGGAGAGCGCGATGATCAACTGGAGAACGAAAGTCGCGTAGGCAAACAGCCAGACGGTGGCGTAAGGGCCGGGCACCTCGATGCGGACCAGGCCGCTCGCGCTCAGCACGAACAGGATGTCCGAGATGACGACGGCGAGGAAAAACAGGTAATACAGCGCGAGCGAATAGAGCAGCTCCAATCCGATGCGGCGCGGGCGCGTCCGCAGCAAGCTGCGCGCATATTTCTTGAACAGGTAGTTCGACCCGCGCACCCAGCGGCGGCGCTGGCGGAACCACACCTTCAAGCCTTCGGGCTCCTGCTCCCACGTGACCGAGCCAGGCACGAACTGGATGCGGTAGCCGGCCTTGTAGACGCGCACGCTCATCTCGGCGTCTTCGGTGAGCGCCTGCTCATCCCAACCTCCCAACCGAGCGACCAGATCGCGGCGAATCACGTAGTTGGTGCCGGGGAGCGTTGTCAGACGCATCAGCATCCAGCGGCCCGCCTGCAAGATCCACTGGAAACCGATCCCCTCGATGTTCAAGCATCGCGTGAGCAGCGCCCGGCGGCGGTTCCAGGCGCGGTACATGCCGATGGCCGCGCCGAGCGTGGGGTCGAGCGCCAGTTTTTCGGCCAGCGGGCGCAGCGCACCCGGCTCGGGGATATTGTCCGCGTCGTAGATGGCGAGGACCGGATGCGTGGCCTGGCCGAGCGCGAAGTTGAGAGCGCAGGATTTTCCGCGCGCCGCAAACTGGCGTGGCACCTCGAGCAGGCGCACGCGGGTGTCGGCGGTACATTCCCGGACAATCTCGGCCGTGCGGTCGGTGCTGCCGTCATTGATGATCAGGATCTCCATCCTGCCGGCCGGATAATCGAGTGCGAGCAGCGCGCGAATGGTGTGCGCAATGACCATTTCCTCGTTGTGGCAAGGCACCAGTATGGAGATCGCGGGCAGGGAGGCGTCGGGCAAGGCAGAGCCGGCCTTGGCACGCCTGCGGGTCTCCCGGTAATAGCGATTGCCCAGGAAAAAGAGCACGCACTGATAGGCCAGCATGAACCAGATCAGCGTGACGGCCGCGACGAAGAGGCCGTCTATGAGGACGCTCGAATACACGCTAGTACGGCTCCAACTTTCCTAGGCTGAACGAGTCCGTGTACCGTTGCCAACTTGCAGTGTAAGCCTAACCAAACTGGAACGGCCTAGAGAACTCCGCGGCGCCGCACGAGGCGGCGCACCCGCACCTCGAAGTAGATTAGCACCATGAGCGCGGTGGCGGCGCCGCCGAATGCCGTGATCGCCGAAGCCGATGCCCAGCCCCACAGGTTCACGGCGACTCCTGCCCTGGTCGCCGTGGTCGCCACTGCCCAATGATCGCCGCCGGGAAGCAGCGCTGTCCAGGCCGCCCCGTCTGGCTCGACAGGCACGCTGCCGCGTTTCCCGTCTACCAGAATCTCGAGCGGCCTCTGATTAAAAACGACCACCGCGCGGCCCGGGCTGGAGTAGCGGAAGACCAGGCCGGTCGGCATCACACGCGCGTCGAGCAAGTCGCCGCTGATGCTAAGCATGCGCGCGGGCAGCGTGCCGGGGTCGAGGAAATGATGCCACGGACGGTCGATCGAAACCCAGTGCCGGCCGGGCGGAGCCAGTAAGCCATCCGAGGACACGGCCGGCCACAGCTTGCCATCCAGGTAGTAGTCGCGATCCTCGGCGGGGCTCAGCAGCACTGGCGCCGGCGTATCGACTTTCCACTCGCGCCGGCCTGGAGACAGCGTCGCGTGCGCAGTGAGCACGATGCGCAGAGCCGCCCAATCCTGAACCGGGACGCTGTGTTCGGAGTAGATCGCTACACGTCCTGTAGCTGCGGCCGCCGCTGCGACGGTGCGGGCAAGCTCGGTGCCGGTAGCGGTTGCCGAAGCCAGCGTTGTGTGCGTGATGTCGCGGCCGGGGACCACGTTCACGTCGAACATCAGCCGCCGCGGATCTTTCACGAGTTTGCGATACGTCTTGGCGAACTTGAGGTAACGATCGGGCGGCTGCATCCAGTATTCGGCCGGGTCTTCAACCTGAAAGGTGAAATTGAACTCCTTCATCAGGCCGGCAATGCGGCGCGAATCGACGCCCAGCGCCGGCCGCACGTATTTGCTGTGCAGGCTGTCCATCGCTGTAACGATCACTTCCCATCCACGTTCCTTGCGCAGCGGCTCGATCTCGCTGAGCACGCGCCGGTGCCACTCGATGACGAGATTTTCGCGATAGCGTTGAAACTTTTGCAGTGCGCCCGGGTTCGTCTTGTAATAGAACGGCGAGGAGGGCAAGAAAAGCTGGATGGGATCGAAGCCCGCCTTGCGGTGAAAGTCGGCTCGAACATTGGCGTTCATCGGCACGAACTTGTCGGGCCGAAGGTAATCCTTGAAATCGGCGTCGAAGTTCAGCTCGGTGATGTTGACGCCATCCCAGTCGTTGTCGCGCAGCACTTTTTTGGCCCAGTCCATCGCCGCGCGGAAGCAGTCCGGGTTCTCGAGATTCATCAAGAAGCGCCAGCCGACCAAGCCGTCGGCCCCGCTGGCCGTTTTTTCCCGCCATTCGGGATGCTCTTCCCACATCTTGTCGGTCACCATCGGCAAGTTGAGCCAAGCGTACACCGCGACGCCGTTCCGATGGCACGCGTTCACGAACTCTTTGTAGTTATACGAGTACTTCGGGTAGAAGATCCACGCCGCGGCGTAAACGATGCGGATGCCCGACTTGCGCCACTGCACGGCGAGCCGGTTCAGATCTGCGTCGCGCCGGTCACTGGGATCGAAGTACACTTCCAGCCGCGGGCTCCTCAATGATGTGTTCGTCCCGAAAGTGTCGCTGAGGTACTTGGCGAAGTACGGATAATGACTCGCTCCGTCCGTGGTGTACGGGTCGAGCGGGGCGGCGAGATAGACATAGTGCCCCGCGCCGTAGTCGCCGGAAAACGCTAGCACCTGTTCGCTTTCGGTGTCGATCATCAGCTCGCGGGCGCCTGCGGGCGGCCTGAAGCGCTGGATTTGTTCCGTCGGCCGCCAGCGGAGGTACATTTCCGGGTAGACTTCGTCGGTCACTTCGATGACCGGGACCGTGCGATCCTCCCATTCGAACCCGAGTTTTGCGAGCCACGGCTGGCGGCCATCGGCGACCACCGGACCGCCGGAGTTCAGATAGCCGAGCAGTTCGCGCTGCTGCGCATCGCTGAGCCGCGCTCCGGCGGCTTCGGGCACGATGATCATTGTGTCGGCGCCGGAGGGCGCGCGCGAAAAGTCGTGCGCCTTCACCAGCTTCGTCTCATAACCGAACGTCTCGAGCACGTTGCGGTAGCTCTCCTGATTGCGCAGAGCGGCGGGCGGTGCCTTATTATCAACCGCCAGAATCCAGGCCTCCCTGCCGGAGATGAATGAGTGCGCGGCGGATACGCGCTCCGGCGCCCACAGGTCGCGCCACCACTGGCCGGCTCGCGCGGTCCAGGTCAGCTCGCGATGTTGGGCAGGCAAGTCCTTCAAGCAATCCAGCGCGGCCCATCCGCCTGGTGGCACATCAACGGCGACTTCGACGGGGCCGGTGCGGCGCTCAGACGAGATCTCAGTCTTGACCTCCTGTCCGCCCGCATCGAACAGGCGCAAGCGCCAGTACTCGCCCTGCGGCGAGAGGCGCGCTTGGCCCGAGGAGGTGCGCACGACGTAGCGCCCCTGAAGGTCGACCTGGCTCGCAAAATCGCGGATCGACACGAATTGGTACCCGAGGCCGGCGATGCCCCGGATGGCCTGGTCCAGCAGCTTCGGGTTGAGGAACGGGTGGAAATAGAAGGACGCGACGCCGTCGCGGACGACCCGCATGGCGCGCGCCCGCTCGACGATCACGTTAGGATCGGGTTTTTCCTCCGGCAGATAGCCTAAATTTTCGGGGATGATCTGCCGCCCCCAGTGATCGATCAGCGGGTAGGGGAAATACTGCTGCGAGTTCAGGCTGGGGGTGGAGATGGTGCGGTCGTAGAAGAGCGAGAACACGCGCATCATCGCACGGTAATCGACCTCCGAGGCGGCGTAGTGCGGCGTCTCAAACGCCACCGGGTAGATGCCGACCGCGAAACATTCCGCGAGTCCGAGCTGCAGCCGGTGCAGCATAAATTGGGTCGAGTCGCCCATGATCGCCCGGTCCGCCGTATCGTCCCAGAACTCGTAGTCGTCGCCGCTCTGGCCCCGGTACTGGTGCGTGACGCCGTGGAGAATGGGTGTGCCTCCGTGCGCGATCATATAATGCAAGGCGTCGACGATCGAGTGGCGATCCGATAGCCGCACCTCGAGCTCGCGCGAGGGATTCCGGAAGATCGGAATGAGCGCGATCTGAAACGGAATGTGCCGCGAGGAGAGCAAATCGGCCGTGCGGCGCAGCTCGACCGGATCGTCGTCGATACTGACGTCTTCGATGCGGACTAGGGCGTGCTGTGACGGCTCGTGTGGTATCTCCAGGATGTCGTGGAGCAGATCGCAGAACGCGAGGTAATGGCCGCCCTCATCCGCGTACGCGAACGGGCTGTCGGCGAGGTACCAGAAGCGGCCGTGGTGTAACGCATAGGGCTTCACGCCTTTTTTCGTGACAGCGGTGGCGACGACTTCGACAGCCCTCGGATCGTTCACCTGGACGATGTTGAGGTCGAGCTCCGTCTTGAACAGCGGAGTGTCCTTGTAAATCACCCGGTTCGCGCCCGCATTCCTGTCGTATTCGATAAAGGTGAACCCGAACTGCCGCCGTCCGCCAGGCACGTTTACCAGGTCGCCGATGTGCTGTCCCATCCAACAGAACGGCTGGCGGTAAGCGCGCACGTCTTCAAGGAAGGCGGAGGGCAATTCGGCATTTGCCGCCACGCCGATGAAAAATGCCGCGCGGTAATGGGCCAATTCGCCCGGCTGGTAATCCTTGAGCGGGATGATGTCGCTATCCAGGCCAAAGTGACCGAGCAGGTTCTCGACGAACAGCGCGTGGATGAAGCCCTTGGCCTGGTAATCCGTTGCGCCGTCGTACACAATGGCGACCCCTTGGCTTCCCGGCGGGGCGCCTTGCGGCAGCGGGATGTGAGCCTCTGCGGGCAGGCTGGCCGCAAGCGCTAAGACTAGGCCGGAGAATAAGATCCGCCTGGCCGCCAGATGGTGCGGACGGCGCGTAGCGAGCCGTGCGAATTGGAGCGGGGGAATGTGCATTCGCCGAATCGAATCTTAATAGGTAGCATTTGCGCGAGGCGTTTGGCAACCACGTAAAGAGGGGATGAGAGCGGCCGATTTGAGGTTAAGCTGCGCCCGCCCACTGCGGGCTAGCCGGTAGCGAAGGCATTTTACGCCCGCTTACGCGCGGCTCGGAAAAGCGTGCTACCGAGCCGCGATTGTAAAGGAGCGGTGAGGTAACCGTCCCGCTGTGACGCTACGTCAGGCGTGGCCGCCAGCGGCGCGGCTGCCGCGGGCGCGCTCGAGGTTTTCGCCGATGGCAGCCCAATTGACGTTCTTGAAGAACGTGTCGATGTAACTAGCGCGCGCGGTGCCGTAGTCGAGATAGTAGGCGTGCTCGTAAACATCGAGACCGACGATGGGCACGGCGTTCCACACCGGGAACGAGTTCTGCGCGTCACCGGCGTAGTTGAACAGATAGTGCCAGTCGCGGTCCCAGGCCGTCCAGGCCCAGCCGCGCGACGCCATGCCGGTGGCCTTCAGGTCGGCCCGCCACGCGTCCACCGAGCCGAACGCCCTCTCGAGCTCGCGCTTGATGTCGGCCGGAGGATCTCCACCCTTGCCGCCCAGGTGGCCGAAGTACAACTCGTGGTTCTTCACGCCGCCGATTGCGAACGTGAGGTCCACTTTGAGTGAGCGAATGTCGCTAAACGTCTGGTTGGCGGAAGTGCGGTCAGCGGACTCGATCTTGGCCATGATCTCGTTGTACTTGTTCACGTAGCCTTGATAGAGCTTGTAGTGCTCGGTCATGGTCCGTGCGGAGATCCCATCGAGGTCCCGCATGATGGAATCGAATTTCTTGGCTTCAATTTTATGAGCCATCCCAATCTCCTCTCTTGAGTGCTGGCTGCGCCAACCGGCCGCCTCTGGGCGGCCAGCCGCGCAGCCGTTATTCCCTCCCGGCCCCTGCCGGGTGTAATCAGCCGGCAAAACCGCCGGCTTTTTCAAAGGCATCGGCGAGGCGGAACATGCCCGTCTCGTCGAAATGCCTCGTCAAAATCTGCATCCCCACCGGCAGCCCGGCTTCGGTCTTCCCGCACGGAACGCTCATGCATGGGATGCCGGCCAGGCTCCCGGTAATCGTGTAAATGTCGGAGAGGTACATCTGGAGCGGGTCGCCGATTTTCTCCCCAATTTTGAAAGCCGGGAAGGGCGAAACCGGTGTGATAATGGCATCGACCTCCCGAAACGCTTCCGAGAAATCCTGCGCAATGAGCTTGCGAACTTTCTGCGCCTTCAGGTAATACGCCTCGTAGTAACCGGCGCTGAGGACATAAGTGCCCAGCATGATGCGGCGCTTACACTCGGCCCCGAAGCCTTCGCCGCGCGTGTTGCGGTACATATCGCTGAGCGTCTCCGAGTGCGCGCTGCGCATGGTGTAGCGGACGCCGTCGTAGCGCGCCAGATTCGAGCTGGCCTCGGCCGTGCAGATGATGTAATAGGAGCCGATTGCGTAATCGGTGTGCGGCAAGCTGATCTCGCGCACGTCGCAGCCGAGCCGCTCGAGCACGTCGACGCCGCGCATCACCAGGCCGCCGGTCTCGCTCGCGAGGCCCCTGAAGTATTCGCGCGGCAGCCCGATCTTCATGCCTTTGACCGCTCCGTCCAGCGCCGCGGTGTAGTCCGGCACCGGCGCGAACGCCGAGGTGGAATCCAATTCGTCCCGCCCGGCGATTACTTCGAGCAGCAGGGCGGCATCGGGCACAGTGCGCGCGAACGGGCCTATGTGGTCGAGCGAGCTCGCGAACGCGATCAGGCCATAGCGCGAAACACGGCCGTAAGTGGGCGTGACGCCGACCGTGCCGCAAAAGGACGCAGGCTGGCGGATCGACCCGCCGGTATCGGAGCCGAGCGCGGCCACCGCCGTGCCTTGCGCGACCGCCGCGGCCGAGCCGCCACTCGATCCCCCGGGCACGCGGTCGGGCGCGGCCGGGTTGCGCACCGGTCCGTACGCCGAGTTCTCGGTCGATGAACCCATCGCGAACTCATCGCAGTTCGTCTTGCCGATCACCATGCCGCCCGCGCGCTCCAGACGGATCACTGCCGTCGCATCGTATGGCGGAACGTATCTTTCGAGCAGCCGCGAGCCGGCGGTCGTGGTAACGCCCTTGGTCAGGATGACGTCCTTCACCGCGATGGGCACGCCTGCCAGCGCCCCTGGGTCTTCGCCCCGCCCGAGCTTGCCGTCCACGCGGCGCGCTGCTTCGAGCGCGCGCTCGGGCGAGAAGCGGAGGTAGGCGTTCGTCTTCGGGTTCTCGGCCCCGGCGTAGCGTAGCGCTTCGCTGGCCAGCTCTTCGGCGCTGAACTGCCGCTTCGCGAGCCCCGCCCGGATTTCCGCGATCGTCAGAGAAGGGATGTCCGTGTGCGCAGCCATCAGCGTTCGATCACCTTCGGGACTTTGAAGAAGCCAGCGCCCGCGAGCGGCGCGTTGGCCAGCGCGGCCTCGCTGCCGAGACCAGCGCGCTCTTCGTCGCTGCGCAAAGTGGCCGTCTCTTCCGCCTCATACAGGACTTGCGCCATGGGCTCGACGTTGCGCGTATCGATCTCGTTCAGCTTCTCCATGTGCGTGAGCACTTCGCCCAGTTCGGCGCACATCCGGCGCACTTCCTCCCCGGTCAATCTGAGGTTCGCCAGATCGGCTACGTACCGGACTTCGTCCTCGCTGAGCTTCAAAGTTCGCCTTGGCCTCTCCCGGACACCGCGGGTGCCCGTTGCCTTACCCCAGTGACCGCGCCCCGGTCCGCCGCGGACGGCATGCTGGCCGGGACCGCACCCTCAAGCGAGCGACCGCTTCCGCGCTGCCTTGTACACGCTACGCAGCACCGGGTCCGCGATCAGATCCGCATCGTCCCGCTTCGCCCGCGCCTGCCCGGCGCGCTGAGGCTCGCGCCGCGGCACGCCCACGCGGAAGTCCAGCGCCGCAACGCTCTCCTTTCCCGCGAGGTCCCGCAGGCGGGGCAGGATCTGGCCGCACATCGTTTCGAGTTGCCGTTGCCAGATTGCGTCTTCGACTTCCACGATGAGCCGCGCGGAAACAAGCGCTACCGGCCGCGTGTGCGCGGCAATACGCTTCCCGACCGCTTGCGGCCACGCTGCGCGGACCAGGGCCTCGGGCGGCAGGCATCCGCCGGGAATCTTCAACCCGTGAATGATTTTCCCAGCGCGGTCCATGTTTACTGAACCGCCATTTTATCAGATCGTGGCCACACCCCGGCCCGAATTGTGCACACCAGATATAGATGCCCTTTTGCGCCGGTTCGATGCAAAGTGTTCGTGTGGTTCGAAACAGCCGCGTGCCGGGGGCGCCGTTTGCAAACGGAGGAAGAAGGAGGCGGGCCTCCTGCTACCATCGTGGATGTGTTGATCCTGGCCTCGAGTTCCCCACGGCGGCGGGAGATTCTGGAAAACGCCGGTTTGCGCTTCATTGTGCGGCCGGCGGAAGTCGAAGAAAAGCGCCTCGCCGGCGAAAGCGCCGAGGCGTACGTGAAAAGGGTGGCGCGGGCGAAAGCGGAGGCGATCGAGGCTGGCGCGCGGGACATTGTGCTCGGCGCCGACACCGTCGTGGCCGTCGATGATGAGATCCTCGGGAAACCCGCCGATCGGGAGGAGGCCACCCACATGCTGCGGCGGCTTTCCGGCCGGGAGCATGTGGTCATGACCGGAATCTGCCTGCGGAGCGCGGCCCGGCTCATCGAAGATGTCGAGGCCACCCGCGTGCAATTCGTACCGCTATCCCACAAGGAAATCCGCGACTACGTGGCGAGCGGCGAGCCAATGGACAAGGCAGGGGCGTACGCGATCCAGGGGCTCGCATCGAAATTCATCAGCCGTGTGGTGGGCTGTTATTGCAACGTAGTCGGCTTGCCGATTGCGCTCGTTTACCGGCGGCTGAAAGAACTGAACGGCGACTGGTAAAGAGGGTAAAAAAACAGTCTCTTGCTGTTCTGTTTCAGCGTGTGATAACGTCCTTTATAACACTCTGCCTGAGCGGGACAGGAGGACCGTAAACGGTGCAGGATCTGGAAAAGCATATTGGGAATCTGTTCACCGCCGACCTCCAGTTCCGTCTGGCGTCCGCCGTGCGGCTCGCCGTGACGGGAAAGCGGCAGCCCCTCGACCTTCCCATCGAGTGGACCCACGGACAGCATCGCGTCCGTTACCCGGAGATCGCCCTTCGCCAAGATCAGGCCGATTACGCGGCGTGCTTCCTTCATCGCTCTGCGACCTACCTCATGGCCGTTGCGATGAAGGACGCCATCCGAGCCGCCGTGACTGATCCAAAGGCATCGCCCAACCCTGATGTGCGCGCCGCGTATCAAATTGCCCGCCTCACCCGAAACGCGTTCGCGCATGCGCCGTTTTCGCCGACCTGGTCGATTGACCCGGACTGCCGCGACACCGTCTTCACTATTCCTGGTTTAATCACACTCGATACAACTGGTCTTCATGGAACCCCCTTCGACTGGCGCCATTACGGCGGTCCGCTTGCGCTATTCCGGTTAAGCCAGTTCGTCCAAACCGAGATCTTGAAGGATCAGCGACCGCCCCGGAAATCTGTACCGATTCCCGACAAAGTCTTCTACCAGCAGGGCAACTTGATCCTGGAAAAGATAGAAAGCCTTCCACCGGATGTCTTTCCGGTCGAGGTTGAGACACGCTCTGATGGAGGTATCGACCTCGGAGAGGGGCGCATTCTCTACCCAGGGGAAAGAATAGTTCCGAGGAACGCTCATGAGCACAGAAATCGTTCTCTCCCCCTGCTTCGGAGCTACGGCCCGTAACGCTCTTCACGCCGACGCTGAAGGCGGCCAGGCGCGTGCTGGAATTCTTCACCGCTCAGATCAACAACGACACACGCGCGCAAGGCCCACCTGAATGCGATGCGCCGCTTCGCGGCCTAGCGTGATGCCCGCGGATCGCCCAACTCGCCGGCGCGGAGACCTTCTACTTCACACGCAGGGGCCGTGAGAGACGGCTGCCGGCAGGTGCTGTACAATAAAAAGACGGCGGCGTCTGGGAGCAATGGGTCTGTTCCCAGGCCAGAGCCGATCCAGCAACCATTGCAAAGGAGCGGTATGAGAGGACTTAGCATTTTGAGCGCGCGTCTGGCGCTGGGTCTTTTGGCATCTTGCTTCTGGTTGGCCGCTCAGAATCCGCCGCAGAAAACCGGCGGTCCACCGTCTGAGCCCGCCAAGCCTGAGACGGCCGAAGCGCCTCAGCCGCTTCCGGCCAACGTCGATCCACACACGTTCACGCTCGGCCCCGAAGACATCATTTACGTGCGCGTCTGGCGCGAGCCGGAATTATCGGGCCAGGCGGTGATCCGGCCGGATGGCAAGATCACTATGCCGCTCATCAATGAAGTGCCGGCAGCGGGGCTGACGCCGGTCCAATTGGCCGCCAGCGTCACGAACGCGCTCTCGCAATACGTCAAGAACCCGCAAGTCCTGATTATGGTGCAACAGGTCCGCAGCAAACGGTACTACATCGACGGGGAAGGAATCAACCGGCCGGGCGCGTATCCGTTGTCAGTGCCGACGCACGTGTTCGAAGCCATAACTCTGGCCGGCGGTTTCCGGGACTTTGCCAACAAGAAGCACATCACCATCATTCGCGGCGACCAGCGCCTCCACTTCAACTACAACGAGGTGGTCAGGGGCAAGAATACGGCCCAGAACGTTGTGCTTGAAAACGGCGACAAGATCATAGTGCCCTGAGGGGACAGCGCGGGGGAACCAGCCGGCGCTCCATGGAGTAGCGATTGTGTCCAAGAGCAGGGGTGGAGAGGGGAAGTGATGCAGCCGACGCAAGATCTCCTGAGCGTGTCCAGGCGGCCGCTGGATATCGAAGATTACATCGGCATCCTCCGCCGCCATAAGAGTTGGATCGCCGGGCCGGCGTTTGCGGCGCTGGTGCTCTCGGTCGTCGTAGCCTTCTTCTGGCCGGATACCTACATTTCCGAATCGACCGTTCAGGTGGTGCCGCCACAGGTGCCGGAGCGCTATGTGCCCTCAAACATCAACTCGGAGATGACGCAGCGCATCAATGCCATGGCGCAGAGCATCCTGAGCCGCGCGACCCTCGTCAACATCATCCAGACGTATAGCCTGTACCGGAGCGAACTCGCGCGCAAACCGATGGAAGACATTGTGGAACAGATGCGCGGCAAGGACATAAAAATCGGTCCGGTATCGAGCCTGGAGATGCAACAGAGCAAAGGCCCGACCTCCGCGTTCCAGATTTCGTTCGAGTATTCGAACCGCTATGCGGCGCAGAAGGTTGTCAAGGACCTGGTGACGCGCTTCATCGACGCGAACATCCGCGCGCTGGCCAGCCAATCGCTTGCGACCACGGACTTTCTGAAAGACCAATGGGATGCGGCGAAGAAGCATCTCGACGAGATCGAGAACAAGTTGACCGAATTCCGCGTGAAGAACGCCGGCCGGCTGCCCGACCAGATGCAAGCCAACCTGCAGATGCTCCACTCGCTCGAAACGCAACTGGCGGGCGTCAACGAGGCAATCAACCGCGCCGGCCAAGAGAAGCTGCTTCTCGAATCGCAAATCCGCGTTTACAAGGAGCAGCTCGCGTCGCTGGCGCAGACCGGCGACCAGGTCGGCCAGACGGTGAAGAGTGAGCGGCTGGGCCAGATCGAGCGCGAAATCGTGAACCTGGAGACGACGCTTTCCGGACTGAGACAGCGGTACCAGGAGACGCACCCGGACGTACAGGCAGCCGAAGCGCAGCTCGCGGTGCTCAAGAGCCGGCGGGATGCGTTGATGAAGGAGGAAGAACAGAGGAAACCAGAGCCCGAGGCCAGCAAACCGAGCATTAGGGACGAGCGCGGCGCCCGGGAGCTTGAAGCTGCGATCGCCAGAATGCAGAGCCAGATTCAGGCCCAGAACATGGATCTCGAAGAGCGCACCAAGTCGCAGAAGCAGCTTGTCAGCATGATCGATCTGTATAACTCGCGTATCCAGTCGAGCCCGCTGATCGATCGCGATTACGAGGAACTGACGCGGGACTATACCCTTGCGAAAACCCGTTACGACGAGTTGAACGCCAAGAAGTCGCAATCGGAGACTGCCACGAACTTGGAGAACCGCGGCCAGGGCGAGCGCCTGGAGCTGCTCGATGACGCCTCACTGCCCGAGACGCCCACGAAGCCGAACCGCCTGCTGATCGTCGGCGCGGGCTTGGGCATCGGTATGATGCTCGGCATTTTCACGGCTGGCGCGCGGGAGATGAAGGACACGTCGCTCAAGAGCCTTAAAGACGCGCGCGCCTACACGAACCTGCGGGTGCTGGGAACGATACCGCTGCTCGAAAACGATCTGGTGGTCCGCCGCAAGCGGCGGCTGGCGTGGCTGGTCTGGTCGGCGGCTTCGATCCTGGGCGTTTTGGCGATGACCAGCTCGGTTTACTATTATTACTCGACCAGGTTGTAATGGTTTAGATAGGATGCACGATCGCGCGCTGGAGCGCGCGGCACGTGCCTGCGGCGAGTGGTTGCATCTCGCTGGCCGGAAGAAACGGTCAGTTTTTTTCTGGAGAGAATATGAGCCGAGTTCATGATGCGTTGCGTCGCGCCGAACAGATGGGAGCGCCGCTGCCGGCCGAATTGGAAGACGTGGGCGTTCCGCCGTTAGGCGGGGGCGCAACTGCCGGAACTGGGCAGCACACGAGGAGCACGGGGATAGTGACCGCGGCGGGGAGCTTCCTGGAGCAGGTCGAGGAGGTGCCTTTCACGCCCGCGCCGGAAGCGCTGCTGATTGACAGCAGGCGGCCGCAGGAGCCGCCGAGCGAAGAGTTCCGCAGCCTGCGGACGCGAATGAATCACCTGCAGGCGTCGCAACCGATCCATACGATCGTCGTGACCAGCGCATCGCCGGCCGAAGGCAAATCGTTTGCGGCGGCGAACCTCGCGCTTGCCGAGTCCCACCTGGTGAACAACCTGACGCTGCTCGCCGATTTCGATTTCCGCCGGCCGGTGGTCCACAACCTGTTCCAGATCGGGCGGGCGCCCGGCGCCACCGACTACCTGCTGGGCAACGTGCCGCTTGCAGCCGCCATGAAACGCCTCGCCGGAACGAACCTTTTCATCATGCCGGCGGGCACCGCGGTTCAGAACCCGCTCGAGCTGCTCAACCTGCGCGAGGTGAAGGCGCTGCTCCGTGAGTTGCCGAACTCTTTCAAGTGGGTGATCCTGGACAGCCCGCCGCTGCTGTTTTCGGCGGATGCGAACTTGCTTGGCACGCTGACGGATGGGACGGTTCTGGTGGTGCGCATCGGACAGACCACGATTGATATGGTGCACCGGGCTATGCAATCGCTGTGCGAAAACAATGTGCTGGGGATCGTGGTGAACGGCGCGCGGTCCGGGGAACTCTACAGCAAGTACACGTATTATTACTCGAAGCACGGCTATGGCGCCGAGGCCGGGGAATCGGAGCCAGCGGATCAAGACACGAAGGGCGCGTGAGTTACTGAAGATCCGCAAGTCCGCGTTGTGCCGATTGAAGCGTAGTGCCGCTGAGAGCGGCGCCGTGCCCGCCGGCCGGCGAGCTCGCTGAGAACCGTGGCGGTCTTGGCCAGGCTTCCGCGCCACCATGCGGCGCATCCATCTTTTTGCAGCCGGTCCCCCCTTCGCGCCAAGGTTCGAATAAGCGATAATAGCGCCCATGCCCGTAGGGGCAGAATCGGGCTGCTGGCGGCCCGCGCGGGCGATGTGGCAAGAGGAATGATTCGAGTATTCGTGTGCTTTCTCCTTCGGCTGTGCTTCCGCGTGCGCGTGCGGGGGACCATCGCGCCCTGCGCGAAACTGCTGATCGTCTCCAATCATCAATCGCTGCTCGATGGCGTGCTGCTGGGGGCATTCCTCCCTGTCACGCCGGTCTGGGTGCTCCATACGGCGATGGCCAGGCACTGGGTTGTCCGTCTGCCGATGCGCTTTCTCCCGCACCTGATTGTGGATTCGGCGCACCCGCTCGGGATGAAGGCAGTCATCGGCTTGGTGGAGAGCGGCCGGCCGGTGCTGATTTTCCCCGAAGGCCGAGTCACCTTAACCGGCTCGATGATGAAGATCTACGGGGGGCCGGCGTTCGTGGCGGCACGGACAGGCGCGACGGTGGCGCCGGTACACATCGATGGCGCGGTGTATTCGATTTTCAGCCGCATACAGGGCGACTTCCCGCGGAAGTGGTTTCCGCGCATCACAATCACGATTCTGCCGCCGCGCACGATCACGACGCCGGAGACGCTGAAATCGAAAGCGCGCCACCGGCTCGGCGCGGAGGCGCTACGGAAGATCATGCAAGAGGCGGCATTCGCCGCGCGCGAGCGGAGGACGCTCTTCCCCGCGCTGCTGGACGCGATCGCCATCCACGGGCGCCGCCGGCGCATTCTCGAGGACGTGAGCCAGCAGGAGCAGACCTACGGTCAACTGCTGAAGGCGAGCCTGGCGCTGGGCCGCCTCGTGACCAAGCTCAGCCGGGAGGGCGAGTTCGTCGGTGTGCTGATGCCGAATGTTTCGGCCACGGTGGCGCTGCTCTTCGGCATGCTCGCCATGCGCCGGGTGCCCACGATGTTGAACTACACCGCTGGCGCCGAAGCACTCCGGCACGCCTGCCGGATTGCGAACCTGCGGGTCGTCATCACCTCGCGGGCGTTCCTGGCTAAGGCGCGGCTGGGCGCGGCGGTCGAGCGGCTCGAGAATGTTCGCCTGGTCTTCATCGAGGACCTGCGGGAAGGCTTCAGCCTGCTCGACAGGCTTTGGCTCCTCGGATGGGCGCTCTGGTTTCCGCGCACAGCCGCCAGGCCCGTACGGCCTGAAGATCCGGCGGCGGTCGTCTTCACCTCGGGGTCGGAGGGCCGGCCCAAGGGAGTGGCGCTGAGTCATGGCGCGATCGTTTCGAACCTCGCGCAATGCCGGGCGGTGATCGAGTTCGCGCCGAAGGATCGCTTCATGAGTGCGCTCCCGCTGTTCCACACGTTTGGGCTCACGGTGGGCATTTTTCTGCCGTTGCTCGGCGGCTCGCGCGTGTTTCTCTATCTCTCGCCGCTGCACTACCGGGTGATTCCCGAGCTGATTTACGATCACGACTGCACGGTGCTCTTCGCCTCCAGCACCTTCCTGGGCAACTACGCGAAGTACGCGGACCCGTTCGATTTCCGCTGCTTGCGCTTGGTGGTGGCGGGCGCCGAAAAGCTCAGCGAGGAGGTGCGCGAGCTGTATGCGGCCAAATTCGGCATCCGCATTCTGGAAGGCTATGGCGTCACTGAGACTGCGCCGGTGCTTTCGGTGAATACGCCGCACGCCGCGGCGGCGGGCACGGCCGGCGAGTTGTTCCCGGGCCTCGAATACCGTATCGAACCGGTCGAGGGCATCGAGCGGGGCGGGCTGCTGCACGTGCGCGGCCCCAACATCATGATGGGCTACCTTTCCGAAGCGCGACCCGGCGAGATCGAGCCGGTGCGCTCCCTCTTCGGCGAAGGCTGGTACAACACGGAGGACATTGCTTCGGTTGACAGCGCGGGCTTCATCACCATTTTGGGCCGCGCGCGGCGGTTCGCGAAGGTGGCGGGGGAAATGGTGCCGCTCGATCTGGTGGAGCGGATCGCGGCCTTAGTGTCGCCCGGGCGGCAGCACGCCGCGGTGGCAATCCGCGAGCGCGGGCGCGGGGAAACGATCCTCCTTTTCACCGAAGATCGCCTCCTACGGCGGGAGCAATTGCAGCACGCCGCGCGCGAGCTAGGCGCGCCTGAACTGGCCACGCCGCGGCGCGTCTATTGCCTCGACGAGATCCCGTGCCTCGGCAACGGCAAGAGGGATTACATCACACTGAACGGCCTGGCGCAGGAGTTGAAGGCCGAGGCTGCAAGGACCAGCTATTGAGAAACGCTTATTACGAGGTGGCGCGGAACCAGGCGAAAGTGGTCAACTACTTCGCGATGAGCGTCGTCGAGAACGCGGGGAAAAGCAAGTAACGGATTGCAGGCCGCGCTCCTTGCAACGGGATCGAGGCCGAGCTGGGGGCGGGACCAAAGAGCCTGGCGCTTCATCAAACCGGGCGGCATGAGAAAAGGCGAACCGGTACGGCCTTCAGGGCATCATTCTCCCATATCGTCATTTAGCACCTTGCGATAGGCATCGGCGACATTTCCTCGCATTTTCTTGCGCCCGTTTCGCACTCACGAAGGGCCTGTTCAAGCATTTTCTTTATTTCTGGATCGGCCGCAGAGACCAGGGCTGGATCGTGAAACTTGGCCTGAACTGTCGGATCGGCACCGTGCCGTAGCAACAGCCTTACCATCTCGCGTTTGCTGCCCTCGGCAGCCGCCATCAGTGCAGTGCCTACACCGACATAGTCATTGTAATTGACATCCGCGCCCTTTCGAATCAACTCTTCGGCCATGGGGATGTCGCCTTGGCTAGCCGCAAGGTCCAAAGGGAATCTGAGGTTCGGATCAGCACCGCTGCCGAGAAGTAACCTCGCAATTTCCGGCAGACCATTGGCAATCGCAACTACGAGGCAGGGCTGCAAGTCGGGGTCAGCCCCGCGGTTTAACAACTCTTGAACTAATTCCGTTGAATGATGCACGACAGCTTCGTACAAAGCTTGCCCCCCTTTTGCGTTTACATTGAGCCCCGGCTGCTTGAGCTCTTGCAGTGCCAGCGAAAAGTTTGCACTTTTTACGTCATCAATCAGTCGTAACTCCCTTGGGCCGAACGACCTGCTGCAGCCTAACGGGGATTCGGCGCACGCGAAATCGTATCCCTCCAACATTCCGATTCGGTCGCCCATCCTTTCGCTAAGAGATGCATACATCAGACAAGTAAAGGCGAGCCTGTTCTCATGGGGATGAATCCGGCAATGCCTCCGGTAGATGTGCTTTGCAGTTTCGAGGTCGCCGCGCTCGGAAAGCACATAAGCCAAAGGCGCTTGCATACCATCACAGCCCGTGCAGGTGCTTGCCTGCTGGTAGAAGGCAGAGACAGTATGGCTTATCTCCGAATTCAAGAGCGCCTCCCAATACGCGGTACCCGGCTGGTAATTGCTGGTGACGCGGTATAGTTTCAAAAAGTACAGGGCTTTTCGGTAATCTTTACTCACCGTGGCCTGAAATGCACGGTCGTTGAATGATTGCGACTCACTGCGAACTTCCGGTTGCCATACTGGGCTCTCCTGCTGCTTCACGCGCCTGAGCAGAAGCGGTACGCTGACCCTCCCGTCATCAGATCGCCACGTCCCCTCAAATGCCTGTAGGGTGGATCTGCCGACAACAGTGCCACTTGCGTGCTCTGGGTCTGGGAACTCAGTCAGAGCCCATGTCCTGTCGGCCCTTCGCTCTCCGAGCAAAAGGATGATCTTTTTCGTAGCGTGATCGAACTCGAATCCATCGACCTCCAAGGAGGGAAATTGTGTGCTGGCTACAAGCGTGATTTCCTGGCTTGATTCCCCTTTTCCGACAAAGACTCCATAATCCGTTTCACCTGCACATCCCATGTGCACAGTGCAAAGGAGCACACCAGCACCCAACATGATGACGAGTGCGGCAAGGCGCGCTGACATGGTTCCACTCCTATTGGTGATTAGAAACCAGAATTGCGTTTTGGCCTCCTGGCCACGACCTAGTGTACAGCCAACGACAGTCTTGGAGAGCCGTCTTCGCGTTCATCCCCCTTCGAGGGATTCCGACGGCCCAGGAAGGGCCAACGCTGGCTCCTCCGGGAGCGCAAGAGCCTAGGAATGCCTCATTTCAAGCGATTTCTCAGACACCTCTCCGCCCCCTCTCTCCCTCGCCCGGTTTGCTGCCCTTCGGCAGTCCTGCCTCTTGGCCTCATTGCTTACTATTGGCGGAATCCGCGGGGGGCGGTTTGGGAGGCTCCGCCGGGCCGATGCCAATGTAAAGCATCGCGCCTTGGCTGCCAGAAACCTTCACATCGACGGTATTCTTGGCCTTCACCGTTACCGGGATCTTCAGCGAACGGACAGACTGAGTGATTTGGCCGGGCGTCGTCACAGGCTCGCCGTTCAGCAAGATCTCGGCGCCCTGGACGGGAGGGTGGTCCCGGCCGTCGCCGTTGACGATGGTCATGGCGTAGGGAGCCTTTGGCTTTGAAGCCACGAACGCCTCCACCCTGCTACGGAAAGGAGGCGGGCCACCCGGCGAGAATCCGATCGAGTAATACTCAAAGGTGCCGGAGAGCGTGTAGGCACCGTTGATCAGCTTATAGACGTTGTAGGTGTTTAGCACATCGCTGTACTTAGACACGTCTGTGTGGTCGACGATCTCCAGAATGCCGTCGCCATCGAGATCGATAAAATCGGCGTTGCGCAAAGCCGTACCCCCAAGAACAGGCTCTGTCGGGCTGATGGGGACCAGCGCGGCGCCGCTCCACCTGAATAGCCAGTCGATGGCCGCTCCTCGATCCGTGCCGAATTCGACCAGTATTCCAGGACGCCCGCTGTGATCCAGATCGATCATGGAGATCTCGGGGTTGAATCCGGCACAACAATCGAAGCTGAATTCACTTGCCATCTCTCCGCTGCCCTTTTTCAAAACGCGGACGGCGCCGGAGAACCCCCACGGGTCCGAATAAGCAGCCACGATGAAGTCCGCGCGTTCTGTCTTGTTCAGGTCGGCACTCACGAATCCGTACCGCTGAGCCAACGGTGTATCCGGCATGCGTGAGCCCCTATACCAATCGGGCCTGTCGATGAGTCGCTGCGGGAAGGCTCTTTCTACGAGCACCCTAACACGTGCTTCTTCGGAAACGGGCTGGTCTTCAGTTGTCTGCTGGGCCGCCAAGGGCGCAGCGACTGCGAGAAGCAATCCCACCGCGAAGACAAAAGCCCACGTCCAAACCGCAAATCGTCGTTGATCTGATCGAAGCATGTCTTTCTCCCTGTTGTTCTCTACTGGCCGGAAAAAATTGCGGTCGCTGGAATGGGCAGGTATTGCGGTGCAAAACCCGTAACGTCCGCGCCATACCCACGCTTACCTGGGTTATACTCCTGGAACGCCTTTGTGAATGCCCGCTTGAAATCATCAGCCGAATCGAAAACGGGATTCGTCGCCAAGTCCTGTCCGTTCGCTTTTATGAAGCAGTACTCCGCCACGTATCCCGTTCCCACAGGCAGGCTCGTTGTACCGTACGCGTCCGGTGAACCCATCTTCCGGATTCTGAACTGAGGGTCCATACTTCCTCATGTTGGCGAGGCGTGGCCGTGGCGCGCGCACGTTTCGCGATCAAGAGCCGAGGAGGTAGCACGTGGGGCACAAGCCGGACCAGGAGAAGGCGCGGTTTTGGCGGAAGGCGATTCACGACGCCGCGCGGAGCGGCCTGTCGATCCGCGAGTTCTGCCGCCAGCGCAAGCTGCACGAGAGCCAGTTCTACTGGTGGCAGCGGCACCTGGCCACCAAGCCGGCTGCGGATCGCCAAAGGCGTCGATGAGGCGACGTTGCGGTCGGTGCTGGCGGCGCTGGACGAGCCGGGATGCTGAGCTTTCCCGCCGCCATCAAGGTGTACCTGTGCACGGTGGCCTGCGACATGCGGCGCAGCTTCGACGGTCTGTCGATGATGGCCGAGCACATCATCCGCTGCAATCCGTTTTCGGGCCATCTGCTGGTGTTCTCGAACAAACGCAGCGACCGGCTGAAGATTCTGTACTGGGGCCGGGACGGCTGGGTGATCTGGTACAAGCGGCTGGAGGCGGGGACCTTCCAGTTTCCGTTCGCCCAGACGGGACGGCGGGAGATCGCGGCCTGGGAGCTGGGGGTGCTGCTGGAAGGCATCGATCTGAGCAAAGGGCGGAGAAGAAAACGCTTCGTGTTGCCGGCGGCGGGCGAGGATCGCGCGGGGCCAGAGCCGTTACAACAATAATCCCACCTGTTGTTCTTTTCTGTTGACAGAATCGAGTAAGTCTAGTAACTTACTACTTACTCGTGGAGATCGATCCCAAGAACCTGCCCCAGGACGCGGCCGCGCTGCAGCAGATGCTGCTGCGCGCGCTGGCGCAGCTGGCGGCCAAGGAGCGCGAACTCCAGCGGGTCCGGCACTGGCTCCAGCAGTTACTCCGCCACCGCTACGGGCAGAAACGCGAGCGGGTGGACGAGAACCAGTTGTTCATGTTCGCGGCCCAGATCGCCGGCATCGGTCAGGAGCCGCCGCCGGAGCCGAAGCCAGTCGCGGCTGAACCACGGCGCGCTCTCCAGGGACATGGACGGCAGCCCTTGCCGAAATCGCTCCAGCGGCGGCGCGTGGTGTACGAGCTGCCCGAAGCCCAGCGGCGTTGCCCCCAGTGTCACGGCGAGCTGAAACACATCGGCGAGGATATTCGCGAGCAGTTGGAGTATGTGCCGGCCTCGCTCGAGGTGATCGAGGACGCCTGCCAGAAATACGCCTGTCCGAAGGGCTGCACGGTGGTCACGGCGGAAAAGCCGGCGGCGCCGATCGAGAAGGGCCTGGCGGGACCGGGGCTGCTGGCACATGTGGCAGTCAGCAAGTTTGGCGACCATCTTCCGCTCAACCGCCAGGAATCGATCTTTGCCCGGCAGGGCGTGGAGCTTTCGCGGCAGACCATGTGCGGATGGATGCGGGACTGCGCCGAACTGGTCGATCCGCTCTACCAGTTGATGAAGCGGCAGGCCCTCAGTTCGAAGGTGGTGCAGACCGATGACACGCCGGTGCCGGTGCTGGATCCGGAGTTGCCGCGGACGCGCACCGGACGGATCTGGACTTACGTCGGCGACGCGGAGCATCCCTACACGGTGTACGACTACACGCCGAATCGCAGCCGGGACGGACCGGATGAGTTTCTGAAGGACTTTCACGGCTATCTGCAGGCGGACGCGTACTCCGGCTACGACCACATCTATAAAGAGCCCGACCGCGGGGTAACCGAGGTCGCGTGCATGGCGCACGCAAGGCGGAAGTACTTTGAGGCCGAGTCGTCGGACGTGATGCGTTCGATGGTGGTGCTGGCTTACATCCATCTGCTGTACGATGTGGAGCGCGAGGCGCGGGAGAGCCAGTTGGACGCCGCGGCGCGGCTGGCCTTGCGCCAGGAGCGCTCACGGCCGCTCTTGGACGATCTGAAGGCCTACCTGGAACGCGAGCGGCCGCGGGTGCTGCCGAAGAGTCCCATCGCGCAGGCCATGGCCTACACGTTGTCGAATTGGGACGCGCTGGTTCGTTACGCCGAGGACGGCGACCTGGAGATCGACAACAACGCGGCCGAGCGCAGCCTGCGCGGGGTCGCGGTGGGCCGGCGCAACTGGACCTTCTTTGGAAGCGACAACGGCGGACATACGGCGACGGCGCTGAGCAGTCTCGTCGCCAGCGCCAAGCGGCATCGCGCTGATCCGTTCGCCTACCTACGCGACGTGTTCGCGCGCATCAGCGCTCACCCGCAGAACCGGCTCGAAGAGCTGCTGCCCGACAAGTGGCTGGCCGCCCAGGCGACGGCTACTGCCTGATACCGTTCCGCCCCGGCACCGCGCTCACGTGAACGCCTCAACATGGGTTCACCGAACGCGTACTGAAGAGCTGCTGCCCGACAAGTGGCTGGCCGCCCAGGCGACGGCTACTGCCTGATACCGTTCCGCCCCGGCACCGCGCTCACGTGAACGCCTCAACATGGGTTCACCGAACGCGTACCGATCTCCAGACGCGCAGACCGGGCGGCTCAGGATAGCTCAGCGCGCAAAGCCCGGCGCTCGGCCACGATGATGAGCCGCATGTCGGGGGCAAGACGCACGATTCTGTGCACGAGATTCGTGCTGAAGAGACGCTGCCAGGGCTTGTATTGCGGCCGCGAGATGAATATCTGCGTGATCTTGTTGAGCCGGGCAAATTCGACCAGGGTGCCCGCCTCATCCTCGCCTTCGAGAACCCGAGTCTCGATGTGGAGATCACGCGCGAAGCGCAGGTGCTTCTCGATGGCGCGATCGTCTCCCAGCGCCAAGCGCGCGGATGCCGATCGCACCGAAATGGCAAAGCAGCCGGCCTGAAGGAACTCGGCGATCCGCCAGGCCCGGCGGATGAGAACCGCGGTGGCGGGGTGGGAGGTGATGTGCACGAGAATTCGCTCGGCGGGCTCGCCTTCGGCCGCGCCGCTGCGGGCCGACCGCCAAAATTGATCAGGATCCACCTCGCGGATGTCCACCTCATGGGCGGTTTGCCTTAGCGCCATTTCCCGCAAAGCGACTAGGTTCGATTCTTTGAAGAAATTTTGCAGGGCCTGCGTCGCTTTATCGGGCGCGTAGACGACGCCTCTTTCCAGCCGGTTCAGCAGAGCCCTCGGCGTCAGATCGATCATCACCACCTGATCCGCCTGCTTGACGACCCAATCGGGCACCGTTTCCCTCACGCGCACGCCGGTCATCTGGAACACCTGGTCGTTCAGGCTCTCCAAATGCTGGACGTTCATGGTCGTGATCACATCGATGCCCGCTTCCAGCAAGGTGAGGACGTCCTCCCATCGCTTCACGTGTTCCGTTCCAGGCACATTCGTGTGAGCAAACTCGTCTACCAAGCAGACTTGCGGATGCCGCCGGATGATCGCGTCCGTGTCCATTTCCTCGAACGCAGTCCCGCGGTATTCGACCCTGCGGCGCGGAATTGTCTCGAGACCCTGGGCTTTTACGATGGTCAGTTGGCGCCCGTGCGGCTCGAAGTAGCCGATCACGACATCGGCGCCGGCCGCCTTGAGTTGGTGCCCGTCTTCGAGCATCTGGTAGGTCTTGCCGACGCCGGCCGCGTAACCGAGCAGAATCTTCAGCTTTCCTCTGGACGCGGGCTTGCTTGCGGTCACGGTTCACCTCGATGCGGGAATATGCAAAGGTCGATCCCTTCGGCATGCCGGATCAGGTGGTCTACAGGATTGCCAAACAGACGGTTCCACCACCTGTGGCGAAGGCTGTGGCCAATGAAGATCTGTGTGATACCCGATTGGCGCGCAAACCGGAGGATGCCCTCCATCGGGTCCTCGGAGGCGAGGACCTCAACGTTGGCGCCGGCTTCACGGGCATAAGAAAGTTGCGCATCCAGTATCGTTTTGTCAGCGGCGCTCATGGAGGTCTGCTGGACGTAGATGACATGCAATTCGCCGTAGAACCTATCCACGATGCGCTTGCCGATGTCGATCATGGTCCTGAAGGCGGCGCGCGGCGTCAAACAAACCAGTACGCGCTCTTGGGCGGAAAACGGTTGCTCGATTCCGTGGTCTCTGATGTAAGTGGCGAGTTGGTAGTCAACGACTTCGGCCGCCACCAGCAGGGCGATCTCCCGGAGCTCCGAGAGACGGCGCCGCTCCTCAGCCGCCGAGCGCTCGTCGGGCTGCCGCCCAATGCGTTCCAGCAACTGCTCAGCCGCGACATCTACCACTTCGATCTCGTCGGCCGACAGGATGAAGCTCTTGGGGACCGTTTCCAACACATGCTTGCCGGTAATCCGCTCAACGCCGGGCCGCAATTCCTCTATGTATTGCAAGTTGATTGCGGTCACCACGCTGATGCCGGCGCGCAGCAAGTCCTGAACATCCTGGTAACGCTTGCGATTGCGGGCTTGCCTGGGGTTGTCCTGCGCGAGCCCATCGACCAGGCAGACTTCCGGGTGGCGTTTGAGAATCGCCGCCACATCCAGCGCCTCTCTCCCGTCCGGAGATACAAAGGGTGGAATGACTTCGAAAAGCTCCACGAGGTGGTCCAGTGCCGGATCTCTCTTGCTTTGCAGGGCGCCGATTACGACGTCCTCCCCCCGTTCCTTCCGCCGGCGGCCCTCGTCGAGCATGCGGAATGACTTACCGACACCGGAAGCATACCCCAGGAACACTTTGAGCACTGCCCCGTGCAGGTGCGCTTCAGCGGCCTCGACTTGCCTCAAAAGTTGGTCCGGGTCCGGACGGCTCTCCGCGCTGATGGCCACGATCGCTCGAGATCCTCTCACTGGCAGTGTAGCAGCAGGCGGCTGCCGGGTTGAACGGGGGCGGCGCCGGTCTCAGCCTCACACCCGGGAGTTGATTGCGAGGATCATCTGCGGCGCGCCCGCGATACTGCGCGCCAGAACTAGAGTTTGACAAGCACGGCCATGTTGATCCGGTTCTCGGTTTTGCGGAGATCCGGAGCCCAGCCTGGCACCAATGAGGCGGGTGAACCCGTATTGCCGCCCGGAGGTGTCATGCCACCTGGTCCGGCGAAATACGGCACATTCGCCGCGCGGTGATCGAATTCGAAACGGAAAGTCACGAACTGTTTGGGCATGTAATCGAAGGTGATTGAAGCATCCCAAGCTTTGAACGGGTCCCCTGGATTTTCAGTGAAATAGGGAGTCCCGGAGATCGCTGTGGCGCCGTTGATCGGAGGCAGGAGCACGAGGTAGCGTCCTGGATTATTCATGGCCCCGCCACCGATTGTGAGACCAAAGAGGTCCCTGTGGAACCAGAGGCGGTTGTACAACATAGCACCCAGGAAGGATTGCTTGGGACCCCCTGGGCGGTTGCCAAAGCAACTTACTCCGCCACCGCTTTCGCATCCCGCATCGATGGTCAACGAAAAGGCTGCTTTGTCCAAGGGCCTTAACGGCTCATCGTAGTATTTGACCTCGATGCTGTCGTCGGTGTGATAGCGGGTGCGGTTGGGGACGCCCAGTGTGTCCGTGCCAACACCGTATTGATTGCCGATCACCGCAATAGAGCCATTTGGGCGCCACAGAATCTGCGCCCCAATCCCAGGCCTCCGGTTGAACTTTCCATACGACTGCCATCCATTGATGAACCAGGGCTCAATCTTCAGCTTGTCGGTGGGGAAAATCTGGACCCGCACACCGTTGAAGAACCATGGCGTGTTGGAAGAAACATACGACGGCTGGTAGGCCCAATTATCGAAGTTATAGTAACTAAAAAGGCCAACGTACGACATGAAGATCCCAGCATCGACGTTGATTCCGTGTAATTTGTCGAAGTGGTACCCGCCATATGCCTCGGAAAGGTAGCGGTAGGCATCGGAGAGGTCCCATTGGCCCAGCCCGGGGCTGGCGTCATTCCGCGGCGTCATCGTGGAGTACATGCCAAACTGCGTCATCAGCCTCCCGCGAACATTATCCCAGTGGAAGTCTCCGCCAATGCCCAACTGCTGGACCTGCACTTCGCCCGTTCGGCCGCTCTCGGTTGTTCCGCCGAGAGTGTGATCCTGGGGATGGGCAAAGTCATAGATGTAGCTTGTGTCGGCCCTGAATTCACCTGTAAAGACTTTTGTATCCAGGGGCGACTCCTTCGTACGGCTGTTGCCGTTTAACCAAGTGAAGTCCGCGAAGGCAAACGGCTCCGCCGCTTGCTTCTTTTTCGGGCCGGGCGGCCTGAGGCGGCGGAGCCACAGGCTCGCTTGCACCCGGCTGGGCCTTCGCGACAGCAACCGCTGGGGTCATCGAAGGCGCCGGCACGGCGGACGACGGCTTCACGGCAGCCTCCAGCGCAGCCAGGCGTTGCTCCAGCTTATCAATGCGCTCCAGCAACAGCTTTTCCCGCTCGGTCAGAGGAGCTGGCGTTCCCTGACCGGATGCTGTTGTCTGGGCGCGGGCGGGTGCCTGAACCCAACAGGCGCATAGAACGGCGATCGACAGACGCAATCTCAATCTTCGCTGCGACATGCAATCTTTCTCCCTGCGCAGTTCTGCTGGCGCTATCTTGGTGGGAACCGCCGGTCCAATGCGAGGTTGAGAGCCAGAATATTCACCCGCGGCTCGCCTAGAAAACCGAGGTCGCGACCTTGCGTGTGCTGCGCGATCAGATCCCGAACCTGTTTTACGGCGATGCCGCGCGCTTTGGCGACCCGGGTGGCCTGCGCCTCCGCCGAAGCGGGGCTGATGTCTGGATCGAGACCGCTGGCGGATGTCGTCACCAAGTCGGCTGGAATCGGGCCGGTATAATCGGGATTGGCCTTCCGAAAGGCGGCCACGGAATCTTTCACCCGGTCAATCAGCTTTTGATTCGTAGGGCCATGGTTTGCCGGCCCGGAATTGGTCGGGTCATATCCGTCGTTACCTGCAGCGGACGGCCGCGGGTGAAAGTACTCCGGCCTTTTGAAGTTCTGGCCGATCAGTCGGGAGCCGACCACCTGGCCGTTGGCGAGATCAAGCTGCCGTTCGCCTGGTCGCGAAAGAAAATCCTGCAAAGCCCGGTGACGACTCCCGGATAGATCAAGCCAGTCAAAATCGTCAAGACCAACATCATTCGAAATCCTGGAACGATCTGCTGCCACATGTGTCTCTCCTTAGGCCAGCTGTAACAAACCCAGAACCCGGTCGATGAACCAGATACAGGGGAAGGGGGCGATAAAGCCGCCCACTCCGTAAATCCAGAGGTTTCGCCGCAACATTCCGGCCGCGCTCTGCGGCCTGTATTTCACGCCCCGCAGCGCCAGCGGCACCAGCGCGACGATGATCAGCGCGTTGAAGATCACCGCGGCGAGCACGGCGCTCTGCGGACGTGCGCAGGTGCATGATGTTGAGCTTCGCAAGCGCCGGATAAGTCGCCATGAACATCGCCGGAATGATCGCGAAGTATTTGGATACGTCGTTCATGATCGAGAACGTCGTCAAGCGCGCCGCGCGTAATGAGCAACTGCTTCCCGATGGCGACCACCTCGATCAGCTTGGTTGGGTTGCTGTCGAGATCCACCATGTTGCCCGCCTCGTGCGCCGCCGTCGTCCCGGTGTTCATGGCCAGCCCGACGTCGGCCTGCGCGAGCGCCGGAGCGTCGTTCGTGCCGTCTCCGGTCATCGCCACCATGCGCGCCGCCGGCCTGTTCCTTGCGGATGTACTCGAGCTTGTCCTTCGGGGTCGCCTGCGCGAGAAAGTCGTCCACACCCGCTTCCGAGGCTATCGCCGCCGCCGTCAGCGGGTTGTCGCCGGTGACCATCACGGAACGAATCCCCATCGCCCGCAACTGCGCGATGCGCTCCTTCATGCCGCCTTTGACGATGTCCTTGAGATGAATGATGCCGAGCAGTCTCGGGCCATCGGCGACCGCAAGCGGCGTGCCGCCGGTCCGCGAAATCCGGTCAGACAGCTCGGTAACGCTCGGGGGGACCGGTCCGCCCTGCTCCTTGACGAAGCTGACGATCGCGTCGGTGGCTCCTTTCCGCAGGCGCCTGCCGTCGATGTCCACGCCGCTCATGCGCGTGTAGGCCGAGAACGGGATGAACTGCGCGTTGTGCTCGGAGACCTCGCGGCCGCGCAAATTGTATTTCTGCTTCGCAAGAACCACAATCGACCGGCCCTCCGGCGTTTCGTCGGCGAGGCTGGAAAGCTGAGCGGCATCGGCAAGTTCGCTGTCGGTGCACGCCATCCACCGGCAGGAAAGCCACCGCCTGCCGGTTGCCCAGCGTGATGGTGCCTGTCTTGTCCAGCAGCAGCGTGTTCACGTCGCCCGCGGCTTCCACGGCCTTGCCGCTCATCGCCAGCACGTTGTGCTGCATCACACGGTCCATGCCGGCGATGCCGATGGCCGAGAGCAGCCCGCCGATGGTGGTCGGGATCAGGCACACCAGCAGGGCGACATAGACGGCGATGGTCGGCACCGTCCCCGCCCCGGCCGAGCTCACGCTGTAGATCGCGAACGGCACGAGGGTCGCGACGGCGAACAAGAAGATGAGCGTCAATCCCGCGATCAGGATATTCAGCGCGATTTCGTTCGGCGTCTTCTGGCGCTCGGCGCCCTCCACCAGCGCAATCATTCGATCGAGGAACGTTTCGCCGGGATTCGAGGTGATCTTGATCTTGACCTGGTCCGACAGCACTTTGGTGCCGCCCGTGACTGCGCTCCGATCGCCGCCCGATTCGCGAATCACCGGCGCGCTTTCCCCGGTGATGACCGACTCATCCACCGTCGCGATGCCTTCGATGACCTCGCCGTCCCCGGGAATGAGTTCACCCGCGCTGCAGACGACAACATCGCCGGCGCGCAGTTGCGACGAGGGAACCCTTTCGAAGCGTCCGCTCTGGCAGGAGCCGATTCGCGATGGCATCGGTCTTGGTTTTGCGCAGCGTGTCGGCCTGGGCCTTGCCGCGGGCTTCGGCCATCGCCTCGGCAAAGGTCGCGAAAAGAACGGTGAACCAAAGCCACAGATCGATCTGCAGCTCGAATCCCAGACCCTGTGCGCCGGCGAAGGCATCACGAACCAGAAAGACCGTCGTCAACGCTGCGCCAACTTCAACGACGAAGATCACCGGGTTCTTCATCAGCGTCACGGGATTCAGCTTTACGAACGAATCCTTCAGGGCGCGCCGGAGAATCTCGGGATCGAACAGCGGACGCGCCCGCACCAGCTTCTTCGGGATGAGCGTCGTCGAATCGTCTATGACAGGAGGAGTCAGGGTCGTCACCATCGCTTAGCTCCAAATGGGAAATGCGGCTGAGGCAAAGAGCTTCCCCTCGTGCATGAGGAAATGCTCAACCAGAGGACCGAGCGCCAGCGCCGGGAAAAACGTCAGCGCTCCAACGACAATCACCGTCGCCACGAGCAGTCCTACAAAGAGCGGACCGTGCGTCGGCAGCGTGCCGCTGGTAGTTGGCACGGTCTTCTTGGCGGCCAGGCTACCCGCGACCGCCAGCAGGGGCAGAATGAACATGAACCGCCCGAACAGCATCGCCATGCTGCACGTGAGGTTGTACCAAGGGGTATTCGCGTTGATTCCGGCAAATGCGCTGCCGTTGTTCTCCGAGGTGCTCGAGTAAGCGTACAACAGCTCGCTAAAGCCGTGGGGACCGGGGTTGTTCAGATTGGCGATTGCCGGCCCAGGCGGGTTCCAGTAACCGTTCTTTGCGAACGGAGCGACGGCGCTGGCCGCAGTGAGCACCAGGATCAGGAACGAGGTCGCCAGGATCGGCAGCATGGCCATTTTGACTTCTTTTTGCTGGATCTTTTTTCCCAGATACTCCGGTGTTCTGCCCACCATTAGGCCGGCAATGAAGACCGCGACAATCGCGTACAAGAGCATTCCGTAGAGGCCGGAGCCAACTCCCCCGAAAATAACCTCGTCTGTTTGGATGTTGAACATGGGGACGAGACCGCCGAGAGGAGTGAGGGCGTCGTGTGCGCTATTTACGGCGCCGCAGCTTGCATCGGTGGTTACGGTCACGAACAGAGCCGATGACGCGATGCCAAAGCGCGTTTCCTTGCCTTCCATATTGCCGCCCGCCTGCTTGCCGGTGGCGGCGCTTTCGAGTCCGTGCTTCGCCAGGATCGGGTTGCCGGCCTGCTCAGAGCCGTAGCAAATGAATACGCCGGCCAGAAACATGACCGACATGGCCGCGAAAATCGCCCAGCCTTGCCTCGTATCGCGGACCATGCGGCCGAACGTGTAGGTCAGCCCGGCTGGAATAAGGAAGATCAGCAGCACCTGGATTAGATTGGTGAACGGCGTCGGGTTTTCGTAAGGGTGCGCGGAGTTGGCGTTAAAGAATCCGCCGCCATTCGTCCCCAGCATCTTGATTGCTTCCTGAGAGGCCACCGGGCCCTGCGGAATAATCTGCGTGGCCCCTTCGACGGTCTTGACAGTGGCGTAAGGATGAAAATTCTGGGTGACGCCCTGGGAGCATAACAACAGCGCCGCGACGACCGAGATCGGCAGCAGGACGTAGAGGACCGCCCGCGTGAGATCGACCCAGAAGTTCCCAATGCTGTTTGCTTGCTGCCGGGCGAAGCCGCGAATCATCGCCACCGCCACGGCAATACCGACTGCCGCGGAAGCGAAGTTCTGCACCGCCAGGGCGGCCATCTGCACCAGGTAGCTCACCGTTGTCTCTGGCGTGTACGCCTGCCAGTTCGTGTTCGTGAGAAAGCTGATCGCGGTGTTGTACGCCAGGTCCGGCGCGATCAGCTTCCCCCCGAAACCCTGGGGATTGAAAGGCAGGTAGCCTTGCAACCGCTGAAGCACATACACGAACAGGAAAGCGAAGATGCTGAACGACAGGATGCCGCCGGCGTAGTGAGTCCAGCGCTGTTCAACGTCCTCCCGGATGCCGCAAAGCTTGTAGACCAGGGTCTCCACTGGGCGCATCAGGCGGTGCAGAAAGGTGCGTTCGCCCTGAAACACTCGCGCCATATACGAGCCGAGCGGCTTCGTGACGAGAAGTAGGATGCCGAAGAACACGGCGATTTCGAGAATTCCGATGCCCGTCATATAGATCTCCCCCAACAATGCTTGGCCATTTTCTGGTTTCGGCGGCGCCTGCCGGCCGAAGGCCGCAAGCTGGCGCAGTCAGCGCTCAGAACTTCTCCGGACGCAGCAGCGCCCAAACCAAGTACACAAAGAGAAACAGCCCGGTGAGCCCTGCAATCAGGTAATCCATACGCAATCTCCTTCACAGCCGGTCGCAAGCCTTTGTGATCGCCCACAGCACGACGAAGCCGGCGAGTCCGATCGCTACGTAAAACGCGTCAAGCATTCCGCTCCTCCCTGGGATTCGCGAAGATTACACCACAGTGACAAAATCGTAAAAGAGTCCCCTGCGCCTGCCTCACTTGGATTCGACAAGCACAACTTGGTGCCCCTGTTTGCGAAGGGTGCGCGCTAGCCGGCGCTCCCGCCGGGACTGCCACCACCGCGGCACCGCTCCAATAACTACAATAGAACGCGGCTTGAGGCAGCGCAGCACGCCGGTTTCCCATTCGCGGCACACGCAAATGTCCACCCTGGTGTCAATGGCGGACTCCTCTGCAATCGTTCGGAATTTCCGCTCCGCAAAGCGCGCATCGACCAAAGGTTGGTCCGGAGGAGCCGGAAATGGGACGACCTGAGGAACAACCAGATGGATACGCGCGCTCAACCCACGAGCGAGGCTGCCGGCCGCCCGTAGTGCCGCGAGCGTCCGCTTCACGCTGGTATAGATCACCACAACTTCGAGCCCTGGGCCGGCGACGATAGGCGGCTCGGATGTGGACGCACCACAAAGCACGGGCCAGATCTTCCTCATGGTATCACCTGAACTTAGACTAGCCAGGGACCCATAAAAAAGGCATAAAGGAGGCGTTAGGATTTTATTAGGGATTTCTTCACGCCAGGCAAATTGGCGGGGCACACTGCGTTGCGTCAGCCCACCGGAGAGACGAACCAGGCCGCTCTTAAAGATTATGAATTTGCTTGTGAGGCCGGCATCTGGAGCCGGTAGCCGACCCAGGGTTCCGTTAGCAAGAACCGCGGATTGGAGGGGTCCGGCTCGATCTTCTTGCGCAGTTGATTCACGAAGACCCTGAGGTATTCGACCTCGCCACCGTAATCCGGCCCCCAGACCGCCTGCAAGAGAGTGCCGTGCGCGATCGGCTCATTCGGATGAGTCAGAAAATACTGCAGCAGGTCGAATTCTTTGGGAGTGAGCCGGGCTGCCCGCGGCCCAATCGCCACGCGGCGGGTCTTCAGATTGATCTCGACGTCTTCCAGCCTGATGGTTTCGACGCCATCCTCGATCCGCTGCGGCAGCCGGCGCAGCGCGGCCCGAATCCGCGCCAACAGCTCGGGCATGTTGAAAGGCTTGGTGATGTAATCGTCGGCGCCCGCGTCGAGCGCCTGCACCTTGTCCTGTTCCGTATTCCTGACCGTCAGCACGATCACCGCTACGTCCCAACGCGAACGGATTTCCCGGCAAGTAGCCATCCCGCCCATGCCCGGCATGTTCATATCGAGCAGGACCAGATCGAACCGCTCGGCTGCTAGTTTCTCGAGCGCTCCTTCGCCGCTCCGGGCGTCCGCGACGAAATAGCCATGCCCGGTCAGCGTGGCCCGCATTACGCGCCGGATCTGCGGTTCGTCATCCACCACCAGGATTCGCGCGGCGCTCATCAGGATGCCCGTTCAGCGGCCAGCGGAACAGAGAAACAGAAGCGGGAGCCACCCTGCGTGCTATCGACCCAGATTCTACCGCCGTGCGCATGCACGATTTCCCGGGCAATCGCAAGCCCCATTCCAGTGCCCGGAATCCGATGCCGGTCCCTTTCACAACGGTAAAATTTCTCGAACACGCGCTCGCGGTCCTCTCCGCGTACGCCCGGTCCGCGATCGGCGACACTGAACACGACGGAGTCCTTTTCGACTTTGGCGCGGACGGTGATCGGCGAATCCGGAGGCGAGTACTTGAGCGCATTGTCCACCAATTGCAGGACGACGGTTCGAAACATGGCGGGATCGGCGGCACACAGCGGCAGGGGGCTATCCACAAGCAGTTCGATTCTCCGTCCGTCCAGGCTCGGCTCGACCCCCGAAAGAGCGGACGAGAGCAGCTCCGAGGGTGCGTGCGGCTCCTGGCTGATCCGCATTTCCCCGGCTTCAATCCGCGCCATATCAATCGCCTCGCTGACCATCGAGCTCATTCGATCCGTCTCCTCGCTGACCACGGTCAGCAGTTCGGCGGTGGTCGGATCCGCTGGAGGACTTGACAACAGCGACGACACCGCCGCTTTGATCGACGTCAGCGGCGTCTTGAACTCATGCGCGACGGCGTCCAGCAGCGTGGATTTCAGTTCCTGGCTCTCGCGGGCCGCCTCGGCCCGGCTGGCCAGATCCAGCGCTCGCGCACGCTCGAACGAGATCGCGGCAAGGTTGGCGATTGCATGCAAGGCGGCATCGGAAATGGAGCGGCTCACAATGCCAATACTGCCGATCGGACTGCCGCCGAGCCGGATCGGGAGCACCGTAACGCCGTTCTCTCTAAGCTCGGTGTTTTGAACCGCCGCGTCCCGCAACTTCACCTCGCCGAGCGGAAGATCTTCCGGGCCGGAGCGCTGCACCTCGCCGGTTCGGCGGTCGAAAATCGCAACGGCATCGATCTCGAATGCAGATGCAACCTGCCCAGCGATGTGGCGGGCGATCGTTGCTGGGTGCATGTCTGCCATCATCAGCGCGCGGCTGAGATTATACAGCCGTTCCATCTCGGCGCGACGCTCGACGGCCTCCGCGGCGCGGCGCTTCGCCGCGGCTGACAACTGGCTGGCAGCGACCGCCGTGACAAGAAACGCAGTCAGAGCCACCCAATTCTGCGGGTCGGCAATGGTGAGCGTCCCCAACGGGGGCAAAAAAAAGTAATTGAACGAGAGTACCGCGATCACGGAAGCAACCACCGCTTCGACCAGACTCCACCACGTTGCGATGCCCAGGATCGCGAGCAGGAACGTCAGCGCCACGGTGGTGGCATTAACCCGCAGGACTCGGGAGTAGGCGAACGTCACCGCGGCGATCAGCCCCAGGGCGCCGGCCAGTCTCAGTAACCGCCGCGGATCGATGTGAGGTCGCATGACCGCCCCCATTCATCATAGTTGGCTTTTCGGGGCACAAGGTCGCCACCTGGAATGAGCCCTGCGATCGGCCTGGTAACGCGGAGAACCGGGGAGCCGGGGCGGTTACTTCAGAATGAAGCCGGCAGCTCAACCCCTGCTGTTCGGGTTGCTCACGAGCCTGGCCGTGCCTCCGGAAAGTAGTACAGCAACATCCCCTTCCCCACGTGCTCGACGGGCGTCTCATCCGTTCGGTCGGGCCAGGGACTGTCCACGCCCATCCGCATGTTCTTCCATAGCGTGATGCTCACGGCGTTCCATCCGGGACCGGGGGCATCCGCCGAACCCCAATTGACGGGCGGCAAGCCCCGCTTCCCGAGATCTTCGAAAGTGAGCGGTATCATGGTGATGCGCGGCACGTGGAGCTCTTGCAAACGGGTGGCGAGGCGCTTCATGTCCTGGCCCCAATCCAGGTCGGAGTCGGCGATGATTCGCTCTGGCTCGTCTCCCGCGATGAAGTTGAAATACGCCAGATAGTCGGGATGGGCCAGCGCCGAGGTCATCACGAACCAAGTGCCGAACACGCCGAGGAATAACTGCGCCCAGGCGGCGTTGCGCGAGATCTCCCACAGCCGGATCACTCCGATGGCCGCGGTGATCGAGAGCCCGATATAGATCGGCAGAATGTGGCGCACGCCGACATTGATGTGGCCGGCCATGCCAATGCCCAGAATCGCGAGCGCAAAGCCAAGCGGGAATAGATACGCACCGTTCAACTGCCTGGCTTTCAGCAGCGAGACACCGATACCGAACGCCGCCAGCAGCAAAAAGGGAATAGGCGTCTTAATGGCCAGCACGATCGGGAAGAAGTACCACCAGCCTGTGTCGCTACGCTGGCTTAGTAGGTAGGTCGGGTGGCCGTTCTTATTGTGCTCGTATACGCTCTTGATCCCGCTGAAAAGCTCCGGAGCCGGCAGCGAAATCTTTGCGAAGAAGACGGGGCCAAAGTGGAAACGATATCCCGCCCAAATGATCAGGATGGCGACGCCAGTCGCGAGCGCAAGCGGAAGAAGCAAGCGCCTTATATAACCGAACAACTGCCGGAACCCCGGCGCCGCGGCGAACAAGTAAGCTGCAAGCGCGGCTCCCGCGGCGGGCGGGAAAAACGCGAGGCTGGAGAACTTCGAAAGGATCGCCAGCGCGCCCATGGCGCCAAACAGGATGCTTCGCTTGTCGGTCGGCTCCTCGCACCAGATAAGCATCGCCAGGAACACGGCTCCGACAAAGGCTGTGAGCGCCATATCCGTCGTGGCCACCGCGGAGTGCGCCAGCACCGCGGGAAGAAAACTGAACAGAAACACGGCCACCACGCCCGTCGGCACTCCGAAATATCGTTTGGCCCACACGTAGACCACCACGCAGGCGATCCAGAAGAACGGCAGGATGCCCAGGCGCGCCAGCGCGAGCGTGCGGTCGTAGTTATCACCCGCCTGGACTATGGCCTCTCCCTCGCCGAATACCCCGGAGAGGTCGTGATTCTTGTCCCACACGCCTTGCATCCCGATACCGCTCAGATACGGCCCCAGGGCCGCCATCACCCGGGCGAGCGGAGGGTGCTGGTCTTCCAGCACGTATGTCCCGCGATCCAGCCACTCCATTCCGCAGGCGATGTGCGGGACTTCATCGACCGTGTGGCTGAATACGGGATAGGTCGCAACGATCCGCATGGTCCCCAGCGCGATCGCAGCAACAGCGAACAGCCCCCCGGCATGCCGCCGCACCCACTCCTGCCACGTGGTCGCTGGCGCGATCTCGCGCGGCAACGGGGCATTGCGCGGCGGCTTCGATTTCTTCGGGGCGTTAAAACGGTATGTTTGTGTTGCTTCTGACACGCCACTCTCGCGTCTTTGAATAGTTTACATCACCGCTGGACCTTCGGGCCTCTTGCCCCGTGCAGCGCTCCTCAAAGCGGTTTGGGGCGCCGGAGCGCTTTGCTTCGGCTGCTGGCTCCTCCTGGCTCTTGAGCACCGTGACTGTTTCGGTTTCGACAAGCTTCCCCCGGTATTTCAACAGTCTACACCAAGCCATGTCCTCCGCCCAACCCCTGGCGGTTGGGTTGCAAGTGGAGGCGTTTCGGCTGCACAATTGTGGATTGGGCACCACTAGAATCCGGGCGTCCTCCCGCGCGAAGCGCCAGCGGCGAGCGAAGCCGCAGCCGGTGCGCGTGCCAAAAGTGCCGCCGCGCGTCTCCGAGCTTTCCGAACGAGCGTGGCGGATCTCCGCCTCCGCCATCCTGTCGGTCGCGGCCTTTCTGCGCCTCTACGAGCTCGGCATGAGGCCGATGCATCATGATGAGAGTGTGAACGGCAACTTCATGGTGGACTTGGTCCGCCATGGGGTTTACAAGTACGACCCTGCGAATTATCACGGGCCGACGCTGTACTACTTGGCCCTGCTGCTCACGAAAGCGCATTACTACCTGGCTGTGCTGATCGCACGCCTGCATGGGTCCGTCGCGCACACCGACGGCCTGGGCGAGGTTACGTTTCGGCTCGTTCCCATGTTCTTCGGCCTGGGGACGGTGTGGCTCATGCTCTGCCTGCGCAAGGCTATCGGCACGCGCGCAGCGCTCGCTGCTGCTGCGTTATGCGCTGTATCGCCGGGCACGGTCTTCTACTCCCGCTATTTCATCCACGAGACCCAGTTCATCTTCTTCACCTTGGGCATGGTGGTCTCGATCTGGCTGGCGCACGAGACTCGCGATCCGATGTATCTGCTGGTCGCGGCCGGCGCGGCTGCACTCATGGTTGCAACCAAGGAAACCTGGGTAATTTATGTTTCCATCATTGCCGGCTCGGTCCTCGCGCGTCGCATGTTTGCCGCCTACCGCGGCCGGCCGCTCCGCCCCTGGCGCGAGGCTTTAGAGAGGCTCGGCGGGTGGCGACGCCTGTTGATCTATACGGGAACTTCCACGATCGTGTTTGCGATCGCCTTTGTCTTGTTTTACTCGTCGTTCTTCCACAATCCTCAGGGTATTCACGACGCATTCGAGGCCTACAAACCTTGGACCAGAACTGGCGTGAACCAAACCCTTCACGACTGGACCTCTTTTGGCAAGTGGGTGTGGGGTCAGGAATGGCCGCTGCTCCTGGTAGGCCTTGCCGGCATTGCGGTCACGGCAGCGTACGCGCCGGGCAGCTTTGCCATGTTTGCGGGAATCTGGTCGCTGGGCGTGTTCGCGGCCCACAGCCTGATCCCCTACAAGACGCCCTGGCTCATTTTGAATTCCACCGTTCCGATGATGATCGTGGGGGGCTACGGAGCGGCCGTCGTGTGGGAGCGCGCCAGGGGAGAGTCCTTGCATTTTGTCCGGGCGCTTGGGATCGTGCTGCTCGGCATCCTGCTGTGGCAGACAATCCAACTCAATTTCGTGAACTACGACGACAACGACCAGCCGTACATCTATGTCCACACCACACGCCAGATTCTGCCGCTCCTTCATGAGATCGAATCGGTCGCCCGGCGCACCGGCGCCGGAACCAGGCTGCACATCACCATCGATGCGCCGGAATATTGGCCGCTGCCGTGGTATTTACGCGATTACCCCAATGCCGGCTATTGGGCCCATATCATCGACTCGGACGAACCCATCATCATCGGGCAGCAACAGCAGGACGAAGAACTCACCGCGAAGCTGACCGGCAAGTACAAGCGCTTCGGGGATTACTTCATTCGCCCGGGCGTCACGATGACCCTTTGGGTGCGGAACGACGTGGCCTACCAATAATCGGACAGGCTGGCGCATAGAAAAATGGCCCGGGCGTTGCCGCCCAGGCCATCACTACTTGCGAATCTCTAGTCGCTCAGCCTGCCCGGCTAGAGAGGCCGCGAGCCGGCGCAATCCGTGCCTCAGTGGAACGAGTTGAAGATGCTGGAGAACTGATACGTCGACTGCGAAATGCCACTGCAAGTCGTGGTTGCGTATGTAGCTCCCGCGCAACCTCCATTGTCCCGGGCGATAGACCACATCGCCAGGCGCGAAATGTAGCTGTTCGCTTCCGCGAAGTTCAGCAGCGTGGTCGCATCGGCCAATTGGAATACCTCTGTGTTGATATCGTTTACCCCAATCATGGGTGTGACACCGATGGTGGCGCTCAGGCCGGCTGCTTGCACCTGAGCATGGAGCGCGGCGGCCGCATCCGTGGCATCCAGCCCCATCTGGGCGCCATTATCGACAGACGACCCGTAATCCATCGCCATCCCGTTCACAACGGCAACGTTGACGGCGTGCGACTTGGCGCTGGTAAGGATGTTGACTCCATCGGAGGTCAAACCGGTAGGCAAAACCGGCAGCGTATAGGAGATCCCCAGGCCCGAATTGGCGGCCTGCAAGCCGGCGAACGCCGCGTTGCGGCGGTCGATCCCGGCCGTATCCGTGACGGCAACCCCTTCAACGTCGAAATCGATCATCTTCTCGTTATAGGTTGTTATTACCGACTGGTACTGCGCCTGCAAGCTGGTCGCATCGGTGCAAGAGTCGCCCAATTCGGTGCCGCCAGCTCCTCCGAAGGAGATAATCGCATCGCCGCCGGCGGCGCGCAGAGCGTTCAGTACTGGCATCAGCGTCGTATCACCAACCACCGGATAGGCGCCGAACCAGGAAGCCACGCAGCCAGTCGAACCGCTGCTGTTGATGATAAAGGCCATCGTGAAGTGCTTCACGCCACTGGCCGACATGATGCTCGCCAGATTAGCCGTGGGCCAGAGGCCCATGTCGGCGTAGGGCGCGAAATAGCGGCTTGGCCAAGCGCCAGGCGGAGGCAGGGGACTGTTTGAAGACACAGGGGTTGGCGTAGCTGTCGGCGTGCCACCGCCGCCACCGCCGCTGCCTGAGCAACTGCCGTCCGATGTCCACGGTTTACCACTACCGGGTCCCCCGTTGTTGGTGGCCGGGTCCGAACCTTGCGACCAGTAGTTTGCCGTGTAGTTCACGTTGTTCTCGCTCACCTGAGCGCCGCCGTTGTAAGCCGTCGTGGAATTCCAGGCTGGATAACAAGAGCCGCCGCCACCCGTAGCTGTGGCGGTTGCTGTTGCGGTCCGCGTCGCCGTACCGGTGGCCGTCCGCGTTGCGGTCCCAGTTGCGGTTCGTGTCGCCGTACCGGTGGCCGTCCGCGTCGCGGTTCCTGTTGCTGTCCGCGTTGCCGTCGCCGTGGGGCCGCCGGTGCACGTGCCGACTAGCGACCAGCCACCCGGCCAATCCACCGGGTCCCAGTTGGGTGCGGCGTTATTATTTGCCTGAAGACATTTGTATTCGCTGCCCTGGTAAGTAACCAGTTCGCCCACGGTGTAATTACCGCCAGCGACCCAGGCTGTCACACCCGAGCAGTTCACTGACGCCGCGGATGCGACTGCTAACAACAGGAGCAGCAGACCGAGGATACTGAGCACAAGCAGGGGGGTTCTCTTTTTCATTTGGTCTCCGTAAACGATTGTTCAAGGGGAGCGGTGACACACTCCTCACACGTAGGCAATGCAGACGACTGCCTCGTTTGGTCCAGTTTATAGTGATTCACCTCTTGTTTCAACAAGATCTTTTGTATGTAGTGACGTGGTCCGGAGCGCTTGTTATCTTTCGCCCGAATCTGCGCATACAAAAACAGCCCGGGCGTCGCCGCCCGGGCTACCACACTCTTGACCGCTTGCGCCTTTGGGGCCCGAGGCCGCAAGCTGACGTAACCCGCGCCTCAGAATCCCTCGAAGATGCTCGAGAACTGGTAGTTGCTTTGTGAGACGCCGCTGCACGAGGGTGAAGCAGAACCGCTGCCCGCGCAACCGCCGTTGTCGCGCCCCACCGACCAGAAGGCCAGGCGGGTGACATACGAGGTCCCCTTGGCCCAGTTCACAAGGGTCTGCGCGTCCGCGAGCGAGAATATTTCACCCGGGGAGTCGTTCTGCCCGATCATGGGCGTGCAGCCCATCGTCGAACTCAGGCCGGCCGCTTGAACCTGGGCGTACGTCGCTTGGGTGGCATTGATTGCATCCTGACCCATCGTGCTGTCCGCCGAGCCGTAGTCCATCGCCATCACGTTGATGACAGCCACGTTCACGCCGTGGGACTTTGTGTTCGTCAGCAGGTTGACGCCATCCTGGGTCAGGCCCGTCGGCATAACCGGCAGCGTGTAGGAAATCTGCAGGCCCGGATTGGCGGCCTGGAGACTGGCTAGCGCCGCGTTGCGTTGGTCCACCGTTGCGGGGTAGGCAATGGGGGCCCCCTCGATATCGAAATCAAGGCTCTTCGCACCGTAGGCGTTGATCACAGCCTGATACTGAGCTTGCGTAGCGGCTGCGGAGCTGCAAGCCTCGGCCAATTCCTCGCCAGCAGCACCGCCGAAAGATATGATCACGTTGCCAATCCCATAAGCGGTAAGGATTGGCCCGACCACCGTCTCACCCGGTATTGCGTAAGTAGGAATACCGAACCAGGTGGCCTGGCAACCATAACTGATGACGAACGCCGCAGTGAAGGTCTTGATCCCCGATGCCGACGAGATCGAGGACAGGTTGTTGTTCGACAGGCTCATGTCCACGTAAGGCGCAAACACCTTACCGCCGGGAGGCGGCGGAGCAGTAGCCGTCCTGGTAGCGGTTGCTGTCGCTGTCCGTGTCGCCGTTGCGGTAGCCGTCCGCGTTGCGGTTGCGGTAGCCGTCCGCGTTGCCGTTGCGGTAGCCGTCCGCGTTGCGGTTCGCGTCGCCGTCCCGGTCGCTGTCCGAGTGGCGGTTGCCGTTGCGGTTCGCGTCGCCGTCCGAGTCGCTGTCCGAGTGGCGGTTGCCGTTGCGGTTCGCGTCGCAGTTGCAGTCGCCGTCCGAGTCGCTGTCGCCGTCGGTGTCGCCGTGGGACCGGTGGTGCAGGTGCCGACGAGCGACCAACCACCCGGCCAGTCAATCGGGTCCCAGTTGGGTGCGGCGTTATTGTTTGCTATGACACATTTGTATTCGCTGCCTTGATAGGTGACCAGTTCGCCCGCGGTGTAATTGCCGCCAGCGGCCCAGGCGGTTACGCCCGAGCAGTTGACCGACGCCGCGGACGCGACTGCCAACAGCAGCAGCAGCGCACCGAGAGTACTCAAAACGAGCAAGGGTGTTCTCTTTTTCATTCGATCTCCGGAAAACAAGGTGTTCTATTGAGGAGCGGACGCGACGCGCCGCCGTCCGCGGACAATACCAACGATTGCCCGATTGAATCGAGTTTATACCGGTGTTGCTCATCTTTTAAGGCCTAATTACATTAAAGTTTTAAAATGATAGGCATACCAGGACTGCACATAACCTCCTTGGACTGCACGCGGTCTCGTAACTGACTGGAGGTTGGCCGGAAGCCTTGTGTGTTGTGGCCGCTGCCCCCCACCTTGAGATATCCCTGAGACCGCTGGCCGCTCCTAGTCTTGCCATCCGAAGTTGAGGGTGGCAAGCAGGAGGGCTGCGCGCCGCAGCGCGCAGCGGCATGGCCCGTGCCGCGAACAAAAAGATGGCCTGGGCGTTGCCGCCCAGGCCATTCCGATACGAAATAAAGCAAGGCTTACTAGAACGCCTCGAAGATCTGCGAGAAGGCCCAGTTGCCCTGCACGATACTGCTGCAGTTGTTGTCGTCCAAATCTGACGGGGCGCTGCCGCAGCTGCCGTTGTCGCGTGAAACTTCCCAGAACGACAGGAGTTGGATGCTGCTGTTCCCCTGCGCGTAGGTCTCCACGGTCTGTGCGTCCGTGAGCAGGAACGTTTCGTCGGACTCGTCGTTCGTGCCGATCAGGACGGTAATCCCGAGCTTGGCGTTTAAGCCGCTAATCGAGCTCATCTGGCTCAATACATCGTTCGCCGCGGTTGTGACGACCGATCCGTATTGACCCGACGAGATGGCCTGGCCGAAATCCATCGTCATGATGTTGACGACGGACACAGTCACGCCGTTCGAAACCGCATTTTGCACCAAGCTGGTCTCGCTCGATCCAAAGCCAGTTTCGTTAACCGGCACCGTGTAGGAAATCTTCAGGCCGGGATTAGCCTTTTGTAAGGCCGCGATCGCTTTGTTGCGCAGGTCTACGGAATTTACTCCATCGCTCCGCGTAGGACTGTCGACCGCGTCGCCTTCGATGTCGAAATCGAGCGCCACTGGATTGGAAGAGCTGGCACTGTACTTATTCAGCACCGCCTGGTATGCGGACTGCACCTGCGCCGCGCTCGTGCATGCCGTGCTGAAGGCCAATTCCAACCCGCCGCAGCCGGCCGAAAGGTTGTCCGCGCAGTAGCCGCCGGCCGAGATGATGACGTCTCCGCCATTTGCCCGGAGCGTGCTGATATAGGACGGGAAGGTCGAATCGCTCGATATCGCACCCACGCCGCCCCAACCGGGCGTGCAACCGCCGTTATCGTCGATGAATGCCAGCGTGAAGTACTTGATTCCCGAAGCGGTGGAAATCGCAGGCAGATTGTTTTGCGTAACGCCGGCACTCGTGCCCGTAAGACTCATGTCAATATACGGAGCGAACATCTTGCCGCCGGACGGAGGCGGCGTAGCCGTTGCAGTCTGCGTAGCGGTCGCGGTTGCAGTGCGCGTGGCGGTCGCCGTAGCCGTTGCGGTTGCTGTCCGCGTCGCTGTCGCGGTTGCCGTTCGCGTAGCGGTAGCCGTTGGGGTCGGTGTTCCGCCGCCGCCGCAGGCGCCATCCGAAATCCAGGGCTGGCCGCTGCCGGCCGGGCCATTATTGGTCGATGGGTTCGAGCCCTGGCTCCAATAGGCCGCCGTATAGTTCACGTTGTTGTAACTCACCGTCGCGCCGCCGTTGTAAGCAGTCGTGGAACTCCACGCCGGATAACAAGCCGGGAGCGTACCCGTCGAAGTTGCCGTTGCGGTTGCCGTTGCAGTTCGCGTCGCCGTTGCGGTGGCTGTGGCAGTCCGTGTTGCCGTGGCGGTGGCTGTCCGCGTCGCCGTCCCGGTGGCCGTCCGCGTCGCGGTTGCCGTGGCTGTCCGCGTCGCAGTCGCTGTCCGCGTCGCCGTCCCGGTGGCCGTCCGTGTCGCGGTTGCCGTGGCTGTCCGCGTCGCGGTTGCGGTCGCGGTTCGCGTTGCCGTTGCCGTCGGCGTCGGTGTGGGACCGGTGGTGCAGGTGCCGACTAGCGACCAGCCCGCTGGCCAGTCAATGGGGTCCCAGTTGGGCGCGGCGTTGTTGTTTGCTTGAAGGCATTTGTATTCCGAGCCTTGGTAGGTGACCAGCTCACCCACCGTGTAATTACCGCCGGCGACCCAGGCGGTCACGCCTGAGCAGTTGACTGACTGTGCGGATGCGACTGCCAGCAACACCAGCAGCACACCGAGGGTACTCAACACGAGCAAGGGTGTTCTCTTTTTCATGCGATCTCCAGAAGATAAGGTATTCTTTCGAAGAACGGACGCAACGCGCCGCCGTCTGCGGACAATACCAGCGACTGCCCGATTGAATTGAGTATATATCCTCTCGCGACCATCTGCTAAGCACGGGTGAGTCAAGCTCCCAAAATGGCCCTCCTATAGTCCGCCGGAGTTAGAGCCGGTCTCATAAACGGCCGAAAACTGATCGGAAGCCTTGTTTTCTGGAGGGCTACAGGCCGCCCTGGAGATTCACGAGACCGGCGCTGGGCCCACACTGGATGTTGCAAGCGCGGCAGGCTGGGTCCGCGCATCGCGGCGGATGCGCCTGGTACGCTCGTGCGGTAGACACAAAAAAATGGCCCGGGCGTCGCCGCCCAGGCCATTCCGCACTGCAAATACTGCAACTCAGAAGCCCTCGAAAATACTGGAGAACTGATAGTTCGACTGCGAAATACCGCTGCAACTCCCTGATACCGAACCGGGGCATCCGCCGTTATCGCGTCCGACCGACCAGAACGCCAGGCGAGTGACGTACCCCGACGATTTCGCCCAACTCACGAGCGTCGATGCATCGGCGAGCGAGAATGTTTCGCCTCCAACGTCGTTCATTCCGATCATCGGTGTGACGCCGATGGAACCGCCCACTTGGCTGTGAGTCGCCGTGGCAGCGTTGATCGCGTCCTGACCCATCTGGCTGTCTGCCCCGCCGTAGTCCATCGCCATGACGTTCACGACAGAGACATGCACGCCATGGGACGCTGCGTTCGACAACAGGCTCGTGCCATATGAGGTCAGGCCTGTCGGCATAACCGGCAGCGTGTAGGAGACGGTCACACCCATGGCCGCCAGTGCGGCGTTGCGGCGATCTATCGAAGTGGTGTCACCTTCCGCGCCGCCCTCGATATCGAAGTCGAGGTTATTCACGCCGTAGTAATTAACCACCGCCTGATACTGGGCCTGTAGACTGGCTACACTCGTGCAAGCCTGGGCCAGTTCGATGCCCGCTGCGCCGCCGAAAGACCATATCACACTGCCGGGCCCGAAGGCGGTGATGATCGGTTTGACCACCGTCTCACCCGGTATGTTGTAGGCGCCCCACAGGCTAGCTTGGCAGCCGTAGCTGGTGATGAACGCCAAAGTGAAGGTCCTGATCCCAGAAGCGGCTGAAATCGAGGACAGATTGTTGTTCGAATAGCTCATGTCGATGTACGGCGCGAAGCCCGTAATGCCGCCACCAGTGCCACCGCCGCCGCCACCTGTCGAGGTTGGAGTTGCAGTTGCAGTGCGAGTCGGCGTCGGTGTTCCGCCGCCACCACCACCGCCGGCGCAGGAGCCCACCAACTGCCAGCCGCTCGGCCAGTCAACGGGGTCCCAGTTGGGTGCCGCATTGCTGTTCGCCTGGAGGCATTTGTATTCGTTGCCGCTATAGGTGACCAGTTCGCCCACGGTATAACTACCGCCAGCGACCCACGACGTCACGCCAGTACAGCTCCCACCGCCTGTCGCGGTTGCGGTTGCCGTCGCGGTTCGCGTTGCAGTCGCAGTTGCGGTCCGCGTCGGAGTCAGCGTCGCTGTCCGCGTCGCCGTCCCGGTTGCGGTCCGCGTCGCCGTCCCGGTTGCGGTCCGCGTCGCTGTAGCCGTGGGACCGCTGGTGCAGGTGCCGACTAGCGACCAACCGCCCGGCCAATCAATCGGGTCCCAGTTGGGTGCGGCGTTATTATTTGCCTGAAGGCATTTGTATTCCGAGCCTTGGTAGGTGACCAGTTCACCCACCGTGTAGCTACCGCCAGCGGCCCAGGCGGTCACGCCTGAGCAGTTGACCGAGGCCGCGGATGCGACTGCTAACAACAGCAGCAGCACACCAAGGATACTCAGTACGAGCAAGGGTGTTCTTTTCTTCATTTGATCTCCGCAGAAGAGGAACTTTTTCGGGAGCGAAAGCAACGCTCCGCCGTCAGCGGACAATACGAACGAATGTCCGATTGAATCCAGTATATGTCCTTTTGGATCATCTTCTAAACTCTGATTACATTAAGCTCCAAAAATGATACCCAGCATAGTCCACTGGGGCTAGGCCAGATTTGCGCAGCACGCTCGTGCGGCCGACATACAAACAGATGGTCCGGCGACCAAAACGCCAGCCTGACGGAATTGGCGGCCTGGAGCGCCCGCTTGGCAGGCGCAGAAGTCTCGGCGGGCAGACCCCACCGCTGCTCAGCCGGTCTCCAGGCGCGCTACGTGTGGCATGGGTAGGTAGAGCCCGGACTCGAGGCTATCCAGCCTGGGCCCCAAAGGATCTTGATGGGCGCCAGCGGAAGAACGAATCCCCCGCTGGCGCTTATTTGGGCGGCAACTACCTTGACGCATCAGGTGGGCTATGCCATGATGGACAAGGCGAGAAAGTAGATGATGACGGAGATGGATCGTCGCGCCAGAGAGGCCCTGCGCCTCGGATCGGGGATGTGCGATGATCGGTATCCGAGAGGTCTTTCCGATGCAAATTGGAATTTTGCCCCCCGAACGAAAGTCTATCGAAGAGTTATTTGCCGGAGATGCACACTTCTCCGTACCCCGCTATCAACGTAGTTTTGCGTGGACAGCAGACGAGACTGAGGAGCTGTGGGAGGATCTGCTTGACGCGGCCAACCGGGGCGGCGAGTATTTCCTAGGAACCATTGTTCTTCAGAGAGCCGATTCTCCAGAGGAAGGCATCATTGATGGCCAGCAACGATTGGCATGTATCACGATGCTCTTTAGTGCTATACGAAATGTGTTCCTGGCGGCCCGTGATCCTCGTGAGGCAAGAATCGAGACGGAATTTCTGGGGTCAAAGGGCTACGAGCGTGATGCGCTCCTGACGCCAAAGCTGAGGCTAAACAAGATCAATAACGAGACATTCTTACAATGTGTGCTAAAGAGCGAGGATCTGTCTGAGGTTGAGCTGAGGTTAAAGGACAGGGCCCTTAATTCATCGAATCGTCTGTTACTGGAGGCATATAAATACTTCCTCACCAAAGTGACGCTAGAGGCGGCATCACGGGGCACTCAGGCGGATAGTTTTATTGTGCCCCTTCTGGATACACTGCGCACTAAGCTAAGGCTCATAACGATACCAGTGGTAAGTGACGAAGACGCGAATCTGTTCTTTGAGTCACTAAACGCCAGAGGTAGAGAGTTAGCGATTTCCGATCTGGTCAAGAATCGCCTCTATCATGAGGCCGGAAATCAGGTGAGCAGGGTAGAGCAATTATGGGAACAGATGGAAAAGGATCTCATGAGGCGTCCCGTCCCCGAATTCATCCGCCACTATTGGATCGCCAAAAGAACAGACAAAGATGGTCCGAACGTTCGAGAAAAGCATTTGTACCGACTGGTTGCCACCGTCATCAAGAACAAGCAACATGAGGCTATTGCCCTAGCTCAGGACCTGGGCAAGAGTGCTCCTGACTACGCCCGCATCTCCGACTACTCCCTATGGCCAGATGATCCCTCCTATCAGGCGTCGTTCGAGCAATCGCTGAGCGACTTGCGTCTCTTTCGAGTTACTCAAATGAATCCGCTGCTTCTTAATGCGATGCAACTGTTCTCCTCTTCTGCTGACATTGCCAAAACATTTCGTATTGTTGCGAACTTCGCCTTTAGATACTTCATTGTGGGAAACCAATCGCCAGGTAACCTTGAGCGGGTGTCAGCAAATATCGCTTACGAGATTAGAGCTAAGACCTACACTTCCCCAACTCATGTCGCCGATGCTCTTCGGGGACTTAATACGGACCCGGCCTTCCGTTCTGTGTTTGAGCTTGCCAGCATTGAGGCAAAAAGAATTGCCAGATATACGCTCGCAAGGATTACCAATCACCTTGCCCTCCGGTCGCGCCCATCTGGCGGAGAAGAAATAGTGAACCCAGATGCCAAAGAAGTCAATCTTGAGCACGTACTTCCGCAAGCTGTTCCAGATGCTTGGCGCAGCGGATTTTCGACCAATGTCAACCCCATCGATTACGTCTATCGTATTGGGAACTTGACGCTGCTACGCACCAAGATCAATCGTGATGCCTCGGACAAGTCATTTGCGGACAAGAAGAGACTCGCCTTGGAGGGATCACATCTCAAGATAAATGACTTCTTTGGCGGAGTCTCAAAATGGAGCGAGCGGGAAATTGAACAACGGCAGAAGGGACTGGCAAAGGCAGCGGTTGAGGTGTGGAAACTGTGAAAGGTGATAGGATGGTCACGGATGAGACATTCGGTCGAGTACGAGCGTTTCACAAACTTGGTGGACCGTGTGCTTGCGGTACCGCACAGCGTCATCAAACAACGAATCGAGGAACATCGAAAGAGATCTGCGGAGAACCCGAACCGGCCCGGCCCGAAACGAAAGGCGATCAAGCCTTCCGCTTCGGACCCCGAGGCAAACGGCCAGCACTAGTTGACCGCCGGTCTTTCTCCCGCCTTGCCGGTGACTTCGGCCCACGTCAGGCGCTTGCCTACGATCTGCCGGACGGCCAGATCAAAGCGGTCACTGTCAGTCATGTCCCGCCGGTTGTTGAACCGGAAAGCCTGCTCATCGACGTAGCGGAACAAGTGAAACGGTTCCACGGAAATGTACGTTCCGTTGATGCCGCGCTTCAGCAGACTCCAGAAATTCTCCAGCCCATTCGTGTGAACATTCTCGCGCACGTACTCAAGGGCATGGTCAATCACCTGATGCTTGTATTCCTCACTGAGGCCCTCGTAGGAAAGCAGCGCATCACTGTAGAGCGCAGACTCCGGTTCTACGTGCTCGCGGACCATTGCCTGAAGTTCTGGCTTGCGGCGAGTCCCTACGACCTTCGCGCGGACCTTTCCGCCACGCTCCAGAACGGCGGCAACGATAGCCTTACCTTCCGGCCCGGTTCCAGTGATGCGGTGCGCCCGAACGTCCTTATGCATGTTGCGGGCCTTGCCGCCGATGAAGGTCTCATCAACCTCGACTTCGCCGGAGAGCTTGCCGCCAGTGAATTCGTCTTGCATGGCGAGCCGGATGCGCTGAAGCATGAACCATGTAGACTTCTGGCTAAGCCCCGTGGCGCGCGAAATCTCGTAGCTGCTGATCCCGTTCTTGCAGTTCGCCAGCATCCACATCGCCAGCAACCACTTGTCGAGCGTGATCGGGGAATCCTCGAAAATGGTCCCAGTCTTGATGCTGAACTGAGCATGATCGTGGCGGGTCTTGCACTGCCAGATGCGCCGCGAAGCCACAAAGCCGACATTCCGAGAGCCGCAACGCGGGCAGGTGACGCCATGAGGCCAGCGGCGCGCGGAAAGGTAGCTCAGGCAGTTATCGGCATCCGCGAAGTACAGGATCGCATCCTGCAAGGTCTTTGGTTCGTTATCCATAGACCCATTATAAAGCAGGCAGTCTGATGTGTCAAGTTAATTATTGCCCTTATTTGGTTAATTCGCGCCGCAAGCGGACTTGATTGCGCTCGCGTATGTCGCGCCCGTGTCGCGGTCGAGCGACCAGTAGCGGATGCCCGCGACCCCATTCGATTTAATCCAGCTGCACACCGTAGTGACGTCGGACATGGTGAACGGCGCGCCTCCGTCGTCGGTGGGAACTTCCAGAGTGACTTCGATGTGGCCGTACGGAATGCCGAACTGTGAGTTGACCGCCTCCATGGCTGCGATGGCGGACTGCCCCATTTCGCAAACGCCGCCCACTACAGTGCAATAAGTGGGATTAGGCGAGCCGAAGTCGAACGCCATCGGGTTGATGGTATAGTTGCCGCCCAGACCCGATGACTTGATCGCGTTCACGACCGCCACGCCCGTCGAGTTCAAAATCGGATTCGCGGCGGTGCTGCCAAACGAGGCCAAGGTGAAGCTGAAGCGCAGGTTGGGATATGACGATTCCGCTCCCTTGGCGGAGTTGACCAGATCGTTAATGACGGTCTGCGATTGGCCGCTCTCGATATCGAAGTCGACGCCGAGCATGTTGGCCGAGTAGTAGGTGTTAATGAAACTCACCATGCCCGAAGCGCTGGGGCAATCGAACGAGCCTGCGGCGCCGCCCGTGCTGATGATGTAATCCTTGCCGGCACTGACGAAGGCTTGAACGTTCGAAGCTTCCATAGCAGTCGAGATGCCGGCCCAGGTTTCTGATCCGCAGGTGCCGGTGGCGAATGACCAGACCAGAGTCGAGTTCGGCATGGCTTGGGTGACCGGCACGCTGGATCCGGTAATGGTGGTCTGCTGCGCACCGGTATTCCAGTTCGCGTCCACCGTAACGTCCTTGTAGGGGGCGAAGATGAACCCGGCAGCCGAGCAGTTGACCTGGCACGGCGTTGGCGTCGCCGTCTGCGTGGCCGTCCGCGTCGCGGTGGCTGTCGCGGTCGCGGTCCGCGTTGCCGTCCCGGTTGCGGTCCGCGTCGCCGTGCCAGTTGCGGTCCGCGTCGCCGTGCCGGTTGCGGTCCGCGTCGCCGTCCCGGTTGCGGTCCGCGTAGCCGTGCCGGTTGCGGTCCGCGTAGCCGTAGCCGTGGGGCCGCTGGTGCAGGTGCCGACTAGCGACCAACCTCCCGGCCAATCCACCGGGTCCCAGTTGGGCGCGGCGTTATTGTTTGCCTGAAGGCATTTGTATTCCGAGCCTTGGTAGGTGACCAGTTCACCCACCGTGTAATTACCGCCAGCGACCCAGGCGGTCACGCCTGAGCAGTTGACCGAGGCCGCGGATGCGACTGCCAGCAAAATCAGCAACGCTCCAAGAATACTAAGGACCAGCAAGGGTGTTCTCTTTTTCATTGGACCTCCACGCAGCGAGCTTACGGCGGACTCCTGGGGCTTACAAGGGCTGAGAGTACTATTAAGGTACTATTACGTGTCTGAACGCCGGCCAGTACACCCGAAAGTCGAACTTCCTGAAGACCGGGGCGCTGCGGGACTGTGCGCGGTAGGCGCACAAAGGAAACTTGCATAGGGAATCGATTGGAAGTGTCGCTTCAACAACTCACTACAGCAATGTCACCGGGCTGCGCCGCGCTTCCAAAAGCTGGCCTCAAGGCGAACCGCTGCACTCGCGGCGCAAATCGAGCCGTGCCCTCAGGGGATCTGGCCGCCGGACACTTCATCGGCCGGGTCGCCGGCGACCATTTGTTGCGCGAGCAGCAATTCCCTCGTTTCGGCGCGCAACGACGGCAGGCGTGAGCGGAACACCGCGGCACTGACGCAGGACGCGGCGCCGCCAATCGCGACCGTGAGCGGAGCGCCCAAGTGCGATGCGGCGATGCCGGCGCCGAGCGCGCCGAGCGGCGCCATGCCCATGAACATCATCGAGTAGGCAGCCATGACGCGCCCTCGCAGCGCATCGGGCACCATGCTCTGAATCAGCGTATTCGACGCAGCCATCTGCACGATGAACGTGAATCCGACCGGCAGCAGGAGCGCTGCGGATAGCCAAAACGAGCGCGAGAGTGCAAACAGAATCAGTGAGGCGCCGAAACTGAAAGTCGAATAGGCCACCCAGCGCCCCAGGCCGCTTGTTCCCTGCCGCAGCGCAAGCCGGAGGGCTCCAATCAATGCTCCCACGCCGGACGCCCCCATCAGGATGCCCAGCCCAGCCGCGCCGCGGTGCAGGATGTGATCAGCGAAGATCGGCATCAGCACGGCATACGGCATCCCCACCAGGCTCACGATGCCGAGCTGAATCAGGAGCGCGCGAATCGGCCGGGTGCTTCCCACCCATCGGAATCCCTCGATGATATGTGCGATGGCGGAGCCGGGCCTGGGCGCCGCGGCCCGCGGCTCCAGGCGCATCAGCAACAGCCCGGTGATCACCGCGATGTAACTGATGCCGTTCGCGAAGAAGCACCAGGCTTCCCCGATCGCCGCAACCAGAACGCCTGCGATCGCCGGTCCGATGATACGGGCGCCGTTGAACAACGATGAGTTCAGTGCGATCGCATTTGGTAGGTCGGCTCTGCCAACCATCTCCACGACGAACGCCTGCCGCGCGGGGATATCGAACGCATTCACGAATCCGAGCAGCGCCGCCAGGACGACGACGTGCCAGACCTCGACGATCCCCGAAAACGTGAGCGCCGCTAGGACGAAGGCCAGAAGCATCATCGCGGTCTGCGTGCCGACGATGATCCGGTGCCGGCGCCAACGATCGGCGGCATGGCCGCCGACCGGCGCGAGAAGAAACACGGGAAACTGCCCCATGAAACCGACCAGCCCCAGCAGGAAAGACGACTTCGAAAGCTGATACACCAGCCACGCTTGGGCCACGTTCTGCATCCACGTGCCGATCACAGAAATGAACTGGCCGCTGAAGAAAAGCTGGTAGTTCCGGTGCCGCAGGGCGCGCACCGCAGTGCTGAATTTGGAATTTGCGGCCATGGATCAGACGGGCGGTTCGCGGCGATTTTCAAGTATCATTCGGCCCCTCGTGCGTGGTGGTTCAACGGCCCTGCCCCGTGGCCCAGGCCGGGGTTGGTGCGAATCGCCTCGGTGATGAAGGCTTTGGCGCGCGCCACGGCAATCGGCAACGCACTACCCAGCGCCAGCCCCGCGGCGATCGCAGCAGAATAAGTGCAACCGGTCCCGTGCGTGTGGGGGGTGTCGATGCGTGCGGCAGAAACCTCATGCCAGGCGCCGCCGGCCAGCAGCACGTCGGTCGCACGGCCGGCGAGATGGCCGCCCTTGACCAGCACGGCGTTCGCACCGAGCTCGACCAGCCGCCCGGCGGCCCGGCGCATCCCGTCGATGTCCTCGACCGGAAATCCAACCAGAGCCGAGGCTTCGGCCAAGTTGGGCGTGAGCAGGTAAGCGAGCGGCGCCAGCAACTTGCGGATAGCCTCCAGCGCCTTTTCGGAGGCCAACCGCGCACCGTGTGTGCCGAACACCACCGGATCAACCACGAGCGGGAAATCGAAACTCGCAGCCAGGGCGGCGACGGCTTCGACCACCTCCGCATTGCCCAGCGCGCCTGTCTTCGCGGCCTGCGGGCGGATGTCGCCGATGACGGCGCGGATTTGCGCCGACACCAAATCCGCCGCCAGGCACTCGACACGCTCGATGCCGAGCGTGTTCTGCACCGTGATCAACGTGACGACAGCTTCACCGTAAACGCCGAACTGGTGGAATGTCTTGAGATCCGCCTGGATGCCCGCGCCGCCACTGGGGTCCGAGCCCGCAATCGTGAGTGCAACCGTCACTCTCCGATTGTCACATTTTTGCTCGTGGTTCCCTGTGAGTTAGTCAGATCGATCTCGATCGAGGCGATCCGCGCCGTGTCTCCCGAGACCGGGAAAACGGCATCGAGAGCGAACAGGCCGCCGTCATTGGACGCGGCAAAGTACTGCCGGAAAGCGAGTGAAGACTCGTCTACAGTGAAAGGGCCGGCCAGAATGTTCCCAGACGAGTCGTGAAAGGTGAACGTAACAGTGGACGCCGACCGCGTGTTGTCAAACCCCGTCAGTTGAAAATCGAGCTCGGATGCCTTAGCTGCTTTACTGGTGCATGCGCCCACCAGAGACCACCCCGCCGGCCAATCCACCGGGTCCGAGCTAGGTGCGGCGTTAATGCTTTCCTCCGTGCATTGGTATTCGTTGCCTTTATAGGTGACCAGCTCGCTCATTGTGTAATTTCCGCCCGCAACCCAAGCCGTCACGCCGGTGCAATTGATCGGGGCCGGGATGGTCCAAGTCGCTGCATCGACTCCAATCGCAGCCGGAGGAAGAACAACGGAAGCCTGCTCCGTGTACTGACCCGATGTTGCGGTAAACGTAATTGTTGTGGCGGTGGTGCCCGTCTGAAACGCAATATACGGATAGCCGTCGAAAAGCGCGTGGTCGCCGCCTGCTGTTACGTTGAACGTCGCGGAGCGCACCGGCAGCGATGAGGGTGGCAAGAAGCCAATCGCGGTGTCCTGGGCGCCTTGGAACTGCATACTGACCTCCCCGCCGCCGCTCGCTCCCGGTGTGGCGGCAAACTGGATCGCCAGAGTAGCCTGCTCGCCGCTGGCGAGCAGGATCGACTGGCCGTTAGGGACTAGCTGGTTATTGATGGCGATTTGCGGTTCGGGTAGTTGCGGTTCGAAGCCGGTCCCGCTAAGGACAAACGTGCTTTGATTCAACTGGAGCGAGGTCGGCTGAGCGGCGCCATCCGTCTGGGGCGTGAACGTGATCGTGAACGCCGTCGCTGAGCTGTCCGGGGTTACGGTAAACGAAGCATCGTTGGTACACGAAAGGGTCAGCGCTTGGCTGTTGGGAGTTACGGTGAACGAACCATCGCCCCAACAAGAAACGCGCACCTGCGACGCGGCCTGGTCCTGCACCGTGAAGCTCAGCGTGTAGCTCGAGCCGGTCTGGACGTTGCCAAAATCGATGGTCGCCCCGGCGGCGAAGGTCATCGGTGTGCCGTTCTCGACGGTCCCGAGCACTGGACCAGGCGGAGGCGTCGGCGTGGCACCAGGCCCGGGCGTGGGCGTCGGCGTACCACCGGGAGTCGGCCCTGCGACAGGGCCGGGGGCGGCCGTCGCGAACAGCGGGTACGACACAGTGACAGGCGCGCTCGCAGAACCATCAGGGGCAAACGAAAACGTGAGAGTTCCCGCTGCGGGGCCGGCGGTCGCAGACGAAAAGCTGATCTGAAAGTCGAGCGGCGCGCCCGGAAGCAGCGTAACGGGCAGCTTCAGGCTGTTCAGCAGAGTGAGCGAGAATCCCGAACCCGTTACAGCCAGGGTTTGGACATCCTCGCTCGATGTTCCCTGGTTGTAAAGCCGGAATGAGTTGGTCAGTGTGGCACCCATGTCGGCCGTGCCCAGATCAATCCCATTGGCGGGATTCATCAGAGTTTCCGTTTCGTCGGGATGATGAACCTGGTACACCTGCATCTGGCCGAGGGCACAGCCGCCGGCGAGCAAGGCGCCCATCAGCACACGCGCGATCACCGCGGCACCCCCGGCAAGCGATAAAGCGACTCGTGATCGGCCACGACCGCAACTGCCATATGGCCACCGTCCTTAAGCTCGATCCGGACCCAGTGCGCGCCCATGAATTCGAGCGCGGCCACCGGAGACGGTAGGGCAAGCCGCCGCTCACTGCCATCCGTGGCGCGCCGAACGAGGTCCTGCCCGGCTGGATAGAGCAGCGTGCCATCCGGCAATAGCAGCACCGGCGTGGAAATACCGGCAAGCTCTGTTTGCGCGGTGACACGTCCGTTCTCCAGAGCGAGGAGAACGAGTCTGGATTCCCGCTGGACGACGATGGCGAGTTGCCCGGGCCGCGGATTGGCAATGGCTAGCACGCCGTCGCCGAGCGAGCGTCCATTGAGCAGCGGGCTCAATGAGCCACGTTGATCCACTTCGATGCACGCCCAGGATTCTTGAAAGCAAGCCAGCGCGGCCGAGCCGTTCTCCGTAAAGCCGAACACAGCCGGGCCCGCGGGCGCCGGCCACGTGCGCGTGAGCGCGCCGCGGCGCCACTCCAGCGCACTCTCCTTCTTGATGAGTGAGACTGCGCCCCAGCACGCTGCCGAAAGGGCGTCCGCTTGCTCGACCTCGCCCAGAACGAAGTTCCCGGTTACGCCCAGGACCGGCCGCACGCGGCCCGTATCGTCCCGGAAACAGCCCAGGCGAGGCGGGCTGAGGCCGGCCGCGGTAGCGGCGACGGCGGTGCACAGGACCAGGAGCGCGATGCGCGTCGTCGCTTTAGGAGCTTGTTGAAAAACTCCCGCGCGGACTGAAGGTCCGTGCCACGGGGCGCCGTAAGACAGGGACATGGAACAGACCTTCAGCCCGTGACGATCTGTCAAACCCGTTTCCTGAAAGTTTTTCAACAAGCTATTAGGAATCATGGGTGTGTAATTGTGATTTGGGGAGGACCGATCTGGAGCGAAGTAGCGCTGTTCGACGCGCGCGAACCGCCGGCTAAGCCCACTGAGAGCGCAACACCGGCCCCGGCTGCGGCGGCCAAGCCGATAACCACCCATTTCCGGTTCAGCTTCCGTCCAGCGCGGGCAGCCGGAGTCACAAACGTCACGCTCGCCGTGAGTTCCGTGATGCGTTGCGAGATGACTGTGCCGGCCCGCAACCGTTCCTTGGCCGCCGTGATGCGGATATCGCAAAGGCCGGGAACGCGGGCCCAGCGAATGGGGGAGGTGGTGGCGCGGCCATCGGGGCCGGTGGTAACGATTTCTGAGCTGAGCCCGTTCGCAAAAGCGCCGCTGGGGCCGTCATCTGGCAAGCGCAGGCTGACAATCACGCCCGCCACCGGTTCGCCCGCTTGGTCCGTCACTTGGACGGTGATGCCGGGGGTCCGCGATCCGGCGGCATGCGCGGCGCCTTCGCCCCCCGGCACACGAATCTGAAGCATGGTGCTCTGAGCGGCCAGAGTCGCCGAGACCAAAAGTGCCAGCGCCGTTTTCATCACAATGGTAGTACATCCTGGGAGCAATGACTCTCAGCGGGTGACGCCCAAATCGCAAGGGGGGTTGGGGAGAACCGGCCAGCGCAGCTGGTCTGCTGCTACCGGCTCTTCTTCGATTCGAGCGCGGCTTTGAGCTGCCGGTACGCGCCCTCTTCGTAGTTGATCTTCACGCGCTCAAGCCCGCCATTGGCTTCCCCGGCCCGCGGTCCGGATTTTTCCAGGCAACGGCCGAGCATGAGTGTGGCCTCGATATCTTCGGGATTCCGGTCCAGCACCGCACGGAAACTCTGGGCGGCGCCGGCGAAGTCGCCGCGCCTCCATAAAGAGTAGCCGACGTTGAAGTGGTAGTCGGGGTCGGCCGGATCGCCTTCAAGCGCCTTCCGGAAGTTCTCGAGCGCTTGGGGCAGGTTGCGGCGCGATTGAGCCGCCCCGAGGTCGTTCAGCACCTCATTCAGCGGCACGGCCTCGGACACAAGCTGAAACGCGGCCTGGGAGCCCGCGTAGTCCCCGTTGAAATAACGGCACAGCCCCAGCAGGAAATTCGCTTTCAAATAACGCGGGCCGGACGGCCTGACGCGGGCCAGCCAGTCAGCCGCAAGGCGGTACTCCTTCTTCTCCCAATACAAGAGGCCGAGGCTCGAAGCACGGCTGCGAGAATCGCTCGTCCAGGCGGACGGCCTGCGTGAAATACCGGTGCTTCTCATCGGCGCTGGCTGCCAGCAGGCCGCGGATGTAGTTCTCCATCGCGTCCAGCCGGATCGACGGGCGCTCCTTCAGGAACTGATCTGCGGCCGGAGTGGTGTCCGGGGCGAGGAACCGCAGGACTTGCCAAGCCAGGTGCGATTGCAGCTTCGCCAAGTCCTCGAGCGGGCCGGACTCCATGAAATCGGGGTCTTTCCGCATCTGGCTCATATCGAGCATGTGGGCAGTGATGCGCAGCGAACCGCGCGGGCCTGCCGCCGTCCCCTTCCGCGGAGCGAAATCGTACTCGCCGTAAATGACTTCGGAGGCGTCCAGTTCCTGGGCCACCTTGATCATGGAGGCATGCGTGAGGTGTGCATTCGGCTTGATTGAAAGCCGCCGATATGCCTCCAGGCGCTCTTCGTGCTCGAGCACGAGAATGCCGCGCGCCGCCAGCGACTCACGAACGGTCTGCGAAATACTCGCGCCGATCCAATCGAGGTCCTGCGCCGAAGATAGGTTGAAGAAGGGGATGGCCAGGACGGGGCCGGCATGAAGCGGCACGACCGCGAGAACGCAAAAGAAGAGGAGCCGCCACATCGACGAAACTTTCAGTCTATCAGACGGCCTGGCTGGCGATGAATTCCCGCACCCGCCGCACTGCCTCTTCCGCGACCGCTGGCTCATCGCCGAAACCGGGCAGCCACGAGACGCCGGCGTCGCGCCGGAACCAGGTCCACTGCCGTTTGGCATAACGCCTCGTATTCCGCTGGGCGAGACGTAGCGCTTCCGTGGCGTCGATCTCGCCCTCGAGCACCTGAACTGCTTGCCGGTAGCCGTGCGACTCCAGCGCCTTGCTGTCCGGCCGGAAGCCAAGCGCGAGCACGCGGGTCACCTCCTCGATCAGCCCGCACTTGAACATCCGCTCGCAACGTACATTCAACCGTTGGTAAAGCGCATCTCGCGGCGGACCGAGACCGAGCTTTAGGACGCGAAAACCTCGCAGGGGATCGCGCCCCCGCTCGCCAAGCCACGAGGAAAGCGGCTTGCGCGTCACGAGCAACACCTCAACAGCGCGGATGAGCTTCCGCACGTCTCCGGAATGGATCCGCCCGGCTGCTTGCGGATCGAAGCGGGCCAGCAGCCGATGCAGCCATCCGGGGCGCCGCGCCTCGCGCCGGGCCAAGCGCGCGCGCAGCCGCTCGTTGCGCTCCGGGCCGGGAAACAGCCCGTCCAGAAGGGCGCGCAAATAGAGCCCGGTTCCGCCCACGACGATGGGAAGCGCTCCGCGCGCCGCGATTTCGGCGAGTAGCGGCCGGGCCAGGCGCGCGTATTGGCCGGCCGTGAATACCCGATCCGGGTTCACGATGTCGATCAGATGGTGCGGCATGCCGCGGCGCTCATTCGGGAGCAGCTTCGCGGTGCCGATATCGAGATGCCGGTAAACCTGCAAAGAATCGCAATTGACGATTTCGCCCCGGAACTGCGCGGCCAGCAGCAGCGCCAACTCGCTTTTCCCCGCGCCCGTCGGGCCGACGATGGCGACCAGAGGCGTCCGTGATTCAGCCACGTTATCAGTATCGTTCGAGACATGCCGGGCGTGCTAAAACCAGAATTGTCCGCTATCCTTAAAGGAAAGGGTGCGAGGAAAGGCCAAGGGCGTTTCCAACCCCATGCGAGGTAACGAGCTTCCATGATCGGAACCGCAAGGATAGTGTTTCTCTCCTTAGGACTGGCGTGCGCGCTTACGTTGTCCGGCTATGCGCAAACCGCGGGCACGGCCCCGGCCGAACAGGACAATCGGGCGGCCGCTTATTACAACTTCGCGATGGGGCACATGTATGCCGAGCTGGCCGCGAACTACGGCTACCGGTCCGAGTACGTGGACAAGGCCATCGAGCACTACAAGGCGGCGCTGAAGTCCGACCCCGGCGCCAGTGACGTGAGCGAAGAGCTCATCGACCTCTATGTGCAAGCGGGCAAGCTGCGCGACGCGGTCACTGAAGCCAAGGAGATGCTCAAACGCGAGCCGGACAACCTAGAACCGCGCCGCATGCTGGGCCGCATTTACTCCCGCCTGATCGGCGATCAACAGCAGAACCGGATCAATGAGGAGATGCTGCGCAGCGCCATCGAGCAGTATCAAAAGGTCACCGAGAAGGACCCCACGGACACCGACTCCTGGGTGATGCTGGGCCGGCTGTACAAAGTAGCGCAGAATTCCATCGAATCGGAGAAGGCGTACAAGAAGGCGCTTGCGCTCGATCCGGACAATGACTCTGCGCTCTCAGGCCTCGCGCTTGTCTATTCCGATCTCGGCGATGCCAGGGGCGCGATCGAGATGTGGCGCAAGCTGGCCGAGCGCGACCCGCGGCCGCAGACGCTCCGCGAGCTGGCGAATGCCTATGAGCAGGTGCACGATTACCGCAGCGCCGCCGAGAGTCTGCGGCGGGCCTTGGAGATCGTGCCGCATGACCTCGATCTTGACCTCGATCTGAAGAGAGACCTGGCCCAGGACCTGCTCCTGGCAGACGATACGGACGGCGCACTGAAGCTGTATGGCGAGCTGGCTCAGACCGACCCGAAAGACGCGGTAACTCAGCTGCGCATCTCGCAGATTTACCGCCAAAAGCGCGATTTCGCCAAGGCGCGCGAAGCGCAGGAGCGGGCGCTCACGCTCGACCCAGACAGCATCGAGATTCGTTACAACCAGGTGATTCTGCTCCAAACCGAGGGCAAGTATGCGGAAGCCATCGTCCTGCTGAAGGGAATGATCGACTCGACGGCAAAGCAAACCTACACCGCCTCCGAGCGCGCAAACCGTGAGCTGCTGCTCGATCGCCTGGGAGAACTATACCGTTCGAGCGACCAGTACCCGCAAGCGATTGAGACGTTCCAGGAAACCGCGCGGCTCGATCCCGATGCCGGCGCGCGCGCGGCCGCGGAGATCGTCGATACCTACGCGAAAGCCAAAGACTTCGCGAAAGCCTTACAGGAGGCCGATGCGGCGTATCTGAAATACCCGAAGGACCGGACCGTCATAGCTGTGCGCGCATCGCTGCTCGCCGACCTGGGGAAGACCGAGGAAGCGGCCGCGGCCACCAAGCAGTTGCTCAATGGCGTCGATGATCATGATCGCGAGACCTACCTGCAGCTTGCTGAGGTCTACGATAAAGGCAAGAAATTTGCGGAAATGGCCCAGGCGCTTGATGCTGCCGAAAAGCTCTCCGCGAGCGACGACGAGAAGGAGAGCATTTACTTCCTGCGCGGCGCGATGTATGAGAAGCAGGATAAAATCGATCTTGCCGAAGCCGAGTTCCGCAAGGTGCTTGCGATCAATCCGCAGAACGGCTCCGCTTCGAACTACCTGGGCTATATGTTCGCGGACCGCAACACGCGGCTCGCTGAGGCGCAAAAGCTGATTGCGCGCGCTCTGGAGCTCGAGCCCAATAACGGCGCGTATCTCGACAGCCTGGGCTGGGTGTATTACCGGATGGGCCGGCTCGATGACGCGGAGAATTATCTGCACCAGGCGCTCGAGCGCATGGGCAGCGATCCCACGGTGCGCGATCACCTCGGTGATGTATATCTCCAGGAGGGCAAGCTGAAGGACGCGGTCGCACAGTGGGAGATCTCGCTCCAGGAGTGGGACAAGAGCGCCCGCTCCGAGATCGATCCCGTTGCAATCTCGAAGATCCAGAAGAAACTTGAGAGCGCGAGGGTACGCCTGGCGAAGGAGTCCTCCGCCGTCACTCCGCGTTGACCGCCTGCGCCAGAAGGCGGCCGGATAGCGCGTGCCATTGGGATTCCCTGAGACCCGCGCAGGAGCGGAACTGCAACATCTTGCGGTGGCCCCTGTTTTCCGCGTACGCTTGACAGTTAAGCATGAGAAGCCGGTTCGCCAAATCAGCCCGCGAATTTGGCAAAAGCCTGCTGCACGCCGTCTTCGTATTTGGGCAACGCTGCGGAGTCGACGCGCTCCCCCGCCACTTCTACTCTGGCATTCCAAATATCCATGAATTACGAGCGGATACGTTATGGCAAAGACCCCTGAGTATGACCGGCGTTCAGGGCATCGCCATGGACTCCGAGATCTCCTATGCACGGGAGTGCTGTGCGGCGGCGCGGGAAGGGCTCATGCGGGGAGATGTTTATTCCGCTGCCTGTCGCGCTAACAATGACGTGGGATTCGGACCGATTGAAGCGTCTTTTCTTTTCTGCTTCGTTTGCGCCAAAGCTCCCCGAAAGGTAATTCAAATCGGAGCCGGCGTATCCACGGCCGTCATCCTCGATGCCGCGCGGGAATCGGCCTATCGGCCGGAGGTCGTCTGCATCGACCCATACCCGACGCAATACTTACAGCAGCTTGCCGCATCAAAGGAAATCAGTCTGATCCAGAAGCGGGCGCAGCATGTCGGATTGGACACTCTGACTGCGCTCGGCGAGGGCGATTTGCTGTTCGTCGATTCGACTCACACAGTCAAGCCCGGGAGCGAAGTCAACTACCTGATTCTCGAGTGTCTTCCGCGCCTCCCCGCTGGCGCTTACGTCCACTTCCATGATATCTACTTCCCGTACGATTATCCCCCATCTCTGCTATCTACGACGTTTTTCCCGCTGGAGAGCACGCTTTTGCACGCGTTCCTGATAAACAACCATTCCTACTCGGTGTGTGTGTCCTTGAGCATGCTGCATCACTATGCGCCGGCGGAGCTGCAAAAGCTGTTCCCGAACTACCGCGCCGCGGTTATCGAAAACGGACTCTATGCCGGGGCGCAGAAAGACTTGCACTTCCCCTCCTCCATATACCTGAAAGTGAATGAACCGGCGGTCTCTTCAGGACTCCGTTGAGGGCGTGCACCGGGCAACCTGGGCGCGGGGAGTTCGCACAAAACATACCGCAGATCAGGCTGCACTACAACAGCGGATGAGCCGGGCGAGTGTGCTGTGATGCGGCGCCTTGTTTTCAGCAGGTTGCAGCGCACGTCGAGGGTTTATGAGACCGGCTCTAGCCAACCATTTCTTTCAGGCGCTCGACAATCGCTTTCATTGCGCTCGCTTGCGAGTTCATCTCGACGCTGGCGGAAGCGCCTTGCTGCGCATTGGCCGCGGTATTCTGGGTCACTCTTTGCATCTGGTTGATCGCCGCGGAAATCTGCTCGATGCTGCGCGATTGGTCCTGGCTGCCCTGGTCCACTTCTCTGACCAGCGATTTCACTTTGCCCGAGCTCGCGGTGATCGATTCGATTGCTTCCACCACCTGCGCCAGCCTGGCCTTGCCGCCGTTCGAGGTCGTGATGGATTCTTCAATCAACCCGGCGGTATCGCGCGCCGCGCCCGCGCAGCGCTGCGCCAGGTTGCGAACCTCGTCGGCGACGACGGCAAACCCCATGCCGGCCGCGCCCGCGCGCGCTGCTTCGACCGCGGCGTTGAGCGCCAGAATGTTCGTCTGGAAGGCGATTTCTTCAATGACCTTGATGATCCTCGAGATCTTACCGCTCGAGCCAATAATCTGCTGCATGGAGCCGACCATCTGCTCGAGCGTGCGGTTGGCGCTGCCCACCTGCGCGTCGGCCTCCTCCACGAACTGAACTGCCGCTTGCGAGTTTTGCAGGTTTTTGCGAGTCACTGCGCCGGCCTCCTGGCTCGATCCGGCGGTTTCCTGGAGCGATGCGGCCTGCTGGGACGCGGCCTGCGCCAGCGCCTGGCTGGCGGAAGACGCCTGCTCTGCCGCGGTGGCGACCTGCCCGGCACGCCCGGCCATCTCCGACGCCAGTTGCCTGAGCGCGCGGTTGATGCTCCGTACAATCCCGAGCACGATCGCGCCGATCAGCACCGCCAAGCCAATAAGGCATACGACGATCCAAGCGCTGGCCGTTTCGGCCGATTCCTCGGACCGCGCCGATTGCGCCATGCCCCGCGTTTCCTGCTCGAGGAAGGCCGCCGCCCCCGAGCTGATGGCAAGTGCGAGCGGCATTACTTTCTCTTCGGAGGTTTTCTGTACCACGTCGAACTGCTGGCGGTCGAGCGCCTGGAGCAGCTCTTCATGCGCTCCGAGCAGCGCGGCGAATTGGGCGTTGAGCTGGTTGAAACCGCGCCGCGAGTTCTCGGTATCGAGCAACGGCTGCAACTGGGCCAGGGCTCCCTGCATCTTGCCTGAAGCTTCACGGAATTCCTGTTTATGGTTCTCCACCCCGGCCGCCTGTTGCAGAATCGACCGGAGGACGATGCCTCTCTCGATCCCGACGATATTAGCGGTTTCGGTGACTATCTGGTTCGCTAACAGCGTGCGCTTTCCCGCCATGTTGACCGTGTACCCCATCGCGGTCGTCAGGCGGTTGATGCCGATCATCGCTCCGATGCCCAGCACGAGCTGCAGCAGCAGCATGACGCCGAAGCTCGCCATCAACTTCGTCCCTATTCTCATTCCAGTGCGCATGTTCTAGCCTGCTTTGTGGTTCTGCTCAACCGGCGAGCCGCACGGCTGTGCCGCGCCGAGCGCCGGCTACTGCCTGAATTCGAAGGTCAGCGTCGCGATGACTTTCCCTTCCTTGAACGGCTTGAACTTCCACTTCTTGGCCGCATCCTGCGCAGCCTTCGCCAGGACCGGGTTTCCCTTGATGGAATCCGCTTTCGACACGGCGCCATCTTCGTCGATCGTGACGTCAATCTCGACAGCGCCCTGCAGCTTAAGCTGGCGCGCTATCATTGGCAACTGCGGTTGAGGCTTCACAGTAGCCGCGCTGATTGCGTCCTTTGAAGAGATCCGCACCGGCTCCTGCGCCAGCGCCACGCTCGCCAGTGACAGCGCCAGTACGGAGCCCGCCGCGATCCGAACCGCACAACAGCAGAGTGCCTCTCCCATATGCAGTCTCCGAGTACCGTCCATTACACTTATCGGCGGATCCGCAAGGCTCTACAGAGGGTTCGACGGCTTTGCCGTGGTGAACCTCCCAGCCACGGCCACAGCGGTGCAGCCTAGAGCACTTGCAGAATGAGGCACTTGAGGTAATGCGTCTCGGGAACGGTGAGCAGGATGGGGTGGTCCTGGGCCTGTGTGCGCCGGTCGAGCACACGCACGATGCGGCCGGTGTCAAGCGAAGCCGCGCCGACGATCTCTAGCAGCATGGCTTCGCTCACGTGTTGTGAGCAGGAGCACGTGATGAGCAAGCCGCCGGGTTCGATTAACTGGAGCGCGCGCAGGTTAATCTCCTTATACCCGCGCGCCGCGCCCTCCAGGTTCCCGCGTGATTTGGCGAACGCCGGCGGGTCAAGCACGATCATTGAGTACGGGCGGCCAGCTCTCCATAGGCCGGCGAGAACGTCGAAACGTCTGCTTCCCGGAAGCGGACATTTTCTATGCCGTTCGCCTTCCGGTTGCGCTCAGCGAGGGCGAGCACGCCAGCCGCGCTGTCAATCCCCTCAACCGACTCGCATCCTGCGGCTAGGTGCAGGGCGAATCCGCCGGTCGAAGTGAAGCAGTCGAGTGCGCGGCCGTGTGCATAGCGCGCCGCGGCGAGGTAATTTTCGCGCTGGTCTAGGTACGCACCGGTCTTCTGCCCATGCAACAGGTCGGCCTGGAACGTGAGCCCATTCATCCGGATGGCCACGGTTTCAGCCGCCTCCCCGCACAGGACGCCGGCGGCGAGCGGCAGCGCCTCTCTTTTTCCTCACGGACACATCGTTTCGCTCAACGATCGCGCGGGGGAAAAAGCCCCTGAGCGCGGAAACGATCTCGGCTTTGGCGCGGTCCATGCCCTGATCGAGCGTTTGGATGACCAGGCAATCCGCGTAGCGATCGACGATGAGTGCCGGCAGGAATCGCCCTCGCCGTGAACGAGCCGGTAGGCGTCGCTCCCGGAGACAACCGACCGGCGGAACGCATCGGCCGCCGCCAAGTTGCGCAGAAAAAAGCCCCGGTCAATCGGCTCCACTTCACGGCTCAGGAGCCGCAGGCAGATCTGGGAGGACGAGCTGTAGTGGGCGGTTCCGAGTGCGCGCCCTTTCGGGTCGATGACCCTGACCGCATCCCCAGGCGCGGCCTGGCCGCGGTCAATCACGTCGGAGGCGAAAACCCAGAGGTGGCCGGCGCCGAGCCGGGCAGCCCCTTTTCGGTTGATGCGGACGGTTTCCAATTAAATCGGCTTGGGCACGGCCATCGCTTGAAGGCGCGCGATACGGTCCGTGGTCGAGGGGTGCGTCGAGAAGAGCCGCATCAGCGTTTGGCCGCTGAATGGCTTGATGATGAACATGTGCGCGGTCGCGGGCGAGGCGTCCATGGGGATGCGCTTCGACCAGGTTTCCAGCTTCTCGAGCGCCGAGATCAGCTCGCTCGGGTTCCCCGTATACTCCGCCGAAGAGGCGTCAGCGGCGTATTCACGGGTGCGCGAGATCATCATCTGGATCAGCAACGCCGCGACCGGCGCCAGAATCAGCATGAAAAGCGTGCCAAAGGCGCCGCCTTCCCTATCGTCGTCGCTCCGCGATCCGCCGAAAAAGAAAGCCATGCGCGCCAGGAAAGTGATCGCCGCCGCGAGCGTCGCCGCCACTGAGCTGGTCAGGATGTCCCGGTTCTTCACGTGCCCGAGTTCATGAGCCAGCACGCCTTCGAGCTCGCGGTCGTCCATCCATTTCAAGATGCCGGCGGTCACCGCTACCGAGGCGTGCGAGGGGTTCCGGCCGGTCGCAAACGCGTTTGGCGACTCCTCGGCGATGATGTAGAGTTTCGGCATCGGCAGGCCCATGCGATGCGAGAGATTCTGCACGATGGGCGCCAGCCGGCGGTAAACGTCCCAGTTCTCGGTCTCACTCACCGGCTGCGCGGAGTACATGGAAAGCGCGATTTTGTCGGAGAAGAAGTAGCTCCCAAAATTCATCGTGACCGCCAAGGCCAGGCCGATCCAGAGGCCGTTTTGCCCCCCAAAGTACTCGCCGGCAGCCAACAAAAGGCCACTCAGCACTCCTAAGAGCAGAACAGTCTTGAGCTTGTTCAATTCTGTGCCTCCTAAATTCTATTCTGGCATGCCTCGGCGGCAAGCCAGAGAAGGCCACCCCAAAATACGGACGGCCGGCAACGCCGGGGTTTCTTTCGAAGCCGATCCACCGTGGAACGTGGGGCGGCGCAGCCCGCAGGAGGACGGCTGACCGCCTACCGCCCACGCTTTCACGCTCGGGCCGCCAGCGCGTCAGTCCCTGGCGCTATCCGCAGCCCACGTCCACGATCCAAAGCTCATTCGCCGTTGACGGCGACTTTGATGGTACGCGGCTTGGCGGCCTCTTTCTTCGGCAGGGTCACCGTGAGTACGCCGTGCTTGTACTCGGCGCGCACCTTTTCGGTATCGGCCGTATCGGGAATGCTGAAGCAGCGCATGAATTCGCCGTAGCTGCGCTCCAGCCGGTGATAGCCGCTGCCCTTGCCTTCGACCTTCTCGAACTTCCGCTCGCCCTTGATGGTGAGCGTGCCCTGCTCGATCTCGATGTGAATGTCCTTCATGTCCACGTCAGGCAGATCGGCCCTCAGGACCAGCTCATTTTCGGTTTCGAGGATATCGACGGCCGGCGCCCAGAGCCGGGTGGAAGCCGGCTCGCTGAAAAGCCGGTTGACCGAATCCTGGAAGAGGCGGACGGCCGCCGGGAAATCGACCTCGTTGGCAAATGGGTCATAGCGTTTTGTGATTTGCATCGTTCCCTCCTAAATCCTACTACAACAACATCATAAAATATTAGCTATATATTGTCAACCTATCTTCGTATGTTTACAGAGGGAGCTACCGCTCAGAAACGGTTACGCATGTCAACACTTTTATACACAGACACTTACATGGAATTGGCAGGACTCTGCCAAGCTGAGGTTGAAATCAGGCGGGCTGATGCCCGCCCTCATGGAACTACATTACTCGCCGGTGCCTTCGCCGGGTTCTTCGTCGTGGTGCCCTTCGCGCAACGCCTTAAGCCGCTCTTCCTTGCGCTTGGCACGGTCGGCCGCACGCTTCACCAGCTCGGAACCGACCAATTCGATCATGGCCTGCTCAGCGCCGTCGCCCTTCCTAGACCCCAGCCGTACGATGCGGCAGTAGCCGCCGTTGCGCTGTCCGAAACGGGCCCCCAGCGAGTCGAAAAGCTTCTTTACCGAGGCTGGCGTCTTCAGGAACGCCGCCGCCTGCCGGCGCGAGTGCAAGGAGTCCCGCTTGGCCAGCGTAATCATCTTTTCGACCAGTGGCCGGACGGCCTTGGCCTTAGGAACCGTCGTAATGACGCGCTCCTGCTCGATGATGCTGGTGGCCAGGTTGCGCAGCAGCATCCAGCGCGCGTCGATCGGGCGCCCTAGTTTGGAACCGGCACGCTTATGTCTCAAGGTCGTCCTCCTACTCGTTCAGGCCTTCCCTATGCTCAGGGTCGGGGTTCCGCTCGGTGTCGGCGCCGGGCTCGGCGGCTTCGAGATCGTCCTCGTTGTCCTCTTTTTCACCCAGCTCATCCTCATCCTCATCCCTCTCCCGGGAGGGCGGGGTTGGGGTCACTGGAGCGCCGCTGGTCGAAATCAGCCGGCCTTGCGCGTCGAACTTCATGCCAAACTGCAGTCCCATGCCGTCCAGGATCTCTTTGATCTCGTTCAGCGATTTCCGGCCGAAGTTCTTGGTGCGCAGCATCTCGGCCTCGGTCTTCTGCACCAGGTCGGAGATGGTCTGGATATTGGCGTTCTTGAGGCAGTTGTAAGAGCGAACGCTCAACTCCAGCTCGTCCACAGAACGGTTGAGGATCTCGTTCATCTGATCCACCGCGCGCTCGCCCGGCTCCTCGGAAACCTCGGGCAGCTCCTCGAAGTTGATGAAGATCGACTGGTGGTCCTTGAGCAGCTTGGCCGCCTGCCCGATCGCATCCGGCGGCGAGATGGCGCCGTTGGTCCAGACCTCGAGCATGAGCTTGTCGTAATCGGTCATCTGCCCGAGGCGCGCCGCCTCCACCGCGAAGTTCACCTTCCGCACCGGCGAGTGCACCGAATCGATCGGGATATAGCCGAGCGGCAGGTCCTCGTCGAAGTTGCGATCGGCACCGACGTAGCCGCGGCCGAGCTTCAACCGCATCTCAACATGCAGCCGGCCGCCATCGCTGACAGTAGCGATGTGCATCGTGCGATCGAGCACCTCGACGTCGGAGTCGGTCTCGATCTGGCTGCTCAACACCTCGCCCGGCTGCTCGATGCGGAGCCGCGCCGTGCGCGTGCCCTCGCCCATCATCTTGAACGGAACCTGCTTGAGGTTCAGGATGATGTCGGTCGCGTCCTCGACCACGCCCGGAATCGGGCTGAACTCGTGAGCCACACCTTCGATACGCACGGCGGTGATGGCCGCGCCTTCGATCGAGCTCAATAGAACTCTGCGCAGGCTGTTGCCGATAGTGGTTCCAAACCCGCGCTCGAAAGGCTGCGCTGTGAACATGCCATAGCGGTCGGTGAGCGTTTCCGTGTTGGCAACCAATCGCTTGGGTTTTTGAAAACCTTTAAACATAACTCGCGTCCTCTTTCCCCGGCGGAGCGCTCGCCCCGCGCGGGGTCTCTGAAGCTTCCGTCCCTATTCCCCGGCGCGCGGACCCAAACAAGTCACGCCGCGGAAATCCATCCAACTCACCCTCAGCGCCTACTTGGAGTACAACTCCACAATCAGTCGTTCATTCAACTGGATCTGCACCAGCTCCTCGCGCTTCGGGGCTCCGATGACCCGTCCCTTCAAGGTCTCGCGGTCAACCTCCAGCCAGTTCGGCACCGGCGCGTGCGCGGTGGCGTCGCGGGCCGCGAGTATGGTGGAATTGTTCCGGCTCTTTTCGCGGACCTCGATCACGTCGCCCTGCTTGGTCAGGTACGACGGGATGTTCACTTTCCGCCCATTCACGAGGATATGGCCATGCCGCACGATCTGCCGGCTTTGCGGACGGCTGGTCCCAAAACCCATCCGGTAAATCACGCTATCCAAGCGCCGCTCGAGCATCCCCAGCAGATTGTCGCCGGTGATACCCTTCTGCAGGCTGGCCTTCTCAAATAGGTTGTGGAACTGCTGCTCAAGCAACCCGTAGACACGGCGCGCCTTTTGCTTCTCGCGGAGCTGCAGGCCATAACCCACCAGCTTCGATTTGCGGTCTTTGCCGTGCTGGCCGGGAACGAAGTTGCGCTTCTCTATGGCGCACTTCTCGCTATGGCAGCGCTCCCCTTTGAAGAACAGCTTCATTCCCTCGCGCCGGCACAGCCGGCAAACGGGGCCGATGTATCGAGCCAAATCTTCCTCCTAACCTTCTTCAGGTGCAGTTTACGGCCCCTGCCAGGCCTTCGTCCTGCTTCAATACAGCTCACAGCCTGTAGCCCAGAGGCCCGCAGGCAGCGCGCCGCGAGCCACGGCTCTTCTTGTCACACTCTTCTCTTCTTCGGCGGACGGCAGCCGTTGTGCGGAATGGACGTGACATCGCGGATGGCACGCACATCCAGACCCACGGTCGCTAGCGTCCGGATAGCGGATTCGCGCCCGGCGCCCGGCCCGGCCACGCGCACCTCGACGACCCGCATGCCGGTATCCTTCGCTTTATTCGCCGCCGTCAGCGCAGCCTGCTGCGCGGCGAACGGCGTTCCTTTTCGCGAACCGCGGAAGCCGAGCGAGCCGGCACTCGACCAAGCCACCACGTTGCCGGTCTGATCGGTCACGGTCACGATGGTGTTGTTGAACGTCGCCTGGATGTAGACGACCCCAACCGGGACGTTCCTCTTTTCCTTCTTCTTGAAGGTTTTCTTCTTGACTGCCTTTGCTGGTGCTTTCGCCATTCACATCCTCAGTTGTGGGCTGTGGGTTGTGGGCCGTGGGCGCTTCCGGCAACCCACACCCCTACACCGCAACCCGCTACTACGTCTTCGCCGCCGACTTCTTCCTGTTGGCCACCGTGCCACGCCGCGGTCCTTTGCGCGTGCGGGCGTTGGTGTGCGTGCGCTGGCCACGGACCGGCAAACCACGCCGGTGCCTCTGGCCGCGGTATGCGCCCATTTCGATCAGGCGCTTGACATTCATCGAGAGCTCTTTGCGGAGGTCGCCCTCGACCGCGCCCTCTTCCTCGATGATCTGCCGGACGCGGTTGATCTCATCCTCGCTCAAGTCGGACATCTTCTTATCCGGATCGACGCCGGCCCGGAACAGGATCGAATTCGAGCGCGCCCGCCCGATGCCGTAAATGTAAGTGAGTCCGATTTCGGCCCGCTTCTTGCTCGGCAGGTCCACGCCTGCAATACGCGCCATATCTTCCTCCCCCTACCCCTGACGCTGCTTGTGCTTGGGGTTCGTGCAAATGACCCGCACCACGCCGCGGCGGTGGATCACTTTGCATTTGTCGCAAATCTTCTTGACCGAAGCTCTAACTTTCATATTCCACTCGTCGCTCGCGGATCGGGGATTGCCGATCGCCGGCGATCATGCCGCCACTCGCCTGCGATCCGCAACCTACGATCCACGTTCCTGCAGTACCTCAACAATCCTTCCTCGCGTCGGGTCGTGCGGAGAAAGCTCGACGCACACCCGGTCGCCGGGACGGACCCGGACGAAATTCTTCCGCCTGGCTCCAGCGGCATGCGCCAGAACCTGCTCACGCGACTCCAGCTCCACCCGGTAGGTCGCGTTCGGCAGCAATTCCAGCACGGTCGCGGCCTGGCCTTTTTCCCGTCGCTGTTCCATCCTTTACGGCCGCGTCAGGACCCAGGGCCCATTCGACGTTACCGCCACGCAGTGCTCGAAATGCGCGGAATACGAGCCGTCCTTCGCCACTGCGGTCCACCGGTCCGGCAGCACCTGCGCATCCGGCTTGCCGGCATTGACCATCGGCTCGACCGCAAGCACCATGCCTTCCTTCAGCCGCGGGTTCTCGTTCTTACGGTCCACGTAATTCGGAACCTGCGGCTCCTCGTGGAGCTGCGTCCCAATGCCGTGACCCACGTACTCCCGGACGATCGAAAAACCATTGGAGGTGACGTGCCGCTCGATCGCGCCGCAGACGTTGAACAGCCGGTTTCCCGGCCGCACCTCCTCGATCGCCAGTTCGAGCGCTTCCTCCGTGATCTTCAGCAGACGTGCGACTTCGGGAGCGACCTCGCCCACCGGCACCGTGATAGCCGAATCGCCGTAATAGCCGTTCAGCTCGACGCCGGTATCGATCGAGACGATGTCGCCCTCTTTCAAAACCCGTTTCTCCGATGGCATACCGTGCACAATCTCTTCATTCACCGAGGTGCAGAGCACGAACGGGTATTTCGACCCAGCCGCCGGCACGTAATACCCTTTGAACGCCGGCCGCGCGCCTGCCTCCCGGATCATCTTCTCGGCGGCAACCTCCAGGTCCAGCGTTGTCCCGCCTTCGCGGACCATGACCTTCAGCGCCTGCAGCACTTTCCAGACCAGCAGCCCGCTTTGCCGCATCTTTTCGAGTTCCGCGGCAGTTTTGCGAACGATCATTCCTTTTCATCAGGCGATCGATTCGGCCTTCGATTCGTCTTTAACCCTTCGGCAGACCTGCCTGGCGATTTCCGCAGGCGTGCCGTTCCCATCCACTTCGATGAAGCGGGAAGCAGCCGAGCGGAAATACGTCACGAGCGGCAGCGTCTGCTGCTCGTATGCTTCGAGCCGTTTCCAGATCACGCCCGGCCGGTCATCCGCGCGAATGACAAGCGGCGTTCCGTCGCAATCGCAAATCTCGTCGTTCTTGGGAGGGCTGGAAACCAGATTATACGAAGCGCCGCACACCGAACAATGCCGCCGTGCGGAAACTCGGGCAACAACTATATTGTAGTCCACAACGAGGTTCACGACGACCTGGCACACACCGCGCCGTTCCAGCATCCGTCCGGAAACCTCCGCCTGCTCGAGCGTGCGCGGGTACCCGTCCAGGATGAAACCGGAGGCGCAGTCCGGCCGGCTGATCCGCTCCTCGACGATGCGGTTCACCAGTCCGTCGGGCACGAGCTTACCGGCTTTCATGATGGCTCCGGCCTCCAGGCCCAGCGCGTCTCGCGCCTCGACGTGCTCGCGCAAGATGTCGCCCGTCGAGATGTGCGGGATGCGCAGACAGTCCGCCAGCAGCCTGGCTTGCGTACCTTTCCCCGAGCCCGGGGGGCCGAAAAAAAGAATTGCGGCGCTATTTGCCATAATGCCCGTTTTGGGTCGCCGGCAGTTGGCTCTGAGCGTCCTCGAGCCCAGAACCTGCAGCCTACCTCCCGGTTGTTAAAACACGCTCCGGCGTCCGCGAATTCTGCCCGAGCGCGGTGTAAAGCCCTCGTAATGGCGCATGATGAGCTGCGCCTCGATCTGGTTGATGGTATCCATCGCCACACCCACCACGATCAGCAGGGACGTGCCGCCAAAATAGAAATTCACCCCCAGCCCATCCAGCAGCCATCGCGGCGCCCACTCGTCGATCCAGTTTCCGATGAGCGGCAGGCTTTGCAGCCTGATGCCGGAGATCATGATCTCCGGAATGATTGAAAGCACCGCCAGGTACAGGCCGCCGACTACCGTGATCCGAGTCAGGATCTTGTTCATATAGTCGGCCGTGTTCCTGCCCGGCCGAATTCCCGGAATGAAGCCGCCGTACTTACGCATGTTGTCGGCCGCTTCATTCGGATTGAAGATGATCGACACGTAGAAGAAGCAGAAGAAGATGATGCCAGCCACATACAGCAGCACGTAGAGCGGTTGCGAGTGCCGGATGGAGCCGAGCATCGCGCTCAGCCACGAATTGTTCTTCACCCACGGCACCAGGGCCAGCGTCTGCGGGAAGGTCAGGATCGAGGAGGCGAAAATCACCGGAATGACGCCGCCGGCGTTCACTTTGAGCGGCAGGTGCGTGGACTGGCCGCCCATCATGCGCCGGCCGACCACGCGTTTCGCGTATTGCACCGGGATGCGCCGCTCGCCGCGCTCCACCAGCACGATGAAGGCAACCACCAGCACCATGATGATCAGGATGATGATGAGCTGGAACGCGGGCCACTGCCGGGTCACGAACACGTTCGTATAAATCTCTTCGATGGCCCGCGGCAGGCCCACGACGATACCCGTAAAGATGATCAGCGACATGCCGTTGCCGATCCCGCGATCGGAGATCTGCTCGCCCAGCCACATGATGAACGCCGTGCCGGTAGTGAGCGTCAAGACCGTCATCAGCAGGAAGCCGATGCCCGGGTTCAGCACGAATCCGCCCTGGCTCTGCATCAGCGCCGTGGCGATGCCGATCGATTGCATAATCGCCAATCCGACCGTCAGGTATCGCGTCCATTGCGTGATCTTGCGCCGTCCCAGCTCGCCCTCTTTCTGCAGCTTCTCGAGCGTGGGGATGACGACCGTCAACAACTGGAGAATGATGGACGCCGTGATGTAGGGCATGATGCCCAGCGCGAAGATGGTCAGCCGCCGGAACATGCCGCCGGAGAACAGATCAATGAATCCGAAGACGGTGCCCTGATTCTGCTGGAAGAATTGCTCCAGCTTGTTGGCATCGATGCCAGGGGTGGGGATGTGCCCGCCCAGGCGGTAGACCGCCAGCAACGCCAGCGTGAACAGAAACCGCCTGCGCAGGTCCGGGATGCGAAAGATGTTCGCAAAGCCTTCGAAAAACTTGTTCATTTCAAGACTCGCTTACCGGCTGCTCCTTGGCGGCTCCGATCACTGCCGCGCTGCCCCCTGCGGCCAGGATCTTTTCCTGGGCGGACTTTGAGAACAAGTGCGCTTGGACCTGGAGGGGGCGCGTCAGTTCGCCCGAACCCAGCACCTTCAGGCCATCGCCCAGCGCCTTCACGACGCCGAGTTCTACCAACCGCTCCGGGGTGAAGCTGGAGCCCTCCAGCAGCGCGAGCCGCCCGACATTGACGACCGCGTATTCCTTTTTGAAGATGTTGTGGAAGCCGCGCTTCGGAAGGCGCCGGTGCAGCGGCATCTGGCCGCCCTCGAATCCGCGCATTCGTTTGTATCCGGAGACCGACTTCTGGCCCTTTTGACCGCGCCCGGCGGTCTTGCCGCGGCCGGATCCCATGCCACGGCCGAGGCGCCGTTTCGAGTGCTTCTGTCCCGCCGGAGGCTTCAATCCACTCAGGTTCATACTCTCCCCGCTATTTGACGATCGCCAACAGGTGCGGCGCCTTTGCCACCATGCCGCGGAAGCCCGGGTTGTCCGGCCGCTCGACCACCTGGTTCAGTTTGTGCAGACCGAGGCCGCGCACAATGAGCTTATGTTTTTCCGGCGCACAGATCGGGCTGCGCACCAATTTGATTCTGATTTTACCTTTCGCCATAACTCAGCCTCGGCCCGCCAGATCAGATCCTCTCAACCGGCAGCCCACGGATGTCCGCTACCGCGTGCTTGTCGCGCAACTGCTCGAGCGCGTCGATGGTCGCCTTGACCACGTTGTGCGGGTTATGCGAGCCGATCGATTTGGTCGCCACATTGCTGATGCCAGCCGCCTCGATCACCGCGCGCACCGGGCCGCCCGCGATCACGCCGGTGCCTTCGGGCGCCGGCTTCAGCAGCACCCGCCCGCCGCCGAACCGGCCCAGCACGACGTGCGCAATGGTGTTGTTCTTCACATTGATCCGGCGCAGGTTCTTCTTTGCCGCTTCGATCGCCTTCTTGATGGCCGCCGGAACTTCCTTGGCCTTACCGGTCGCAAACCCGACCACGCGCGCATCCGGGTCGCCCACAACCACCAGCGCCGAGAAGCTCAGGTTCTTACCGCCCTTGACCACTTTGGTCACACGGTTGATTGAGACGACGTGCTCCTTCAGGTTCAGGCCCTGCGAGTCAATCGGTTTCTTCACTGTAACTGGCATTAGAACTCCAGTCCCGCTTCGCGCGCGGCGTCGGCCAGCGCCTTGACGCGGCCGTGGTACAAGTAGCCGCCGCGGTCGAACACCACCTTGCCGATCCCCTTGGCTTTGGCACGCTCGGCGACGAGCTTGCCGATTTGCTTCGCGCCGGCAATGTTGCCGCCGTTCGCGGACCCAAAGTTCTTCTCTGCCGAAGAGGCCGCGACGAGCGTGCTGCCCCGCGTGTCGTCGATCACCTGGACATAGATATGCTTCAGGCTGCGGTACACGGCCAGCCGCGGGCGCCCGGCCGTTCCGCAGACCCGGCTCCGTATGCGTTTGTGCACACGGAGGCGGACGTTGTCTCTGGATGTTTTCCGGATCATTTTGTCGCCCCCGCACCGGTCTTTCCGACCTTCTTGCGCAACGCCTCGCCTGTGTAGCGGACGCCCTTGTTCTTGTACGGGTCAGGCGGGTGGAGCGAGCGGATATTGGCCGCCACCTGGCCGACCAGTTGCCGGTCGGCGCCACTGAGCACCAGGTGCGTCTGCTTCTCCACTTTCAGAGCCACGCCCTCCGGCAACAACAACTCGATCGGGTGCGAGTAGCCCAGGGTGAACGTCGCTACACGGCCTTTGACATCGGCGCGGTAACCGATGCCGACGATATCCAGCTCGCGCATAAAACCCGCGGACACGCCCTGCACGGCGTTCGCCGCCAGCGCCCGGGTCAGCCCGTGCAGCGCTGCTTTTTCCTGGCCGTCGCGCGTCAGCTCGAGCCTGCCATCGGCCTGCCGCACGTTGATTCCGGCCGGGATCGGCACGCTCAGTTTGCCCTTCGGCCCTTCGACTTGCAATTGCTCGCCGATGGTGACCTTGACCCCTTTGGGCAAGGGGATCGGTTTATTTCCGACTCTCGACATGGTTCCGCAACTCCACTAACGGATCTCGCAAAGAACTTCGCCACCCAGGCGCTGCTTGCGCGCATCGCGGCCAGTCATCACCCCGCGCGGTGTCGTGAGCACGCTTACGCCGAGCCCACCCATGACGCGCGGAATTTCGTCGCAACTCACGTATACGCGGCACCCGGGGCGCGACACCCGCGTTAGCCCGGAGATGACCGGCTTGCTATTCGGCTGGTATTTCAGGTAGATCTTGATGGTTTTCTTGGCGCCGTCCTCGGCGACCTTGTAATTCTGGATATAGCCTTCCTCTTTCAGGATCCGCGCGAGTTCCACCTTCAGCCGCGATGACGGCACGTCCACCTTCGGATGGCGCGCCTTGATCGCGTTGCGGATTCGCGTCAGCATATCGGCCACTGGATCCGTAATCATCTTCGTCCTCTCCTACCAGCTCGCTTTGATGACGCCCGGCACCTCGCCCGCCAGCGCCAGGTGGCGGAAGCAGATCCGGCACAGGTGGAACTTCCGCAGGTAGCCGCGCGGGCGCCCGCAGCGCCAGCACCGGTTCCGGTGCCGGTTGGCGAACTTCGGCTTCTTCTCGTCCTTAGCAATCTTGGCGGTCGTTGCCATCGAATACCCCTTCTCTCCCGAGCCTAAGGCCGAAACGGCATGCCGAGGTGGCGCAGCAGCGCGATCCCTTCGGGGTCCGTTTTCGCCGAGGTCGTAATGCAGATGTTCATGCCCTTGATCTTGTCAACCTTGTTGTAGTCGATCTCAGGGAAAATCAACTGGTCGCGGATGCCGAGCGTGTAATTGCCGCGGCCGTCGAACGACTTGGTCGAAACACCGCGGAAGTCGCGAACGCGCGGCAGCGCCACGTTCACCAGCCGGTCGAGAAACTCGTACATGCGGTCGCCGCGCAGCGTCACCATGCAGCCGATCGACATGCCGGTGCGCAACTTGAACGCCGCAATCGACTTGCGCGCCTTGGTCACCACCGGCCTCTGACCTGCGATTTGCGTCAGCTCGCCAACCGCGCTGTCCATCAGCTTGGGGTTCTGGGTCGCCTCGCCCATGCCGATATTGACCGTGATCTTTTCCACCTTCGGCACGGCCATGACGTTCCGGTAGTTGAACTCCTTCATCAGCGCCGGGACGGCCTTCTTCCGGTATAGTTCTCTGAGCCTCGCTGCCATGCTATGTCTTCTCCAGCGGCGCTCCACACTTCCGGCAGATGCGCGTCCGGCGCGCCTTGCCGCCGCCGCTCACTTCCACTTTGTGGCCGATGCGCACGGGGCCGCAGGCCGGGCACACGATCATCAGGTTCGACACCGTGATCGGACTCTCCCGTTCGGCGATGCCGCCCTTGATCTGCCGCTGCGGATTCGGCCGGGTGTGCCGCTTAACCGTCTGGACTCCCTCGACCAGCACCCGGCCGGCCTTGCTGTCCACGCTCAGCACGCGCCCCTGTTTGCCTTTGTCCTTCCCCGCGATCACCTTCACAATGTCGTTCTTCTTCAGCTCGATGCGAACCCGCTCCTGCGAGCCGGTGGAGTGCTTCGGACTGCTGCGCCTCAGCCCCGCCATTTCAGATCACCTCCGGAGCCAGCGAAACGATTTTCATGAAGCGCTTGTCGCGCAGCTCGCGGGCCACCGGCCCGAACACGCGCGTGCCAACCGGTTCGCCCTCCGGCGTGATCAGCACAGCGGCATTCGAATCGAAGCGGATGTAAGTGCCGTCTTTGCGGCGGGTCTCCTTGCGCATCCGCACGATCACGCAGCGCACGACCTTGCCCTTCTTGATCGCCGAGTCTGGGGCCGCTTCCTTCACGCTCGCCGTGACGATGTCGCCCAGCCCCGCGCGCAGGCCCTTGTCCCCGCCGCGCGGCAAAATGCATTGCAGCTTGCGCGCGCCGCTGTTATCGGCAACCTCCAGCATCGTTCGCATTCCGATCATGACGATCTCCCTAAAATCGGGTTATGGATAGCAGGTAGCGGGTTGGAGGCGGCTGCCTGCAACCTGCCCTGCCTCCCACAACCTGCGCGCCACATCCCAAAACCTATCCCACTCGCGCTTCCGGCTCCGCAGTCGCCGTGTCCTCGACGCCGACCAGCGCCGCCCGCCGCACCACGCCGGCCAGCCGCCAGCGCTTCAGCCGGCTCAGCGGCCGCGACTCGACGATCCGCACCACGTCGCCCACCCGCGCCGTACCCTCCTCGTCGTGGGCGTAGAATCTCTTGCGCTGCGCGACGATCTTCTTATACGTCCGGTGGGGCACGCGCCGGGCGACTTCGACCACGATGGTCTTCTGCATCTTGGTCGAGACCACCGTCCCGACCTTCTCGTTCTTGTGGCCCTTCGCTGTCTCCTCAGCCATTCCCGATCACCCTTTCACCGGCTCGGCGGCCGCAGCCTGCCGCTCACCCAGGATCGTTATGATGCGCGCCCGGTCCTTCTTCAAGGCGCGATATTTTTTCAGGCCGTCCATCTGGCCCATCCGCATCTGAAAACGCAGATGGAAGAGTTGGTCGGTCATGTCCCGGAGCTGCCGTTCGAGCTCGATGGTGTCCAGATCGCGAATCTTGTCCGGTTTCATTGCCTACTCCACGCGCGGGCGTTCGACGATCTTGGTAGGGATCGGCAGCTTGTGCGCCGCCAGACTCATCGCTTGCTCGGCGATCTCCCTGGTCACGCCCTCCATCTCAAACATCACCCGGCCCGGCTTGACCACCGCCACCCAGCCCTCAGGCGCGCCCTTGCCTTTGCCCATGCGGGTCTCGGCGGGCTTCTTGGTGATCGGCTTGTCGGGGAAGACGCGGATCCAGACCTTGCCGCCGCGCTTGATGAAGCGCGTCATGGCCACGCGCGCGGCCTCGATCTGCCGGTCGGTGATCCAGGCGCATTCCATGGCCTTGAGCCCGAAGTCGCCGAAAGCCAGCGTCCCGCCTTTCCAGGCCTTGCCCGCCCGGCGGCCCCGCTGCTGCTTCCGGTACTTCACTTTTTTTGGCATTAACATGATTCAAAACTCCCGGCCGTGAGTTGTGGATCGCGCATCGCCGGCCAGAGGCCGCATGCTGGCGCAATCCGCATCCACGCTCCACGCTCTACGATCACTTGTTTTCCTCGCCCTCGGGCTTCTCTGGCACGGTCTCGGGCTTCTCCGGCGCGCTCTCGACCGGCCGAGCCGGACTCTCCTGTTTCAGTTCCTGCTTCCAGGATGGTTGCGGCGGCGACATCGGAGGCAGAATCGGTCCGCCCGAACGCGCCGGCTGGGACAAATCGGAAGGCGCGGCCTGCACGGCGGGCCCAGCCGGCTCAGCCGCCGGAGCCCTGCGCTCGCGATCACGGTCGCGCTCGCGGCGATCTCTCATCGGACGCCGTGGCTCGGGCTCGGAGCCGATCTTGCGGAATTGTGAATCCAGCAAATCGCCCTTATAGACCCAGCACTTGATGCCGATCACGCCGTAGGTCGTGTAAGCCTGGCTGAAGCCGTAGTCGATATCGGCGCGCAGCGTGTGCAGCGGCAATTGCCCTTGCAGGTACCATTCACTGCGGGCGATTTCCGCGCCATTGAGCCGGCCCGAAACCCGCACCTTAATTCCCTTGCATCCAAAACGCAGCGCCGAATCGACCGATTTGCGCATCGCACGGCGGAATGCCACGCGCTTTTCGAGCTGCAGCGCGATCGACTCGGACACGAGTTGCGCGTCCAGTTCCGGTTTATGCACTTCCTGGATGTCGATGAAGACATCGCGCTTGGTCCGCTTGGCCAGATCCTGCTTCAGCTTTTCGATTTCCGCGCCCTTGCGGCCGATGATGATGCCCGGCCGCGACGTGCGAATCGTCACGCGCAGCTTGTTGCCCGGGCGGTCCACTTCGACCGAACTCACACCCGCCGCCTTCAGCCGCTTGCGCAACCCGTCCTTCAACTCCAGGTCCTCGAGCAGCAGCTTGGCGTATTCCTGTTTGGAGAACCAGCGCGATCGCCAGGTCTTGCTGACCCCAAGGCGAAATCCGAAAGGGTGAACTTTCTGTCCCATTTTCTTCCTTAGCTCACTGGGCCCTCGGCGACCGTGATGGCGATGTGCGCCATTTTCCGCTGGTACCGAAAGGCACGGCCCATCGGCGCCGGCCGGATCCGTTTCAGGCGCGGGCCCTCGTTCACATAGGCTTCGGCGACCACGAGCTTATCCACATCCACGTCGCTCGACCGGTTCTCGGCGTTCGCAATCGCCGATCGCAACACCTTCTCCACCGCCGGCGCGATGCGTTTGTTCGTCGCGCGCAGGATGTTGATCGCCTCGCCGGCATTCCGCCCGCGGATCAGATCCACAACCAGGCGCGCCTTTTGCGGCGAGACCCGAACATATCTTGCCTCAGCCCTTGCTTCCATATCGTTCCATCCTGGTGTGGATGCCGCCTGCCGGCGCTTCCCGCAACCTACGGCCCACCACCACTACCTGCTGCCCACAACCCTCTTCATGCCGGTTTTGCCGCCTTTTCCGTGGCCGCTTTAGCCGAATGCCCGCGGAACGTCCGCGTCGGCGAGAACTCGCCCAGCTTGTGCCCGACCATGTTCTCCGTCACGTAAACGGGGATAAATTTCTTCCCGTTATGCACGGCGATGGTATGGCCGACGAACTCCGGCAGTATGGTCGAACGCCGCGACCAGGTGCGGAGCACCTTCTTCTCGTTCTTCGTATTCAGATCCCGCACCTTTACGATCAGGTGCTCATCGCTGAACGGCCCTTTTTTTACGGATCGACCCATAGAAACCTCAAAAGGAACGCAGATCGTAGAAGGTGAAAGGTGAGCAAACCTTCCACGCCTCGCCGGCGGTCCACGATCTACAGCCCGCCATCTATTTCTTCCCCCTGCGGCTGACAATCCATTTGTCGGTCCGCTTGTTGTTCCGCGTCTTGAAGCCGCGCGTCGGCTGGCCCCAAGGTGTCACCGGGTGCCGGCCGCCGGAGGTCTTGCCCTCGCCGCCGCCGTGCGGGTGATCGACCGGGTTCATCGAAACGCCACGGTTGTGAGGCCGCTTGCCAAGCCAGCGCTTGCGGCCCGCCTTGCCGAGCGAGACATTCTCGTGTTCCACATTGCCGACCTGCCCGATCGTCGCCATGCACTCCACCAGCACGCGCCGCGTCTCGCCCGACGGCAGCTTCAGGAGCGCAAAGTCGCCCTCCTTGGAAACCAATTGCGCGGACGATCCAGCCGAGCGCGCCATTTGGCCGCCCTTCCCCGGTTTCAGTTCGATATTGTGCACGACCGTGCCAGCGGGAATGTTCTTGAGCGGGAGCGCGTTGCCCACCAGAATGTCGGCCTCCGGCCCGGACATCACCATGCGGCCCACTTCCAGACCCGCCGGGTGCAGGATGTACCGCTTCTCGCCGTCCTTGTAATGGAGCAGGGCAATGCGCGCCGACCGGTTCGGATCGTATTCGATAGCCGCCACTTTCGCAGGCACGCTCAACTTGTCCCGCTTGAAGTCCACGGCGCGGTACGCCTTCTTCGCGCCGCCGCCCCGCCACCAACTCGTGATCTGGCCGAGGTTGTTGCGGCCGCCGCTGCGTTTTTTGCCGGCGACGAGCGATTTTTCCGGACGCTGCTTGGTGATCTCCTCGCGCGCCACCACCGTCTGGAAGCGCCGGGTCGCCGTGTAGGGCCGGTAGTTTTTGATCGCCATCTCAGATCTCCGCGTACTCCGGCGCCTTCTGGCCCGGCTTCAACTTCACGTAAGCTTTCTTCCAGTCCCGGCGATACCCGCTGAAGCGGCCGCGCCGCCGCAGCTTGCCCACCGTATTCGCCGTGCGAACGCTCGCGACCTTCACCTTAAAAATGCGCTCGACCGCGGCGCGGATCTGCACCTTGTTGGCCTCCGGAGCCACCTCGAAGCAGAGCGTCTGCTCGGTTTCCTTCTTGCCTACCGCTTTCTCGGTCACCACGGGCCGCCGGATTACTTGTTGCAGGTTCATTTTGCCAGCGCCTCCGACAGTTTCCTGGCCGCCGCTTCCGAGAGCAGGATGCGCTCGTGCCCGAGCAAGTGATAAGTCGTCACCTCGCGGCTGGCGAGAAGCGTCACACCTGGCAGGTTGCGCGAGCCGAGCTTCAGATTCCGGTTCTCGCCGTTATCGACGAGCAACACCCGCTTGCCGGCTTCGAGCTTCGTGAGCGCGGCGCGCACCGTTTTCGTTTTGTGGTCGGCTAACGCGAACGCCTGCACCACTTTCAACTCGCCATCGCGCAGCTTGGCGGAAAGCGCCGAGCGCAGCGCGCCCAGCATCATTTTGCGCGGCAGTGCGTATCCGTAATCGCGCGGGACCGGCCCGTGCACGGTGCCGCCGTGCCGCCAAACCGGCGAGCGGATCGAGCCCACGCGCGCACGGCCGGTGCCCTTCTGCTTCCAGAGCTTCCTGCCGGAGCCGGCGACCTCGTGACGGGTCTTCGTCTTGGCCGTCCCGCTGCGCTCGCTCGCCCTGTAGTGCCGCACCGATTCGTAGATCAGCGCCTCATTAATCTCGGCGGCAAAGACCTCTTCGGCCAGCTCCAGCTCGCCGACCTTCTCGTTATTCAAATCGACAATGTCCACCGTTGGCATGGTCTTCACCTCTTGGCCCGCCGCACTACGACGTAGCCCCCATTGGGGCCCGGCACGGCGCCCTTCACAACCAGCACATTATCCTCGGCGTTCACGTCGATGATCTCGAGATTCCTCACCGTGACACGCTGCGTGCCCATGTGCCCAGCCATCCGCGTGCCGGGCAAAACGCGCGAAGGGTAGCTCGAGGCCCCGATGGAGCCAGCCGCGCGGTGAAACATCGAGCCATGCGAGGCAGCGCCGCCCCGGAAATGGTGCCGCTTGACCAAGCCGGCAAAGCCACGGCCCTTGCTGATGCCGATGACGTCCACCTTCTCGGCCGGCTTGAACTGATCGACCAGCACCTGGTCGCCGGGCTTGAAGTCGTCATCGCCCGGCCGCAGGTTTAGCTCACGCAGGAACTTCACGCCCTCGACGTTGGCCTTCTTCAGGTGCCCATTCAGCGGCTTGCTCAGGCGCGCCGGCTTGACGTACTCCATCAGCCCAAGCTGCACCGCGTTATAGCCGTCGGCAAGCGGGGTCTTCCTCTGCACGACCACGCACGGCCCCGCCTTGAGCAAAGTCACCGGCACCACCTGCCCATCGGCGCGGAAGACCTGCGTCATCCCGATCTTTCTGCCAAGAATTCCTGGGGTCATATCCATCACGTAGCGGCCGGGCATGCCCGGTCCCTACCCCTTACCTTTTACCTTTTGTCTTTCCCAAACGCCTTGATCTCAACGTCCACGCCCGCCGGCAAATCCAGCTTCATGAGCGCATCCACGGTATCTTGCGTCGGCTCCAGGATGTCCAGGAGCCGCTTGTGGGTCCGGATCTCGAATTGCTCGCGCGACTTCTTGTCCACGTGCGGCGAGCGGTTGACGGTGTAGCGGTTCTTTACGGTCGGCAGCGGGATAGGACCCGCCACCTGGGCCCCGGTCCTCTTGGCCGTCTCGACAATTTCCGTCGTCGATTGATCCAGGACCCGGTGGTCGTACGCCTTCAATCGAATCCGAATGCGCTCTCGCAACATAGTCACAATCCTCGCTCGCGGCTCGTCACTCGCGGACGCCGCCGTCCCGTTTCGACGGGCCAGGGGCCCTCTATTCCATGATCTCCGTGACCGTGCCGGCGCCCACCGTGCGGCCGCCCTCGCGGATCGCAAAGCGCAGCCCCTTGTCCATCGCCACCGGTGTGATCAGCTCCACTTCCAGGTTCACGTTGTCGCCCGGCATCACCATCTCCACGCCCGCCGGCATCTGCGCCACCCCCGTCACGTCCGTCGTCCGGAAGTAGAACTGCGGCCGGTAGCCCGAGAAAAACGGCGTGTGGCGCCCGCCCTCATCCTTGCTCAATACGTACACTTCCCCGCGGAACTTCTTATGCGGCGTGATCGAGCCCGGCTTGGCGATCACCTGCCCGCGCTCCACGTCGTCCTTGTCGATGCCGCGCAACAGCAAGCCCACGTTGTCGCCCGCCCGCCCTTCGTCCAGCAGCTTCTTGAACATCTCCACGCCCGTGATCACGGTCTTGCGCGTGTCCCGGAATCCGACGATCTCCATCTCCTCGCCGACCTTCACTATGCCGCGCTCAATGCGCCCCGTCACCACCGTGCCGCGCCCCTGGATCGAGAAGATGTCCTCGATCGGCATCAGGAACGGCCGCTCGGTTTCGCGCTTCGGCAGCGGGAAGTAGTTGTCCACGGCGTCCATCAACTCGACGACGCCCTGCTCCCACTTCTCTTCCCCATTCAGCGCACCCAGGGCTGACACCCGGATCACCGGCACCTGGTCGCCCGGGAACTCATACTTCTTCAGCAGCTCCCGCACCTCCAGCTCCACCAGGTCCAAAAGCTCCGGATCGTCCACCGCATCCACCTTGTTCAGCGCCACCACGATGTAGGGCACCCCCACCTGGCGCGCCAAAAGAATGTGCTCCCGCGTCTGCGGCATCGGCCCGTCGGTCGCCGCCACGACCAGGATCGCCCCGTCCATCTGCGCCGCCCCGGTGATCATGTTCTTGATGTAGTCGGCGTGCCCCGGACAGTCCACGTGCGCGTAATGCCGCTTGGCGGTCTCGTATTCCACGTGCGCAATCGCGATCGTGATCCCCCGCGCCTTCTCCTCCGGCGCGTTATCGATCGAATCGAAACTCCGGAATTTCACCTTCGGGTTGTTCTTCCCCAGCACCCGCGTGATCGCCGCCGTCAGCGTCGTCTTGCCGTGATCGATGTGCCCGATCGTCCCGATGTTGATGTGCGGCTTGCTGCGATCGAATTTCTCCTTGGCCATGTCTCTCTCCTGACGATGAATTCGTTTGCGCTCTAATTTTTCCCTTGCACCCGGTTAATGATTTCTTCGGCGATCGGCGGCGGCACCTCCTCGTACCGTCCGAAATGCATCGTGAAGCTGCCGCGGCCCTGGGTGCGGGACCGCAACTCCGTGGCATAACCGAACATTTCAGAAAGCGGCGCCATCGCTTTGATGATCTGCGAAGTGCCGCGCAATTCCAATCCCTCGATGCGCCCGCGCCGCGAGTTCAGGTCGCCGATCACGTCGCCCATGTACTCTTCCGGGACCACCACCTCGACGTTCATGATCGGCTCCTGCAGCACCGGCTTGGCCCTTCTGGCCGCTTCCTTGAGCGCCATCGAACCGGCTATCTTAAACGCCATCTCCGAGGAATCGACCTCGTGGTAAGACCCGTCGTAGAGCGTGGCCTTGAGGTCCGACATGGGGTAGCCGGCCAGCACGCCGCCCTCAAGCGCCTCCGCGATGCCGCGCTCGACCGCCGGGATAAATTCCCGCGGCACCGCCCCGCTCTTGATAGCGTTGGCAAACTCGAAGCCCGCGCCCCCGGGCAGCGGCTCGATGCGGATCTTCACGTGGCCGTACTGGCCGCGGCCGCCGCTTTGCCGTATGAAGCGCCCTTCGGCTTCCGAAGCCGCGCGGATGGTCTCGCGGTAAGCGACCTGCGGCTTGCCGACGTTCGCGCCCACGCCGAACTCGCGCAGCATACGATCGACGATGATTTCCAGGTGCAACTCACCCATGCCGGCCAGAATCGTCTGGCCGGTATCCGGGTCCGTAGTCACGCGCAGCGTCGGGTCCTCCTGCACGAGCTTACCCATCGCCATCCCCAGCTTTTCCTGATCGGCCTTCGTCTTCGGCTCGATGGCAAGCTGGATCACCGGGGTCGGGAACACGATGGATTCGAGAACAATCGGGGCGTTCTCGTCCGAGATCGTGTCGCCTGTGGAAACGGTGCGCAAGCCGACCGCCGCGGCGATCTCGCCCGCGTAAACCTCCTGCATTTCCTCGCGCTTGTTGGCGTGCATGCGGACCAGGCGTCCGATGCGTTCGCTGCGCCCCTTAGCAACGTTGTAAACCGTGTCGCCGGTCTTGAGCTGGCCCGAGTAGACGCGGATAAAGGCAAGCTGGCCGACGTAGGGGTCGGTCATGATCTTGAACACCAGCGCGGAGAAAGGCTCGTCATCTGACGCCCTGCGTTCCAGAATGCGGCTTGGATCGTTGACCGCAGTGCCTTGGATGGGAGGGATATCGACCGGCGAGGGGAGATAATCGACCACGGCGTCCAGTAGATCCTGCACGCCCTTGTTCTTGAACGCCGACCCGCAGATGACGGGGAATATCTTCTGTAAGATCGTCGCGCGGCGGATGCCCTGGCGCAGCTCCTCCTCGGTGAGCGCCCCGCCGTGCACGAACTTCTCGAACAGGCAATCGTCGGATTCCGAGACTGCCTCGATCATTTTGTCCCGGTAATGCTTCGCCCGTTCGCACAACTCGGAGGGGATAGCGACTTCGTCGTATTCGGCACCCAGTGTTTCGTCACGCCATATGCGCGCCTTCATCGTAACCAGATTGATGACGCCCTTAAACTGGTCCTCGGCGCCGGCCGGAATCTGGATCGGCACGGGGCGGCACTTCAGCCGGCTGACGATCGTCTCGACCGAGTGGAAGAAGTCGGCCCCGACACGGTCCATTTTATTGATGAAGCAGATGCGTGGGACCCCGTACTTGTCCGCCTGCCGCCACACGGTCTCGGACTGCGGTTCGACGCCGGCAACCGCGTCGAAGACGGCCACCGCGCCGTCCAGCACCCTCAAGCTGCGTTCCACTTCGGCGGTGAAATCGACGTGGCCCGGCGTATCGATGATATTGATCTGGAAGTCGCGCCATTCGCAAGTAGTGGCGGCCGAGGTGATAGTGATGCCGCGCTCCTGCTCCTGTTCCATCCAGTCCATCACCGCCGTGCCTTCGTGCACCTCGCCCAGCTTGTACGTGCGGCCCGTGTAATAGAGAATGCGTTCCGTGGTGGTGGTCTTGCCGGCATCGATATGGGCCATGATGCCGATGTTCCGCATTCTCTCGATGGGTACCGTACGCGCCATAAAGTGCCGCGGGTGGCTCTTGGTTTGTGACTCTGAAGTCAGGCAAGCGCTACACGCCACGGGCCCTCTCACCACCGGTAATGCGCGAAGGCCTTGTTGGCCTCCGCCATCCGGTGCACGTCATCCTTCTTCTTAATCGCGCCGCCTCGCATATTGGCGGCATCGGACAATTCGCCCGCCAGTTTATCCGGCATGCCCTTCTCCGGCCGCGAGCGCGCATTCAATATTAGCCAGCGGATCGCCAGGCTTGTGCGCCGGTTCTGCGGCACTTCAATCGGCACCTGGTAATTCGCACCACCGACGCGCCTGGTCTTCACTTCAAGCACTGGCTTGCAGTTCTCCACCGCCTTCTTGAACAGCTTCAGCGGATCGTCGCCGGACCGCTCGCGGATCGAATCCATCGCAGTGTAGAAAATGTGCTGTGACGTGGACTTCTTGCCGCTCCACATCATGCTGTTGACGAACCTCTCCACCAGCGTCGAGTTGTAGACCGGATCCGGGAGCACTTCCCGGGGTTCAGCTCTTCGTCGTCGTGACATGGCTTTTACTTACTTGGGCCTCTTGGCCCCGTATTTCGATCTCCCCTGCTTGCGATTGGCGACGCCAGCCGCATCGAGCGTGCCGCGGATGATGTGATAACGCACGCCCGGCAGATCCTTCACGCGGCCGCCGCGAATCAACACGATCGAGTGCTCCTGAAGGTTGTGGCCCACGCCGGGAATATAAGTGGTGACCTCGATGCCGTTGGTCAGCCGGACGCGCGCCACCTTCCGCAGCGCCGAGTTCGGCTTCTTCGGCGTCGTCGTGTACACGCGCGTGCAAACACCCCGCTTCTGCGGACAGGCTTCGAGCGCCGGGCTGGCCGTCTTGTAACGCGGCGGGCGCCGCCCTTTTCGCACAAGTTGATTAAACGTCGGCACGAATCGTCCTCTCTTCTCTTGCTGGCGATGAGTTCAAACCTCACGACTGGTGCGATACCGCCCTGCGGCCGCTTCGAAAATCTTCAACAACGGCCGTACCGGCCTTCACACCACGCGAAAGCTGGCGCTCAAAGAAACCGCTTTCAGTGCGCAGGTGTTTTGCTTCGGACTAGCCCATGCTCCGGGCACCTAGCTTCCCGCCCGGAACCTCGGGGCCGGCCCCTGGCCGCTTGAACACAATTACGACACAGGAGCAGAACACGAATTCGCCAAACCTTTCAAGAATACCGGAACGCGCGCGGGGTGTCAACTCTTGGTGACGGACATCCGCCAATGCGGCTCGTTGGCGCTCGCCCGCGCATCCTCGGGAGACTCAAGACGCACAGGCGAGAACACTGGAAAGGCGCTAGCGGCGCATTCGAGGCCGGACTGGTCCTCACGGGCGAGGCTCGGCCGCCCGCACCCGGCGTTGCTATTCTGGGAGTTCACTAAGTAGGAATCCATGACCCTCTGGCGTTACTGGCAAGCTAGCTTCGCGAGGATGGTGGCCGCGGCCCTACTACCGGCGGGCCTCGCTGCCGCGCAGGGAAGCGCCACCGGCGCCGCCGGCTGCTCGCAATGTCACGATCAGGCCCAGAAGATTGCCGGCTCGGCTCACGGGTCCATTCCGTGCCTGACCTGCCATCCGAACCACGAGGAGTTTCCGCACCCGGCCGGTATTCCCAAGCCGGCGTGCGCCGATTGCCATGGCGACGTGGCGTCGGAAAACCGGCTCGGTGTCCACGGCCGTGCCAGGGCCAGCGGCAACGCGGCCGCGCCCGATTGCGCCATGTGCCACGGCGACATCCACCAGGTGCAACGAACCGGCACCGAAGCCTTCCGCAAAACCATACCCGACATCTGCGGCATGTGTCACGCCCAGATCCGGTCCGAGTACGGCCAGAGCGTGCACGGCAAGGCTGCCGCGGCCGGGATTGTGGCGGCCCCCGTTTGTTCTACCTGCCACGGCGAGCATAGGATTCAGCCACCTTCGGCGCGCACCTCTCCGGTGAATCCCCTTCAGATACCGGAAACGTGCGGCCGCTGCCATGGAGACGTGGCACTGGCGCGGCGGTTCGATCTCCCCACGGACACACTGGTGAGTTTCCAGGCATCGTTTCACGGCCTGGCCCTTAAGGCGGGGCAGCAGACGGTGGCCAACTGTGCAAGCTGTCACGGCGTCCACGAAATTCTCCCGTCTTCCGACCTGCACTCGACGATTAATCCTAAGAACCTCCCGGCGACTTGCGGCAAGTGCCATCCGGGAGCGGGCACGCACTTCGCCATCGGGCACGTCCATTGGGCCGGACTCTCGGCGCCTGGACCGGTTCGTTGGGTGCGCCTGTTTTACCTGTCGGCGATCCCGCTGCTGGTCGGGCTGCTGTTCCTGCATAATTTCGGCGACTGGATTCGCAAGCTTTTCCGGCTCCGGCTGAGGCTCCGGCCGGACGCCGTGGGGAGGATCCCGGCGCCGGCAGGCGTGCGCATGCTGCGTTTCGAGCGGATTCAGCACCTGGGGCTGGCCCTGTCGTTCGCCGTCCTGGTCTGGACCGGGTTCACGCTGAAGTACCCGAATCAGTGGTGGGCGCGGCCGCTGCTGGTCTGGGAGCCAGGCTGGGCCGTGCGGGGTACGATTCATCGTATCGCCGGCGTGGTTCTGATCTGCCTTTCCCTGGTGCACGTGGCTTCACTCCTCGTCGATCGGAAGCTGCGCGCTCATTGGAAGGCTCTTCTGCCGGTGCGCGCCGATGCCAGCGAAGCCGTTGCCGGATTCGCCTATAACCTAGGCCTGTTGCACTGGCGTCCCAGGATTTCGCCGCATTCTTACGTGGAGAAGATCGAGTACTGGGCGGTGGTCTGGGGCACGGCCGTGATGGCGATTACCGGCGTCATGCTCTGGGCGAATACCTTCGTCCTCACCTGGCTTCCGAAGATGGTGCTCGACGTGGCGGGATCCATTCACTTTTTTGAGGCCGTTCTGGCCACGCTCGCCATCCTGGTCTGGCACTTCTATGCGGTGATTTTCGACCCCAACGTCTACCCCGTAGATCCGGCGTGGCTCACCGGGCGCAGCGTGCGGCCCCGGGAGGTGGATGCCGAGGAGGACGGCGCCCACGAGAGTTCCGACGGCGGTTGAAGCCACTGCCCTGGCCACAGATTTCTTGGCTGCAATCCCGTGTGCGCCCGCCTGGCTCCCGCTCGCCGTAGGCGCGGCCGGGCGCAGTACGGGCACAACGAGATCCTCGAAGAGACCGTGGTTCCTCTGCTGAAACTGCTCTCCAATTTCCGGGGGCCGATCCCGTGGATGATTGAGGCAGCGGCGGCTCGGTCCGCCAAATCGTCTTTGTTCTATGTCAGAAAGCGCCCCGCCGCATGAATTTCGTCCAGCTTTCGTTTCGCCGCCGGGGCAACACCTCGGGGCAAGCAGGCTGGTTGGAATTCATGGCATTGCGGGCTGCCACGCCGCGGATGAAGCGAAGGGGAGCATGGGTTGGTGTATACTTGGCGGAAACCGGGCTGCCCCAACGGGGATCCCGGCTCAAGGCTAACCGATCAGCCGAACTGGGTCGGAGGCCATTCATGAGGAGAGAACTATGCATGGCGGATATCTGTTGCGTTCTCTGGCGGTAGAAGGCTTGCTGGCTGTTTCCCTGTTCGCCGTAGGGCCCTTTGGGACCATCGTCGGTACGGTTTCCGACCCCACCGGGGCCGTCATACCCAAAGCCCGGATTACGGTGCGCAACCAGGAGACCAATGCAACCCGCGGTGTGGAGACGAATGAAGACGGCGACTATAACGTCCCGCTTTTACCCCCGGGGCATTATCGGGTGAGCGCCGAAAAGCCGGGCTTTCGCCGCAGCGTCTATAGCAACGTCAACCTGGATGTGGATCAAACCGCGCGCGCGGATTTCATACTTCAGGTCGGCATGCTCAAGGAGGATATAGCGGTTACCGATACCGTTCCGTTGGTCCAGACCGACACCTCGACCTTGGGCCAAGTGATCGACCGCCGCCAAATACGCGAGCTGCCCCTAAACGAGCGCAACTTTTTATCCTTCGCTCTGGTCGTCCCTGGAGGAGAAATGCCCGCCGAGGGCTCCGAGAACTCTACCCAGGGCGGGGCGATCAGCGTCAATGGCGCACGTGAGCAGTCGAACAACTTCCTCCTCGACGGTGTGGACAACAACGACCCCTACATCAATCAGTACGTCGTCCTGCCGTCCATCGACGCCATCCAGGAGTTCAAGGTGCAATCCAGCGACTACTCGGCCGAATTCGGCCGGAGCGGCGGCGCACAAATCAACGTGGTTTTGAAAAGCGGCGGCAACCAGTTCCATGGCGATGTCTTCGAATTCCTCCGCAACCGGGAGATGGATGCCAAGAATTTCTTCGATAAGCCCGATTGCACCCCGGCCTCTGTTCCGGGGACCTGCTCGGCCATCCCGCGCTTGGATCGCAACCAGTTCGGCGGAACCTTGGGAGGGCCCATCCGCCGGGACAAGACCTTCTTCTTCGTTTCCTACGAAGGGCTCCGCTTGCGAGAGGCGACCACACGCGAAGCCATAGTGCCCTCGCAGAAGCAGCGGTCGGATGCCCTGGACGCGGTGGCCGCCGAGGGGATACCGGTGAATCCAGCCGGCATGGCCGTGTTCAACCTGTATCCGGCGGCCAATGCCGGCGCGGATTTGTACACCTCAACTGAGTTCGTTGCGTCACCGGTCATTCGCAACACGGTGGACATGCCGCTGATCAAACTGGACCACCAAGCCGGCCCCAACGACTTCTTCTCGGGGCACTACTCCTTGTTCAATGAGAATCGCTTCAACCCGTACGACCCTGTCAACTCGTTCACGAACCTGCCCGGCTATGGCAGCTTCACCCTCAACCGGGGCCAGAATACGGGGGTGAGCTGGACGCACATCTTCGACCCTCGCTGGGTCAACGAAGCTCGCCTCGGGTTCAACCGGATGACGGCCGGCGTGTTGCAGGAGGACCATGGCACGAACGTCAGCCAGGAGTTGGGCTTCCCTGACGTGCTGACCAACACGGTGGATCTCGGAGTTCCCAATGTCAGCCTCCTCGCTTTTGACGGCATTGGTGCACCTATCAACTACCCGCAAGACCGCCACGACAACACCTTTCACTTCTCTGACACCCTGGCTTGGAACCCCGGGCGGCACCAATTCAAGTTCGGCGGGGACCTGCGCCGCATTCAGGTGAACGACTACCTCGACTTCTTGGCACGGGGCGAATGGTTCTTCCAGGGCGGCGGGAGCGGAGCTCCAGTTGCAGCTTTGGCGCAGTTGCTCTCGGGCGTGCCCGACTACGCCCTCGCGGTCCAAGGCAATACGTTCAATAGTCTGCGCAGCACCGGCATGGATTACTACGTACAGGACGACATCCGTGTCGTACCGCGCCTGCTGCTCAACGTCGGATTGCGGTGGGAGTACAACAGCCCGCCCGTGGAGGCCTATGATCGCTTCAGCGTTCCCGACCTTAGCTCCAACTCCCTCACCTGCTCTCCCGCTCCCGGCTGCCAGTTCATCCAGGCCGGCGCCAATGGGATTCCCCGGGCCACGTACGGGAAGGACCTCCATGACTTCGCGCCGCGCATCGGCGTGGCCTGGCGGCCGCTGAAGACTGAACGCTTTGTGGTCCGCTCCGCCTACGGCATCTTTTACGATGTCGGCATCTTCAACATCAACCTCTTCCCCCGTATCAATCCGCCGTTCTACGAAATCTCCGCTTTCCCTAACAACAGCAGTAGTCCGATGACGATTCAGGACATCCTGAACCAGCCGGGGCTGGCGGCGGTCCAGCCTAATCTCATCGCTCCCAACTTCCGCGACGCCTATATGCAGCAGTGGAACGCCGATCTGCAGTACGAATTGCGGCCCAACTGGATGGTCGATTTGGCTTATGTGGGCTCCAAAGGCACGCATCTCGCCGCGCCGCGCGATCTCAACCAGCCGAACCCGGCTACCGGCGCCTTCCCTTATCCGCAGTTCGCTGGTGCGTCCATCCTTTATGTGGAATCAAGCGCCTCCAGTTCTTATAACGCCTTGCAGTTCCGCTCGGAGAAGCGAGTGAGTCAAGGGTTGACCTTCCTGGCCGCCTACACATTCTCGAAGTCCATGGATGACGACTCGGCTGTCTTCAGCGGCAGCGTCGGCTCCGGCTTGCCTCAGGATTCGCAGAATCGCCGCGCCGAGTGGGCGCTTTCCGACTTTGACGCCCGCCACCGTTTTATCTTCAGCTCCGTGTACGATGCGCCCTTCGGCGTCGGCCGGCGATGGCTCAATCATCCGGGACTGGCCAGCCACATTTTGGGCGATTGGCAGTTGGCGGGGATTTTAACGCTACAGACGGGCCACCCCTTCACTGTCAACCTCCCTGCCCCGTCGGCTGGCGGCACCGGCCTTACGGCGTTCGGCAATCCCGCCCGGCCGGATCTGATCGCTAACCCCTTCCAGGCCGGTCCCGTGCCCAATAACCCCGATCCTGCCTGCCAAACGACCAAATCTCAAGGCGGACTTGCCGCTGACGTTGTGAGACAACCGCAGAGCTGGTTTAATCCTTGCGCTTTCGCGGCCCCCAGCGGGCCTTTTGGCGACGCTGGCCGGAATATCCTGACCGGGCCGGGCGTGAACAACCTCGACTTCTCGTTGTCGAGGAACATTCTCATCCGCGGCGAGGGGCGCCGTCTGCAGCTTCGGGGTGAATTTTTCAACTTGTTCAACCACCCGAACTTCGATATTCCGTCTCGCACCTTCAGCCTCGCGCCGGGGTCGACGTTTGGACCGGTGCTCTCGGCGAATGCTTACGGCAATAAGCCGCCCCGCCAGATTCAGTTGGGGCTCAAGTACGTTTTCTGATTCGAGAGCAACACAGCGCCCGGCCGCACGTTAAAGCAGCGCGTGCCGGCGATAGAACCAGGTCTTGACGGTCTGCACCAGAAGCAGGTAAGTCGCGGAAAGTAATGCGATCACACCCAGCAACGGCAGCGGTAGTCCAGTGAAGCCCAGTGGAATCGCGAGTGGCGTATACGGCAGCACCACCGCGATAGCGACGATAGCGGCCACACTGATGAGCAGCCACCGGCTCGGGCGGCTCTGGAACGGATTGCCGGCCGTCCGTATCACGAACACTACCAGCGTCTGTGTTGCCAGTGATTCCACAAACCATCCGGTGTGGAACAGTGGCGCATTCGTGGCGGCGTGGAACAGCCAGAGGAGCGCCCCGAAAGTGAGGAAGTCGTAGATGGAGCTGATGGGACCGATGATGATCATGAACTGGCGAATGAACTTGATCTGCCATCGCTTCGGCCTGTGCAGCAGGGCCGGATCGACGTTATCGCCCGGAACGCTGATCTGCGAAACGTCGTAAAGAAAGTTGTTCAGCAGGATTTGAGCCGGCAGCATAGGCAGGAAGGGCAAAAAGAGTGATGCCGCAGCCATGCTGAACATATTGCCGAAGTTCGAGCTGGTCCCCATAACGATGTACTTCATGATGTTGGCGAACGAGCGCCGCCCCTCGACGACGCCGTCGTTCAACACCGCCAGGTCCTTCTCGAGCAGAATGATCTTGGCGGCATCCTTCGCCACTTCCACGCCGTTCATCACGGAAATGCCAACATCCGCAGTGTGCAGCGATGGAGCGTCGTTGATGCCGTCGCCCATATACCCGACCACGCGCCCGCGCGCTTTGAGAGCGAGGATGACCCGGTTCTTCTGCTCAGGCGACACGCGGGCAAAAATGGCGCCGTTCTCCGCCTGGAAGGCCAGCGCGGCATCGTCCATCGTATCGACCTCGTTCCCGGTGACAATGCGGCCGGTCTTGAGCCCCACGTCGTGGGCCACCTTCTGTGTCACGTACTGGTTGTCGCCGGTCATGATGACCACGGAGATGCCATTCTGTTTCAGCGCATCGAGAACGGCGGCAATCCCCTCCTTGGGCGGGTCAAGAAATGCCGCGAACCCGGCGAGCGTCATGTTGCGCTCGGCCGCCAGCGCGTAGCCATCCTGCTGGTCCACTTTCCGCACTGCAACCCCAAGCGTGCGGTACCCGTCGGCGCTCAGCTTCTGGAAGGTCCCCGCTGCCTGGGCCCGCCGGCTTTCGTCGAACGGCTGCGTGGCCCCATCCACGATCACGGTTTGGCAGATGGAAAAGATACTCTCCGCCTCGCCCTTGGTGATGAGGAGGTACTCGCCGCCATGCCGCACCACCACGGAAAGGCGTTTGCGGTTGAAGTCGAAGGGGATCTCGTCCACCTTCTCGTATTCCACGATGGAAGGGGGCTGGCACTTCAAGATGGCGGCGTCCAGAGGGCTCTTGATACCCGCTTCAAAGTGACTGTTCAGGTAGATGAGCCGTAGGACGTTATCGTCGGGCTTGCCCTGGACATCCACGTGCCGGTCCAGCGCGATCTCGTCTTCAGTGAGTGTGCCCGTCTTATCGCTGCAGAGGATCTCGATGCTGCCGAAGTCCTCGATCGCCGTGAGTTGCTTGACCAGGACCTTCTTCCTGGCCATCCGCCGCGCCCCCCGGGCCAGCGTGATCGTAATGATCATCGGCATCATCTCCGGTGTCATCCCAACGGCAAGCGCGACTGAGAACAAGAACGACTCCAGCACCGGGCGGTGGAAGAGGATGTTCACCAGCAGGACGAAGAGCACGAGCAGCATGATTACTCGTGTAATCATCAGCCCGAAGTGGCGTATTCCACGGCCGAACTCGGTCTCCGGGGGCCGCGTAGCCAGCCTCTGGGCGATCTCACCGAGAGCGGTATGTCTGCCTGTCGAAACGATGACCGCGGTTGCAATCCCTGTCTGAACGGCGGTGCCCAGGAAAACGCTGTTGCTTGCGTCGGCAACGCCGTGCTTCCCTTCCGGAAGATCGTCCGCCCTCTTGTCGACGGGCAAAGACTCTCCGGTGAGCGCTGACTCGCGCACGTGCAGGTCCTTCGTATCCAACAAACGGCCGTCCGCCGGCACAAGGTCTCCCGCCTTGAGCCGGACGATATCCCCGGGGACCAGCTCCGCTGCCGGCAGCTCCAGTTCCCGCCCGTCACGAATCACGGTGGCAGTTGTGGCAATCTGCTTCCGAATCTCCTCCACCGCGCGCCGGGCCCGGAACTCCATGAAGAAGTTCAGTAGCACGCTGAGCAGGACTATTGCGACAATGATCGGGCCGCCGACCCGGTCACCCAGCACAAAAGAGATGGCGCTGGCTATGAGCAGGATGATGACGAGGGGATTGGCGAAGAAGCGGAAAAAATTGACCAGAGCGGCGAGGCGCGATTCCCGCACCAGGCTGTTTGGACCATAGAGGCGCAATCGCCGCTGCGCCTCTCCGGAGCTCAGGCCGGCCGGAGTTGCCTCCAGCGTTTGAAGCAGGTCCCGCAGCGGCTTATCCCAGAAGCGGTCTAAAGGCTTTTCTCGTTTTTCCATGTGTAGTCGTTGCTGTGGGTTCTCGCGGTCAATGTTCTCGGAACTCGATGATACGAGCATACTATGCTACGCCGCAAAACTTATTTGCCGCTTGCACCAAGGTGCAGAGGAAGGCCATCGCGCAGCCATGCGCTTTTGAGGACCGGCGGCATAGCTGCGCCTACCCTGGTCCGGCCCCGTCCCGCCGCCTCAAAATCCCGCGTTCGTCATCCGCCCCAAGCGCGGGGATTGTTCCGCCGGTGATGATCGGTCATAATCCCGTGGGGGGCGCCCTCCAGCCCCAATTTCAAACTGCACAGAGGAGAATTGCATGTTGGCATCGAGGAAAGGTTCGGTACTACTTTTCGGTTGCGTTTTGGTGTGTCTGATCTTCGTTTTGGCGGTAGCAGCCCAGCCGCCGCGGCTGCTTGAGGTCGCCCCGCTGCATCTCGCAGCGGTAACCATCCCAGCCAAGACGCTGCCCGCGGCTCCATCCGGCGGCACGCCTTCGAACGCGGAATACACGGTGACCTCGGCCCAGGCGCCGTTCTGCCTGGCGGGCTTCCGGATCAGCGCGAACGAGGCCGGGGGCGTCGTACCGGGCCAGGACGGCGACGTTGATATCCACCTCGAATACATCGACGGCAACGGGGTCTCTTACTCCGCATTCAAGCTGTTCAATAGCACCACAGGAGGATTTTCGCCGCAGGACCTCGTCGTGAGCCAAGGAAGCCAGATTTGCGCGAACCGGACCATCGCTTTTCACGCGATTCTGTGGCAGGCGCAGATAGGGCCGGGCGTGGCCATGACCCTGTCCGGCCAAGCGATCGTTCTCACGGCGGCAGGAAACACGGTCACCGTGCAGTAGGAGCAGTGCGGGGCGCTGCGGATCGTCCGCCCGCCGCGCGAAGGCGTGTACCAGGCGAACTTCTCGCCGCCTGCCGCGGACAGGCCCCAACCTAACGGCCAGTTTTGGAATCGATAACTTAGGCTTGGGATGAAGGAGTCTGCCGGCCCAACCGGACGGGCGAGCGCTCACGCCGCCAGATGTGGCCTGATTCGGCCGGCGCCGCTTGCCGGAAACCGCCGCCCGGTTGCGATATCATGCCTTGACATGGAAATTCGGCGGGTGGCATTCCGGCATGGCCTTTCTGATTGTTTGCGGACGCTCTTCGGGCCGTTGCCGAACGCTCGAGAAATCCGAGTCGTCTCGTGGTTAGTTCTCATCGTCGTCCTTGTGCTGACTGGCCTTTCGATCGCTTACGGGTCTCGAGGCGTCCCCGTGCTCGGCCATGAGCCAGGCGGCGACTTTTTGCAGTTCTACGTTGCCGGGAAGACCCTGAACGAGTACCCGCACGCGCTTCTCTACGATCTTCCTTTCGAGTACCAGTTAGAGCACAGTCTTCGCCCGGCGCTGGCTGCGGGTTCGATGCTGGCCAATGCAAACAGCCCTTTCATCGCCCTGCTGTTCAGACCTTTGGCGCGGCTACCCTATTTGTGGGCTTACGGTGCGTGGCTCGTGATCTCGAGTGCGCTTTACGTCTCCGGCGTGGCCTTGCTCTGGCCGAAAGGTGAGGAGTTCGACGGCATTTCGAGAACCGTTTTACTGGTTTGCCTGTCGTTCATGCCGTTTTCTATCGAGTGCTGGTTCGGCGGACAGATTTCCGCGATTGGCTTTATCGCTCTTGCGCTCTCGATCAGGTGCCAGAAAACGGGGCGCCCGTTTGCCGGCGGTGTCGCGCTTGCGTTGTGTACGTACAAGCCGACGCTTTTGGTGCTCCTGGTGCCCATGCTCGCGATTGGCAGGCGCTTCCGGACATTGCTCGGCTTCGTCGTAGGCGCCTTTGCCGCCAGTCTGCTGTCGCTGGCCGCGGCCGGCTACGAAGGATGCGCCGCATACCTCCGGCGGTTGATGTTGTATGCACATTTCACAGCGGCCGATACCTCGCACCTAAGATCGTTCAAGTATGTGGACATCGGCACGTTTTTCCGGCTGCTGCTCGGGGGGCACTCGTACGCCGGCCTTGGAATTGCATTGGCCCTAACCGGAGTGGCCTTTGCCTGTCTTGCCGCCGGGTGGGCGCGCGCGCGAGTCCGGTTGGGCCCGGAGGCCGACCTCCTCTGGGCTGCAACGATCGCCTGGACGCTCGTATTCAATATCTATGTGCCGATTTACGATACGGTGCTGATCGTGATCAGCGCGCTCGTGACCGCCGGTGTTCTGTACCGGTCCAAGCATATCCCGGCTGCCCGGCCGGATATCCAGACGTTTCACGCGCTGCTGATTGTACTGTACATCACGGCCTGGGTAACACAAGTTCTGGCCTCCGTGATACGGCTACAGGTGCTCACGCTTGTGCTTGCGGCGATCGGAGGCTTCGAACTCCGCTTGTCGGCCCGCTCCGCTCGCAGCGCCGAAGCGATGGCTGGGAGCTAGGGTTTGGCCGGGGCCGCTACCGGCGGCGATGGTGCCGTGGTTGCCGGTATGGCGCTCGGCGGGCGTGAGACGCGGCCGCGGTATACATCATCTATCGAAACACCGTTGTTCTCCAGCGTCATTCCGATCGCATGTTCGAGAGTGACGCGGGCCTTCGCGTAGGCTCCGCGTGCGGCGACTTCGGTCGAGCGCGCCTGGGCTAGAGCGCTCTCGTATTGAATGATGAGGAATGTGGTCGAAAGCCCGACACCGAACTTCTCCTGCTCGGCTGCAAGCGACTGCTCCTGGAGAATTCGTGTCTGGACCGCGGCCTCATAGGCCGCGCGCGAGCGCTGGATGGCGATGAGGGCGTCCTCTACCTGGAGGCGCACCAAGTTTTGAAACTGCTGCTGGCGGACCTGGGATTGCCTGAGCTGGATCTCGTCGCGAGCTACGTCGGCCTGCGCCACGCGGTTGCGCAGCGGAAGATTCAACGTGAGTCCGACGCCGTAAGTCGGATAGTTCCGCCGGAAGATCTGCGCGAGAGTCGTCCCCAAGCCGCCGATGTAAGCGGGACTCGTAGTGAACCCTAATGCGGCGGCTAACGGATTCGCTTGTCCGGCGAGCCCGGTGTTCTGGAACATGCCCACCAGATCGAGCTCGGGCCGAAGCTCGTTGCGGCTCCCCTCCAGGCTGATCTTTGAATTGTCGATCTGAATCTGGGTTTGGGCCCAATCTGGACGCTTTTGAAACGCGGCCGCGACCAGATCTTGGATCGGTTGCACCGGCTCGACCGCGGGCACGGGGATTGTGTCGGTCGTGATGATATGCGCTTCGCGGACGGCCGGATCGGCAGTGCCACGCCGCGTCAGCACGGTTTTGAGAATCAACTCCTGCTCGCGCGCGTAGCCGTCCGAGTTGGCAAGGTCCTGGCGGCTCGCGGCAATCTGCGCTTGCGCGCGGACCAGCTCGATCGGCGCCAGCGTGCCCTGTTCGACCTGCTGCTTGTTGTCCTCGTACAACTTTTCCGCCAGCGCGAGCGTCTGCTGCTTCACTCTCACGTCCTCGTTCAGGCTCACCAGGTCGTAGTAGAGCAGGATCGCGCCCCATACTGTGTCCAGCGCCTGCTGCCGGAATACGAGGTCCGAGGCGCTCTCGTTGTTCTTGGCGATGCGAATGAACCGGCGATTCATGGCTGCGCCAAAACCGCGCAGCAGCGGCTGCGTGATCGTCAAGCCAAGAGTCGAATTCGTATACGGATTGAGGGCAGTGTGCAGCGAGTTCGTATTCTGACTCGTGGCGTTGAAGCTCGCGCTGATCGCGGCACCCGTGCTGAAGCCCTGGACCAGGCCTGTGCTCCCCGTGAAAAAGCTGCCGCTCAGCAGGTCGGTTCCGGTGATGAACGTGGTCGGCTGTGGCGTGCTCTGTTGCTGCAGGCTGAGCTGCGTCAGGAGCGCGGGATCGTAGGCAGGCACGGGAGAGCCGGCGGAAGACGGCGCCGCGATCGTAAGGTCCGTCTGGGTTTGCGTAATGGCCGCGAGGTCGGACACGTTGACGGCAACGGAGCCGGTCGCGAAGCCAGGCGTCGTCGAAGTCAGCAATGGGCTCTGTGGGCCGCCGATACCCGCTGGCGGCTCGTTCAGCACAAGCGGCAAGCCGCGCAGTGTGCCGCCGCCCTTGGCTCGCAGCACGTCGGTTTCTGCGGTGGCCGGTCCGAACCGCATGAACTCGATATCGAGGTTGTTTTCGAGCGTGAGCGCGATGGCGTCCTGCAACGACAGATACAGGTTGCCGCCGCGCATCAGGCTGTCGATGCGGTTCGAATTCTGAAATCGAACGGGCGGCGCCGGTTTCGGCGAATACGGGCTACCCCAGCGTTCCAGTTGGCGCACGCCAGGGGCGTCGCTGGGCAGCGTCTGAGCACTCCCGGCTGGAATGACGCACAAAAAAACTGCGAATGCAAAAATTAAGCGTGTCATGTTACACATCACTCTCTATGCTAACCGGCCTTTCGGGTACAAAACGGCCCGCAACGGTGTGAAAGAATCGCCGCCGGAGCTGCGCTCGCGGCAGCCATGGCTGGACCCGCCTTTCCGGCACTGCTGGGTGACGCGAGCGGACTCCGATTACGGGGTGGCGACTGGCAGCTCCAAACTTCGGGCCACATATTCAGAGAACGCTTTGGCCAGGCGCTTGGTTACCGGGCCAGGCGACTGCGGGAGGCGGTGATCCTCTATGCGGCTGACGCCCTGCACTTCCCGCGTCGTCGAAGCGACGAAGACCTCTTCGGCGTTGTAGAAATCCGCCAGCGTGAGCGGGCGCTCCGTGATCGGCAGGCCAACCTCGGGTGCAATCTTGAGCAGCGTATCGCGCGTGACGCCGCCCAGGCAGCCTGAGGAGAGCGGCGGCGTCTCGACCGCCCCGTTCCGCACCGAGAACAGGTTCGCAGCCGTACACTCGGCGGCCTCTGCGCGCTCATTCAGAAGGATGACGTCGTCGAATCCGCGTTTATGCGCTTGCTCGAGCGCCCAAACATTATCGAGCCACGAAGTGACCTTCACGCCGGCCAGAGGATGTGCGGCGTGGCGCCCGTGCGCCAGTACGGCCAGCGTGACGGGACCAGCGCGCGCCGGCAGGTCCGCCGTATAGATGATGAGATCGACCGGCGGGGAGGGCTCGTCGCTCGTCCAGATGCCGATCCGATTGTATATGAAGTAGATCCGAGCGCAACCGTTTCCCACCCGGTTCGCACGAATCACTTCCGCCAGCGCGCGTGAGACCGTCCCCGCCGGGTAGCCGATCGGCAGCTCGATGCGCGCGCCGTCCCGGCTCATGCGCTCCCAATGTTGCTCGAACGCGAATGGGCGGCCGCCATAGATGCGGAGCGTCGTAAACAGGCCCCAGCCGTTGAACAGGCCGGCCTGCCCGGGCGAGAGACGCACCTCGGCCAGCGGCAACAGGCGGTCATTCCGAAATACGAACGAATGCATGCTGTGTCCTCATTGCTCATCTGCGCCTGTGCTGAGGCCCCTAACACATTGGGGACTCAGCGTCTGTTCGCCGCCCGCGCGAACTTCTGCAGCGCGAGTTGGTCTCTCCCTTCCTCGATCAGGTAGAACTTGTCCGCTTCCACATCCTTGAATACCTGGCGGAGTCCGCTGGGCCACGTCACTTCAACCGTATCCGCCCGTGTTTGCTGGCCAAGGCCGAAGTTGGCGCGCAGATCGCTTTGCGACAGATAGCTGCCTCCCCCGGCAATCTCGCGGATTTGTGAAAGCGGCCCGGCGCGCAGCTTGATGCGTGCGCCCATCGCATCGCGGTTGCTTTTGGTGCCGACAAGTTTGAAATTAACGAAATGGTTTCCCTTCGCTCCTCCGTTGTGGATCAGGAGCGGCGGGTCGCCATCGTTCCCGACGATCAGGTCAATGTTACCGTCGTTATCGAAATCGGCGAAAGCCACGCCGCGCCCTTGGTGCGGCACCGAAAACGCGTTGCCGGGAGGGTTCTTAACCTCTGTGAATTTGCCGTGGCCGTTATTGTGAAACAAAGAGTTGATCTGCTTGTAATGAACTTCGGGCGTGACCAGCTCGACTTCCGGGTAAACGTGGCCGTTGGCGATAAACAGGTCCAGCCAGCCGTCATTGTCATAATCGAAGAAACCCCCGCCGAAGCTCAGAACATTCCTTGTGGGCCCGGCGATGCCGGCCAGATCGCTGACCTCGTAAAAGAAGCCCTTGCCTTCGTTATGCCAGATGTGATCGGGGACTCCCTGGAAGTCGGAGATATAAAGGTCGAGCTTTCCGTCGTTGTCGTAATCGCCCAGCGACAGGCACATCGCTGCCATCATGCTGCCGGCGCCGGTAAGAGCCATGCCACTCGTCAGCGCGTCCTCGCTGAATGTGCCGTCGTGGTTGTTGTGAAACAGGTACGCCTCGATACCGTCGTTAGCGACGAACAGGTCCACCCATCCGTCCTCGTCATAGTCGCTCGCAACGACGGAAAGGTTCAGCCCCTTCGGCATGTACACCTTGGCGGCCTTGGTCACGTTTGTAAAAGTTCCATCGCCGTTGTTGTGATACAGCACGTTCGGCGATCCACCATAGAACTTGGGCAGGCAGCTCGTCATGATGCCGTATCCGATCGCGCAGGTGCGCTGGCTCGTGCTCGTGAAGTTCGCGTAACCGCCCACGTAGAGGTCGAGCCGCCCGTCCCGGTCGTAGTCAAAAAATGTGGCGCCCGTGTGGAACGTGGTGCCGAAGTCCGTCCCGTCGACGTGCGCCTTTTCCGTCACATCCGTGAACGTGCCATTGCCGTTGTTGTGATAGAGGACGTTCTTGCCGTACTGCGTTACGTAAAGATCGGGGAAGCCGTCGTTATCGTAATCGCCCCACACGCAGCCCAGGCCGTAGCCGGTTCCCTGGACGCCGGCCTTCTCAGTCATATCCGTGAACGTGCCGTCGCCATTGTTGTGGTAGAGTGCGTTTCGCACCGAGATGCCACGGTTGTACAGATCACGGCCGTTGACGATGTAGATGTCCTGCCAGCCGTCCCCGTCGTAATCGGCCACGCAGATGCCCGGTCCCGCCTCCTCGAGAACCGTGGATATCCCGTTACTCCCCTTGAAGTGGACAAAGTCGATGCCCGCCGCTTTGGTGATATCGGTGAACTCTACGGACGGCAGCGCTTGTGCGGGAGCCGCGGATTGCGCCGAGACCGTTCGGCCACGCCCCAGTACGATCAACAAGCAGGCGGAGATGCACGCAAGTAGAGCACCGCCTCTCCGGAAGCGAGAGCCTCGTCCTAGTTCTGACTGCCTCGCTCTCCGCATTTCACTACTGGGGCTGCGGCTGCGGTGATTCCTTGGCCGCGCCGGCGTGCTCCTTTTCGGCCGCGTGCATTTTGTCGATTAGCTGCTGGCGCACCGCAAATTCCCGGAGCGCGTCATCACGGCGCCCGGCCAGCCGGTAGGCAAGAGCGAGCTGGTAGTGCGGGTCCGGATTCTCGGGCTGGAGCTTTACCGCGGCCTCCAGCGGCGCAACGGCTTCTTGGGCCCGGCCCGCGCCGATCAGCGACCTGCCGAGTCCAATCAGAGCCTCAGGGAAAGACGCGTCGAGCTGAGCTGCGCGCGAAAAATGCTCGATCGCCTCTGGCCAGTTGTTGTCCTGGCGTGCCAACTCGCCCAGCACGTATTCGGCGCCGGCGTTCGCGGGGCTTATCTTGAGCTCAGCCTCGAACTCGTGACGCGCCTCATCGATAGTCGTTGGCGCCGACGGCTTGGACATGAGGAGGCGGCCCAGGCGGTAGTGGATGCCTGGCAGGTCAGGGTCTTGCTCGAGCACCTTCCGATACTCCATGGCCGCCTCGTCCCACTTGCCCTGCACCTCGAGCGATTCAGCGTTGAGCTCGTGCGCCTGTGCGGAATTCGGCGCCGTGATGGCAAGCTGCTGCGATGCCCGGATCGACAGGTCCGAGTAAGCGTGCGCTGCCACGTACAGACTCTCCGGATCGCGCGGGAAATCGCGGTGGAGCAGGCGGAGGAAACCGTCCGCGTCATCTACCCGATCGAGGGCGAGTGCGCATCGGACTGCATCCACCTCGGCCCTCTTCTTGAAGTCACGCTCAGCGGCGCGTGAAATGGCTTTCCGCAGATAGGGAAGCGCTTCGGGGCAACGGCCCGTCTCTGCCAAGCTGGCGCCGAGGTAATCGCGGGCCTCGGCCAGCGTGGGATTGATTTTAAGCGCCTCCCGTAAAGCCGGCGCCGCCTCATGCGGACGGCGCGTGGAATAATACGCAACGCCGAGCTTGGAATGATATTCTGCACTCCCGGGAGCGCTCTTTACAAGCCGTTCATAAAGCGGAATCGCCTCCTCCCACTCTCCGCGGCCCAGGGCCGCTGCTGCGTCCCGAGCCAGCTTTGCGGTTTCGCCTTGCTGCCCCGCTGGAGCCGTAGCGGAGGCCGTTGTTTTCCGAGGCGCCTGTGCGGCCACTCCATGCGCAACCCAAAGCGAGGTGGCGATGGTCAGGAAAAACACAGCTTTCCTCGACCGTTGCTTCATTGTGGTCTCCTACCTGGCAAGTGTACCGCGAACCCTGTCCGACCCCGGTTCCGGGGAAGGCGAGACGCCCTCGCGGGTGGAAAACAAAAGGAGCCGCCCGCCTACCGGGCGGCTCCGAAGAACAACTCCTACTGATACTAAGCGCTCTGAACTGCCCAGGCGTTAGTAGTAGAACTTTATTGCCACCTGGATCGTACGCGCTCCTTGCGAGGTGTTCACCAGGCCAAGTGATGGGCCGAGTCCGTTGCCCGGGGCGCCCAGAATCGGCGTGTTAAACACGTTCTGGCTTTCTGCCCGGAATTGCAGCCGTTTCGATTCGGTGATGGGGAACTCCTTGAAGAGGCTCAGGTTCACCGTATCCTGCCCCGGTCCCCGGAGCGTACTGACTCCACAGCTCCCAAACGTACCGGGAGATGGAACGGCATACGCATTCGGATCAACCCACTGGTAACCACCCTGTGGAGAGTTCTGCGTTCCGAGAACATGAGCCGGCGCAATGCAATCGGCGCGCGATCCCCGGGAATTGGTGCCGGAAACATCGTCAGCAGTGATGGTCGTCGGGAAACCGCCGTGGAGCGCCCACGTGCCGCTAAGCTGCCAGTTGCCGGCAATGCCATTGCCTATCCGGCCCAGATTCTTGCCGAGCGCCTTGTTGCGCCCGATGGGCAAGTCGTAAACCGCATAGGCTGTCAGCACGTGAGTTACGTCGTAATAGCAGGGCCCCCACTCCGCCGCCATATCGTAAAGGTTCTGGAAGTAAGGCGAAGTCGGAACGACCTGGCCTCCCCAGGATCCGTAGTACCCGCTCGAATTCGACATGCACTTCGAGTAGGTGTACGCGACCTGGTATTGCAGGCCCTCGCTCAACCGCTTCCTGAGCACCACCTGCAAAGCATTGTACGTCTGCGTGCCGTTCGATTCGGTTCCACTGATCTGGCCGATATCGCTCTGCAACGTGGGATTGCCGCCCATAAACGGGCTCGGGGCGACGACTCCTGGAGAAATCAGTTGCTCTTGCAAATACGGCATGGGCACCATCAGGTGAGTTCCCTTCTCGCCCACATAGCCGGCTTGCAATGTAGTACTGTTGCCGAACTGCTGCTGAAGTGTGAGGCTCCACTGCTCCGCGACTGCGGGGCGAACGTTCGGGTTCCACAACCGGATCACAGCATTGTGGTAAGGATCACCCGGCACCGAGAGAGTGGTCATGACAGTCTCCGTGGTAGCCAGCGGCAGAGTGTCCGTATAAATTACGTTGGTCTCGGTGCCGAACGGCGGGTTCAAAGGCGGCCGTAGGTTGGTGCCAGTCCCCTCCATGTACGAGGAGATGGTATAAGCTCCGCGGATGACGAAGCTCTTTCCGCCCGGCGTAAATGCGAAGCCGATGCGAGGCTGGAAGTCAAAGCCGCCGTAATAGCCGTTGTACAGCGCGTTGCAATTGCTATACGGACACCCCGAGACGCCGGCTAAATACTCCGCGCCGCTATACAGTCCGAAGTTGTCCTGCCGGTTGTCCACTTCCACCCACGGCGTGTGGGCATCATACCGCAGGCCAAGGTTCATGGTTAGGTTGTTGGTAATCCGCCAGTCGTCCTGGAGATAGATGCCGATGATGCTGGCCCTTTGGCCCCACGTTCCGCCCACGATGCCGCGCCCGGCTTGCGCAGGCAGCCCCAGAAAGAAATCGGCTTCCGCCAAACCGGCAGTATTGCTCGCACCTGCCAGCGGATTCGGGCCGGCCGTGAACCTTCCGGTGAAATTCTCACCTCCCGTCCGTCCGTTGTTGCCGGCATAGTACGTGTTCAGCCACTGCCGGTAGAACTGGAAACCGGTGTGGAAAATGTGGCGGCCCTGGGTGATGATCAGTTGGTCCTCATACTGCTGGACCGTGTTCGCAAACAACTGCTGAGGGCCATTGTTGGCATTCCCGAGCGTGGATGCCAGGCTGCCCGAAGCTCCGCCCGCGGATCCGCCAACGCCGCTGGCATTGAAGGCGAGCTGGAGGAGCCCCGGCCCCGTAACACCCTGAATGCCCAACTGTGCGGACAAGCCGGGTGCGCCGGCCAGGCCGCCATTGTCGACCAAGGTGTAGTTTACGCCACCGCGAAGTTCATTCACGACCGTGGGGCTGAGCGTGTGAGTCCAGTTGATAACGCCGCCTTCAGTGGGCACAGTAGCGAACGAGCCGCTGAAGATCGCGGGCGAGAATGCCGAAGGGTTATCCTGGCGGCTCTTCGAAAAGCGCACAAACAGGCGATCCTTGTCCGTCAGGTTGGCATCGACCTTCATGTCGCCCTGGTCGGAATAAATGTTCTGCGTTACGCTCCCCGCGACGTTATTCAACAGGTTGTTATTCTGCGGTGCGGGGTACAGCGAGGAGGCAAACAGGGCCTTGGCCACCGGATCTTCGAGGTTCAGCGGGATCTGGTTGTTGGCGAAGGGAACGCGATTTCCGCCAACAATCTGGAAGGGGTTGTAAAGCTGGATGTTGTATCCATTCTGGCCGAGCACTTGCGAAAAATCCCCATTCCGCATCTGCGTAGTGAACACCGTAAAGGCTTGACCGCTGGCCGGGACCGAATACCGGGAACCGTCGTAATCGGCAAAGAAGAACAGCTTGTCCTTCTTGATCGGCCCGCCGATGCTGCCGCCAAAATCCTGCCACCTGTAGTCCCCACGCGGCGTGTTTGTAAAATTATTTTGCCACTGGTTGGCATCCATGACGGCACTGCGGTAAAATTCCCAGCCGGCGCCGTGGAACTGGTTCGTACCCGACTTGATGGACACGCTGACGATGCCGCCTTCGTAGTTGCCGAACTCAGCGGGCGCGTTCAAGGTAATGAGGTTGAATTCCTGAATCGCGTCCGGGATCGGCATATAGCCTACGAGGTTGTCGGAAACCTGGTTGTTATCGATGCCATCGAGCAGGAAATTGTTTGCCTGCTCGCGGTTGCCGTTCACGTACGGCCGGCCGAAGTCAGTACCGGACGCGCTCCCAGCTCTGGGGATGTTTACCGCCGTCATGGTCTGCGGGTTCGGGTTCGTTGATCCTGGCGCCAACAGCGTCAATTGGATGTAGTTGCGCGAGGGCAAAGACAGGGATGTTGCGCTGTTGGAATCAATGATCGTACCCAACTGCGTGTTCTCGGTCTGAAGCAGCGGGGCCGCGGCTGTCACCTCGATTTTTTGCGACATCACGCCGACTTTCATCGGGATGTCCACACGGGCAGTCTGGTTCAGTTCGAGTTTGAATACCGGAAACACCGCGGTCTCAAAGCCCTTGGCTTCGGCTTGAACTTCGTATTTGCCAATTGGCAACCGCGGCAGGTTGTAAATGCCGCTGCTGTTGGTTTGGGTTGTCGACACAACGCCGCGGTCGACGTCTTTTGCGCTAACTGACGCAGCCGCGATCGGTGCGCCAGATGGATCTGTGATTTGGCCTGTAATCGCTCCGGTTGCTTCCTGACCCCACGCCAGTTGTGGCGCGATCAGGCAGACCGCGAGCAGACATAATGCTAACAAGTGGAATTTGCGTATGCCTTGCATCGAAACTCCTTCCTCACACTCATCAAGTTGAACTTAAGACCCCTGGCACGCCCGACCGCTCAAAGGCGCCCGCGCGGCGTGCGGGAATTCCGTATCTAAACCCTTGCTGCCTGACAAGTTCGTTGCTTACGACTTCCGCGAGCGGAAAGCCCTTGGTGTCCGCCCTTCGACACCTAGCGCGCACTGGACACTCGCTTAGCGGGAGTATAATCCGCTTCGGCGCCTCCTGGCAAGGATTTCTTTGGAAAGATTCACAGGGAAGGCTTTAACACCACCCTTTCGGGGAAATTCCAATAATAGTAGCCATTTCTATGACTTGCGGGAGGCGAGCGCCGCCCTCCGACCGCTCTGGACTCCCCTCCGGGACACCAGTTGGCTAGGGCTCAAACTCAGCCATGTAGCTTGCCAAGAAAATCGCGCCACGCGCGCTGGAAGATTGTTTTTGCGTGTCCATTTCCAGCCGCCCAGCGGTCAGGCGTAGCGGTTCACCGCCTCCAACCCAACGGCCAATTTCGGACAGTTCAAGCCCGATGAAGACACTCGATGCTTCTGCACGTGGTAATCGTGGAGGATTCGGCCGCGATCAGCGAATTTTGCAACCGATACTCAATCAAACCAAGGTACTAGTACAGGAGGTACATGAGGTCTGGGAGGCCAGCGACGGTATCACGGCACGGGGATCCTGCGCGCAGCCGTTTCCCACCCGCACGAATCACTTCCGCCAGCGCGCGTGAGACCGTCCCCGCCGGGTAACCGATCGGCAGCTCGATGCGCGCGCCGTCCCGGCTCATGCGCTCCCAATGTTGCTCGAACGCGAATGGGCGGCCGCCATAGACGCGGAGCGTCGTAAACAGGCCCCACCCGTTGAACAGGCCGGCCTGCCCGGGCGAGAGACGCACCTCGGCCAGCGGCAACAGGCGGTCGTTCCGATATACGTATGAATGCATCATCGTCGCTCCTCTGCCGCCGCGCCTAAGAGGCAAGGCAGCCCCCGGCGGCCGCAGAACTGATCGTTAATTGCACATTGCGCCTGGGGAGGTCCCAATGCGGAAGATCTGCGCAGCGCCACCGCCCTCGCTGCCGGTCCTGAAAGCTGAGCCCTTCCTGCCGGAGGCTACTTCGGTTCCGGCACACCTCTCATCATGGTCGAACGATCTTGGCGATGCTCATTGGCAAGGGTTTTCTGGAGCGCAAATTCCTTAGCTGCCTCCTCTTTCCGCCCCATTCGCTGGTAAGCGGTGGCGAGATAGAAGTGAACAATAGCGGCATCCGCCTTCAGCTTGGCCGCCGTCTCGAGCGGGGCCACCGCCTCCGCCGTGCGGTCGGAGTCGAGCAGAGACCGGCCCAGGCCGAAAAACGCGTCGCCGAGCGAAGCGTTGAGCTGCGTGGCGCGCCAGAAGTGCTCGATCGCCTCGGGCAATTGGTCCGACTGGCGCGCGATCTCGCCGAGGTAGTATTCCGCCATTGCATTCTGGGGATAGTTCTTCAGTTCCGCCTCGAACTCCTTGCGCGCGTCGTCGAGACTCGTCGCTGTCTGAGGTTGCGCCAGGATCAATTGCCCGATGCGCAGATGAATGCCCGGCTGGTTCGGTGCATGCTGTAGCAAAAGCCAGTACTGCCCCATCGCCCTCTTCCAATCGCCCTGGCTCTCGTAGTTTTCGGCATTCATTTGAAAGACTTGAGGCGAACCCGGAGCGCGCGAATACAGCTCTTGAGAGGCGCGGATGGATAGATCCGAATAAACGTGTACGGCCAGATACAGAACCTCGGGGTCGTTAGGGAACTCGCGTTTGAGCCAGTTCATGAAGCTGGTCGCGTCTTCTTGAAGGTTAAGAAACATCGCGCAGCGCACTCCGGCTGCGCCAACCTGCTGCTTGAGGTCCTTGCCCTCTACGTGGCCGAGCGCTTTCCTGAGCACAGGCATCGCCTCCGCGCATCGTCCCTGCTGCCCCAAGGCGACCGCACGGTCAATGGCCGCGGCCGAAGGCTGCGCCGACGCCGCGGCTCTTGCCGGGGCTGCAACCGGCTTTCCCGGCTTCACCTGGCAATAAACCGGCGCAACGGTGGCTATGAGCAGTGCTCCTCGAAGAAAGGTCTGTTTCACGAATTGATGCATGGCGTCATACTTTCCGGGTTTGTTCTATTCTCGCAAAACCGGGAGCGCCGCGGTGGTTCCCCGATCTCCGCGCCGAGTTTCGCAGCCTCTTCCGCCGGGGCGCCAAACCCGGTCTTCGAGATCGCCAGGGCCGCCGGAAGGAGGGGCGGTTCCGGGGCCACGGCTCCGGCAGGAAAACCTGCCAGCGGAAAAAAAGGGCTGCCTCTTGCGAAGGCAGCCCTCTTGGATACCGCTAGTGAAGCGGAAGCTAGAAGATAAACTTCAGGCTAAGTTGGAGCTGACGCGCCCCATTCGACAAGTTGTACAGGCCGGTTACCGGGGCTGGACTTGCGGCGGTCGCACCAGTAATGCTTGCCGTCGTAATCCCGGGATGCCAATAGTCGGGAGCAAGCCCACTATAGATCCCATTTGTGACGAAGACGGGCGAGTTGAGTGCGTTGATCGCCTCGCCCCTGAGCTCGAACTTGTAACGTTCAGTGATGCTGATCACCTTCGAAAGCGCGAAGTCGAGCTGGTGGTAGCCAGGACCATGGTTTGTCCCGACACCACAGGTGCCATACTGAGTCGCAGCCGCAGGTGCCAGATTGTCCCCTTCATAATAATACAACCCGCCAGTGCCCGCTAGGGAGGCAACCGAAGGAGCCTGGATCACGTGCTGGACCGCTGGGCCAGTGCAGTTCGGGCGCGGCTCCGCGCTCGGTGCACCGTCCCACCAGTTATCCCACATCGTGACCGGGAAGCCACCATGCACGGTGAAGATAGCGTTGGCTTCCCACCCGCCGAAGATGGCGTTGGCGACCGGGCCCATATTGCTTCCCACCGCCCGGCCCTTGCCGAACGGGAGGTCGTAATTGACGTAACCGCTAAGTACCTGCGTCAGGTCCTGATTGCAGAGACCATAGTCGTTCCTGACGTTGTAGGTGCTCTCCGAGAAATTTCTATCGTTGGGCGACTGAGGCGAGGCATTATCGCCCCACCGGGCGTAATACCCTTGGTTGTCGCTCAGGCACTTCGACCAGACATAGTTCACCTGGAATGCCAGCCCGTTACTCAACCGCTTCTGGGCTGACAATTGCAGAGCCTCGTAATTTGCGACTGCAACGGTCTCATTGAGCCGCGCTGAGCCCAACACGCTCCAGTAATCAAGCGCGGAATTGCCCCGCAGGAACGGGTTCGGAACAACCGCTCCATTGACCACGGGCCCACCATTCAGCCACAAGATATTCGCCAGGTGATCCGAGTGCGAGCCGACATAGCCCGCCGAAACCGTGGTGGAAGACCCAAACTGGTGTTGCAAAGTGAAATTCCATTGGTTGGTAACAGCCGGACGCCAGTTCGGATCCGTTACGTGGAGTTGCACACCGGAGTAACAAGCCACGTTGGTCGTGAAGTTGGCAATCGAGCAGGCTGTAGAACCCGGCCCAGCCATTAGCCCGGTGAAACCCTGATCCAGGGTCACTAGGCCGCTCGGTATCGCTCCGCTTGCGCCCGCAGTCCAGGTCGCATCCAGGGACTGAACGAAGGGTGGGTTTACAGGGCTACGGTTGAACTCGCCGGTGCCTTCCAGGAAGCTGGACCGGCTGAACGCGGCGCGGATGACCGTGCTCTGTCCCCACGGAGTCCAGGCCAAGCCGACGCGCGGAAGGAAGTTGGCGATCCCATTGTACTGCTTGACCCCAACCGATCCGCCCGTGAAGAGTGCACCGGTATATTCGCCGTAGTTTACCTGGCGGTTCCCGACTTCAGTGTCGGGCGTAAAGAGCTGCCACCGGAGGCCGAGGTTCAAGGTCAATTGGCTGTTCACGCGCCAGTCGTCCTGGAAGAACGCGCCGAAAGCGCTGTGGCGCTGGCCAACATAGCCTAGGCTGACTCCGGCGTTGGCGCCCATCTCTTGCGGAAGCCCCAGCATAAAGTCCGTCAGGGCATTCCCCGTGTATTCGCCGGTGAAGTTAAGCAAACCTGCCAATCCGGGCTTGCCTTGACCAGCAGCGATAAAGTCGTTGCGGTAACGCAACGCCTGGAACCCGAACTTCATGGTGTGCTTTCCACTCGTCCAGATTGCAGAATCGTCAACCTGGCCGACGGTTTGATGGTAGAACCCACCTTGATCTACCGTACCAAAGCTGTTGCCGATCAGGCTCCCGCCGAAAATCAGTGAAGGCAGAAACGCAGTCGGCTGGCCGGCAATGAGTCCCGCGCCGGCGGTGGTCGTCAGTTGGGGAAGGTTGTACTCGGCCGGGTCATAGTTGGCGCCAAAGCGCAGCTCATTCACGAACGTCGGACTGACCGTTCTCGTATAGTCGATCACGCCGCTTTGAAGCGGAAGGAGGGCGTTCGCGCCCCCGTTGTATGTCAGCGGCACGCTCTGGGTGTTCGTCGTCACGACATGCTGTTGCGAGTAACGGCCGAAAATGCGGTCCTTGTCCGAGGCGTTCCAGTCGATCTTGAGATCGCCCTGGTCGCTATTCGTTGTGCTTCCCGTACTCATTGCCAGGTTGCTGGAAGCCTGCGAATTCGTCGGGCCCGGAATGATCCCCAGGATTGCGACGGCTGTCGGGCTCAAGCAAGTGCCCGGCGTGCTGCTGCTTGTGCACGTAGGAAGTGAGCCGAGATTGCTGAGTGGCAATGCAGTGGCTGAACCCGGGAAGTGGATGCCGGAACCCAGGGCCGAGAAATCCAGACTCTTCTCAGCGCTCGTGAACGTGGTTATGGAACCGGACGTAGGAGGCAGGTCAAACCGGGATCCCTGGTAGTCGGCAAAGAAGAACAATTTGTCCTTCACGATCGGACCACCGATGGTCGCGCCGAACTGGTTCCAGCGCTGCACCGGCACTTGAGAGTCACCGGGAGTGAAGTTTCTGGACCATTCGTTGGCGTTGAAGTAGTCATTGCGGAGGAATTCGAACAGATCGCCGTGGAACTGGTTCGTGCCTGATTTCGTATTAACGACAATCACCCCGCCCAAGAACTGGCCGTACTCGGCGGAGGGGTTGCTGGTGACAACGTTAAATTCCTGGATCGCATCGACGTTGGGCGAGAAGGCGACGGCATTATCGACGAACTCGTTATTGTCCATGCCATCGAGGATGTAATAGTTCGCCTGCTCGCGGTTGCCGTTAATATAGGGCCGGCCGGAATTGAAGGTCGATTGGCCCGCCGTGCTGAAGGACCCCGGGGTAGTCGTAACCGCACCGGGCGTCAACAGAGTCAACTGGTTGTAATTGCGTGTTGCCAGCGGCAAGGTGCTGACCGAACTGGCTTCCATAACCGTGCCCAGTTCCGTCTTTTCGGTCTGGAGCAGCGGCGCCACTGTGGTCACCTCGACCGTTGTCGTCACCACGCCGACTTTCATCTGAACGTCGAAGCGCGCGATCTGGCCGATGTCCAGATGGATTTTTGGATTCACTGCCTTCTCGAAGCCCTTGGCCTCGATACTGACTGTGTAGTTGCCAATCGGCAGTGTCGGCAAGTCGTAGATGCCGTCGCTGTTGGTTTGGGTTGTGAACACCGTGCCGCGGTCGAGGTCTGTTGCGGCAACTGCCGCGGCCGCGATCGGGGCGCCCGATGGATCTGTGACTGTGCCCTTAATAGCCGCGGTTGACACCTGACCCCACGCCAATTGCGGCAGGATCAGGCAGACCGCAAGCAGACAGAATGCTAGCAAGTGTAATTTGCGTTTGCCTTGCATCGAAACTCCTTCCTCACACTCATCAAGATGAACTTTAAGACCCCTGGCACGCCCCGGCCACTCAAAGACGCCCGGCGCGTGTGGGAATTCCCTATCTAAAACCTTGCTGCCTCACAGCTTCGTTTCCGTACGACTTCCATGAGCGCAAGACCCCTGGCTTTTGCCATTCGACAGTTCACGCACCTGGATATCGCTTAGCGGGAGTATAATCCGCTTCAGCGCCTCCTGGCAAGACTTTCTTCAAAAAAACCACATTAAAAACGCGAACTTCCGGGCTTGCGTAGAATTCCAATATTGGTAGCCGTATCTATGCTTTACGGGAGGCCAATCGACCCTTTCGCGCTGCGTTTCACCCCCTCGGGACACCCAAACTGGAGCAACTTGGACGGAGCCTGTGCGGGCTAGCCGCCTGGGGCGAGAGTTCCTGGGAGGCCAAGCGACCTGTCCGTCCCAAGGGGCGCAGTCCTTGATCCCCTTGTGGCGCAGGCGGTTTTGCCTACATCCGCGATATCCGCGGGACTTTTCCACAGGCTCCCAGCCTTGCGGACCCACGCCTTAGCGGTGTTCTTGCGGGAGCGGTTCTTCGATTCTCAAGAACTGATCGGCGGCCACGTCCTTGATCTCCTGAACGGCGCCGCGCGGCCAGCGGATCTCAATCGAGCTGATCCGCTTCTCGGCGCCGAGCCCAAAGTGGACGCGCTTGTCGCTCGAGCCCATAAAACCCACGCTGATTGCAACGTGATTATAGAGCTTACGCCCGGATGCGGTGGTGAGTTTGACCTTGGCGCCGATCGCATCGCGGTTGCTGTAACGGCCTATGAGTTCCAGCACCAGCCAGTGGTTGCCGTTGTCCGCCGAATTGATGAGGATGCGCGGCGGCGACATCAGCGACGTGACGACGATATCCTGGAAGCCGTCATTGTTCAAATCGCCGAACGCCGAGCTGCGCTGGTAACCAAGGCGGAGAAAATCCTTCCCCATCTCCCCGGATACGTCCTCGAAGTGTTTGCCGCCATGGTTCTCGAACATCGTGTCGTGCTGCGGTCCTCCGTTCTCGTGGTAATCGAAATCGCCGTTGGCCGAGTACAAGTCTTTCCAGCCGTCGTTGTCGTAGTCGATGAATCCAGGGCTCCAGCCGGAATAATGCACGCTCAAGCGCGTCAATCCCATCTGCGGCGCAACATACCGGAACATATCGCCGCGGTTCTGGAAAAGCGCCCATCGTTCGCCCATCAGGTCGTTGTAAAAAATGTCCACGCGGCCGTCATTGTCGTAATCTTTCGCGTCGGAGCCCATGGAAGAGACCTCTTTAGCGGTGTCATCGAAGGCGACGCCCCACTGGAGCGCTTGGTCCTCGAAGGTGCCGTCTCCCTTGTTGATGAACAGCGAATTGGGGTCCGTGTCGTTCGCAATGAAGACGTTCCTGATAGCCATCGCCGTTGAAATCGGCGATGGAGATGCCCATGCCCTTGCCCGGCGCTTTGCCGAAGCCGGATTTTTCGGTCACGTCCTCGAATTTGCCGTGCCCCAGATTGTGATAGAGCCGGTGAACCACACTAGGATAGACGCGCGGATTGCAATAACCCCCGACTCCGCCTACCACGCAGACCTTGTCGAGCTGAGGGGTCCAGACCGTGTAATTGGCGACAACCAGATCGAGCAAGCCGTCGTTGTCGTAATCGAACCAGGCCGCCGCAATGCTGATCGTGTTCGGAGGCTTGCCGCCAATGCCGGATTCCCCGGTGACATCGGTGAACGTGCCGTCCCCATTGTTGTGATAAAGCGCGTTCCGGCCCGCGCTGCAAATGAAGAGGTCTTCGTAGCCGTCATTATCGTAATCGCCGACCGCCACGCCGTTGTTGAAGTCGAGGTTCTCGCCCAAGAGCCCCGCCTTTTTCGTGACATCTTCGAAGGTGCCGTCTCCGCGGTTGCGGAGCAGACAGTTGTAAAAAGGCGGACCGGTCTTCTTCAGCTCGGGCAGCTTGGCGCCGTTGGCAAAAAAGATGTCCATTTTGCCGTCGTTGTCATAGTCGAAAATGGCGACGCCGCAGCACATAGCTTCCGCGAAGTATCGCCGCGGCGACATGTCGTTGTTGGCAATGTAGGAGAACTTCGAGCGCGGAGCGATGTCGGTGAAGTGGGGACGCTTAGGCGCGGGCGCCGGCGGAGCTTCCGACTGAAACGCGAACGCGCAAAGCCAGAAGGCGGACGCGGCAGCGCCGGCGGCGGCCAGCACTCGCGTCCATCCGGAGGATCTCACGTGCAAAACAGCCGTACGAAACCGCAACCCAACATTATGGCGCAGGCGGCGCCGCTGGCGCTCCGGCCCACCGTGCACGGTGCTCCTGGTCATACCGCTAGGCCAACGGCTCAACTTGTACAGCCCGAGTCCGATAAGACTCTCGATGCCGTTGGACGTGTTAATTGTGGACGACTCGGCCGCGATCCGTAAAATTTTGCAACGAGTACTCAAGCAGGCTGAAGTACCAGTAGGGGAAATCTATGAGGCCAGCGACGGCGTCGAGGCGCTCAACATCCTGCGCACACAGCTAGTCAACCTTGTTCTGGCCGATGTCAACATGCCCCATATGGATGGGCTGGAATTGCTCGGAAAAATCAAGCACGAGAAGCAATGGAAGGATTTGCCCGTAGTCATGATCACCACCGAAGGTGGCCAAGCCAAGGTGATGGCCGCCGTGGAGTTGGGAGCCGCCGGCTATGTCCGTAAGCCGTTCACCGCCGACCAGATCCGGGAGACTCTGGTCAGCTTCCTATAGCCGGAGAATGGAACAGCCAATGCAAACAATCGACCGGGACGCGCTTGTGAGCGCGATTTGCGACGCGACCGCGAACATTTTTCAGACGATGCTGAATCTCGATGTGGCTGCCGAGACCGCTTATACCGAGCCCAATACCTCCGAGACCAGCGACGGAGTAGTCGCGTTTGTCGGACTGGCCGGGCACTGGGTTGGGAGCGGCGTCCTGCACTGCGATGCCGGTATGGCGGCGAGGATCTACAGCGGCCTCCTCATGGGTGAAATCGGTCCAGAAGCCGACGGCATCAATACGGAGGTGCTCGACGCCGTCGCCGAGGTTGCCAACATAATCATCGGGAACGTAAAAACCAGCATGGAAGAACACCTCGGACCACTGGGCATGAGCATTCCAACCGTGGTTTTCGGCCGCAATTTCAGGACTCACAGCGCGGCCAATGATGCTTGGACGGTGGTTCCGTTTGTGTCCGGCGGCGCACGCATGGATGTGCGGATATGCCTTGCTCCCAGTCGCGAGCCGCAGGCCGTGCGGCACGGATTCGCAGCGCCGCGCATGTTTGTGGTCTGATAGCGCACCGCTGGTTTCGGTCCAGCCGGCTGGCAGGAGGGGCGGCACGGAAAGCTGCCAGGCGAGACAGGGAACATTCTAGAATTTGCCCAGCGCACCGGCTTCTACGGCAAGAGGGGCGGGCTCGGCACGTAGCCCGGACGTTCTATAGTTTCCGGCGGTCAGAACCGATCAATAAACCGCTGGAAGAGATAAGGAGAGGATCATGCAATCGAGCACAGTCGGCGCCGAGGAGAAGGCGGCGGGATTGGACCAGCGCGCGGGAAAATACTTGACCTTCGAACTGGGAAACGAGGAGTTTGGAATCCAGGTCTTGCAGGTCCGGGAGATTATGGGCATTCAAGACATCACCTCCGTACCGCAGACGCCGGCCTACGTTAAGGGAGTGATCAACCTGCGCGGGAAGGTGATCCCGGTCGTCGATCTTCGTCTGAAGTTCGGCCTGCCGGAGATTGAGTACACGCGACGCACCTGCATCATCGTGGTTCAAGTTCGCGGCGAGGCGGGTTCCGTGTTGATGGGGATCATCGTGGACGGCGTATCCGAGGTCCTCAACCTCATGCCGGGCAACGTCGAGGATACGCCCGATTTCGGCCAGGGCGTGACCACGCCCTGCTTGCTGGGCATGGCCAAGGTCAAGGGTAAGGTCAAAATCCTGCTGGATATTGACCAGGTGCTCGCGAACCAGGAACTGCACGGCCTGACTTCGGCGCTTCGATGAGCGCGGCCCGAGAAAGGAAAGAGATTCCCATGGAATCACAGATGACGATCGGCAAGAAACTCATTCTCAGCTTCAGCGCGATGTTGGTCATGACATTGATGCAAGGAATTATTTCGCTCAACGTGACTGGCAAGCTGTCGGCCAGCCTCGATAGATCCGTGAACGTATCCACGAAGAAACTCGAGCTCACCGATGTGGTGAGCGGCGCCGGATCGGATATGTTGGCGGGCCAGCGCGGCGTCGTCATGTTCACGTTCGGGAAATCACCGGAGGGAGCTGCGAAGGCCAAGCGTGGGTTCGAGTCCGCATCCGAGAAATGGGCCGCCGCACTTCCGGAGATCCGGCCGTTGCTGGTAACGGAAGAAGGAAGGCGGCTGGTGGACCAATTGGAATCCGGCTTGGCCTCGTGGCGCTCGGCGTTCGCCGAAATCGAGCAACTCGCCGCTGCCGGGAACCCCGATGCCGCAATGAAGGTCTGTGTGGACAAAGGCGTGCCAATCTACGAAACCGCTGGCAGGGACACCCAGAGGCTGAGAATCTCATTAAGGAACTGTTGGATAAGGATAGACAAGCCGCGGCGGAGATGAGCAGCACGAGTCACTGGATCGTGTTCGCGCTGATTGGTTTGTCGATGGCGCTCGGCGTGGCGGCTCTCTGCGTGGTCCGGCAAACGGCTCGTGGCCTGCAAAACACCGCGGTCGAGCTCGGCGAGAGCGCCGAACAGGTTGCGGGCGCCGCCGGGCAAGTCTCGGCATCGAGCCAGGCCTTGGCGCAGGGGACCTCCGAGCAGGCCGCCTCGATCCAGGAGACCTCGGCATCCACCGAAGAGATCACCTCAATGATCCGCAAGAACGCGGAGAACTCGAAGTCCGCCGCCGAGTTCATGGTCGAGACCAGCCGGGTGGTGGGCGAGGCCAACCACACGCTCGAGCAGATGGTCTCCTCGATGCGCGAGATCAACGCCTCGAGCGACAAGATCGCCAGGATCATCAAGGTCATCGACGAGATCGCATTCCAGACCAACATCCTGGCCCTGAACGCGGCCGTCGAGGCGGCGCGGGCCGGCGAGGCGGGCATGGGCTTCGCGGTCGTCGCCGACGAAGTCCGGAACCTGGCACAGCGCTCGGCGCAGGCGGCCAAGGACACCGCAGCGCTGATCGAGGAATCGATCTCGAAATCCAACGAGGGCAGCTCCAAGCTCGACCAGGTGGCAACGGCAATCCGCGCCGTCACCGACAGCGCGCAGAAGGTGAAGACGCTCATCGACGAGGTGAAGCTGGGCAGTGACGAGCAGGCGCGGGGAATCGAGCAGATCGGCAAGGCCATCGCGCAAATGGAACAGGTGACGCAAAAGGCGGCCGCGAACGCCGAAGAGAGCGCTTCGGCGGGCGAGGAGATGAGCGCACAAGCGCAGGCCTTGAATGCCATCGTCGGGCGATTGCGCACAGTGGTGGGAGGCAGCCATCTGGATGGCAGCCGCGAGGCTGCGCTGTCGCTGACACGCACGCCCCAGAGAGTTGAGCATGCGCCCCCCTCCGTACCGGCCGAAGCCGCGGCTGGCCTAAACGCGCTCGACAACGCCATCCGGCAGGACACACACGCGGGCTGGCAGCCGGTGCTGTCTTCCGCAGCGAAAAAAAAGAGCGCCATCCCGCTCGAGGGGGACTTCAGGGAGTTTTAGCCACGATTCCCTTCTGGCCCTCTCAAGACCGGCGTGAGAGATTTCCGGAACCAGTGCGGATCGTCGCCGGGGATTGAGCCGCGCATGTCCAGCGAACAGAGAGCGGACGAGCTGCGCCGCCAGATCGACGACCTGGCGACGAAGCTGATAATCGACGAGGCGCCGGGCGCGCCGGAAAGCCTTCGAGCCTTGTCTGCCGCCTTCGAGAAGACTCGAGAAGACGCCGAGCAGGCAGGCTGGCACGGAGTCGCGAGGATTGCCTCGGGACTCGCCGGTTCGTTATCGCAGGCGGCCCAAGGCGGGCCGGCCGATCTCGTCAAGCTGGGAGAGGTGTTAAGGGAGGGCATCGCGCTGCTGCAGCAGGCGGTGGCAGAAGGTCCATCTGGGACTGTTCCGCCGGCGGCCGCTCAAACTCCCGATCGATCCGCCAAGAACCCGCTCGTGCAGGACACGGAGTTGCTGAACGATGTCCTCCTGGAATCCAGGGAGCACCTCATCTCGCTCGAGAGTCATTTACTGGCGCTCGAACGGGACCCCGCCGACGCCGAAGCGATTCACTCCGTCTTCCGCAGTTTCCATACCATCAAGGGCCTGGCCGGTTTCCTGGAACTCACCGAGATCCAGGAAGTCGCGCATGAGGTGGAGACGGTCCTCGATCACGCCCGGAACGCCAAGCTGCGGATGGCGCCGGCGGTGATTGACGTCGTTCTGGCCAGCAAGGACTACCTGGCCCGGGCCCTCGATCTGCTCGAGCCTGCGCTGCGGGGAGGCACACCCCAATCGCCGCCGGCGAGCGATGCGCTGCGGAAGCGGCTCCGCGATTTGATCCGGGCGCCCGACCCCGCTCAGCCTGCTGGCCACGGCGAAGAAGCGGGGCAGACGGCCGGCTCCGGCGGAGTAGGTCTGACAGCCGCTTTGGGCAGCGCGCACGAAGCCACCGGGTCCGAGGGCGGACCGCGCCAACTTGCGGCCTCGGGCCAAGACGCTCAGCCGGTGAGACCCGAAAACGGTCCAGCGCCGCTTCCCGTAAGGAACCCGGCTGATGCGGACCAACCCGATGAAGAGCGCGGAGAGGATGCGCCATCGATTGCACCGCGAGTGCACGCCGAAGCCAGGGCCGTGAAGGTTGATACGGCGAAGTTGGATTACCTGGTGGATATGGCGGGCGAAATGATGATCGCCGAATCGCAAGTCCGGGGCGATCCTGGCTTGGCGACCGCGAAGACCGCGCGGCTCGAACGAAACCTGGCGTTGTTGGCGCGCGCGTGCAGCGAACTCCAGAAGACCGCAATGTCGATGCGCATGGTCCCGGTTGGCCAGGTCTTCCGGCGCTTGCCCAGGCTTGTGCGCGACCTGGCCCGTAAAGCGGGCAAACAAGTCGAGCTAGATCTCGTTGGCGAAGATACCGAGCTAGATCGGACGATCATCGAGGAACTATGGGATCCACTGATCCACATGGTGCGCAACTCGATCGACCACGGGATCGAGATGCCTGAGGCGCGCCAAACGGCGGGAAAGGATCCGGTAGGGCGCATCCACTTGAAGGCTTGCCACCAGGCGGGCCATATCCTGATCGAAGCGGGCGACGACGGGCAGGGAATTGATGTCGATAAGGTTCTCGCCAAGGCACGGCAGAAGGGCCTGGTCTCCGAGGGGGCCCATCTCACGGAGAACGAAATCCTGAACCTTATCTTCGAGCCGGGATTCTCAACGGCGGAGCGAGTGACGGAGATCTCGGGGCGCGGCGTGGGCATGGACGTGGTGAGAAAACACATTCAGAAACTCCGCGGCCGCATCGACATCGAATCCTCACCGGGGCGCGGCTCGACGTTCCTGCTGAAACTGCCGCTTACGCTCGCGATCATCGAGGGCCTAGTCATCGGAGTCGGGCGGGAACGCTACATCGTTCCGTTGTTCGCAGTGCGCGAGGTATTCCGCCCCACTCGCGAGATGCTGTTCACCGCGGCGGGCCAAGGCGAGATGGCGCTCATTCGCGGCCACCTGCTGCCGATTGTGCGGCTGTACCGCCGCTTCGCTGTCCAGCCGAATTCGGAAGATCCAGCGCAAAGCATATTCATCGTCGCTGAAAGTGGTGGACGGGTCTTCTGCCTCATGGTGGACGAGTTCACCGGCAAGCAACAGGTGGTCATCAAGAGCCTGGGTGAAACCATGAAAAACCTGCCCGGAATCGCCGGCGGCACCATTCTGGGGGACGGGCGCGTCGCGCTGGTGCTGGATCTGGATGGCCTCTTCGAGCGACCCGATGGCTAACCCCGGCGGCGTTTCTGCGGACACCGAAATCCGGCCTCTCACTCACTCGGAGTTCGAGCAGATCCGGCTCTTGGCGCATGAGAAATTCGGCCTCGACCTTAGGCAGGGAAAGGAGGAGCTGGTCTCGGCGAGGTTGAGGAAGAAAGTCCGGCAGTCGCACTTCCAGACCTTTCAGGCCTACTACGATCACGTGCGGCGCGATCCTACGGGCGAAGCCCTGGAGGACATGATTGACGCGCTCACGACAAACTACACCGGCTTCCTTCGAGAGCCGCCCCATTTTGAGTTATTGCGGAATGTCATCGCGCCAGATCTGGCAGGCCGGACGGGTACGCAGATCTGGAGCGCCGCCTGCGCCACGGGCGAGGAACCCTACTCGATCGCCATGTGCCTCGTCGAAACACTCGGACCCAATGTGGCCTCGAGGATCCGCATCCTGGCGACAGACATCTCAAACCATGCGCTCGATACCGCCCGTAACGCAACTTATCCCGCCGAGCGGTTCGAGGGTTTCCCTAAAAGCTGGTTGCAACGGTACTGGCTGCGAGGTTCCGAGCGATGGCAGGGCTGGTTCCGGTTGAAGCCCGCAGTCAGGCAAATGGTCGAATTCCGGCGTGTGAACCTGATCAAGCCGCTGGTCAACATCCCGAAGGTGTTCGTCATCTTCTGCCGCAATGTGATGATCTATTTTGACAAAGACACTCAGGCAACCCTGGTTCGTGAGCTGGCGAGTTGCCTCGAACCCGGCGGCTATCTGTTGACCGGCCATTCGGAAAGCCTGGTGGGCGGGGCCCATGCGCTGCGCTACGTGCAGCCAGCCGTGTATCGAAAGCCGGAAGAAGCGCATCGCGGCGCCAGTCTGGTGAAGGAGGGCAAGTGCGCGCGCTGATCGTGGGAGTAGGAGATTGCCAGGTCAGCAGCGACCCCGAGGTCACGCTGGTGACCTATGCTCTCGGCTCGTGCATGGCGGTGGCGATCTACGACTCTGTCGCGCGCGTGGGTGGCCTGCTCCACTTCATGCTGCCCGAATCCCGGATCGACGCCGCCAAGGCGGCCGGGCGCCCGTTTATGTTTGCCGATACCGGCATCCCGCTTCTGTTCCGCCGGGCGTACGCGCAGGGCGCCGAGAAGCGGCGGATAGTGGTGCGGGCAGCCGGCGGTGCAGAGATGGGCGATCAGGGGACGTTCGATATCGGCAAACGGAATTATCTTGCAATGCGCAAAATACTTTGGACAGCAGGAGTCTTCATCCATGCCGAAGCAGTTGGCGGAACGGTTTCGCGGACGGTGCGCCTCGACGTTGCGACGGGAACATTGTGGCTGCGTGGTGCGGCGGGAACCGAACAAGAGCTGGCGCCAACCCCCCGCGGCGTGAAAGGAACGAAGCAATGGGGTTCCGTGTATTGATCGTGGACGATTCGCCGGCTATGCGGCGCGTCATTCGCCGGGTACTCGAATTGTCGGGCTTCAGCCTCGAGGAGTGCCTCGAAGCGGGCGACGGAGGAGAGGGCTTCAGCGTGCTGCGTAGCCGGCCGGTGGACCTGATCCTGACCGATATCCATATGCCGGTCATGAACGGTGAACAGTTTGTCTGCCAGCTTAAAGGCGACGAATCGCTCGGCCGAATCCCGGTAGTGGTCATTTCCACCGATGCCACCGAGCACCGCATTCAACGCATGCTCGAACTCGGCGCACGGGGCTACGTGAGCAAACCGTTCGTGCCGGAAACGCTCCGGGAAGAACTCGAGCGGGTACTGGGAGTCGCGCATGCCTGACCAAGGAGTGGCTGAAATCCTCGGCGCCGCCGCGTGCGAGGTGCTGGAGACGATGTTCTTCACCAGCCCCGAGGGCGAAGCGGAAGCTTGGGAGCCGGCGGCCGAACCCGCACTCACGGCGCGCCTTTCGTTCCACGGAGCGCCATCCGGAGTCTTTTGTTTGACCGTTGCAGCGCGGTCGGCGCGGACCATCGCCGCCAATTTTCTCGGCGCCGGGGATGACGTGGCCGTGCCGGCCGATCAAGTCGAAGATGTGACCCGCGAGCTGGCGAATATGATTTGCGGAGCCATGCTGAGCCGGATCGAAAGCGGAGCAACTTTCGACATATCACCCCCCGAGATCACCGGCGCCGACGCTCAGTGCGACCGCGCGTATCGGCGGAGCCTCGCCCTCGAGGACGGGACGCTCGATCTTTCGGTCAGCTTCGAACAGGCGGAATGAGATCGAGCAAACGGATCAAAGTTCTCATCGTGGACGACTCGGCGATCGTCCGGAAGATCCTCACGGATGCGCTGTCATCGGAGGACGATTTGGAAGTGGCCGGGACGGCGCCTGACGCTTACGTCGCTCGCGACAAGATTGTGTCGCTCTCGCCGGACGTGCTCACGCTCGACATCGAGATGCCGCGAATGGACGGCCTCACCTTTCTGAAGGCGCTGATGCGCCACCATCCCATGCCTGTGGTCGTCATCAGTTCTCTGGGGCTGGCTTCCTGCGAAGCGGCGATGACGGCATTGCGGGAGGGCGCGGTCGAGGTGGTCGCCAAGCCCGGAGGTCCCTACTCGGTCGGAGATCTGCGGCTCACGCTGGCCAATAAAATCCGGGCGGCGGCGCGCGCCCGGCTATCGCGGCCCGCTCAGACGCAGCCGGCCCTTGACGCGATGCCCCCCTTAGCACGCGAGGCGGCCGATCCGACGCAGGTTATCGCGATCGGAGCCTCGACCGGAGGGACCGAAGCGATTGAGAGCGTTCTGCGCGGCCTGCCTTCCAACGTTCCAGGAATCGTAGTTGCCCAGCACATCCCCGCAGGTTTTTCCCGGGCCTTTGCGGAGCGGCTGAACCAGGTGTGCGGTCTTGAAGTCTTGGAAGCGAAGGACGGAGATGCTGTCTCGCCAGGCAGAGCCCTCATTGCGCCCGGCAACTTCCACATGCTGCTCCGCCGATCGGCAAACGGCTACCACGTCGGGGTGAAAGATGGCCCGCTGGTCTGTTATCAACGCCCGTCGGTGGACGTGCTGTTCAGCTCCGTTGCGGAGGCTGCGGGAACGCGCGCCGTGGGAGTGATCCTAACTGGCATGGGGTCCGACGGAGCGCAAGGCCTGCTGAAAATGAAGCAGGCCGGTGCTATCACGGCTGCCCAAAACGAGGCGACATCCGTTGTTTTCGGAATGCCCCGGGAAGCCATACGACTTGGCGCGGCCAGCGACGTGCTCCCGCTCTCAAAGATCCCGGCCTGGATCGCCGCCTCGCTGGAGTTCTGCCCCGGCGGCTCACGGAAAAGCGTGCCGGTTGGATAGGCCCCACCGGCATGGGCCGGCGTGCAACCGCAAACTTCACCCGAACCCGAATACAGCCCGGCTCCGGAGCACGAGGAAACGTTCCGCATGCGCCCAGGCCGAAGCCCCACCGGATAATTCACAGAACTGTCTCTTGTCCGTGATCTCCTTGTAACAACAGGCTGCCAGAATGGGAATCGAAGCGGGGCTCAGTATGGCAATTCACGAGCTCGTTCTGGGTTATGTGACGGCGGGCGACTATCGCCTGATGCGCAAGGTGCATCACTGGCCGCCCCCGAACTGGCTTCGCAGATGGATGCTATGGGCGACCCGCGCCGGAGACGGGTGGCTGTGGTATGCGGCCGGCCTCGCGGTTCTACTGTTTGGCGGCCCCGAGCGCGGGCGGGCAGCCGGGGCCGGCGCGGCGGCCGCGACACTGGGGATCCTCCTATTCGAATGTCTGAAGCGGCTTGCCAACCGCCGGCGGCCGTGCGACCTTGAGCCGCACTGCTGGGCGGAGTTACTACCGCCCGATCAGTTCTCATTCCCGTCCGGGCACTCGATGACGGCATTTGCGGTTTGCGTCTCGCTGCTCCTGTTCTACCCGCCACTGACCGCGCCGCTTCTGTTCTGTGCGCTGAGCGTCGCGGCATCCCGAGTTCTGCTGGGAATGCATTTCTTGAGCGATGTCATCGCCGGATCTGCCGTGGGCGCACTCGTCGGGTACGCAGCTTACGTGCTGTTTCGATAACGCGGATTGCGGACGTGGGCAGTGGGAAGCACTCACAGCCCACGATCTGAAACCAACGACCGCGAGGAGGGGGATTCATGGCCAAAACAGTCTTGCACTTTCTGTGGAAGGACCGCGCCGCCACCGCCGGCTTTCGCGCCGGTGCGTCGCTTCACAGCCATACCTCGTATTCGTGGGAGAATCTGGCGTGGCTCTCGGGTTACCGTTCGCAGTTTCCCGGGCTCAGTCTCGTGCTGAAGCTCGCGCGCTGGCAGCATCATCTCGCTAGTGGAGAGAAACTCGATCTTTCACGGGCGTTCTGGACGCCGCCTTTGAACGCCTCTGCAGCGCTGTCGGTGGAAGCGAACCAGATCCGTGCTCTGGGCCTGCCGGCGCTCGTTTCGCTGACGGATCACGATGACCTCCGGAGCGGGCTATCTCTGGTGGCGATCCGCAGGTCACGGAAAGCCGCCATCTCGCTCGAATGGACAGTCCCATTCGGCTCGACCTTCTTTCACCTTGGCGTGCACAATCTGCCCGCCGCACACGCCCGGGAAACGGCCGCTCTCCTCGCTGCTTACACCACCCAGCCTTCAGCATCCCGGTTAAAAGAGACGCTCGACCTGCTTAACGAGTCTCCCGAAACGCTCATCGTATTGAATCATCCCCTCTGGGATGAGGCCGGTCTCGGCATGAGCGAGCACGCAAACGCACTGCGGCTGTTTCTCGCGTGCTGCCGGGACTGGATCCACGGGCTGGAGTTCAATGGTCTGCGTTCCTGGGCTGAGAACAAACAAGTGCTTGAGCTCGCGGCTGTTTGCGGGCTGCCCGTGGTCGGCGGCGGAGACCGCCACGGCCTTGAACCGAATGCAATCCTCAACCTCACTCAAGCGCAAACGTTCCCGGAGCTGGTGGCGGAGGTGCGCTTCGGCCGGATGAGCCACGTGCTGCTTATGCCGCAATACCGCGAGCCGCTGCGGCTCCGTTGGCTCGAGACACTCAAGGATATTTTCCGCCCCTATGCAACGGCCAAGGGCGAGGTAAGCCGCTGGAAGGATCGATTCTTTTACCAGGGCGAGGACGGAGTCCGGCGGCCGTTGTCCGTGTTGTGGCAGGGCACGCGCGCCGATGTTCTGAAGCCGCTGTTCGCCTTCTTGCGCATCTCTGAATCGGAACAGCTCAAACCCGCACTGCGGTTCCTGCTCGCCGAACGGGCCGGGGCCATTCCCGCCTGAGAGAAGCTGAGTATGAGCAGGGGTGTTCTGTTTTCATTGACGGGAAGGGTCGGCGCCCTTCCCCCGGTTTGGACAGTGCCGACGCATGCCTGAACCACCCCGAGTGTACAGCGGAACAGCCAGACTTGCCATCCGGGAAAGTACTGCTCTGTACCCGAATCCGTACCACACCGCCTGGTACTTCTAAGGGCCAGGCCTCTTCAAGACTGCTCCGCAGAAATATTTTCGCGTGAAAGAGCGGGGTCTCCCTAAGAGCAACGAGGAAGCCCCGCAATGAGACTCTAAGCCGGGATCGATGATTTGTGACCCGGGCAAGGCGCTGGCCCGGGCCACAAATCAACTTCTGGTTACGGCAGCGAGCTCAGAGTAGAGCTGACCCCGTTCGCGAAGGCGTAGCCCGTGGCAGCATCCCAGTTGATCGACCAGGTCATCACGCCACGGATGCTCCACTTCGACGACGGAACGAACGACCCGCAGCCGGTCCCCGAAGCCAGGCAAGTGAGCGCGGCATCGATGATCGATGGCGAAACGTAGCCACTCCCGGCGCCGCTCGGGGAAGCAGGGAGACCCAATCCCACTTGCGATGGGGCCAAGCCGCCCTGCAACTGGATGCACGCCAGCGCGGTCAGGAAGTCCACGGTGCCTTCGGAGTACACGTTGCCGTTACATCCGTTCATCGAGCCGGAGTTGTAGTACTGTGTGTTCATCACGGTGAGGTCGCTCCCGATAGCCAGCCCCACGGCAAAATAATCGCCGCCGGTGGATTGTACGTCAACGGTCTGTGGCGCCATGGTGATGATCGCGCCCGGTTTTGCCGAAGCGATCTGCTGGAGCGCGCTCGACATGTAGGTCGAGCTGAGCCCGTTCTCCAGATCGATATCGACGCCGTCGAAGCCAAATTGATTCATCAGGCCGACGACGCTGCTAGCCAAGTTCGCCGCGCTGGTCGAATCGGACACGCTGGTGGTGCCATTCGCCCCGCCAACCGAGATGATCACCTTCTGGCCTCGCGAGTGGACCGTGTTGATATCCGCGATGAACTGCGAGTCGGTGTAACCGCCCAGGCACGACGACAATCCAGAGTCGGTAGTGTAGGTGACCTGGCCTGCGGTCGCAGAAGAGTTGGCGAACGCCACCGCGATGAGGTTATACGTCGTCGGCACTTGCGCCAGCGTCAAGCAGGTGGCTCCATTGCTGAAGTTCTGCCAATAGCCTGTCAACACGTGCTTGGGTAGTGAACCGCTGCTGCAACCCGTGCATGGGGTGGTGGTTGCGGTGGCTGTCGCAGTTCGGGTCGCCGTTGCCGTTGGCGTCGGTGTGCGACTGCCTGTCGAAGTTGGCGTCGCCGTTGGCGTCGGAGTCGCACCGCCACCCCCGCAAGCGCCGTCCGAAATCCAGGGCTGACCGCTGCCCGCTGGACCATTGTTGGTCGATGGGTTCGAGCCCTGGCTCCAATAGGCCGCCGTATAGTTCACGTTGTTGTAGCTCACCGTCGCGCCACCGTTGTAAGCAGTCGTGGAACTCCACGCCGGATAACAAGCCGGGCCTGTTGCGGTTGCTGTTGCAGTCGCCGTCCGCGTTGCGGTCGCCGTGGCAGTTCGCGTCGCCGTGGCGGTCGCTGTCCGCGTCGCCGTCCCGGTGGCTGTCCGCGTCGCAGTTGCCGTGGCCGTCCGCGTCGCTGTCCCGGTGGCTGTCCGCGTCGCGGTTGCCGTCGCTGTCCGCGTCGCAGTTGCGGTCGCGGTTGCGGTTCGCGTTGCCGTTGCCGTCGGCGTCGGTGTGGGACCGGTGGTGCAAGTGCCCACTAGCGACCAGCCCGCCGGCCAGTCAATCGGGTCCCAGTTGGGTGCGGCGTTATTGTTCGCTTGAAGACATTTGTACTCGCTACCTTGATAGGTGACCAGTTCACCCACGGTGTAATTGCCGCCGGCGGCCCAGGCCGTCACGCCCGAGCAGTTGACTGACTGCGCGGAAGCGACTGCTAACAGGACGAGCAGCAGGCCGAGGGTACTGAGCACAAGCAGGGGGGTTCTTTTTTTCATTTGGTCTCCTCAAAAGAGGTGTAGGGAGGACGACACTCCTCTTCCCGTTGGACAATGCTGACACATGCCCAAACTGCCTGAGTGTACCTGAAAAGATCCCACCGCGCAATCGGAGTGGGACCTCACTTGGCCTGAATCCAGAACTGCTTCGAGCCGTGGATCAGAGCGGCGGCTCGATCGGCAGAGCCAGCGGCGGCTCGAGCAGGAAGTCGAGTTTCGACATCTCTTTCACGGCCTCGCGGACAGCTCCCTCGGTAGTGGGCTCGAGCGTGATCACGAACGGCAGATCGCGCTTGTTCTCGCAGGGCAACTGCAAGACCGCGTCAAGGCTGATGCGCTTCTGGGCCAGGATGCCCGCCAAGGCCGAGATGATTCCCGGACGGTCAATGACACGGAATCTAAGGTAATACGCCCGTTTCTGCCGCGTCACTGGGATCGGCCTATACTCCCCCAGGCGCTTATGCGCGAATGGCGAGACGCGCTCGGGGCTGCCGTTCCGAATCTCGCGCGCAACACGCATCAGATCGCTCACCACCGCAACGCCAGTAGGACGGGGGCCGGCGCCCCGGCCGTAGTAGAACGTATCCTCGCCGTAGAGACCTTTGACCCACACCGCGTTGTACGAGCTTTGCACCCCGGCCAGAATCGTCGAAGTGGATATCAACGAGGGCCGCACCGAGAGGATCAACCCGTCCTCCGTCTGCCGGGCCGCGCACAGAAGCCGAATGGTGTGGTTGAGCCGGTGCGCGTATTCGAAATCGATCGGCAAGATCCGGCGAATGCCCTCCGTAAAGATGTCCGAGGGCGTGATCTTCTCTCCGAACGCCAGGGCCGAAAGGATGGCGAGCTTCGAACGCGCGTCGAATCCGTCAATATCGTTGCTGGGATTGGCTTCGGCGTACCCTAGCCGCTGCGCTTCCCCCAGCACGGCCTCAAGCGTTGCACCGTGCTTCTCCATCGCGGTAAGGATGTAATTACTGGTGCCATTGAGGATGCCATAGAGCGCCACGAGGCGATCGCCGGAGATCCCTTCGCGCAGCACGGCGTGGATGGGAATTCCGCCGGCGACGCTGGCCTCCATCGCGATGTTGGTTCCCCCGGCAATAGCGCGCTCCCAGATCTCGGCGCCCCGCAACGCCATGAGCCTCCTTGTTGGCCGTCACAACAGACTTCTTGTTTGCGATCGCCGTATGGATGATCTCGTAGGCAACCTTGGTGCCGCCGATCAACTCCACAACAATGTGCACGTCGGGATGAGCGACCAACTGGCGCCAGTCGTTGGTCTTGAACACTGGCCCAATCGATTCCGGAATCGTCTTGGTATCGATCAGCAAATCGCAAACGGCTTTCACCCGGAGCCGGAATCCCAGCTTGAGATCGATCTGTTCGGCGTTCTCGGCGAAGATTGTCAGTGTGCCCGTGCCGATGTTGCCCAGGCCGACAATGCCCACGTTTACTTGCTCCATAATTGGGTCATGATAACATCCGGCGCGCTACGATCGCGCACACCGGTCTCCGGAGCACCTTGGGTTACTTCCGGATGCAGTCACGGAGTGCACTCCAGACCAGGTCTTCGCTGCCGAGCAATTCCGCCGCAACTGCGGTGAATTATAGCAATCGCATAATCGGCCGTGCGGCGGAACGTGATATCTTGACAAGCATGGATGACGGGGCAGAGGGCGAGCGGAAGCGATGGCTCTTCCTTTCCGAGCGGTCCCTGGCGGGCTTAGCCGTGACGCTGGGCGCAATCACGATCTTCTCACTCTATGCTTTGCGGCAGATTGCGGCTCTCAAAGATTTCCAAGCCAGCACGGTTGACCGGAACCGTAGGGATTCCCTGCAGCTTCTTCGGATACAGAACAACCTGCATTCGCTCGGACTGGCGATGCGGGACATGCTCAGCGGGGACGAGCCGTACCCGCTCGACGCCTGGCAGACGCAGTTCACTCGCATCCGGTCGGACCTGGACGATGCGCTCCGCCTGGAGGCCCGGCTCGCTCCCGCTCTCCGAAGCCCATACGTGCAGGAGCATCTGCGCGTATCTTTGACTCAATTCTGGGCGTCGGCGGACCAAGCCTTTGAGCCTCTCGCGCCAAAAGCAAGTCGGGCGCGCGCGTGAGCTGATCCGAAGTTCGCTCGATGCGCAGCAGGCTGCACTCACAAGCAGCGTTGCCCGCCTTCTCGTCGAGAACAACGAGGTAGAGCAGCAGGCGGTCATCCGGGTTCAAGGCGTGTACAACCAGGTCGAGCGGCGCCTGTACTATTTTCTGGCCGCGACGCTGCTGACCATTTCGTTGACCAGCCTCTATCTGATCCAATCGAACCGCCGGATTTTTGGACGGCTTGCGGCGCTCTCCGAGCAGCGCAGCGCCCTGGCGCGCAAACTGATCACTGCGCAAGAGGAAGTGCTGCACTCGATCTCACGCGAGCTGCACGACGAATTTGGACAGATCCTCACGGCGATAGGGGTCATGCTGGGCCGCGCGGAAAAGCGAGGGGTCGCGCCCGGATCCACGGAGTTCGGAGAAGTGCGCGAGGTCGCGCAGTCGGCGCTCGACAAAATGCGAGGCCTCTCTCAAGGACTGCATCCGTCGATCCTCGACGATGGCGGCTTGGAAAAAGCGATCGATTGGTACTTGCCTGTGTTCGAGAAGCAGACCGGAATCGAGGTGCGATACCAAAAAGCAAGCGTGAACCCCGTGATTCCCGAGCGCGTTGCCGTGAATGTGTACCGGGTGTTGCAGGAAGCGCTGAACAATGTGGCCAGGCACTCCAAGTCTCCGCGGGCTTGGGTCCGGGCGAGGTTCCTGCCGGAGTCGCTAAGCCTCGAAATTGAAGACCGCGGGGCGGGCATTCCCGAAGATGGACCCGCTCCGGCGCGTGGTGGAATCGGCATGGTGGCGATGCGAGAGCGGGCCGAATTGCTCCAGGGCACCATCGAGTTTCTGAAACCCGTGGAGGGAGGCACGCTGGTGAGGCTCAGGGTCCCACTCGAAGGTTCTGTATCCGATGGACACTGACATTTCGGTTTTGCTCGCCGACGACCACAGCCTTGTGCGGAGAGGCTTCCGCCGCATGCTCGAGGACGACCCCAAGATTCGGGTGGTGGCGGAGGCGGCCACCGGAACCGAAGCCGTGCAGTTGACGCTCGAGCACCGGCCGGCAGTCGTCGTCATGGATCTGGCAATGCCTGAACTGGACGGAATTCAGGCCACTATTGAGATTCTCCGGAGTCTGCCCGATACCGCGATCCTCATCGTGAGTATGTACTCGGAGGCCAACAGGATCCGCAGCGCGTTCGAGGCCGGAGCGCGAGGCTACGTCCTGAAGAACGCAAGTGAGATCGACCTGGCCGCCGCGGTGAAGGACGTGGCGGCCGGCGAGCAAGTTCTCGGGCCAGGTGTTGTGAGCGCAACCACTCCGGAACAGGGCCGGGAGGCGCTAACTCAGCGGGAGCGCCAGGTCCTGACGCTCATCGCGGAGGGCAACTCCAATAAGGAAATCGCCGCCCTCCTCAACGTGAGTGTGAATACAGTTGCGGTGCACCGTGCCAATCTGATGCAGGCCCTCGGGGTCCACTGTACGGCCGAGCTGGTGATGTATGCTATCCGCAACGGGCTGGTGAATCTGCCGTGACGCGTAGAGAATTCCTGCTGGGTGCGCCGGCGCTGGTTGCCTTCGGCCAGGAGGGGCCGGGGTTCCGCCTGGTGGACGTGACCTCGGCCGCGGGGATTGCTTTCCGGCACAACAACGGAGCGTTCGGCAGCAAATACCTGCCGGAGACCATGGGCTCTGGGTGCGCCTTCATGGATTACGACAACGACGGCTGGCAGGACATTCTGCTCATCAATGGCATGGATTGGCCGGGCCACAGGCGGCAGCGCTCTACGATGCGCCTGTATAAGAACAACCGGAACGGCACCTTTACGGACGTCACGCGCCGCGCCGGGCTGGACATCGAAATGTACGGTATGGGCGTGGCGGTCGGCGACTTCAATAATGACGGTTTCCCAGATCTGTTTATTTCTTGCGTCGGCCAGAGCCGGCTGTTCCAAAACACCGGCCGCGGCACGTTCGTGGACGTGACCGAGCGAAGCGGTCTTGGCCGGCGTACGGGCTTGAGCAGTTCCGCTTTGTGGTGTGACTACGACCGCGATGGGTTCCTGGACTTGTTCGTGTGCAACTACGTGAAATGGTCGCCGGAACAGGATATTACTTGCACTATCGATGGCAAGCAGAAGTCCTACTGCACTCCGGAGGCGTATCGCGGCGCCACTTGCTGGCTGTTCCACAACCGCGGCGATGGGACCTTCGAAGACGTCACCGCCAAGAGCGGCGTATTCGACACAAGCTCGAAATCGCTCGGCGCCGCCATGCTCGACTACGATGCGGACGGCTGGCCGGACCTCTTTGTCGCCAACGACACGGAGCCTAACAAGCTCTACCGCAACATGCGGGACGGAACCTTCCGCGAGGTTGCCGTCACGGCCGGCGTCGCCTTCAGTATGGACGGCAAAGCGCGAGGGGGCATGGGCGTGGATGCGGGCGACTATGACAACTCCGGCATCCCTGGTCTGGTGGTAACGAACTTCGACCACGAGATGCTCGGCCTGTATCGCGCCACCAAGCGCGGGATTTATATCGACCAGGCGCCGGGCTCGGAGGTGGGCCGGCTGTCTCGCCGCACACTCGGGTTTGGCTGCTTTTTCTTCGACGCGAACCTCGACGGTTACCTCGATTTGCTCGTGGTGAATGGCCACATCGACGCGACAGTCCACAACGTCCGTCAGGACGTGGATTACGCCCAGCCGCCACAGTTGTTCCTCAACCAGGGAGCGCGCGGCTTCCGCGACGTGGCGCCGCTGGTCGGCGCCGGATTCGCCGCGCCGAAAGTGGGGCGCGGCGCCGCTTTCGGCGACTTCGACGGCGATGGCGACCTGGACGTGCTCATCACGACGAACAACGGCCCAGCCTACCTCTACCGCAATGATCAACTCAGCGACAACAGCAGCATCCGGTTCCGGCTGATCGGAACGAAATCGAACCGCGACGCGATCGGCGCCACCGTCCGCCTCTTCTACGAAGGGGAAAGCCCCTCCAGAATGATCAAGAGCGGTTCGAGCTACCTGTCGCAATCCGAACTGCCCGTTACATTCGGCGTTGGCAGGCGAGACCGCGTCGAACGGGCGGTCCTCACGTGGCCGAGCAGCCGCATCGAAGAATACAAGAGCCTGCGCACTCGCCGTCTCTACGAATGCGTCGAGGGCAAGGGCGTCCGCGAAGCGGCTTCGTTCTGATCGGGACCCCCATTCCGCCGGAGGCGGCGCGTCGCAGCCGCGGTCGCGGGTCGGCGAGACGGGTCGAGCGGCTGCGCATCATCCGCATCCAGCACGTCGGCGGCGCCTAATATTTTTAGATTATTGTCCCGGAAACTTATTCCGGGTATCATTTTTTCTAGAAACTAAGTCCTCACCAAACCAAGCCTGGAGCCGTTGCAGCCTCCCGAGGCGGGGGCTGCTAACGGGCTCGGGAACTGGGCCCTGCAACATGAAAAGATAGGGCAAGAAGCGGTGCAGGCTTGAATCCACCCGCTCCCGCATGTTGAAATAGGATTTACGCCTTTCCCCGGGAGGATTCTCGTTTGGAAACTGCGATCCTGGCCCTGGAAGACGGCACGGTCTTCGAGGGCAGGAGCTTTGGTGCGCGGACGCAAAGGTCGGGGGAAGTTGTTTTCAATACCGCCATAACCGGCTATCAGGAAATCTTCACCGACCCTTCCTACGCCGGCCAGATCGTTGTCCTGACGTACCCTGAAATCGGCAACTACGGCGCCAACAGCGATGATAGCGAATCCGGGCGGCCTTACATCGAAGGCCTCGTTGTCCGCGAGATGTCATCGATACGGAGCAACTGGCGCTCCGGCGAGAAGGCGGAGGAGTTCCTCTCCGCACACAATATCCCGGTTGCGGCGGAGATCGACACGCGGAAGCTGGTGCGGCACCTGCGGACGCGCGGCGTGATGCGCGGTATGCTCTCCTCGAATGGCGGGGACCCGAAAGAGCTGGTCGAGCAGGCGCGCGGCATTCCCTCCATGGCCGGCTTGGATCTGGCGACGCGCGTTTCGACTTCGAGCGCTTATCAGTGGGAAAAAGGCGTCCAGGGATGTTCGCCATCGGAATTGGTGGGCCGGCCGGCCGAAGCGCGCTGCCACGTAGTCGCTTACGATTACGGCATCAAGCGGAACATCCTGCGCAGGCTCGTGCACAGCGGTTGTCGCGTGACGGTGGTCCCGGCGCTCACTTCCGCCCAGGACGTGCTGGCGCTCAAACCGGACGGCGTTTTCCTCTCGAACGGGCCGGGCGATCCCGAGCCCCTTCACACCCAAGTCGCGAACATCCGCAGGCTCATCGGCAAGACGCCGGTTTTCGGAATCTGTTTGGGCCACCAGCTGCTCGGCCTCGCCTTCGGCGGCAAGACTTACAAGCTGAAGTTCGGCCACCGGGGCGCGAACCATCCGGTGCTGAATAAAGTCACCGGCCGGGTGGAGATCACGTCTCACAATCACGGTTTCGCGGTCGATCCCGATTCGCTCAATCCCGCCGATGTCGAGCTCACTCATTTCAACCTCAACGACCACACGCTCGAGGGATTCCGGCACCGCCGCGAGCCCGTTTTCTGCGTGCAGTATCACCCGGAGGCCGCGCCGGGGCCGCACGATTCGCTCTACTTGTTCGACGATTTCATGCGGCTGATCGCGGAGTTCAAGCGCCACGGGTAACGCATGCCCAGACGAGCCGACATTCATAAGATCTTGATCCTGGGTTCCGGGCCGATCGTAATCGGCCAGGCGTGCGAGTTCGATTACTCGGGTACGCAGGCATGCAAGGCGCTCAGAGCGGACGGCTACGAAATCGTGCTGATCAATTCGAACCCCGCCACGATCATGACCGACCCGAACCTCGCCGACCGCACCTACGTCGAGCCGCTCACGGTGCCCTTCGCCGAAGAGATCATCAGACGCGAGCGGCCCGATGCGTTGCTTTCAACCGTGGGCGGGCAGACCGGGCTGAACCTCTCCGTCGCATTGGCCGAGGCCGGCGTGCTCGAGAAGTACGGCGTCGAGCTCATCGGCGCGAAACTCGACGCGATCAAGAAGGCCGAAGACCGGCTGATGTTCAAGGACGCGATGCGGAAGATCGGCCTGGAAGTGCCGGATTCGCAACTCGTCAATAACGTCCCCGCCGGCCTGGAATTCGCCGCGCGCATCGGCTACCCCGTCATCCTGCGGCCCAGCTTCACGCTGGGTGGAACGGGAGGCGGCATCGCATACAACCGCGAGGACATGGTGGATCTACTCGAGCGCGGCCTCGATCTTTCGCCTGTGCACGAGGTGCTTGCCGAAGAGAGCGTGCTCGGCTGGAAGGAATTCGAGCTCGAGGTGATGCGCGACCTCGCCGACAACGTCATCATCATCTGCTCGATCGAGAACTTCGATCCGATGGGCGTGCACACCGGCGATTCCATCACCGTGGCACCGGCGCAGACGCTCACCGACCGCGAATACCAAATGATGCGCGACGCCGCGATCCGCTGCCTGCGCGAGATCGGCGTCGATACCGGCGGATCGAACGTGCAGTTCGCCATCCATCCGAAGACCGGGCGCATGGTGATCATCGAAATGAACCCGCGCGTGTCGCGCAGTTCGGCGCTGGCCTCGAAGGCCACCGGGTTCCCAATCGCCAAGATCGCCGCCAAGCTAGCCGTCGGCTACCGCCTCGACGAAATCCCAAACGACATCACGCGCAAGACGCCGGCCTGCTTCGAGCCCACGCTCGATTACGTCGTCGTGAAGATTCCGCGCTGGCAGTTTGAAAAATTCCCCGGCGCGGATTCCACTATCGGCACGCAGATGAAGTCGGTCGGCGAAGTGATGTCCATCGGCCGCACGTTCAAGCAAGCGCTCGCCAAGGGGATGCGGAGCCTCGAAACGGGCAAGTCCGCCTCGGCCGAAACGTTCGACAAAGAGTTGATTCCCGGTAAATTGATTACGCCCAGCCCCGACCGGCTAAACTACATCCGCTTCGCTTTCGAGTGCGGGTATGCGCTCGAAGAGATTCACGAATGGACGGCGATCGACCCGTGGTTTCTCACCCAGGTCAAGGAAGCGGTCGAACTCGAAGCGGAACTTGCCGGCGAATCGCTCGAATCCGTTTCGCGCGAGCAGCTCGTGCGCGCCAAGCGCGACGGCCTCGGCGACCGCCGCCTGGCCGATTCGTGGAAAGCCGATCAACTCGCCGTGCGCGAAAAGAGAAAAGCTTTCGGCATCCGCGCCGTGTTCAACCGCGTCGATACGTGCGCGGCGGAGTTCGAGAGCTTCACGCCGTATCTGTATTCCAGCTACGAGCGCGAGTGCGAGGCCGCCCCTTCGGACCGCAAGAAAGTCGTGATCCTCGGCAGCGGGCCGAACCGCATCGGCCAGGGAATCGAGTTCGACTACTGCTGCTGCCACGCGTCCTTCGCACTGCAGGAATTTGGCTGTGAGTCGATCATGGTGAACTGCAATCCCGAAACAGTTTCGACGGATTACGACACCAGCGACCGCTTGTACTTCGAGCCGCTGACCTTTGAAGAAGTGCTCAACATATGCGACACGGAAAAGCCGGACGGCGTCATCGTGCAGTTCGGCGGGCAGACGCCGCTGACGCTCGCCCTCCCGCTGCAGCGAGAGCTCGGGAAGGCGGGCGTGCCCATCATCGGAACGGATCCCGGGAACATCGACCTTGCCGAAGACAGGAAACTCTTCGGCGCGCTGCTCGATCGCCTCGGCATCCCTTCCCCGCCGAACGGCTCTGCGACGAGTGTCGAAGAAGCCTGCCGCGTTGCTCGCGAAATCGGCTACCCGGCGCTGGTGCGGCCCTCGTACGTGCTCGGCGGACGCGCCATGGTCATCGCCTACGACGAGGATGTGGTCCGGCGCTACATGCGCGAGGCGGTCGTGTTCTCCCAGGAGCGGCCCGTGCTCATCGACCGGTTCCTGGAGAACGCCATCGAAATCGACGTCGATGCGCTAGCGGATGCCGGGGGCTGCGTGCTGATCGCCGGCATCATGGAGCACATTGAAGAGGCGGGCGTACACTCGGGGGACAGCTCGTGCGTGCTGCCGCCTTACTCGCTGAGCCAGGAGCTGCTCGGGGCCGTTCGCGAGTACACCGAGCGGCTCGCGCATGCGCTCAAGGTCATCGGGCTGATGAACGTCCAGTACGCGATTCAGAACGGCAACGTCTTTGTACTGGAAGTCAATCCGCGCGCCTCGCGCACCGTGCCGTACGTCAGCAAGGCCACCGGCGTGCCGCTGGCAAAGATCGCCGTCGGGCTCATGCTTGGCAAGCGCCTCCAGGATTTCGCGCACCTCACCGGTGGCCGCACTTCCGGGTTGCTTCCGGTGCCACAGTTCTTCGTGAAATCACCCGTGTTCCCGTTCAACAAGTTTCCGGGTGTGGATCCGGTGCTCGGCCCGGAGATGCGCTCGACCGGCGAGGTGATGGGCGTCGGCGAGAATTTCGGCGAGGCTTTTTCGAAAGCGCAGCTCAGCGCCGGGACGCCGCTGCCGGACGAGGGCACCGTCTTCATCAGCGTAAACAGCCGCGACAAGACTGCCGCCATCGAAGTGGCGCGCACGTTTGCGAAGTTCGGCTTCCGGATCGCAGCCACGCGTGGAACGGCCGCTGCATTGCGCGCCGCCGGCCTGACTCCACAGACCGTGCTCAAGGTCAACGAGGGCCGTCCCAATGCGGTCGACTTGCTTAAGGCGGGCTCACTCCAGCTTGTGATCTACACTGCAACCGGCGCCCACTCCTTCGTCGATGAGAAGGCGATCCGCCGCACCGCGCTCATTCACCGCATTCCTTGTATCACCACGATCAGCGGCGCTAGGGCCGCTGCTGAAGCTGTCGCCTCCCGCCGCCGCGACCCGATCCGCGTTTGGAGCCTGCAAGAGATCCACTCCGGCCGGCCGCAGAAAGTCCCGGCCTGAACGCGCGCCCAGCCCGAGCGTGCAACAGGCTCGAAGTCGGGTTGCCTACATCGCTGGGGTGTCTTGGGTGCTGACCGCGGCCACGACCGCATCTAAAACGCTATACAACTGCTGGGGGTGAATCGGTTTCGGGATATAGCCATCCATGCCGGCAGCGAGGCAGCGTTCCTCGTCTCCCTTCATGGCGTGGGCGGTCATTGCGATGATCGGGATGTGTGCGCCGGTGCCGTTCTCCCTTTCACGAATTGCGGCAGTCGCCTCGAAGCCGTCCATCTCGGGCATCTGAACATCCATGAAAACGACGTTCGAACGCCTCTTTCTCGAGCGCTTGGAGCACCTCCCTGCCATTACTTGCTACGACGACCGTGTGACCCTGCTTCTCGAGCAGGCGCCTCGCCAGCGTTTGGTTCACTACATTGTCCTCAGCGACCAGAACTCGGCGGCTCGCTGCCGCTCGCCTTTCCCGGAGAGCGTTCTCGGTGATCAAGGCAGGCGCCGGCGATGGACGGGCCTTGCGATCCAACGCCAGCAGAATCATGTCTCGCAGTTCGGCTTGCCGCACCGGCTTGGTGAGGTAAGCCGCCACGCCTGCCTTCCGGCAGCGCGCGGCGTCTCCCTGCTGGCCGCTGGAAGTGAGCATCATGATGGTCGCCGCCACCAGCTTGGGATTGTGCGCGACTTCCTCGGTCAGCATAAAACCATCCATGCCAGGCATGTGGGCATCCGTAATCATCAGTTGGAACGGTTCGCACGCCTCGGCGGCTTTTTCGAGGGCCGCGAGCGCCTCTTGCCCGCTCTCGACCGCAACCACCCGCATGTCCCATCCGCTTAGCGTTTCGCTGAGAATACGGCGGTTCGTCGCATTATCATCCACCACCAGCACAGGGACGTCCTCAAGGCGGGTGGCCGTAACCGGCTTCACCGCGGGGACGTTTTTCGATGTGCCCAAACGAACGGTGAAATGGAAACGGCTGCCGCGGCCGGCCTCGCTTTCCACCCAGATCTCGCCGCCCATCATGGCCACAAGGCGCGACGAGACCGTCAGGCCCAAACCGGTTCCCCCATACTTGCGCGTCATCGAGCCGTCAGCCTGCGAAAAGGGCTCGAAAATTGTCTTTTGCTTTTCTGGCGGAATCCCAATGCCCGTGTCCTGAACTAGGAAGTGCAGCAAGATGGTTTCCGCATCGCGCCTTCGTGTCTCAACCCGGAGCACTACCTCGCCCCGCTCCGTAAATTTCAGCGCATTGCCAACCAGATTACTGACAACCTGCCGCAGACGGAGGGGATCGCCGCGAACGATATCGGGCACCTCCGGCCCGACCGAGCACGCCAGTTCCAGCCCCTTCTGATGCGCACTGAGCGCGAAGCTCTTCATGATGCTTTCGAGTGCATCGCGCAAAGCGAAATCCACTTCGTCCAGATCCAGCTTGCCGGCCTCGATTTTCGAGAAGTCCAGTATGTCGCCGATGACTGTGAGGAGCGAATCCGTCGAGGCCTTCACCAAGTTCAGATACTCGTGCTGCTCTCGACTGAGTTCAGTGTCGAGCAGGAGCTCGAGTCATTCCCAGAATGCCGTTCATGGGTGTCCGGATCTCGTGGCTCATATTAGCGAGGAATTCGCTCTTGGCGCGGTTGCCGGCTTCGGCCGCCTCCTTGGCTTTGTGCAGTTCGGCCTCTGCCCGCTTGCGGTCGGTGATGTCGCGGAAACTCCAGACCCTGCCCATGCTTTTTCCGGCGATCCGCAACGGTTCGGAGTGGCGCTCGAAAATCCTGCCATCCTTGAATTCCACCAGGTCGTCGGTTTGCGCGGCTGCGTCTGCATACAGTTGTCTTACTCTGGCAAGAAACGCATTGGGCTCTTTGAGCTGAGGCAGGACGCAGTCTAGCAGCCGGCTCGTCATCCCGCGTCGCCAGGATCTGCTCCGGGATCCTCCACATCGCGCCGAACCTCTGATTGAAAACCACCGTGTTTCCATGGGAATCGACGACCAGAATGCCGTCCTCCGTGGATTCCAGCGTGGCGCGAATAACTCCGCTCTGGCCCTGGACGCGGTGGCGAAGGATGCCTACCCAAGCCAAGGTGCCGACTATCAGGATCGCCAGCGCGCCGAAGACGGAGAGGGCTCGCCTCGGCGTTAGCCACGAAGCGCGGCGCGTGACCACAAGGTCGTGAACCGAACGAAGCCGGAGTTTCAGGGCTACGGGGTTGCCGATAACGTCTGATTCGACCAGGCAGATGCCGGTGAGCCGTAGCCGGCTGCCCTCACGCAAGGGAGCGAGATCCGAAGTTGTCCTTGGCTCCCCCGGCACCATGGCGGTGAACATCGTGTTTGCCTGCCGAACCACCAGAATCTTCTCGTTCGCAAGCTGGGAAATAGCTCCGAGTTCGCCCTCCAGTGTGATCAGGGCCGAGTCGTACTTACCTTCTAGTGCCTGCTGGGCCGTTAGCGAAATGGGCGGCAATGGCGGCCCGGTGCCGGAGCGGCGAAATACAGCTTCCTGAAGCGCCGCCCTGCCATCCATGATGCTGGGAAACCCGGCCACGTCCACCCGGTCGCCGGCCTGGAGAGCAGGGGCTTGCAGGGCCTCGATGTAAAGGCCGCCAGTATCATCGGAAACGTAAAAAACCTTGCCAGGCAAGCAGGCTGTTACGATGCCCTGGACATGGATCCGGTGCCCCGAGGCGCCTTGCAAGCTGAAGCGTTGTAGCGTGTCAATCGGACGCACCGGCATCGCGAATGGATCGGCAGCAGCGTGTTCGATCACGTGCAGCTCGGAGATCGAAGGCATGTGGACGACGATGCCGAAGATTTGATTTCTTGCATTGAACAGCGCGCCACAAACGCCCCGAATGCGCACCTTGCCGTCGATGAGGTAGGCCGGGACGGAGGGATAGTTTGGCGTCTGGACTAGGATCTGACCACCCGGGATGGCCAGGTTGAAGCGGAGGCGGCCGCCACCGCCTCGCTCGACCGCGACCGAGCGGACGATTCCTCCGACTTCTACCCAGCGGGAGTCCTCCGTGGTGGATGCCATCTGTTCGAAGGTGGGACGTACGGGTTCAGGCATCGGCGCGGTGCCGATCACCTGCCACCGGATCATGTCGCTGTCGGGAGCAAAACCGGTCTGGCTTGTCACGCCCTCCACCTCAATCACCTCGCCGGCCTTGGGCTGCGGGGTCGTGCGGAGCCACCGGATCCAAGTGCTCTCGGTCCCATTCTGGATAAACAGGTTGGGAGCGACGGTATCGAAGTAGGTCACCACCCCGCGCAGGCGCACCGGATAATGCCGCCTTGCCTGCTCGGGAGTAAGGTGTTTGATCTGCGAAATCTCAGTAAGAACGGGGAGATTGACCGGCTGCGGCGCCGCCTCGGCCGCGCCCGATAGTAACAGCCAGGCGATGGTCCCCCACACCCAGACCAGCCGGCTGAGCAAGGGCCGCGCGCAGCGGGAGCCGCCAGACTCGCAACTGTGGCCGCTGACTGCTTGGACCCTTTTCCGGGAGCCAGTGCTGACGGTAGTCACACTCCTCTGGGCGAGGTGCACAAGGCTCTTATCGGCAGAAAACCGAGATCGCTCAGCGGCGGCCCAGGCCGGCCCGCGCTTCGCCCCCCGCCTTACCAGGCGCGGCCCGCTGGCGCGTGATAGCATCACGGTCATGGCCCTAGGCTCAGTCCCCGAGCCCCCGTCAGCGGGTCTTGCCGCAGCGAATCAACCCCGGGCTACTGTCGCGCAGGCTTCAGCAGCAGTTCGAGATTTGACCAGCCTCTTTCCCCTCACATGGCCTGCCTTGCTCTTTATCGCTGGCCTCTCGGCGGGCTTTTATCATCTCCTTCACCCCGTCGGCGTCATTATGGGCCCAGAGATGCTGAACATCGCCAAGAGCCTGGTAAAGGATGGCACGTTCGGCAACCCCTTCCTTCCCTTGCCTACGGGGCCCACCGCAGCCGAGCCGCCATTATATCCGCTGTATCTCGCACTTGCGATCAAGCTGTTCAAGACGCCTGTCCTGATTGGCTATTTTGTCATCGTGCTCGGGATCATCCCTGCGAACGCGCTCGCTGCTGCGCTGCTGCCGCGGGTATCCGAGCTGTTCTTCGGCACGCGCGCGCCTGGAATCTGTGGAGGCGTGCTAGCGATATTGGCTGCCCGGCTCATGCCCAACTTCGACGCAAACTATACGCAACTCGGGCTGATTCTGCTGCCGATCGCGACGGCTCTGTTGTTGCGTAAGGCTGGGCGCTTCGCCCTCCACGGCGCAATCGCCGGCGCAATCGTTGGACTGCTGTTCCTTTTGAATCCCGCCTCCGTGCTGGTGGCCGTCCCGTGCGTTGGGTTCCTTCTGATCGCCCGGCGCATCGGACTGCGGAACTGTGCCCGTTTTTGCGCGACGCTGGCGCTTGCAGCCGTGCTCTTCAACCTTCCCTGGTTGGCTAGGAATTACAAGCTCTGGGGCCGGTGGATCGTGCGCACGAACTTCGGAATGCCGCTCTACGCCTCCAACAACGATTGCGCCGAGCCAAGTCTGAGGATGGAGCTGCTCAACGGGTGTTTCGATGCCATGCACCCGAATTCGAGCGCGCGCGAAGCGCAATTAGTTCGCAGCATGGGCGAGCCCGCTTATGACCGCCAGAGGGCGGCCGACGCGATGGCGTGGATGCGGTCGCACCCAAGGCGTTTCTGGTGGCTGACCTGGAGGAGGATCGTCGAGTTCTGGCTGCCCTATCCAACCCAGCCGCTCTATTCCTGCTATGCGGTCTGGGCGGCAACGATCCTGTCGATTCCGGGACTGATTTGGATGGGTTGGAAGCGCGAGCCCGCGGCTGTCTTGATTGTGGCGGTGTTTCTGGTCTATCCGCTCCTGTATTACATTGTCGCATCCGATATACGCTACCGGGTTCCGATCCTCTGGCTGTCGTGTTTGGCCGCCGGTTATTTTGTCTCCTCGCTTGTGCCGCGGCTGCGAAATCAGGTCCGGTAGAAGCAGCCTAACCGTCGTGATAGCATCACGGTCATGGCCTTAGACTCAGTTCCCGAGCCCCCCTCAGCGGGTCTTGCGGCCAAGAGTCAACACCAGGGCGCCACCTCTCCTGGCCCGGCAGCGGCCCGAAGCCTGACCGGCTCGTCCCGCCTCAACTGGCCTGCCTTGCTCTTTATCGCCGGCCTCGCGGCGGGCTTTTGTCAACTCTGTTATCCGGTTAGACTTCGAACCGACGAAATGGGACCCGGACACGAGATGGTGGACATTGCCAGGAACTTGGCGAAAGACGGTACGTTCGGCAACCCCTTCCTTCCCTTGCCTACGGGGCCCACCGCAGCCGAGCCGCCATTATATCCGCTGATTATTGCGCTTGCGATCAAGCTGTTCGGGACGCCTGGCTGGCTTCCGTACGGGGTCTTAGTTGTTGCGAATATCGCTGCGAACGCATTCACCGTTGCTTTCCTGCCACGAGCCTCGGCCTTGTTGTTCGGCACACGCGTCCCCGGCATGATCGGCGCTGCACTCTCGCTAGCGGCTTCTCGCCTGATGCCCGCCTGGGACGCCAGTTTCACCCAATTCGGCCTGGTCCTCCTTTTCCTCATTACGGCTCTGCTGTTGCGTAAGGCTGGGCGCTTCGCCCTCCACGGCGCAATCGCCGGCGCAATCGTCGGGCTGCTGTTCCTTTTGAATCCCGCCTCCGTGCTGGTGGCCGTCCCGTGCGTTGCGTTCCTTCTGATCATCCGGCGCACCGGACTGCGGGACTGTGCCCGTTTTTGCGCGACGCTGGCGCTTGCGGCCGTGCTCTTCAACCTCCCCTGGTTGGCCAGGAATTACAAGCTCTGGGGCCGGTGGATCGTGCGCACGAACTTCGGAATGACGTCATACGCCTCCAACAACGATTGCGCCGAGCCGAGTCTGAGGGGGGAGCTGCTCAGCGGGTGTTTCGATGCCATGCACCCGAATTCGAGCGCGCGCGAAGCGCAATTAGTTCGCAGCATGGGCGAGCCCGCTTATGACCGCCAGAGAACAGCCGACGCGATCGCGTGGATGCGGTCGCACCCAAGGCGTTTCTGGTGGCTGACCTGGAGGAGGATCGTCGAGTTCTGGCTGCCGTATCCGACCCAGCCGCTCTATTCCTGCTATGCGGTCTGGGCGGCAACGATCCTGTCGATTCCGGGACTGATTTGGATGGGTTGGAAGCGCGAGCCCGCGGCTGTTTTGATTGTGGCGGTGTCTCTGGTCTATCCGCTCCTGTACTACATTGTCGTATCCGATATACGCTACCGGGTTCCGATCCTCTGGCTGTCGTGTTTGGCCGCCGGGTATTTTGTCTCCTCGCTTGTGCCGCGGCTGCGAAATCAGGTCCGGTAGAAGCAGCCTAACCGTCGTGATAGCATCACGGTCATGGCCTTAGACTCAGTTCCCGAGCCCCCCTCAGCGGGTCTTGCGGCCAAGAGTCAACACCAGGGCGCCACCTCTCCTGGCCCGGCAGCGGCCCGAAGCCTGACCGGCTCGTCCCGCCTCAACTGGCCTGCCTTGCTCTTTATCGCCGGCCTCGCGGCGGGCTTTTGTCAACTCTGTTATTATCCCGTAGGCATCGAAATGGGACCCGGACACGAGATGGTGGACATTGCCAGGAACTTGGCGAAAGACGGTACGTTCGGCAACCCGTTCTCTTCCTTGCCCACGGGCCCCACCGCAATCGAGCCGCCGTTGTATCCGCTGTTTATCGCGCTCTCGATCAAGCTGTTCGGGACGCATGGCTTGCTTCCGTACTGGGTCATGGTCCTTGCTAATATCGCTGTGAACGCATTCACCGTTGCTTTCCTGCCACGAGCCTCGGCCTTGTTGTTCGGCACACGCGTCCCCGGCGTGATCAGCGCTGTATTTTCACTAGCGGCTTCTCGCCTGATGCCCGCCTGGGACGCCAGTTTCACCCAATTCGGCCTGGTCCTCCTTTTCCTCATTACGGCTCTGCTGTTGCGTAAGGCTGGGCGCTTCGCCCTCCATGGCGCAATCGTTGGCGCAATCACCGGACTGCTGTGTCTCTTGAATCCCATGTCGGTGCCGGTTGCTGTTCTTTGCGTTGCGTTCCTTCTGATCGCCCGGCGCACCGGACTGCGCGCTTGCACCCGTTTTTTCGCTTTGCTCCTGATTATGGCGCCGCTGGTAATCCTCCCGTGGATCGTGCGGAACTACAACATCTGGGGCAGGCTCATCGTGCGAACGACGCTTGGAATCGCGCTATACACGTCCAACAACGATTGTGCCGAGCCGCGTGTGACGATGGAGCAGCTCAACGGCTGTTACGGTGTCATGTACCCAAATTGGAACCCGCGAGAAGCGCAATTATTTCACAGCATGGGTGAGCTCGCTTATGACCGCCAGAGGGCGGCCGACGCGATCGCGTGGATGCGGTCGCACCCAGGACGTTTCTGGTGGCTGACCTGGAGGAGAATCGTCGAGTTCTGGCTACCGTATCCGACCCAGCCGCTCTATTCCTGCTATGCGGTCTGGGCGGCGACGATCCTGTCGATTCCGGGGCTGATTTGGATGGGTTGGAAGCGCGAGCCCGCGGCTGTTTTGATTGTGGCGGTGTTTCTGGTCTATCCGCTCATGTACTACATTGTTGTATCCGATATGCGATATCGAGTCCCGATCCTCTGGCTGTCGTGTTTGGCCGCCGGTTATTTTGTCTCCTCGCTTGTGCCGCGGCTGCGAAATCAGGTCCGGTAATCCTTGTGCGGGTGAATGCCATGGTACTCCGCTGCCGGGGCACTTGATCCTGAGTGGCGTAGTATGGCGGAAGCTAGTGGGAGTCGAACCCACCTGCGACACGGGCACGTGCCGCATGCCGGATTTGAAGTCCGGACCCGGCACCGGCCAAGACTAGCTTCCACCCCGATTCTAGCAGCGGCCCTAGCGGGAGGCCCGATGCAGTCGATGGTCCTTAGAATGCGCGGGTGCGGCTGTTCTCAGCGGGTGCGGCTGTTCTCAAAGGAAGCTGTCCTCAAGAGAAAGTCACGCCGCGCTCATTTAAGGGAGTCGTTTGAGGCCGGCAAAGCCGGGAATCCGATAGGAGGCACCCCGCTCATGATGCCGGCCGGCGCAGGTGGCGCCAGAATTGATAGAATGCTCGAGACGTAGTTCATGGTCTCCGGGATCAGCGGCAACCCGCGGACGGCATCGACGCGCGCCGGCCCGGCGTTGTAAGCGGCGAGGGCGAGCCGGAGGTTTCCATCGTAGCGGTCCAACAACTGTTTGAGAAGCCGGGCGCCCGCATCCACATTCTCGCGCGTATCGAAAGGATCCCCGACGCCCAGTTCGGCGGCCGTCTCCGGCATCAATTGCATGAGGCCCTCTGCGCCCGACGCCGAGACCGCGCAGGGCAGGTAGGAAGACTCCTTCTCGATGACTGCGCGGAGCAGGTCCGGCGTCAGGCCCTCGCGTTTCGCGAGTTCTTCGACCAATGGCCCAATCTGCTCTTCGGGCACGGGATCGCATTGCGGGGCGAGGACGATGGGTGGCAGCGGTTCGGTCCATGCCACGGTGAAAAACGAGTTCTGCATCGGCTGGCTTTTGGGGACTTGCCCGCGCACTGCGGCACGCTGCCTTTCGAGCGAGGCGCGCTGCTTCTCGAGCGATTGCTCCATCGCCGCACGCGGGTCCTGTCCGTAGGCCGCAAGACCGAGTACGGCTGTGGTGGCGCACAATGCAAGCTTGGCGAGACTCACAGCTTATCCATCGGTTGACAGCCTGAAAAAGTTGAGCCCGCGAGTCAGGGCCGGTAGGCGGGATTCACGAACGTCTGTTCGCGCCGGTTTGGCTGGCCCCTTTGGCCCATCGCCAATCGCAGCACCGCGACAATCGAAGCATCCACGTTCCGCGCCTTATTCAGCGCCCGCGTCGCCTCAATCAGCAGCAGCGAGCCGAAGGCGATGAAACTGTGGCCGCCGTACAGCCTGCGCAGCTTGCGGTGAAACACGGTGACGAACTCGCCGGCGAATTTCACCAGATCTCTGACCGGCCTTTGCGGGTCGTTTGCGAGCGCGTCGCTGAGTTCGCGCCCTCTGACGCCCAGCTTCACGAAATTGTCGACCAAGACTGCGTCGGCGGCCAGCAGAGCGTTCAGCAGTCGCGGCTGCCGCTGCACGGCGGCAAGGATGTCCGGGGCGTATCGCGGCGCATAGAACCGCGCCGTTTTCACCTTGCCGGCGGCGGTTAGCAGCCGCTCGATTCGCTCCAGCTCGATGGAGAGATTCCGCACGGCAGGCCGCTTCGAGAGACCGGCGCCGTCCGGGACCATGACATCGTAGGTGAATTCGCTGCGCGGCTTGCCAGCGAACGGCCGCGTGGATCCGTACACCACCAGCGGGTACGCGGCCGCGTTGTTGTCGTACTGTGCGAGGTCGCTGAAGTAGACGTACGGCAGCCACTTTCGCAGCGCTTGCTGTACGGCGACCGATACCGCCGAGTACACCTCGAAGAAGTCCGGATCGCGCTCGGCCGGGGCACGGAGCCATGCCCCGGCGAGCCGGCCTTCAAGCGACAGCGTGAGCAACGCTTCGAGTTCACCGGCCCCACTCGCTGCCGCGGCGCTGTCGAGCCAGTCCGTCACGCTGCCACCGAAACCGTACCGGCTGAGAATGGGACCTAGCGCGGCGCGCGCATGCGCCGCTCCGAGCGTGCGGCAGTCAGTATATGTGAGCGTGAAATCGCATTGCCGGGGCGCTGCCAGCGCTCCCACAAGCGCCAGCGTGCTCTGGTAAGCATTCTTGCTCTGGGTCTCGCCGGAGGCTTCGGCTGAGTACGCCAGCAGGCGCCCGTCCCGCCCGTCGCTGATCTCGAGCTTCGCCAGCGCCTCCCATCGCGCGGGCCATTGCTTGCGGTCGAAAAACGGCAGATGCAGCTCGATGTCACAGCGCCGGCGGAGACCTTGCGTGACGAGACCTGGCTGCATACGCACGTGCGCGGATGGCGCTGCGAGCAGCCGTGAAAAATCGCCGGTCAACGCCAGGCGGTATGCTTCGAGCCCGTCCGGCGTGAAGTCAAACGAGCAATCGACAAGCGCGGCAGCCGCGGTGGCGCGCTCGCAGAAATAGCTCACCTCGGCCGAATACTTCGCTTCCAGGGCGCCGATTGCCTTCGCGTATACGGATCTGACCAGTGTAACGACGCTCTCCAGCACCGCCGGTTCGATATCGTTTAGCCGTTCGGGGCCGCCGGCGCCCAGGATCGCTGCCGCAAGATCTTCCGGCCCCTCCGGCAGAGGCGTGCTCGGCCGCGCTGTGACGGAAATCGCCGATGGGAACCGCGCGCCGGAGTCGTTGCGCTTGAACACGCGAACCCGCAACCAGCTCGCATCGTCCAGCGTGACAACCGCCGTGAGTGCGCCGGCGATGGCGATGTCGAGCGCAGCTTCAGCCCCGGTCATAACCTTCAGGCCAAGGTCGCCGGAGATCTTGCCGGCGGCCGCCTCGCACAGCCAGTGAAAGTCGAACCCGAGCCGCGTGTCTGCGCCGGGCTTCACGCCCTCGAGCGGCGCCGCCAACGCAACACTCTCGCCCACATCGGACGGGCGCTCCATCAGTGCCAGAGCCGGGCGGGAGTCGAGCGCAGATCGGCTCTGCTCGCGCACCCCCGGACGCTGATCCGTGGCAGCGGCCACGGCCGAACGGATCGTGGAGCTTGCGGTGGCTTGCCAGTCCAGTTCGGCGCCCGTTTCGGGCGACGCGCGGGCGAAATGGTCCGGCCCTGTTTGGGTGGAGTCGTGGTCCATTAGTTTGTAGTTGGAGGCTGAGTGCCCGTGATGCCGGGCTTAATTTGTTCGGCCACAGCCTCGACAGTTTGAGTGGCAGCTACGGCGAGCGCCTGGGACCTTGGATTCTTGACGAACCAGCCAATACCGAAGCCGGCGAGAATCGCGAGAATATGCGAAATGGCTAGGACGAAGTTACTGCTCATGGAATTCTCCTTTCCTGTCCTGTGACTCTCTCTTTCCAAAACAGAATGTTCGATTGTTTCCTGATACAAGTAACCGCGCCTGCCCGCCAGGGGCCTGCCGCGCGGTAGCACTGTTGGCGAATAATTGTACTGGCGGGATTCCTGATTCCGGTCGCCGGAGGAGGCGCACGAGCCGCTGCGGCCGAATCTAAATCCAGGCGGGCGTGCGACTTCGGCCGGAATGCAACTTTCTTCCGATCGTTTGTGACCGGCGGCGCCGATGACAGTATAAGGCGGTGCCCGGCGAGTTCCCGTTGGCCAACGTGATATCCTCGTCTTGGCACAGCTCAAAATGAATCTTAATCTGGACGCACTCAAGACCGAAGTTCTCGCGTACCTGGGAACGGAAGGGTTTGTGATCTTTCACGGGTACTCCCGCCTGGCGGATACGGATTCGTTCGTGGCTTGGGACACGGACCGGCTGCCGGATTATCGTGCGTTCGCGCAGGCCGCAAAGAAGGCCGGTGTGCGGATGCTCGTATACCACTACCGCGAGTTCACCCAAGCACATGTGGATGAAGCGGTCGCGCGGCTGGAAGGGTGCGACCTGGCTGTGGAGGAGCAGCGCAGCCTGGAGCAGCGGCTCCGGGACTTGCGCGCGCACGAGGGGTTCACCTGCGCACTCGAGCTTTCGTTCGACCACGAAGGCCGCGTGTATCTCTTCAATCTTCGCGCGGACTGGTATGAAGATTACCTGGATCTGCTCGAAGAGGTCGATGCCGCCCTCCCGGAAGGGGAGGAGGACGAAGACGATTCTATTGGTGGCTATTACTCCAGAAACTGACCCCGCCCGAGATGGAACAACCAGCCCGCTGGCTTTTGCCGGCGTCCGAGCCCGTTGAAGCAGAGCGCCTGGCGGCGTCACTCGGCTTGAGCCTGCCCGCCGCGCGGGTGTTGGTTCGTCGCGGCTACCGCGACCCGGCCTCAGCGCAGAGATTTCTTTATCCCTCGCTCGACGATCTGCACGACCCGCACCTGATGCGCGGCATGGACCAGGCGCTCGATCGCCTGCGCCGCGCCATTGCCGGGAGTGAAAAGATCCTGCTCTACGGAGACTATGACGTGGACGGCACCACCTCGGTCGCCATCCTCAAGAAGGCGATTGAGCTCGCGGGCGGCTGCGCCTCTTTCCTGATCCCGAACCGCGTGAAAGACGGCTACGGCATGCGGCCGGAAGCCGTCGCGTACGCTGCCGCTCGAGGCGTCACGCTCATCGTCAGCGTGGACACCGGCATCCGCGCGAATGAAGCGGTGCGCCACGCGCGCCAAGCCGGTATCGATGTGATCGTCACCGATCACCACCTGCCCGACGCCGAGATCCCGCCCGCGCTCGCCGTGCTCAATCCTCAACAGTCCTCCTGCGCTTATCCAGACAAGAACCTGTGTGGCGCGGGCGTCGCATTCAAACTGGTTGAGGCGCTGCTCGCGACCCTGGACTGGCCGCCGGAAAAGCTGCGGCGCATGATGGAGTCCTTTCTGAAGGTGGTTGCGATCGCTACCGTCGCCAACGTCGTGCCGCTGACCGGCGAAAACCGCGTTTTCGTGAAGCTCGGTCTCGAAGGCCTCCGCTCCGTGCGGAACGCGGGCCTCCGTGCGCTGCTCGATGTCGCCGGTTTCAGCGAGGGTGAAGCACTCTCGGCCGCCCAGGTGGCCTTCCGCATTGCGCCGCGCCTCAATGCCGCCGGGCGCATGGCGGATGCCAACACGATTGTCGATCTGCTGCTCACCGAGGATGCAGCACGGGCGCGGGAGCTGGCGGGCAACCTGCACGCGCTCAACCGCGAACGCCAGCAGACGGAAACCGATATTGTGCGCGCCATCTTGGATGAATGCCTCGCGGCGCCCGTAACAGATCAGCAGGCGGCGCTCGTCTTTGCCGGGAAGGACTGGCACCGCGGTGTCGTCGGCATTGTCGCCAGCCGCTTGGTCGAACGCTTCCACCGGCCCGTTGTCGTTCTGGGCGACGACCCCGGGCAGAAAGTGGCGCAGGGCTCCGGCCGCAGCATCCCGGCGTTTCATCTGCTCGAGGCGCTCGAGGCCATGCCGGACCTGTTCATCCGCTTCGGCGGCCACCGCCAGGCGGCCGGAATCACCATCGCTTCTGAGCGGATCGATGAGTTCCGCGAGCGGCTCAATGCTTACGCTGCCCGGCGGCTCACGCCGGACCATTTCACGGCCGAAGTCGAAGTGGATGCCGCTCTGGATTTTCAGGAAATCAACGAGCGCTCGGCTGCCGGCGTGCTCTCGTTGGCACCATTCGGTTTCGGCAATCCCACGCCCGTCTTTGCGGCGCTTGGAGTCGAGGTTGCGGCCGCTCCCACGGTCTGGAAAGAAAAGCACGTCCGGGTGAACCTGCATCAGAGCGGGCGAACAATCGCCTTCAAGGCTTGGAACTTCGCCGGGCGTATCCCGGAGTTGCAGCCTGGCATTCCAATCGATGTCGCATTCTCGCTTGAGAGCGACGAATATTCGGCTGCTCGAGGTTATCCAGGCTGGTACGCCTCGTTGCGGGATATTCGGAGGGCTCGATAACAGCCCGGCATCCACCCGCTTACAAAACGTATAATTCGTAGGTGCAACTCACCGTCATCGATTGGTCCGTAGTCGCCCTTTATTTCATCTTCAACCTGGCGATCGGCTTCTACTACAAATCCCGCGCTGGCAAGAGCGTCAGTGAATTCTTCCTCTCCGGGCGGAATGTGCCCTGGTGGCTCGCCGGCACGTCGATGGTCGCGACGACATTCGCTGCAGACACGCCGCTGGCCGTCACGGGCATGGTGGCCAGAGGCGGCATCGCCGGGAACTGGCTTTGGTGGAACTTTGTTGCCGGCGGCATGCTCACCGTTTTCTTGTATGCACGGTTATGGCGGCGCGCCGGTGTCATGACCAACGTCGAGTTTGCCGAGATCCGCTACTCCGGCAAACCGGCGGCCTTCTTGCGCGGCTTCCGGGCCATCTATCTCGGTCTGCCCATCAACTGCATCATCCTCGGCTGGGTGAACCTGGCGATGGTGAAGATCCTCATGCTCGTGCTGGGCGTAACCAAGCTGCAGGGCATCGGGATCGTCCTCGGTATCATTGCGATCACTTCCTTCATCTCGACGCTCTCCGGATTGTGGGGCGTGCTGGTGACGGACGCCTTCCAATTCGTTATCAAAATGACGATGGTGATCGTGCTCGCCGTCTTCGCTGTCGCCGCCGTTGGCGGCATAGACGGGATGAAAGCGAAGCTGATCGCGCTCGATCACGCGCACCCCGGCCGCGGTTCGACGCTTGCTTTCGTCCCCCACCTCAACTCGGCCTGGATGCCGCTGATCACTTTCTTCGTGTACATCGGGTTGAACTGGTGGGCCACCTGGTATCCGGGCGCCGAGCCTGGCGGTGGCGGCTACATCGCCCAGCGCATGTTCTCCGCCAAGGACGAAAAGAACTCACTGCTCGCGACACTCTGGTTCAACATTGCGCACTATGCGCTGCGGCCCTGGCCGTGGATCATCGTGGCTCTCGTCTCGCTGGTCCTCTACCCTGGCCTCAAGGACCCCGAGACCGGCTACATCCGCGTGATGATCAGCCAGTTGCCGCCTTATCTCCGCGGCACCATGATTGCCGCATTCGCGGCCGCTTACATGTCTACCATCGCCACGCAGCTCAATTGGGGCGCCAGCTACCTGGTGAACGATTTCTACAAGCGATTCATCAAGCGGGTGGCAACCGAGAAACATTATGTCCATGTGTCGCAAGCCGCGACCGTGTTGCTTACCTTCGGCTCGGCCCTCATTACGTTTTACCTGGATTCGATTGCCGGGGCGTGGAAAATTCTCCTGGTTACCGGCGCCGGGACCGGCCTCGTGCTGCTGCTGCGCTGGTACTGGTGGCGGATCAACGCCTGGAGTGAAGTTTCCTCGATGACCTGCGCCTTCGTCGTCTCGATCCTCTTGCAGACTGTTGGGCGCCTGGATAGCGACCAGCCGCGCGATTTTGCCTGGATTATGATCATCACCGTCGCGATCACCACCGTCGTCTGGCTTGCAGTCACCTTCATGACCAAGCCGGAAGGGAAAGACACCCTTGTTGCCTTCTACCGGCGCACGCGGCCGTCGCTGCGCGGCTGGGCTCCGGTGGCGAGGATGGCGCCGGACGTCGCACCTTCGGGCGATGGCTGGCGCAACATTATGGACTGGTTCTGCGGCGCCGTTTTGATCTATGGCTGGCTGTTCGGCTTCGGCAAAGTCATCCTGCACGAGTCCGGCGCCGGGCTGCTATATATCACGATTGGCACGCTCGCCGGCGCAGTCATTTACTGGGACCTTTCCAGAAGAGGCTGGAAAACAGTTGCCGAATAGCGAACGGCTGCGCCGGACAGGCCAGGACGCCTTGTGGCGCACGCAAATGCGCAAGAGCCACGGGTTCAGGCTGGCGTTGCGCCGGCCGGTGAAATCGCTCGCATCGTGAAAGGCACTTGGATCGATATTTCGGCGCCTGTGCACACCGGCATGGCGCACTGGCCGGGCGATCCCGAGGTTCGCATCGAGCGCCTGCTCGCCATCGATCGCGGCGAAGGCATGAACCTCTCGGCGATCTCGATGAGCTTGCATACCGGAACCCATATAGACGCTCCGTTGCATTTCCTCGAGCGCGGCGCCGGTATCGGCCACATGCCCTTCTCAGCCACCCTCGGGCGCGCCCGCGTGATCCGGATTCGCAATCGGAAGTGCGTCACGCCCGAGGAACTGCGCGCTCACCGCATCCGGCGCGGCGAGCGCCTCCTGTTCAAGACGCGCAATTCCGCTTTGGGCTGGTCTGCCGATGAATTTGTGCGGGATTTCGTCGCTATCTCACCCGGCGCCGCGCGGTACCTCGCCGCACGCGGCGTTCAAACAGTCGGAATCGATTGTCTCTCGGTCGGAAGCGCCGGTGAGGACGGCGGCGAGACCCACCGCATCCTGCTCTCGGCCGGCATCTGGATCATCGAAGGGCTGAACCTTGCCAGCGTGCAGCCCGGCAGTTACGATTTGATCTGCCTTCCGCTGAAGATCCCCGAAAGCGACGGCGCGCCGGCGCGGGCCATAATCCGCCGCGCGAAGTGAGCGGCGCCTACTTCGCGTCCCGCCAGTTGTCGCCCACGCCCACGTCCGCGATGAGCGGCACGTCGAGCTGCGCAACGTGCTCCATGCCCGATTTGGCCAGCGTGCACACGGCCTCCAGTTCCTCGGGCGGCGCTTCGAATAGCAGCTCGTCGTGCACCTGCAAGAGCATCCTGGCCTGGAGCTTGCGCTCCTCGATCTCGTGGTCGATGCGGATCATCGCCAATTTGATGAGATCGGCTGCGGTGCCCTGAAGCGGCGTGTTCACCGCTGTGCGCTCCGCGAATCCCCGCGCGTTGGGGTTGCGGCTGTTCATGTCAGGGATCGGGCGCTCGCGGCCGGACAGCGTCCGTGTCACGCCGGTGCGCCTCACTTCGGCGATTGTTTCGTCGATGAACTTCCGCACTCCCGGATACCGGGCGAAGTACCGGCCGATGTATTCCTGCGCTTCGTGCCGCGGAATACCGAGCTGCGCGGCAAGCCCGAACGCGCTCAACCCGTATACAATGCCGAAATTGACGGCCTTGGCGCGCCGGCGCAACTCCGGGGTGACCATCAGCGGCGGCACTCCAAAAACCTCCGCGGCCGTGCGCGTGTGGATGTCCTCGCCGTTGCGGAACGCCTCTACCAGGGCGCGGCACTTCGAGAAGTGCGCGAGCAGCCGCAGCTCGATCTGCGAATAGTCGGCCACCACGAGCTTCCAGCCTTCGCGCGGGATGAACGCCGCGCGGATCTCGCGGCCCAGCTCCGTGCGGATCGGGATGTTCTGCAGATTCGGATTGGAGGACGAGAGGCGGCCCGTTGCGGCGCCGGTCTGGTTGAAGCTGGTGTGGAGCCGTCCGTCGCACGCGTCGATAAGCGCGGGCAGCGCATCCACGTAAGTGCCCTTAAGCTTCGCGATCTGGCGGTACTCAAGCACCTTGCGAACGATGTCGTGGTCCGGCGCCAACTCCTCAAGCACGTCCGCCGCCGTCGAAACCGTCTTGCCCTTGCCGTACTTCACGGGCGCGGGAAGGCCAAGATCCTCAAACAAGACCTTGCCTAATTGTTGGGGCGAATTGATGTTGAATGGCTTGCCCGCGAGGCCGTGGATCTCGTGCGTCAGCCGGCCGATCTCGCCATCCATCATCCGCGATAAGCGGCCAAGCTCGCCGGGGTCGATGCGGATGCCGGCCAACTCCATGCGCGCCAGCACGCGCACCAGCGGCAGGTCGATGGCCGAATACAAACTGCGGAAGCCGCGCTCCTCGATTTGCCGGCTCAAAGTCTGCGCCAGCTCGAGTGCGCAATCCGCCTGGTGCTCGACGCCCGCATCGAGCCGCCGGTCGAGATACTTCCGCGCCAGCACTTCCAGCGAGCAGCCGGATGGGTCGGCGTTGAGCAGGAAGGCGTAGAGCATCGTATCGTGCTCGAAGCCGCGCGGCTCGATCTGCCATTTCGCGAGCGCGAGATACGCCTGCTTCAGATCGTGCGCGATCTTGGGGCGCGCCGCGTCTTCGACGAGCGGCCGCAACTCCTCGGCGAGCGAGGCCGGAACCGCGCGCGCCTCGGCCGGCTTCCAGGCCAGCCCGATCGCAGTTTGGCCGGCTTCGGCAAACAGGGCCTGACCCTCTGGCGGTTCCAAAAATGTGCCGCCATCGCCGCGGGCACCTGCCGCGCCGTTGGCGCCGATCGCCACGGCCACGGGCGCGCCGGGCGGAATCGCGGCCAGATATGCGCGCACTGCTTCGGCCGAGGCCAGGGTCTGATAATCGCGCTTGCGTGTATCCTCCTCCGGCCCAAGCTCTTTGAGCAAGCTGTAGAACTCCAGTTCCTTGTAAATCTGTTTCAGCGCCGCGAGGTCCGGCGCCTGCGCGCGGACCGCCTCCGGACGGAACTCGATCGGCACGGAGGTATCGATCGCCGCCAGCCGCTTGCTCATCAGGATGCGTTCGCGGTTCTGCTGCAAACTTTCGCGGTACATTTTCCGCTCGACCTCCGCCGCGCGGTCGAGCGCCGCTTCCAGAGAGCCGAACTTCACGATCAGCTCGCGCGCGCCCTTATCGCCAATACCGGGCGCGCCGGGAATGTTATCGATCGGGTCGCCCTTGAGCGCAAGCAGGTCCGCCACCTGCGCCGGCTTGACGCCCATCTTCTCCTCCACCTTCGTGGCGTCGTACCAGAGGTCCTCCTGCATGGGGTTGAACATCGTGACGTGCTCGTTGACGAGCTGCAGCATGTCCTTGTCGCTCGACACGATCGCGACATCCATACCAGCCTCTTCCGCCCGGCGCGCAATTGCGCCGATCACGTCATCGGCTTCGAATCCCGGGTATTCGAGGACGGGAATCGACATCGCCGTCAGGAGGCGCCGCACGTACGGGATCTGCTCGGCGAGCTCGGCAGGCATCTCGGCCCGGTTGGCCTTGTACTCGGCGAACTCCTGCTCGCGGAACGTCGGCCCGGCGCTTTCGAACACGGCCGAGATGTACTCCGGTTTGTGGGTCGTGGTCAGCTTGCGGAGCATGTTGTTGAAGATGTAGACCGCCTCGGTCGGCAGGCCGGCGCTGGTCCGCATGGCGGGGGCTGGCGTCCGTGCGCGCGCGTGGTAGGCGCGGAAAATAAAGCCGAAGGAATCGATAAGAAACAGGCGCGGCCGCGGCATGAAACCACATTGTAGCTTGTGCTGGTGCCTTGCAGATTTGGACCCATGCACCGCCCCTCCCGGGCGCTCGCAGGTGCCCGGAACGGACCACGGGGTACAAGCCGCGGCTAGGAGCGGCCTCGCAACGGCCATGCATTTTTGCCACAGTCGTGCGATCAGACTGTAGCGATTTAGCTACACCGGCATTTGTGAAAGCGTATATAATTCAGCAGATTGCAGTTGGGATCGTAGATTGCATGACTCGGGCATTCACTTCTGGCAGATTGAAGCTTGCACACGGGGAATAGCGATTGACATACGAAACCACGGTCCAGCGGCCCATGGAGGCCAGCGGAGTCGGCCTCCATAGTGGAGTCCCAGTCAGCGTCCGCATTTTGCCAGCGCCGCCCTCCACGGGCATTGTGTTCCTGCGAACAGATCTGGATCGCTTCCCGATCCCGGCCAGTTTCCGCCATGTCGCGCGCGTGAGTTACGCCACCAGTTTGATGCGGCAAGGCGTCCTCATTTCCACCACCGAGCACCTGCTGAGTGTCCTATACAGCATGGGCATCGACAACGCGTATGTGGAAATCGACAACCTGGAGGTGCCGATTCTGGATGGCAGTGGCTTGCCATTTGTCAGCCTGCTCGAAAAGGCGGGGATCAAGACCTATCGCCGTCTTCGGCGCTACCTGCGCATCCGGAGGCCGGTGAACGTGGAGGATCGCGGCCGGCGCATTTCGATCTTGCCCGCGGATAGTTTTCGGCTCGCCTGTGAAGTGTTTTACAATCATCCGCTGGTTGGGAGGCAGAAGCTCAACCTGGAGGTTACGCCCGAGCGGTACGCGAGCGAGATCGCGCCCGCGCGCACGTTCGGCTTCGCGGCGGACCTCGACCAATTGAGGGACATGGGTCTGATCCGCGGCGCCTCACTCGAAAACGCCGTCTGCTTCAATGGCAACGTCGTCATGAACCCGGGTGGCTTGAGGTTCACCGACGAGTGCTGCCGCCACAAGGCGCTGGATCTCATCGGCGATTTGGCTCTTATCGGCAGGCCGCTGCTCGGCCACGTGATCGCCGAGCGCGCCGGCCACGCCATGCACGTCGCGCTGGTGAACCGCATCATGAGCGATCCATCGCTCTATGAGATCCTGACTTTCGACCAGCTTGCCAGCCGCGTCGTGCATGCGTTGGTATCCTAGACAGGTTGTAGGTTGTCCCACTGCACACAGCCCATATCCCACAGGGCACGGCCACCGATGCACTGGCTCAATCTTCCCAACCTGCTCTCGATTTCACGCCTGGCGCTTGCGCCGTTTGCGATCCGCGCCATACTGCGAGCGGAGTACCGTACCGCGCTTGTGATGTTCGCTGTTGCCGCGGCCACCGATTTCTTCGACGGCTTGCTGGCGCGCCGTCTCGGCACTTCCACGCGAGCCGGTGTTTATCTCGATCCGGCTGCCGATAAAGTGCTGCTCAGCGGCGTATACGTCGCGCTCGGCGCCGTGGCGCTCGTCCGATGGTGGCTCGTGGCGCTCATCTTCGGCCGCGATCTTCTCATCCTGCTGATGGCTGGTGCGGCGCTCCTGTTCACTCGTTATCGCGATTTTCCTCCCACCGTGTGGGGCAAGATCAGCACATTTTTCCAGATGCTCGCCGCGGTAGCCGTGGTTGTTGCTGGCGCATTCCCCGCGCTCGGCATAAAGATAACCCCGTTTGTTTGGGCCGCCGCCGCCGCGACCGCCTGGAGCGGCCTTGGCTACCTCTGGCGCGGCGTAGAGATGGCCGCTAGAGCGCATCGCGGGCGCAGCCGCCAGGCCGTGGACGGCTGATTTGCGGGCGAGCCGTGGGGCGAAGCAGGTCTCACCGGCGCTGGAGTAGAATCGAACAATCATGGCCTCGACGCGCCGCAGCCCTCTAAGCAAAGTCGATGTCCTGTACCTCAGCTACGGCGCCATGATCGCGCTGCTGGCGTTATCGGTGATCCAGGCGTACCGGGCCCAGGGGGTGGCATCCAGGCACTCCGTCGAAATCGAGCAGAGATTCGTGCAAAAAGGAGCAATGCTCTCGCGCATCCGGCGCGCGCTTTCGCTCGCGACAACTCAGGCGCGCGAGCTGATCGTGAGCAAGCGGACGGCCGCCGCCGCCGTTGGCTCCCAGTTCCAGCGTTTGGAGGGCGATACCAATGAGGCACTCTCCACTCTCGACCAGTTGAGCGGCCCCAATCCAACCTTCGCGGAATTGCGGGCCCAGGTCCGGCAATTTTGGCGCGCGCTCGACTCGATGATCGAGTGGTCAGAGCACAAGAGAGCGGCCGAAGGGCTCGCCTTCCTGGAGCGTGAAATCGTGCCGCGCCGTGACACAGCCGCGGAACAGCTCACCGTTCTCGCCGACGCTAACCAGAGCGCGCTCGAAACCAGCGAAGCGGAGTTCGTCGGCGGGCGCCGTCATGCAGCCGCTGTTCTGCTGCTCACACTGTGGCTGCTGATGGTCCTCGGTTTCACTATCGCGTGGCTCAGTCTGCTCTATACGGCCGCACTCGAGCGGGAGAGCGCGCAACGGCTAGCCGAAATCATGCGGGCGCGCGAGGAGCTGCAACGGCTTTCGGAACGGTTGCTGGAAATTCAGGAGGATGAGCGGCGGCGAATCTCCCGGGAGCTTCACGACGAAATCGGGCAGACGCTCACCGCATTGCGAATAGAGCTGTCTCGGGCGGACTCGGCCGGCCCGGGGGGCGCAGGTTTCAATCTTGAGCACGCTCGCGCCCTGGCGGAGCGAACCATACAGACGGTGCGCAACATTTCGCTGCTGCTGCGGCCCGCGCTGCTGGATGACCTCGGGCTCGCTCCTGCATTGCAGTGGCACGCGGAGGAGTTTTCGCGGCGTTCCGGAATCCGTTGCGCGTTTTCCGAAGAGGGGCTTGAGGACTCGCTGCCGGATGCGCACAAAACGTGTGTCTACCGCATAGTCCAGGAGGCGCTGCACAATTGCGAGAAACACGCCGCGGCCTCGAACGCGCGGATCTGCTTGCGCCAGCATGCGGGCGAGCTCACTGTGACCATCGAGGACGATGGACGAGGTTTCGATCCTGGCAAACCCGGCGCGGCCTCGGGACTTGGTCTCCTCGGCATGAAAGAACGAGCGGCGACCTTGCGAGGCGCCCTGAGCATTGAGTCGGCCCCGGGCAAGGGCGCCCGGCTGAGGCTCGTTCTGCCGCTTCCTGACCAGCTGGCCCAGTCTGCGACCGCCGCGGCCGGGCCTTCAGAAGCCGGCGCATAATGGAAATTCGAGTCCTGCTCGCCGATGACCACGCAATTCTGCGGCAGGGATTGCGCCGCATCCTCGAAAGTTATCCGGGCTTCGCCGTAGTCGCCGAGGCCGCCTCGGGTGTGGAGGCGGTGAAATTGGCGCTCCAGCACAGGCCCAACGTCGCCATCCTCGACGTGGGGATGCCCGAACTCAACGGCATCGAAGCCACCGCCCAGATCGTACGGCGCGCGCCGGAGATCGCCGTGCTGATCCTCAGCATGCATGGCGACGAGCGGTATGTCCTGCGGGCGGTGAAGGCAGGCGCGCGCGGCTACCTGCTGAAAGACTCCGTCGAAGGCGAACTGATCCGCGCGGTTCAGTTCGTCTCGGCCGGCAAGCCGTTTTTTAGCCCGGCTGTGGCGGCGGTACTATCCGGGCCGGCACGCGTTGCCGCCGCTCAGTCCAGCGTTGACGATCGCTTCGATCTTCTCACCGAGCGCGAGCGCCAGGTTTATCAACTGCTTGCGGAGGGGAAGAGCAACAAAGAGGTCGCGACGTTGCTCGGGGTCAGTCCGCATACGGTCGAGACGCACCGCACCCGGATCATGGAGAAACTCGGCCTGCACAACGCTGCCGAGTTGGTGTTGAGCGCGGTCCGGCGCGGGCTTGTGCAGTAAGGCCTCCGCGCGAGCGAAAATACAGAATTTGATGTATGGCCAAAGGGGGCCGTGTACCCGTAAACTATTGCTTGGGTTGAGACGCACGTTGAAGGGTCTCAACCGGTCAGTGTAGTAAAGTCGGTCATCTTAATCGCGTCGGATTCCCGGCGGCTGAAGCATGGTTCGCTCCGGTCGCCGGTTCCTTTTTGCCCCGTCGGCCGCGCAAACCTGCTAAGTTGGGTTTTTCTGGGTCCCAAGCCACCCTATCCGCTGGCTGGGCAGAATTGTGTCTGTGATACGAATTCGGAGGCAAAGGTGGCAAAGCTTGGTTTTCTCGGATTGGGAATCATGGGCTATCCGATGGCTCGCAACCTGCTCCGCGCGGGGCACGAAGTCGCACTTTGGTCGCACACGGCCGCCAAGGCGAAGGAATTGGCCCAGGCTGAAAACGGCGTCTTCCGCGAGACACCAAGGGGCGTGGGCGAATTCGCCGAATGCCTCTTCTTGTGCGTCGGCGACACCCAGATGTCCGAAGAGGTTCTGCTGGGCGCAGGCGGCGTGGTGGAGGCGGCCAAGCCCGGCGGAGCCACGGTGGTTGACGCAAGCACAATCTCTCCGGCCCGGAGCCGTTGGATTGGCGGAAAGCTTGCGAGCAGTGGGTTTCGCTACCTTGACGCACCCTGCACGGGTTCGAAATCCGGAGCCGAGAATGGAACGCTCACGTTCATGATCGGCGGTGAGAAAGAGGTTTTCGAGCGTGTGCGTCCGTACTTCGAGCCGATGGGCAACCAGCTTTACTACTGCGGCGGCCCGGGCCTGGGACTCCAGGCGAAGCTGAGCCAGAACCTCATCCTTTCCAACCTGATGCAGGCATTCAACGAGGGCATGGTCTTGAGCGCGAAGGCTGGCCTCGATCCCCAATTGATGCTCGCTGTCCTCAACCACAGCGCCGCCAAGTCCGGCTTGATCGCTTTCAAAGCGCCCTACGTTCTGGATCGCAATTTCGAAACGAACTTCTCGGTCAAATGGATGCACAAGGACATCGGCCTCATGCTGGAATCCGGGAAAGAACTGAATGTGCCCTTGCCGCTGACGGCCCTCACCGAGCAGATTTTCCGGGCCGCCCTGGCTCATGGCCACGGCGATGAGGATATGTGCTCCAGTATCAAGGTGTTGGAAGGATGGGCGGGCATTGAAGTGAAGCGCCGGTAGAAAAAATACAAAATTTTGTTGCATTCCCTGCTGGGATATTCTATTATTGGAATCAAGCCGGGGAGGCAACTCCCACCAAAGCGAGACTAACCTCTTAAAAGAAAAGACCCCTGAAGCAATCCTCCCCGGCGCCTCAAAAAGGGTTCTCGAGCGGAAACGCCCCGTCGTCACTCACGCTTCTAGCCCGCTCACCTGCCGCGCATAGTACGAACAGTACCGACCAGCTCGCCAGATCATTGTCAGGACGCAGTTTGTTATTGACATATCCGGCCCGAGGAAGCCGGCAACGAAACCGTCGGGGACGCCTGCTGCTTCGTGGCGGTTGGGCGCCATTGAAAGGTGGTCTTGAACTTCGCGCTCGGGCGGCGGGACCAAGCTACCACGGACGTTTTCATTGAAGGACCACCAGAATAGGCACACAGATTTTAGCGCACTACCCACCAGCTGGCCACATATACGCGTGCTATGATTCGAAGACTATGGGTGCTGTGCCCGGGCGGCGATGAAGAATCTGACCATCTTGGGTTCGACAGGCTCGATCGGGTGCAACACGCTCGATGTGCTCCGGAGCCGACGGGGTGAATTCGATGTCTATGCCCTCGTTGCCGGCCAAAATGTAGATCTCCTGGCCTCGCAAATCCTGGAATTCCGGCCTCGCGTTGCGGTTGTCGCAACCGAATCCGTCCGCACGAATCTAATTAGAAGGCTGGGTGAAAAGCGCCTTCCAAAAGCTAAGTGGCCGGAACTGGGATTCGGTCCCCAGGCGCGGATCGATGCTGCCACCGGCGCGGAAGTAGATTTTGTGATGTCGGCCATCGTAGGGGTGGCCGGGTTGGAGGCGACTTACGAAGCGGTCCGGCGCCGCAAGACGGTCGGCTTGGCCAACAAGGAAGTGCTCGTTGCGGGCGGGAGGCTGGTGACGGAAGCGGCTCGGGCGGCCGGAAGCGAATTGATCCCCGTGGATAGCGAGCATAACGGCGTCCATCAGTGTCTTCGCGCCGGAAGGCGCAGCGACGTCACACGCATTATTCTGACTGCTTCCGGCGGACCCTTCCGTGAGACCCCCGAGGGGGAATTGGCTGCGGTCACTCCCGCCGCGGCGCTGAATCATCCCACCTGGAAGATGGGCAAGCGGATTACGATCGACTGCGCCACCCTGATGAACAAGGGATTTGAGGTCATCGAAGCCTGTTGGCTGTTCGATGCCACCCCGTCGCAAGTCGAGGTGGTCATCCATCCGCAATCGACCGTCCATGCGATGGTGGAATTTAGGGACGGGAGTATCGTGGCGCAGATCTCGGCCACCGACATGCGAATGCCCATCCAATACGCGCTCACGTACCCGGCCCGGTTAGCGGCTCCCGTCCCGCGCCTCGATTGGCAGATGGCGCGCCAGTGGGATTTCGGCCCGCCCGGCTTCGAAAAGTTTCCGTTGCTCAAGCTGGCCTACGAAGCGCAGGAAACCGGCGGCTCGGCTACCTGCACCCTGAACGCAGCCGATGAGATAGCGGTAGAGGCTTTTTTGGATGGCAGCATCTCGTTTCCAGGTATCGTACGAGTTGTCGCTGAAACCCTGGAGCGCGTGCCGGTCCGGGAGCCGAAATCGGTGGCGGAAGTGCTGGAGATTGATGCGGAATCGCGCGCGGTTGCGCGCGGTGTGGTTGGAAGGCTCGGGCCCGCTGGAGCGTGCGCCGGCCCGGCCGTGGTGAGAGCCTGATTCCATGCTGGCTTTTCAAGACATCGTTTGGCTGCTCGTATTGATCGGGGCCATGATCCTGATCCATGAGTTCGGTCACTACTGGGCGGCGCGCCGGTTCGACGTACGCATTGAAGTATTCAGCTTCGGCTTTGGCCCGCGCCTGTTCGGTTTTAAGAGAGGCGAGACCGACTTCAGGTTTTCCGCCATTCTCTACGGCGGCTACGTGAAAATGGCGGGCGAGCAGCCCGGCGACGAAAATATCAACGATCCGCGCGCGTTCCTGGCCAAACCGCGTTGGCAGCGGATGCTCATCGCGATGGCGGGCCCGTTCATGAACATTGTCCTGGCGGTCGCACTGCTCACCGGCATGTACATGGTGAAGTTCCCGAAGATGCCGGCTTCGGTCGTGGAAGGGGTTGTCGGTTATGTAGCGCCGGGCTCGCCAGCCGCCAAAGCCGGCGTCCGCGAAGGCGATCGCATTGTTCGCATCGACAACATCGTCAATCCAACCTGGGAAGACATCACCATCAAGGAAGTGGAAAGCGCGGATCGCCCATTGGACGTGAAGCTCGAACGGGCCGGCCGGGAATTCTGGGTCACCGTTAGGCCGGTGTTGGAGGAGCAGTCGGGGCTCGGTTCCGCCGGCTGGCAGGAGGAGGGCGAAGTCCAGGTGGCCGGCGTATCGCCCGGCATGCCGGCGGCGCAGGCGGGCCTGGAAAAGGGCGATATCCTGCTGCGAGCGAATGGGCAGCCTCTCCGCTCACGGAGCCGGCTGCAGGAGATCATCCAAGCCGGCCAAGGAAGGGCCGTCACCCTCAAGTACCTTCGCGACGGCCAGGACCACACTGCCACCATTGCGCCGGTCTTCACGAACCTCGAGGGCACAGCGGGGTGGAGGATCGGCGTGCTCCTTCAGTCGCGCGTCATCATGACAAAGCTCGCGTTTCCGGCTGCGCTCGACGAATCCATCCGTCAGAACCTCAAAAGCGCGACGCTGATCTATCAGTTTCTGAAAGGCGTCGCCGAGCGCCGCATGTCCGCCAAATCCATCTCCGGCCCGATCAAGATCGCGCAGCTCTCAGGCGATGCCGCGCGCGAAGGACCGATGGCGTTCCTGGGTTTGATGACGGTGGTCAGCCTCAACCTGGCGATATTCAACCTGCTGCCCATTCCGATTCTCGACGGCGGCGTCATTATGCTGCTCCTCATCGAGATGCTGATCCGCCGCGACCTCAGCCTGCAGGTGAAAGAAGCCGTCTTGAAGCTGGGCTTCGTCTTCCTGATGGCGGTGATGGTTTTCGTGCTCTACAATGACATCTCGAAGATACTGCCGCCGGGTTAGAGTTGGCTCCTAAATCCCCGAAGCGGGCCGCAACCTGTTCCGGATAGCACCTCCACCCACGCGCCGGTGGTGTCCAAGACTTACCTCAAGGGCTTCAGAAATATTCCTGAGAACGGCAGGCTTTCCCTTCCCGGCTGAGGCCCAAAGGAACATGAATCTCTTGCAAACGCGATCGTTCCGGCCTAGAATTGAAGCAAAAGAACGAATGCCGTGATTCGGGAAGAAGGAGGGCTGGCTCGTGGCAAATCGTGAGAAACACAAGAGAAATGCGATGCGGGAATGGCTGGAGGCGGAAGAAGACATCGCTCCGGCCCACTTTCGTAGCTCCCATGTTCTCGGTGCTTTCAGGAAAGTCCGTAAAGCCGTGTCCCGCAGAGTCTGGCGCGCCGTAACTGGCGGCCAGGCACAGAAAGTGGAACCGGCGCTGGCGCGGGAGCCCGGGCCGCCCATCAAATGGGTCGAAACGCATTCGCAGCCAAGTTCCCCCGAGCATCTGAGGAAACTGCGGCGGCTGCCCCGGTTGCGCGCCCCGTTTTCACCGAATCCGGCCAAAGCATCGCCCGGCGCGAGGGGATGAGCGGGCGTCATCGGTTGCCGGCTGGCAAGCCGTCGAATCTCTGAACCCCCCTGAAGGAAGCGGGAGCGCGCCCCCACGCCGACTCCGTATGGTGTATGATATTTGTCCGATCCACGAGTCGAAAATGTGGGTCTATGCTTAAGCGTCTGCTTGCGAAAAGGAGTCTAGCTGTGATCTCTCATAAATTGCTGTTTCTTCCGGCGTTGGTGCTTCTGGCTTTGCCGGTTCCTGGATATTCTCAAAAGCTGATTGACGTCAACTTCAATGACCTGGGACAGGGCTCAGGAAAGGGAGCCGCTCCGAGCGGCCAGTCGAGCGATGTGTGGAATACATTCAATGATTACACAGGCTCGGGAACTCTCAAGTACACCGATGGTTCCACATCGCCCGTTTCAATCAACTACAAGACCCAGGACGGCACGCATACGCTTCTGGTAACACCTCCCACTTACTCATCCGGCATCTGGGCCAACACCGGTGGCTTGATGGACGGCTTCCTGTACGACGTTACGGAGACCGGTACGATTCAGCTCACCGGCTTGTCCGCCGGCCAGAGCTTCACGTTGTACGTATTGGTGTATGGCGGCGGCGGGCAAGCCGGCCGGCATATGACCGTCACCGTAAACGGGACCCCGCAATCGGCCGGTCCTTCTCCGCTCGCCTTCACCACTTTTTCGCAGGGCACGACTTATCTGAACTTCCCCGGAACGGCCGACTCGAGCGGCGCCATCACGATCACTTTTGCCCCTTCCGGAACAGGCCCCGCCTCGCCGAATTGGAACGAAGCGGACGTGAACGGATTTCAGCTTGTCCTGACCGCGCCGCCGCCGAACCCGTGCGCGAGCGTGACCCTCAGCGCTTCCGGTGAATCCTTCCCGGCGGCGGGCGGCGGGGGCACGGTGAATGTGACGGCCGACGCGGCCTGCTCCTGGAGCGTTTCCGGCGCGCCTGATTGGGTGACGATCACGGGCGGAGCCTCGGGATCGGGCGATGGCACGGTGAGCTACACGGTGGCAGCCAACACTGACCCGGCGGCGCGCTCGGGCGCCATGACGATCGCTGCGCTAACCTACACGGTGGAGCAGGAGGGCGCTTCGACGGCTGGCCTGAATTTTGCCGGTTCGATGGCGCAGATTGCCTCAGCCGGGAGCTGGGATACCTTGATCACGCTCGTCAACGCCGGCGAGGCGGCGGCCGAGGCGCGTTTGAACTTCTTCAGCGATCCCGCTGGCAGCCCGCTCCTGCTGCCGTTCACCTTCCCGCAGCAGCCCGCGCGGGGCACCATTCTCGGGACGACTTTCGACAGCACGGTCTTCGGCGGCACATTCCATGCCAACGCCATGCTGCTTTTCGATACGACCGGGCCGGTCGACCAGGTCGGCTCGGCGCAGTTGCTCACCAACGGCGCCGTCAGCGGCTTTGCGGTTTTCAAGGCCACTGATACCGGACAGGAAGCCGTGGCGCCGCTCGAAACGGGCAACGCCAGTTCCTACATTCTCGCGTTCGATAACACCGGCGGCATAGTGACTGGCGTGGCCATTGCCAACGTGGCCTCGGCGGCGGGGAACGTTCCGGTCGTCATTCGCGACGACACCGGCGCCCAGATCGGAACCGGGTCGATCCCGCTGGCAGCCAGCGGCCACACGTCCTTCGTGTTAACGGATGCCACGAAGGGATTCCCGGTCACGGCGGGCAAGCGCGGCACGGTCGAGTTTGACACGCCGGCCGGCGGCCAGATCAGCGTGCTCGGCCTGCGCTTCCCCCCCTCCAGTGTGAACGCGTTCACGAGCGTTCCGGTGCTGGCCAACGTCACCTCCAGCGGCGGCACGATGGCGCATTTGGCCTCCGCCGACAGTTGGAAGACGACGATCACGCTGGTGAATACCGGCACGGCTTCGGCGAATGCGCATCTGCACTTCTTCGGTGACAGCGGCAGTCCGCTGTCGCTGCCGCTGAGCTTCCCGCAGGGCGGTTCCAGCAGCACAACCGCCTCCGCGCTCGATGAATCGCTCGCCGCCGGCGCCATGCTTATCATCGAAAGCACCGGCCCGGTCGCCCAGGTGGGCTCGGCGCAACTGACCACCGATGGCGCTGTCAGCGGCTTCGCGGTTTTCAAGGCCACTGATACCGGACAGGAGGCGGTGGTGCCTTTGGAGACGCGTAATCCCGCCTCTTTCATGCTCGCTTTCGACAACACCGGCGGCATAGTGACTGGCGTGGCCATTGCCAACGTGGCCTCGCAGGCGGGGAACGTTCCGGTCGTCATTCGCGACGACACCGGCACGGAGATCGGGACCGGGTCGATTGCGCTGGCAGCCGAAGGCCACAAGTCCTTCGTGTTAACGGATGCCACGACTGGATTCCCGGTCACGGCGGGCAAGCGCGGCACGATCGAGTTCGAGACGCCCGCCGGCGGCCAGATCAGCGTGCTCGGCCTGCGCTTCCCCCCCTCGAACGCGAACGCGTTCACCACCATCCCGGTGATGACGAAATCCACGGCCACGGCCCCCGGCGGTAGGCTTTTTGCCCCCTATATCGACATGGGTCTCCCACAAGCCCGCAACCTTTCCAGCATCAGTTCGGCATCCGGCATCCGGCGGTTCACCATGGGGTTTGTCATCAACGGTAGCGGTGCGAGTGGCTGCACGGCTTCCTGGTTCGGCACCAATCCGGTGGCTGGTGATACGACGCTGTTGCCACTGCTGAACGCTCTGCGCGCTGTCGGCGGCGATGCGATTATCTCTTTTGGGGGAGAAAGCGGCACCGAATTGGGCGACTCCTGCACCGCTGCGGCCAGCTTGCAGGCGCAGTATCAGTCGGTAATCACAACCTATAACGAGAAGATGCTCGACTTCGACATTGAAGGGCTTGCCGTCACGAATACGGCCGGGATCGACCGGCGCAACACGGCGCTCGCCGGCTTGCAAGCCGCCAATTCGGGCCTGGTGATCTCCTATACGCTGCCGGTTCTGCCGACCGGTTTGACCTCCGATGGAGTCAACATCCTTACCAACGCCAAGTCGCACAGCGTCAATGTCGCTGTTGTGAATGTGATGGCGATGGATTACGGCTCGGCGGACAGCCAGATGGGTCAGGACGCGATCAACGCCACCGAGGCGACGTACGCCCAGGTTCAAGCGGCCGGCCTGAGTTCGACGATGGGCTGCACGCCCATGATCGGGCAGAACGACTCCCCGGGCGAAATATTCTCGCTCGCGGACGCGCAGACCCTTGTGAACTGGGCCAAGGGGACCTCGTATGCCACCCGCCTGGCCTTCTGGTCGGTGGGACGCGATAATGGCAGTTGCGCCGGATCAAGCACTGCCGATGCGAGCTGCAGCTCCATCGCACAAAGCACGTACGAGTTCGCGAATATCTTCGAAGATTTCAATTGAGTCGACGCGTTTAGTTAAGTTGAGCCCAAGGGGCGCCTGCACCACGCTTCCGGTGCTGGCCCAGTAGAGATCGGCCAACCGGCCTCAGGACGCGGCTGAAAACGCCGCGTCCTGAGGCGCGTGCGCCATTCTCAAGCTGGCCGGCGTTCCCATGCGAGCACGCTGCGGTGCGCCGGAATTAGCGCATGGTGAAGCTCCGTGAGACGCGGCCCTACTCGCGGATTGCCGCCAGGATCTGGAAGAATTCGGGAAACGAGACTGCGGCCGCTTCCGCTCCGGCGATGGTCGATTCGCCGGTGGCGGCGAGCGCGGCGACGGCAAACGCCATCGCGATCCGGTGGTCGCCGAAGGAGTCCATGCCGGCTGCTTGAAACCGCTGGCGGCCTGGCACGCGGAAGCCGTCCGGTGTGACTTCGATTTCCACTCCCATTCGGCGCAGGTTCTCGGCCACGGTGGCGATGCGGTCTGTCTCTTTCACCCGCAGTTCGGCGGCGTCGCGGACCGTCAGGCCCTCATCGCTGGCCGCCCCGAGCACCGCGAGCACGGGAATCTCATCGATCAACGCCGCGGTGAGCGCCTTCTCGATCAGGCCGCCGCGCACTCGCGAGTAGCGGACCTCGAGATCGCCAACCTCCTCGCCCGCCCGGAACTCTAAATTCTCAATGCGGATATCGGCGCCCATCGAGAGCAGGAAATCGAGCAGGGCCGACCGTGTGGGGTTCAGGCCGGCGCCTTCGATGCGCAAGCGCGAGCCCTCGACGACGAGCGCGGCCACCAAGAAAAACGCGGCCGAGGAGAGATCGCCCGGAACGGTCAGCTCGCGCGGCTTCAGATGCGGCCGGCCGCGCACGGACACAACCGCTCCGGTCACGGCAATCTCCGCGCCGAACTCGCCGAGCGCGATCTCGGTGTGATTGCGCGTGCGGAGCGGCTCGCGGACCGTGGTCACGCCGTCGGCGTAGAGGCCCGCGAACAACACACACGTCTTCACCTGCGCGCTTGCGACCGGCAACGCGTAGCCGATGGCGCGGAGCGCGGCGGGACGGATCTCGAGCGGCGGGAATCGCCCGTCGCGCGCGCTGATGGAAGCGCCCATGGCCTCGAGCGGCCGCAGGATGCGGTCCATCGGCCGGCGCGAAAGCGACTCATCGCCCGCAATACGGCTCGGGAACAGTTGCGCCGCAAGGATGCCGGAGAGCATGCGGATGGTCGAGCCCGAGTTGCCCGCATCGAGAGTTCCCCCGGGCGGCTTCAGCCCGTCGAGGCCGCAGCCGGAAATCAGCACGTCCGAATTCTGATGTTCGATGCGGATGCCGAGGGCGCGCAGCGCGCCGAGTGTGGAGGCGCAGTCCGCGCCCGTCGAGTAGTTGTGAATACGCGTTGCGCCTTCGGCGATGGCCGCCAGCATCGCGTACCGGTGCGAAATGGATTTGTCGCCGGGCAGCCGGACCGAGCCGCTGAGGCGCCGCGCGGGTGAGATTCGCTCGAGCATGGGCCGCTTGTTCACTCGACCGGATATGGTCCCGGTTTTGCCACCTCGAGCTCGTGCCCGCGCTCCCGGGCGGTGACCTGAAAGCTGGTGACGCGCGCCGAGTCTCTCATCCGCCAATGGAACTCCGCTTCACCGCCGGGTTCGAGGCGTTCTTCTTCAAGGGCTCCTCTCTGTGTCGTGACGGCCTCACCGCCCGGCGCGATCATTTCGAAGCCCAGCGTGAGCCCATCGAGGGCGCGCTCGCCGCAGTTGCGCACGCGGCCATCGACTTCGATGGTGCCTTCGGAAGTGCGGTGCGCCGTGACTTCGAGGACTTCGACCTCCGGGGGCCTAAGTCTTTTCGGTTTCTTCCCCGCGGCGGTGAGCGCCGCAAACGCCGCCACCAGCAATACGAGCCGGCGAGAAACACCCATGGAAGATTCTCAGTGTACCGTAACCCGATGAGCTACTGCGCAGTCTGCGCACCTTCCGCGCTCATCCGGCACGAGTCATCGATAACTTCAGGCGCCATCGCGTAGGGATACAGGGCGGTACGATCCACAAAGGGTTTTCGAAACGCCGCTACGCCAGCACGTCGCGCAAGGCGGGGCCAAGCTCCGGAAACCGGAAACGAAAGCCGGCTGCGAGCGCCGCCTGTGGCACGACGCGCTGGCTATCGAACAGCACCGACGACATCTCGCCGTACTTCAGCTTGAGGGCGAACCGCGGGACTGCGAGGAACGCGGGCCGGTGCAATGCGCGAGCAAGCTCACACGTGAATTCCGCGTTCGTCACCGGGTTGGGCGCGACCGCGTTCACCGCTCCTCGAAAGCCAGCCTCTCGAATCGCAAACTGGACGAGTCCGGCTAAGTCGGCCAGGTGAATCCAGGACATCCACTGCCTTCCGGAACCCAAGCGCCCTCCCGCGCCCAGTTTGAATACCGGCAGCATGCGCGTGAGCGCGCCGCCATCACGGCCGAGCACGAGGCCGAAGCGCAGCTTCACGGCACGGATTCCAAGCGGCCCGGCCAGATCCGCCGCAGCCTCCCAGTCCTTCGCGACCTCGGCGAGGAAGCCGCTGCCTGTCGCGGAAGATTCGGTGAGCACCTCATCCCCGCGCGAGCCATAGATGCCAACGGCCGAAGCGCAAACGAATACCGCCGGCCGCTCGCTCAGCTGGGAAATGTTCTCGATCAGCCGGCGCGTGCCGTTGACGCGGCTTGACCGGATCTCGCGCTTCGCTTGCGCCGTCCAGCGCTGGGCCAGCGGCTCGCCAGCCAGGTGGACGACCGCATCCGAAACCGGCACGGAGGGATCGCGCCGCAGTCTGATTGGTGTGACCTCGTGGCCTTCGGCCCGAAACTCTTCGACGAGCCGCCGTCCGATAAACCCACTGGCGCCCGTGACCGCGATCCGCATGCCTTGTCCCCCGTACAATGATAAGCATGCGCGCGTGGAACCGGGCGAAGCTTTTGTGGGCTTATCTTCGGGGACACGCCCGCCTGAACGCCCTGCCGGTAGAATACATCGTCGAAACCACCGCCAAGTGCAATCTGTACTGTCCTATGTGCCCGCGCGAAACTCGCCGGCAACCGAACCAGGACATGACGGACGAGGTCTTCGAGCGCCTCGTGGCCCAGACCGGCCGTACCGCGGAGCACATGATGCTGATTGGCCTGGGCGAGCCGCTCCTCGATCCGAAGATCTTCGAGCGCATCGAATACTGCGCGCGGCACAACATCTCGACGCTGCTATCGACGAACGGCACGCTGCTCGACGAAGCCGCCGCCGCCCGCCTGCTCTCGACGCCGCTCGAGCACGTTACACTCAGCTTCGATGGCTCGACGAAGGAGAGCTTCGAGTTCTACCGCAAGGGCGCACGGTTTGAAAGGGTGCGCGACAACTTTGTCCGCTTCTGCCGCATGAAGAAGGAGCGGCGCTCGCCGATGCAGGTAGTCGTGCAAATGGTGCGCATGGAGCGCAACGCGGCCGAGGCCGCCGATTTCATCCGCTTCTGGAGTGGAGTGCCGGGCGTGGACCAGGTCCGCATCAAGGAGGACGAAACCAACCTCATGCGCCCGGACGCCGGCCACGATGCGGCCGATTGGAAGCACCCCTGCCATTACCTCTGGCGCGGGCCGATGTACGTGAAGCAGAGCGGCGACGTCTACCCTTGCTGCCAGAGCTACATGCTGGAGGGCGCGCCCGTGGGCAATCTCGGCAACGCGGCCATTGAAGAGATCTGGAATTCGGAGGAGATGGAACGAATGCGGCGGCTACATGTGGCCGGGCGCGCCGCTGAAATCGGCGTGTGCTCGCGCTGCTGCACGACCATCCCGCACCCGGCGCTGGTAGCCGGCAGCCTGATTCTCCACGGCCGCACCGTCCGCCGCCTGCTGCCGGTCATCGAGCGGCTTGCTTACCTGTCGCGGTTGACTGGCCGGCTCTTGCGGCCCCCGAAACCGCTGGCGCCGCAGCAGGAGCTGGTGCAGATAGACCCTCCGCCGAAGCCGCCGTAGCCAGCGGGTTCGCGAGGCCGCGCCCGGCGTAGTAACCCGGCCGCACGCGCTCGACGATCTGCGCCGCCGGCCGGTCGAGCACCTGGAAGAACGGCTTGGGATAAATGCCGATCCAGAACGCCCAAACGAGGAGCGGCACGAACACCGCGATCTCGCGCGCCGACAGATCGTGCAGCTTCAGGTTCTTCCCGGATGCCTCGCCCAGCATCGTGCGCTGGAACAGCCAGATCAGGTAAGCGGTTCCGAGCGCAATGCCCACCACGCACCCAAGCGCCCAAGTGAACGACATCTGGTAGGCGCCCTGCAGGATCGAGATCTCGCCGATGAAGCCGTTGAGCGCCGGCATGCCCATCGAGCTGAGCGCGGTGATGAAGAAGACGATGGTGAATACCGGCATCACGCGCATCAGCCCGCCGTATTCGGAAATCGCGCGCGTGTGCCGCCGCTCGTAGGCCACGCCCACGATCAGGAAGAGCAGGCCGGTCGAAATGCCATGATTGATCTGCTGCAGCATCGAGCCGGCGATGCCCGCGGGATTGAGCGCAAAGATGCCGAGCGTGCAGAAGCCCAGGTGGCTCACGGACGAGTACGCGATCAGCCTCTTCCAGTCCTTCTGCATCAGGCAGACGAGCGCGCCGTAAACAATCGCGATGAGCGAGAGCAGCGCCATCACGTTCACCGTCGCCGGGTTCCTGGCGGCGCCGGGCAGGAGCGGCAGCGAGAACCGCAGGAAGCCGTACGTTCCCATTTTCAGCATCACGCTCGCCAGGACCACCGAGCCGGCCGTCGGCGCCTCGGTGTGCGCGTCGGGCAGCCAGGTATGCAGCGGCCACATGGGCACCTTCACCGCGAAGCCCGCGAAGAAGGCCCAGAAGATCCACCATTCGAGCGTGCCCGGCAGGCTCGTGTGCAGCAGGTCGGCGATTGCAAACGTGTACGTCTGGAACTCGTTCGCGTGAGCGAAGTAGAGCGCCAAGATGCCCAAAAACATCAGCACCGAGCCGGTCAGGGTGTAGATGATGAACTTGAACGCCGAGTAGATGCGCCGCTCGCCGCCCCAGATCGCGATGATGAAGTACATCGGGACCAGGCCGAACTCCCAGAACACGAAGAAAAGCAAAAAATCCCGCGCCATGAAAACGCCGAGCATCGCCGTTTGCAAGACCAAGAAGTTGGCGTAGTATTCCTTCAACCGCGTGCCGATCGCGTTCCAACTGGAAAGGATCACGATAAAGCCCAGCAGCCCGGTGAGCGCCACCAGCAGCAGGCTGTAGCCGTCGATGCCGAGCGAATACGAAGCGCCAATCGAAGGAATCCATTCCGCCCGCTCGGTAAACTGGAAGTCTTTCGCGCAATCGAAATTGAAAATCAGCGGAAGGCAGAGAAGGAAGCCAATCAGCGACGCCGAGTTGGCCCACAGCTTGATCGCAGTGTGCTTGGAGGAAGGAATGAGAAGGAGTACCAGCAGGCCCGCCAGGGGCCAGAACAAAACGATCGATAAGATGTGCGAGAGGATCCACTCCATACCGAAGGACAGTTCACTATCTTATCAGCACCGCCGGTGCGGCCATCCGCGCGTGTTCTGAACGGACGGATTACAGGAGCCGCACGGCCATGGGGTGCGGCTTACGACGGCGTCTCTTTCGGTGCGATCCCCAGGGCCTTCATCTTGCGGTAGAGGTTGCTGCGCTCCAGGCCGAGCAACTCTGCCGTGCGGCTCACGTTGCCGCTGGTCTCCTCGAGTTTTTTAAGGATATACTCGCGCTCGGCGGTTTCCCGCACTTCCTGAAGGCTTCCAAAACGGTCTGCGAGACGCTCCGGCCGCGCACGCCGGGATAGGTCCAGCGGAACGTGCCGCGCGTCTACGCGCACCTGCGGGTTCATGATGACGATGCGTTCCATCATGTTGCGCAGTTCGCGCACGTTGCCAGGCCAGTGGTAATCCTCGAGCAAACGGTAGGCTTCCGGCGTCAGCTCCTTCGCCTTGCGGCCGTAAGCGGTCGTGAACTCTCTCAGAAAATAATCCGCCAGCACCGGAATATCCTCGCGCCGTTCGCGCAACGGCGGCACGTAGAACGGGATCACGTTGAGCCGGTAAAAAAGGTCTTCGCGAAAATTGCCCCGCTCAATCTCATCCTGGAGGTTCTTGTTGGTTGCGGCGATTACGCGCACATCCACCTGGATGAACTCGGAGCCGCCGACCGCCTCAAACCGCTGCTCCTCGAGCGAGCGCAGCACCTTGGCTTGCGTCTTCAGGCTCATATCGCCGACCTCGTCGAGGAAGAGCGAGCCGCCGTCGGCCTTTTGCAATTTGCCGATTTTGTCCTCGCTCGCGCCAGTGAAACTGCCTTTGCGGTGCCCGAACAGCTCGCTCTCGATCAGCTCTTCGGGGATGGCGGCGCAATTCACTTCGATGAACGGTTCCAGGGCGCGCGGGCTCATCGCGTGAATCGCGTGCGCCACCAGCTCCTTGCCCGTGCCACTCTCGCCATAGATCAGCACGCGGCCGTTGGTGCCTGCCATCAGTCCCAGTTGCTGGCGAAGCGCCTTCATCGGCACACTCTCGCCGATGATCCGGTACCGCGCCTCGTCGCCGCTCTTGAGCCGCTGGTTTTCGATCTCCAGTCGGCGATGCTGGAGCGCGTTCTTGCACACGATCGAGACCTTGGGGATCGTGAGCGGCTTTTCGACGAAATCGAACGCGCCGAGTTTGGTAGATTTCACCGCGGTTTCGATCGTGCCGTGGCCCGAGATGATGACTACCACCGGGCGGTCGGTGAACGGGATTTCCTGGATGCGCGCGAGCGTCTCCAGGCCGTCCATTCCCGGCAGCCAGATGTCCAGCAGGACGAGCTCGTACGTTTGCCGCGCTAGCTCTTCCAGGCACGCCTCGCCGCTCTCCACCGCTGCCACATCGTAGCCTTCGTCTTCGAGCACGCCGCCGAGCGACTGCCGGATGCCCGGCTCGTCATCGACCACCAGTACCCGTACGCGTTTCATGCGCGCGCCTCGGCCGGCTTCACTTCGGATTCGCCGCCCGCGAGGATCGGAATCTCGATGATGAACCGCGCGCCCTGCGGTGCGTTATCCTCCACCCGGATGGTGGCGTGGTGTTCGGCAAGAATGTGGCTGACAATCGCGAGACCGAGCCCGGTGCCGCGGCCCTTGGTCGAGAAATACGGCAGGAACAGCCGGTCCTTGTCTTCCGGCGAAATGCCGCGGCCGGTGTCGGCGACGGTCAGCTCGAGCGTCTCGGCGCTGGTGGCCTGCGTGGCGATATACAGATGTTTGAGGAGCGCATCCTGCATCGATTCGGCCGCGTTATCCACCAGGTTCACCACAGCACGCTTCAATTGCTCGCGGTCGGCATTCACGGCTGGCAGGTTCGCCGCCAATTCCATATGGATCACGATGCCATCCAGCCGTCCAGAGAAAATGCCCAGCGCCGCCTCGACGATTTCATTCAGGTCGGCGGGCGCGGGTTGCGCCGCCGGGAAGCGCGCGAATTGCGAGAACTCGTCCACGAGCGTTTTCACGGATTCCACTTCGGTGGCAATCGTCGCAGTGCATTCGTCCAGGATCCGCCGGGTTTCGGGCGCGAGCGGCAGTTTCTCGGCCTGCCGCGCGATGCGTTCGCCGCACAGCGCGATCGGCGTCAGCGGGTTCTTGATCTCGTGTGCGATGCGCCGCGCCACTTCGTGCCAGGCGGCCATCTTCTGGATGCGCAGCAGATCGGTGGTGTCTTCGAGCAGGATGACGTAGCCGGAGGTGAGCTTTTCCTCGAGCGCCGCCACCGTCGCCGAAAGCTGCAACGTGCCGCGCTCCGTCTGGAGTTCCAGTTGCCGCCCGGCCACGCTGGTCCGCCGCGCCCGCTTCATCATGTACTTGAGATCGGCGGTGTCTTCCCGTGTGAAGAGGTCCTCGAGCCGCGATGCAGCCGCCAACCTCTCTTCCGGAAAGAGCTGCTTCAGGGCGCGGTTCACCCGCAGGATTCGCCCGTCGGCGGAGATGGAAATCACACCGGTCGGAATGCTCTCGAGGATCGCCTCGGTGAAACGCCTGCGGCGCTCCAGTTCCCGGCTGTTCGCCTCGAGCGCTTCGGTCATCTCGTTGAACGCGCGCACGAGCGTCGCAAGCTCGTCGATCGCTTTCACCTCTAAGCGGTAACCGAGGTTGCCCTTGCGCACCTGGCTGGAAGCCTCCAGCAGCGCAGTGATCGGGTTCGAGATCTGCTTGGATAGGAACAGCGCGATCCAGGTGGCAAGGAACAGAATGAATAGCGTGATCAACACCAGCAGCATCAAGTACAGATTCCGGAAACCCTTGCGATCGACGTTCAGCCGGTCGTACTCGTGGATGTAGTCTTGGATGCGCTGCTCTCTGGCGGCGATGTCCGCACGCGCTTGGGGCGGCACAGCCACGAATCCGAGCGTTTGGCCGCCCGCGCGCACCGGAGCCCGCATCGCGGTGGAAAGATCGCCGGGCGGCCCGCATCGGGCAATTGGAGCGCCGGAGGGACCGAGCAGCGTGGCCGCCGGGGCGCCCGCTTCTCGACAGAAATTTTCGAGCGAGCCCGCGCCCGCCGCGAGCGCCGCACGCGTTTCGGGCAGCTCCGCCAGCCGGGCCGCCTGCGCCGCGCCCTTCGCGCGCGCCTCCTGGTTGAGGATCTCGACGATTTCCGCCAGATTGTTCCGCACTGCGTCCGCCGGCCGGCTGAACCATTTCGCCAGGTTGAAGTTCAGCACTGAGACGCTCCAGAGGATCAGGAAGAACACCGGTATGAAGCTCAGCGCCAGCGCGCCGATCACCAGCTTGGTCTTGATCCGCGAGCCCTCGCGATTGCTCCGGCGCTCGATGTAGAGGCGGAGCGCCGTCCGGACCAGCATGAATCCGAGCGTGACCGTCAGCAGGAAAACGAGGGTTGAAACGGCCCAATACAGGAAGGTCTGCTCGGGACTCGTCGGGGCGAAACCGCCAAAAGTAAACGATCCCTCCCAGATGACGAACGTGGCCAACAGCGCCAGCAGGACTACGCTCAATCCGTAGAGGAACCGCTTATGCATGACCGCCTTTCCGATGGGAATCGCACGCGCCCCGCGCGCGATCCACGCTCAACCATTTTAGCCCGCGAATCGTAGCATACTGGGAAACTGGGTGGGGCCTAGGGAACTGTGATTGCCGTCCCGCCGCGGAGAGCGGCAGCTATCCGGGGCCGCCGCGCCAGGGAACGAATCCGCCGTTTTGGGCGTACCCATTATTGAGATGCCTTATTGCTGCCAATGCGGGAACCCGGCTGGGGAAGCCGACCGGTACTGCGCCCGCTGCGGTGCGCCCCAGCCGGCGGCGCGCCCCATTCGGGACTTGGCCGCCGGTCTCAGCCCGCGCACGGCGTCGATCCTGTGCTACATTCCCTGGGTCGGCTGGATTGTCGCTATTGCCGTTCTGGCCTCCAATGCGTTCCGGCAGAACCGGACCGTGCGGTTTCACGCCTTCCAGGGGCTCTATCTCTTCGTGGGTTGGTTGCTCATCCAATGGGTGTTGAAGCCGCTGGCATTTTTCACCCACGGGACCCATTTTTCGATCGTTGCCATGCTCGAGGTCGCGATCGTTGGTCTGTGGATTTTTATGATGGTCAAGACCAGCCACGAAGAGCATTACTCGCTGCCGGTGATCGGCGAGTTGGCGGAGAAATCGCTGTCCGAGTAGGCGAGCCAGGGGCCCTGCAATCGCGCCCTGGCAAGGGGTCAGCCTCCGTGAAGGAAGTGATCGCGTCCACGTGACCCGCGCACCGGGCCAGACTGCCCGGACCGCGTTTCGGGTTCGGCGCCCGGCTAGTGCTACGTGTCGCCGACAAACCAGCCGAGTGGGTTCCCGAAGGCTAGCGCGTTTCTCGTTACTGAACGCTGAAGTTCACCTGCCCCGGCGCTGAACGGCCGCCATATCCGGAACCAAAGTGAGCGGCGGCGCTGGCCAGTGGCCTAATGGTTCTTGGCGCACGTATTCATTAGCTTCGGCTTCGTAACTGGCCTGCTAGAACCATGCCATTGACGCCCACGCCCTAACGGCTCTATACTACCCATTAGGACATCCGAACCGCAACCGAAGAGAAACGTTTCAAACAATGCCTCAATCAACAGAAGAGAAGAAGCTAGAGAAGCTGGACCAAATCCTGCGAATCCTGGCCGTGATCGCGACAAGGGGGATGAAGCAACGAGACCAGATCGCGGTTCTAGAGCAGGCATGTCTGACGCCCAAGAGCATAGCCGAACTGCTCGGAACCACCTCGAATACCGTGCGCGTCGAGTTGGTAGCGCTTCGAAAAGCCAGGCGCGCCGGCAAGATCCGCCGCGGGGGGTCCCCCTCAGACGGCCGCGCACCCGAGGATTGAAACAAAGGACGCTCATGTATGCCTAAGACAGCGGAGGAATTGATCGTTACAAAGCTCGACCAGCTTTTGCGGGCCGTTGCTATAGGACTGACCAGAGGGGTTAAGCAGGCGGAACAGATCGGGCTCCTTAACCGCGCCGGATTCCCACCGAGGGACATTGCAGACCTCCTTGGCACGACTCGGAACAGAGTAAACGTGGCGCTGACCAACCAGCGCAAGGCCGAGCGCGACGGCAAGAGCCGCCGCCGGCGCAATGCGACTACCGTCGAGTGACTGCGAATCCTATGCCAGAGAAGCGTGGTATCAGTCAACCAGATCCGATGCGAGAGATCGCAGCGCTCCTCCGCGATCTCCTGATCGTGGAATTGATTAAGGCCGGAGTTTCTGGCGGCCAGATCCGTGAAGCTGTGGGCTGCGACATGAACCGAGTTACTCGGTTCACGAAGATCTTGAAGAAGCGCGGCGCGGGAAATGCCAATTAGCTGAGCCGCCATGCCGAACAAGCGTAACGATGCGAAACTGCTCGAGAGGATGCACCAGAAGACCGGTAAACCCAAGCAGTACCTCCGGGAGCAGATCAGCAAGAGAGCGGGGCGCTTGGGTGTGTCGTCCGTTGCTGCGTAGATCGTCTGGGCGAAGAAGCTCCGCCTTGGCGTCGCTTCCGCCTTGAACCGGCTTCCCTTCGCCGTCCGCGAAGAGGTGCGCGGCACACAGAACGTTACGCGCCCAGACGCGCCACTGGCAAACGGCAAGGCCGTAGCCAGTCACCCACGCAAGACGGAGCCCATTACAGGTGCGACGATAGATGCGCTGCTGAGAGACCCCGAACTCCGAGGCCGCTGCAAGGACTTGCTCAGGGGCCGGGGCCACTTCGACAGTGTCATCAGGGAAGCCACGACGGTGCTGGATGATCGCCTCAAACGTAAAACAGGCATCAGGCACATGAATCCTGAGAATCTCGTGGGTAAGGTACTCAACCCAGACCCAACGAAGGCCGTTATCGAGGTCAGCGCCGACAAGTCCGAGCAAGACGGCGTGCACAGCATCTGCAGGGGGATCATGCTCGCCTTCAGGAACAAGGCTCACCACTCATTGAGTGACAAGGTAACCCGTGAGGATGCGCTGAAGTTCTGCGGCTTCCTGGATACTGTCCTCGGGCTACTGGAGCAAGCGACTATACACCCCGGACGAGTCTAACTGGAGAAGCTATGACAAGGAACAAAGGCGGCGGATCTATCAGCGACGAACTGGCCACGCTCAGGCATATCGAGCAGCTTGTGACTGTTATCGCCAAGGCGCTCCTTTGCGAGAAGTCAGCGGCGATCCAAAAGGATCCGAAACGGCGAATGATTTACGAGGAAGCCGGACGGGTCTCCGCCAAAGACCTCGCAAAGAAGGCGCGCGTCTCGCTCACGACGATTTCCGAACTCTGGCGGGAATGGGAGCGCGATGGCCTGCTGATCAAGGACGGGAAGTCCTATCGGCCAATTCTGTAGGAACACGACGACCATATGGCTCTACAGGTATCTGATCCTAGTTCTCACCGTCGCGATCAAATCGCGAACTTCGCCGAACTGCTATATCACGCGCCTGCTCGTCAAGAGGTCTTCGTGGCGATCTACAAAGGGAAGAAACGCTTCAAGACTGTCGCTGAGATTGCTCGAATCGCCGCGATTTCATCAACGAAGCGCGTCACCATGCTGGCGAAGCCGCTTGCACGGCAAGGACTGTTTGAACAAGGCCGCGAACGAATCGACGGTACGAGCCACACCGTATACCGCAAGAATGGATTCGTCGAGGCTAACAAGCAGAAGATTCTCCGGCTCGCGAAGAACAAGGCAAAGCTTGAGGGATATCATTCGAAAACGAATCCGAGGGCGCCGAACAGTGGCCGTGTCATTTTGAGACTACCGTTCACGCTCAGGACCCGGTTCGTACGAGTCGATGACGTGGAGCAGTTCGCACAGGTGAAGGCCGTGCGTTCTGTCCCTGACCACTTGGTTCCCGAGCGGCTATCCGAAAGGTGCGTGAAGTCCGGCATCCTGCGGCTCCTCAGGGAAACAAAGGCACCGAAGGACTGGGGCGGCGAAACGAATGATGTTTTCACGACGAAGCTTCGGCTTGGCGGCCGCACCAGGCGCGCCGCCTTTGCACTTAAGGGCCCCGCCAAAACGGGCCCGCTCGTCCCTCGCATGATGGGCAAGAACGGCGACCAAATTCAACGGCTCTTCAGCAGTCCCGCCGAGGTGTTCTTCGTTCAGTACGAGGGAGAAATCAAGGAAAGCGTCATTGCTCTCATGCAGGACTTAGCCACGGCGAAGGCGGCCCTCGGCGCGGAAGTCTTCTTTGGCGTGATCGATAAGGCAGACACCTACCGCCTGCGCTTGGCATATGTGAAAGCGTTTCGGGCGGGCTAGTCCCGCGCCCGCCCGGTCATCCGGCAAGCGTCGGCGAAGCGGAGAAGATCCTGCCAACGGATCGGGAACGACAAGTCGGCATGTGACCGTTGGTCCCGCCCTTGACACGTAGAGTAGATATGTGCCCGCCGAAGTCCGCTTCGAGGAAGTTAGCATTCCACGACGGTCTGCGCCCACGCTGTCGGCTAACAGATAATTGTGGGACTACCCCTGCCCTGTGGTATATTTATTCAATTAGGTGAATATTTAATCTAAGATGAGACGCCTGGCCGGTATCGTTGGATTTCGCGGGTACAGCGGCGCGGAACTCGTCCGCCTGCTCGAGAGGCATTCCCGCGTCGTGCCCGTCCTGCTCGAGCACCGGCGCGAAGCGCAGGAGAGCGCGCCGCGGCGCGGCAGCCTCCGCTCCATCCCCTGCACACCGGAGGCGGTTGGCGCCGAGCGGCTCGCCGCGGTGTTTCTGGCCACGCCGGCCGAGGTCTCGATCGAGTTGGCGCCGTGGCTGCTTGAAACGGGCGCAACGGTCATCGACCTGAGCGGAGCGTTCCGCCTCCGGACTCCGGAGAATTACAAGCGCTGGTACAAGGAAGAACACGCCCAGCCGGTGCTGCTCGCCGGGGCCGTTTACGGGTTGCCGGAATTCTGCCGTTCGAGCATTCCTTCGGCGCGCCTGATCGCAAACCCCGGCTGCTACCCGACACCCGCCAACCTCGCCCTTCGGCCGCTGATCGAGGCCGGCGCCATCGAGCGTGGCGCGGGCATCGTCTGCGACGCGAAATCCGGCGTCAGCGGCGCGGGCCGAAAGCTGAGCCTGAAGACAAGCTTCTGCGAAGTGGCGGACAATTTCTCGGTTTACTCGATCTTCGATCACCGCCACGTGCCGGAAATCCTCCTGACGAGCGGCCTTGAGGAGCGGGAGCTGAGCTTCACCGCCCAGTTGCTGCCCATCGGCCGTGGCATCCTCGAGACGATCTATTTCCGCACCGCCCTCGAGCGCGCGGAAGACCTGGCCGCGATCTACCAGCGCCGCTACGCGGGCGAGCCGTTCATCCGCATCTACGAGGCCGGCCAAGTGCCCGATCTGCGCGCCGTCGAGCGGACCAACTTCTGCGACATCGGCGTGCAGCTCGATGGCGCCACCGGACGCGCCCTGGTAGTCGCCGCCATCGACAACCTGGTGAAAGGCGCGGCCGGGCAAGCCATCCAGAACATGAACCTGGCGCTGGGCTATGCGGAAACCGAGGGCCTTCCATGAGCGGAGACAAGCTGCTGGTGAAACTCGGCGGCACGCTGCTGGATTCGGAAGTTTCGCGGCGGCGGCTCGCGGCCGAAATAGCCGGGGTGTGCCGTCAGGGAACCCGGGTGGTCGTGGTGCACGGCGGCGGCAGGCAGATGACCCGGTTTCTTGCGGAGCGCGGCATCGAAAGCCGGTTTGTCAACGGTCTCCGCGTGACCACGCCGGAAACGCTTGATGCGGTGCTGAAGGTATTCACGGGCACTGTGAATCACGAGCTCGTGGCGGCGTTTGCCGCGGCGGGCGCGCGCGCGGTCGGGCTTTCTGGAATGGATGCCTCGCTCGCAATTGCCGAGCCGATGGACCCGGCGCTGGGCGCGGTCGGCCGGATCGTTTCGGCCGACGGCAGCCTGCTCGACCTGTTGACCAGCCAAGGCTATCTGCCCGTGGTCGCTTGCGTTGCCGGAGATCGTGAGGGCCGCATCTACAACGTCAACGCCGACCAAATGGCGGTGGCCTGCGCAGTAGCGTTCGGCGCCGGCCGGCTTGTCTTCCTCACCGATGTCGCTGGCGTGCTGGACGGCGCCGGCAGCGTCGTTCCCGCGCTTACCGCCGCTGACTGTGCGCACCTCATCCAGGCGGGAGTGGCTACCGGCGGCATGCAGACGAAACTTGCCGCCGCGATAAATTGCTTAGAAAAGGGGGTGCGTGAAGTAGTCGTCGCGCCCGGAATTGAGCCCGGTATTCTTTCCCGGCTGCTTGCGGGCGAGATGCTCGGCAGCAGGCTGGCACAGGAGGTTAGGCAGGGTGTCTGGAAGTCCTAGAGGTACCACGCCATCTCTACCCGCATGTAGCGAGGCCATGTTTACTGTTCGCAAGGCTTCCATGAAGGACATCCCTGAGCTACTCCGCCTGATCAACTCCTATGCCGCCGAAGGCATCATGCTGCCGCGCACTGAGTTCGAGGTGTCGGAAAGCGTACGTGATTTCAGCATCATCGACGCCGGCAGGCAGCTCGCCGGATGTGCTGCCCTGCATTTCTACACCCCCGCAACGGCGGAGATCCGCTCGCTCGCGGTTGCGCCGGAGTTTCAAGGCCGCGGAGCGGGCCCGCTGCTGGTTCGAGCGCTGGAGAAAGAAGCGGAAACTTTTGATCTGCGGGCCGTTTTTGCCTTTACGTACATTCCCCGGTTTTTCGGGAAGTTGGGCTTCAGGGAAATCGAGCGGGCTGAGCTTCCGCTCAAGGCATGGAAGGATTGTTTGCGCTGCCCGAAATTCCAATGCTGCGATGAAGTTGCGGTCATAAAAGACCTGGAAACAGAGGGCAGGGGGGTGGGCACCACCCTCACGTGTGGGGTCGCACATCTCGCGGATAACGCCGCCGATAACGCCCCAACGCTTCCTACCATCTGCAAGTCTCACTGAGTTTTCTGGAGATCCTGTCCTCCCGCTCCGTTCAGCCGGCCGAAAATCATGCCCGCAAAAAACTTAGGGCAAACTACGTAGAAAAGGGGCTGCATTTCCCTTATCCCTCTGTATAATTTGAGAACGGATGCGCCAGTTGCAGCAACACAGAGGAGCGCGATGAGGGCACAGACAGTTGACGTGAAGGAATCTACAGGCAGGGTATTGTGCTGCGCAATCTTTCGGCCCGGCGGCAAGAAACTGCTTGCCAAGGGGCACTTGCTAAGCGATGAAGACGTACGCCTGCTGGAGGTCGAGGGCATGGAGCAGGTCTGGGTCACCGAACTCGAAGAAGGCGAAGTCGGAGAAGATCAAGCGGTTATGGCGGTTGCCTCGGAAATGGGCTGTGGCGCGCTCGAGATCCGCCTAGCGGCGGGCGGACGCGCCAACCTGGTGGCGACCGAGGACTGCTGTGTGCTGGTGGACGACGAGCTGCTCAAACAGATCAACTGCACTTCCAGTATCGTCATTGCCACGTTTCCGAATTTCGCTCACGCCAAAGCCGGACAACGCATCTCAACCGTAAAGAGTGCACCGTTTGCCGTTGCACAGTCCCAGCTTGAAGCCGTGCAGATGATCCTGCGGGAGCGCGGGCCGATTCTCCAGGCGCGGCCGATCCGCAATCCGTCCGTAGGCGTGCTTTACACGGACCCGCTCAACGCCGAGCGGGCCCGGCAGTTGTTTGAAAACATCATGCGGCAGCGGCTGGATCGCTTCGGCGTGGCCGCTAGCTATGTGCTCGCGACGGTGGAAGAAGAAGGAACGGTGGCGCGGGCGTTGGAACAGCTCTTGCGCAATCATTCGACGACGATTCTAATCGCCTCGACGACAGCGCCGGCGAGCCCGGAGGATGTCATCGGGCGCGCCATCGCGCACATCGGCTGCCACCTCGAACGGTTCCTGGCGCCGGTCGAGCCCGGCAATCTGCTGCTGCTCGCTTACAAGGACGACGTGCCTATCGTTTCCGCTCCGGGCTGCTTCCGTTCCACGAAACCCAACGTGGTTGACCTGATTCTGCCGCCCATGCTGGCGCGCTACCGCGTTTCGGGTTGGGAAGTCGCCTGTCTCGGCCATGGAGGTCTCTTGGCCTGACCAGTTCCTCCACTACCTCAGGCCGCGACCTCCGAGCGGCCTGTGGGTGCTCCTCAGCCGGGCGTCTCGCCAACGCCCGGCTTTTTTTGTGGATTTCCGCGACCCGGGCTTTGCGGTCTCCACTCCGCTACCGGCTATTCCGGTGAACTCGCCGGTTTCTGATATGCTGGATTGCTTCGCATGTTCGTCCAATTGGTGGGAGGGGCCGCATGTGCCACTGCCGGGCTGATGACCTACGGCGTGCGAGCCCGCTCGTCCCAACTGTTTGGGCCGTCGGTTTGGCGCGGACAGGGTGATCGTCCCTCGATCGCGCTGACTTTTGATGATGGACCGAGCGAATCGACTCCTGAGTTGCTGGAACTGCTCGCCGGCCGGGGCGTCCGCGCGACATTCTTCGAGTGCGGCATGAACGTCCGGCGTTTGCCGCAGGTTGTGCGCGCGGTCTCGGCCGCCGGCCACGAAATCGGCAACCATGGCCATTCGCATGCGCCGTTCTACTTGCGTTCCGCTGCGCTGATTTATGACGAACTGGCGCGCGCCCAGGAGACCATCGCCGAGGTCACCGGCAGGGCGCCGGCGCTCTTCCGGGCGCCATATGGCTGCCGCTGGTTCGGGGTCCGCCGGGCCCAGAGGCGGCTGGGCCTCGTTGGGGTCATGTGGACCGCCGCCGGCCTGGATTGGAAGCTGCGCGCCGGGGCGATTGCGGCGCGCCTCGCTGCCGCGGCCTCGAACGGCGCGATCTTCTGCCTCCACGACGGCCGCAAGCTCCAGCCGCACCCCGGCATTCGTGAAACGCTCGAAGCCCTGCGCCGCCTCATTCCGGAGCTCGAGTCGCGGGGCTTTCAATTTGAAACCGTGAGCGAATTACTATGCCCGAAGAACTGACCCAGCGAGTGATTGCGGTGATCGCCGCCGCTCAGAAAATCCCTCCCGAGAGGATCACGCTCGACAGCACGTTTGAGGAGCTGGGGATCGATTCGCTGGACGGTATCAACATCCTGTTCGCCCTAGAAAACGAGTTCAACATCAACATTCCCGACGAGGAAGTGCAGGGAGTTCGGGGCGTGCGCCAGATGATCGAGGCGCTCCAAAATCTGCTTGCGAGCGGGCCGGCCGGAAGCAGCCTTCCGGCGAAGTTCTGAGTCATGCCGCGCCGGCGCGTGGTCGTAACCGGCGTCGGAGTGGTTTGCGCCCTCGGCCGGAACCAGGACGAGTTCTGGCGGGCGCTCAGCGAGGGCCGTCCCGGCATCGGCCCCATTTCCTTGGTGGACACAAGCACACTCCGCTTCCGGAATGGGGCCGAAGCATGGGGCTTCAATCCTGGCGAGCACTTCCAAGAAAAGGAAATGAACTTTCTTGACCGTTTCGCCCAGTTTGCAGTGGTAGCGGCGCGGGAAGCCATCCGCGACGCCCAAATCGAGTTTACTCCGGAATTGCGCGAGCGCTCGGCCATTGTTACCGGCTCGTGCGTTGGCGGTAAGAGCACCGAGGATGACGGATTCGTCAGTCTGTACCTTGACAAGAAGCCGCGCGTGAACCCGCTGACCATCCCGCGCGCGATGGGGAACGCCGGCGCGAGCCATATCTCGATCGAAACCGGCATCACCGGCCCGACCTTCACGGTTTCGACTGCCTGTTCTTCGGCCAACCACGCGATCGGACAGGCTTTCTGGATGGTCCGGAACGGCATAGTGGAGATGGCGATTACCGGCGGCAGCGAGGCGCCCTTCAGCATGGGCAACTTGAAAGCCTGGGAGGCGATGCGCGTGGTGGCTCCGGACACCTGCCGGCCGTTTTCCAAGGACCGCCGCGGCATGATCCTCGGCGAAGGCGGGGCGATGCTGGTTCTCGAGCCGCTGGGAGCCGCGACCGCCCGCGGCGCGAAGATCTACGGCGAGATCGCCGGCTTCGGCATGTCCTCGGACGCGCATCACCTCACCCAGCCTTCCATGGAAGGGGCGGCGCTGGCGGTTCGCGCCGCGCTTCGCGACGGCGGCGTGGCGCCCGGCGAGGTCGGCTACATCAACGCGCACGGCACGGCGACCCCATCGAACGACGTCACTGAGATCTGCGCGATCCGGGCGGCACTGGGACCGCAGGCGGAGCGGGTTGCGATTAGCTCGACGAAATCGATGCACGGCCACGCGCTGGGCGCAGCGGGCGCTATTGAAGCCGTCGCCACACTGCTGGCGCTGCGCAACGGCCTGCTGCCCCCGACCGCGAATTTCAACGTGCCCGACCCGCAATGCGATCTCGACGTGGTGCCGAATGTCGCGCGCCGCTCCGAAGTCGAATACGCGCTCTCGCACTCGTTCGCATTCGGCGGGCTCAATGCCGTCGTGGCGTTCCGGCGTTGGGACGGGTGAGAGCGCGACCGCGCGGAAGCAGGGCTACCGCACGACGTCCGCCGCCGGGCTGCTCGCGGCGGCGTAAAGACTCTTTGGCATGCGCCCGCCCTCGTAGGCGAGCCGGCCCGCTTCGACCGCCAGTTTCATCGCGCGCGCCATCTTCTCGGAGTCGCCGGCGGCGGCAATGGCCGTGTTCATCAGCACGCCGTCGAATCCCATCTCCATCGCGATGGCCGCGTCGGACGCCGTACCCACGCCGGCATCGACGATCAGCGGCACTTGGTCGATCATCTCGCGCAGAATCCTCAGGTTCGTCGCGTTCTGAATTCCCATGCCGGAGCCGATCGGCGCGGCGAGCGGCATCACCACCGCCGCGCCCGCGTCGATCAGCTTGCGCGCGTTGACCAGGTCGTCATTCGTGTATGGCATCACGACGAAACCTTCCCCTACCAGCACGCGCGTTGCTTCGAGCAGGCCGGCGTTGTCGGGGAACAGCGTCTTCTCGTCGCCGATCACTTCCAGCTTGATCCAGTTCGACAGCCCCACTTCGCGCGCCAGCCGCGCTGTGCGGACGGCGTCGCCCGCCGTGTAGCATCCCGCGGTGTTCGGAAGGATGAAGAATTTCGTGCGATCGATGTAGTCGAGCAGCGATTCCTTCGACCGGTCGGTCAGGTTGACGCGGCGGATGGCCACCGTCACTATCTCGGCTCCGGAAGCCTCGTGGCATCGGGCCATTTCTTGGTAGGTGCGGTATTTCCCCGTGCCCACAATCAGGCGCGAATGAAATTCCCGCCCGGCGATTCTGAGTGTGTCAGGCATAGCTCCTATTTTAGACTTGGGTGTTGCGGCCGCGCGCCGGCGCACTCATGCGCCAGCAGCGCGACTTGCGTTCAGATCGAGCACCCGCAATATCTCGGAGTAGAACTCCAGCGTGACGGCCGTTTCGGGATGCAGCGGCCCGGCCGCCTCGTGGAGAATGGCGAGCGAGACTTCGAGCAATCGCCTCGCCTCGGTGAGGCGCCCCTGGTCGCGGTACATTTTCGCAAGATGGCGCAAGGTGGGAACGATTTCGGGGTGGTTCCGTCCGAGTGCACGCTCGAGCATCGACACGGAACGGGTTGCCAGCAATTCGGCCTGCACGTACTTCTGTTGCGCGGCGTAGACGTGCGCCAGTCGTTTCAGGTCGTTGGCCAGGCTCGGGTCGTCCTTGCCGACGACATTCTCCTTGATCGTGAGCGCACGCCAGAGGAACGGTTCGGCCTCGTTGTACCTCCCCTCGGACAGGTAGATCTCGCCGAGTTTGCCCAGCGTGACCGCTGTGCTCCAGTCCTCACGCCCCAGCGCACTCTCCTTGATGGCCAGCGCACGCCGCAGCGCGAACAGCGCGGGCAGGCGGCGGCCGAGCGCCATGTGAACTTCCCCGAGCATGTCGAGGGCGAGCGCCACATCCGGGTGCTGCGGACCAAGTATCCGCTCTGTGATCGCGAGCGCGCGCTCGTATTCGACTTCCGCCTCACCCCACTTCGATTGCAACTTGTAAGCCCCAGCGAGGTTGAACAGGCAGGTCGCGATGTCCGGGTGGTCCGGCCCGAGGGCCTTCAGATTGATGCCCACAGCCCGCTTGAGGTGGTGCTCAGCCTCGGGGTAGTTGCCGGCGTAGCATTGCAGCAACCCAAGTGCATTCAGACTTTTCGCGAGCCGCGGGTCGTGCGGCCCGAATTCTTTGGCTTCCTCGACGGCGCGTGCCGCGTACTTCAGCGAGTCCTGGCGCCGCCCCAAGTGGAACAGAGCTTCAGCGAGTTCACTGTAGAATTGCCAGGAAATTTCAAGGGATCTGATGCGGAGTTCTGATGCTTGAGCAGCCGGTCGAGCCGGCTCGGGAGCCGAGTTAAAAATGCCCGTTGCGCCAAGTCTCATACCGATGTCCTGCCGGCGCGGGCGCGCACTGAAACCGTGGCAAGCCCTACGATTCGACCAGTATAATGCAGCGGGGCTAGAGTGTATCCATTTGGGAGTACCAATTCGTTAGCATTGGCGGCCTTAGTACCATCAGGACTCTTATTACTGATATGAGGTTTTGGCGCGCTTACGGCGTGTCTTGAGGCGCTTAGGCTTCGGCACGTACTGGGTTGCGCAACTCGCCTATACCGTTAATTTCGACGATGACCTCATCGCCCCCTTTCAAGTAGCGCGGTGGCGTGCGGGCAAATCCGACGCCGCTCGGGGTGCCGGTCGCAACAACGTCGCCTGGCTCCAGCGTGAAGACACTCGATAGGAAAGCAATCAGCTCGGGGATACGGAACACCATGTGCCGGGTGTTGGATGATTGCAGCACTTCGCCGTTGACGGCCAACCCGATGTCGAGCGTGTGGGGATCGGCGATTTCGTCCGCACTCACGATCCACGGGCCCATCGGCGCGAACGTGTCGAAGCTCTTGCCCATGGTCCACTGGCTTGTAGCCATCTGGTAGTCGCGTGCGCTCACATCATTGAAATTCGTATAGCCAAAGACGTGCTCACGCCAGCGCTCGGCCTGGATATGCCGCCCGCCGTGGCCGATGACGAACGCCAGCTCCGCCTCGTAATCCGGCTTAGCGGACGATTTGGGGAGTACGATGGCCTCCCCCGGGCCGATCACCGCGGTGGGGAACTTTGCGAAGATGGTGGGCACCTTCGGGACCTCCACCTTCGTTTCGGCGGCGTGATCCAGGTAGTTCAGGCCCACGCAGATGAGCTTTGGCGGGCGTGGGATCGGTGCGCGAAGGGTGATGGAAGAGCGTGGCGTCCGTGGCGCGCGCGGCATCCAGTTTTCAATCCGGGCGCGTGCTTCAGCACCCCCGGCAATGACGGCCAGCAAATCGGGGAATCCGGCCTCCCCGAGGCCGATCACCGAGTCTTCAACAACGATGCCCGGCTCACGAACGCCGCCGGTTCGTTCGAAAGTAACGAATCGCATATAGAAACGGCCCGCCGCGCCCTGCGCCTCATGCGCACCGGCGGAGAGCGACTATTCTATCAAGCCGGTCCGTGGCGAGCGGCCGCGGAGGTAGCTGAAACGTCCAGGCAGCTTAAAATCGACAGCCCGCCGGGCTACTTCGCGGCCGGAGTGAGCACGCGATCCAGCGCTTCGTCAGCGGCGCTGGCAGGGCCGCAGATGCGGGCGCGCGTGGTCCACAATTGTTCCGCCAGCGACACATTATCCTGCGTGGCGTCGCTGAGGTCCGAGCTTGGCCGGCGCCGGATCGCCTTCTGCGCCCTGGCCAGCAACTGGTGCACTTCCGGTGTGGCTGTGTTCTCATGCGTGTCAACGCAGCGCTGTAGCGTGTCGTGGGCCTGATTCAGCACACGCATGCTCCTGCGGTACCGCTCTTTCGAACTCAGCCCCCGCAACGTGGGATCAAGCGAGAGGATCTCATTCGAGACCTGCAGACGCTGTTTTACGCTCTCCTCGTTTGGGTTCCATTGGAGCGAGTCTTCAAATGCGCGTTGAGCCAGCCGGTAGTTCCCCAGGGCAAATTCCGCCTCACCCAGACCGGCGGACGCTTCCGCATCGCGGTCATTCTCGTGGAGGACCTCGTGAAACATGTCAGCGGCGTGCCGCGCTGAGCCGAGCTCCAACAGCAGGCGGCCTACATGTTTCTGCACGTCGGGACTGTTCGGACCCTGCTCCGCCAGCGCCAGCAGTTCCGACAGAGCCTGTTTTCGCTGGCCGCTCTTTACCAGGAAATCCACGAGCTCGAAGCGAGCCTGAACGCGTTCATCGCGGGCGCTACCCGGCCATGCGCCGTAAATCGCCCGATGATAATACGTAACTGCGTCCCGAACCCTCCCTTGTGCGGCCGCAATTTGAGCCATCCCGAGATTGGCCCGCCCGTTGCCAGGGTCGGCCTTGAGGAGTTGTTGCAAGTAGATCCCGGCTTCGTTGAAGCGGCGCGCTTTCACAAGCGCCAAGCCAAGTGCAAGCCGGTAATCGCCGTTGTTCCGTGAAATCGAGAGCGCGCCTCGATATTGTTGGATAGCTTCCGCGATTCGATCCTGCTCGAGGAGCGTGTTCCCCGTCTGATAGTCCCGCAGAGCCCTCGCTTGCCGCTCGGCGCGGTAAGAGTAGGTCAGAAAGCCGATCAATATCAGGATGCCGAGAGTCACTGGCAGCCACGCCCGCAAGGAGAGCGCCGGGGGCCACGGTGCGTTCGGACTCAGCTTCCGCAGGTCTTCTCCGGTTCCCCGCCGATTCGTAGGCCTCGAGGATGTCGCGCCTCGTGATGATGCCTTTGAGTTGGCGCACGTTGTCGCGGCTCACCACGGGCAAGATATTCATCTTCCCCTCCGACATCCGCCGAAGAGCCGTGTCAAGCGGGTGGTCCTGGTGAACGTGAGGGAAATTCCCGGCGGTGAGGGACTCGACCGGCTGGCTCATCGGCAACAAGTCAGCCACCGTCCAGTCGCCATGGCCCTCTCGAACTGTCTTCTCCAGCTCGCTGATCCGCAACATGCCGATGAGCCCGTCCTCATCGGCCACAGGCCAGGCGTTCAACTCCCGGTTCCAGTTCTGCAGGGCCTGTGCCAGCACAGTACTCATGAGAAGCACTTCCTGTGGCGTCCGGGCAGCGTCCTTTACCAGCAACGGGACTTCCCGGTCGCGGCCTCCCGCCGGCAGGTGAATTCCGTCCTGGTGCTGGAGCGCCTCATAAATCGGCTCACGCTGCCACCGCTGCGAAATAAAGAAGCTGATGAGGTTCGCGATCATCAACGGGACGATGATAGAGTAATCTCGCGTGACTTCAAATATCATGATCACGGAGGTCAAAGGGACGCGTACGATGCCGGCGAAGGCCGCACCCATACCGACCAAAGCATAGGCGCCGGCGCTGCCTGTGTAATCCGGCAGAAGTGCATGGGCAGTGCCGCCCACCGCTCCGCCCATCATGGCGCCGAGGAACAGGGCTGGGCCAAAAATGCCCCCTGCGTTTCCCGACGCGTAGCAGGTGGCCGTGGCGACCAACTTCAACACCACGAGGAGTATCATCAGGCGCAGCGGCAGCTGACTATTCAGCGCCCGGCTCACATGGCTGTACCCGACACCCATCACCTCCGGCACGAACCAGCCCAACACTCCGACTAACAGCCCGCCGGCAACCGGCTGCAACGCTTGTCCCAATGGCGGCATTCGAAGAAAGTACTTGCGCTGCCATAGCAGCAGTTTGACGAAGCACACCGACACCAGACCGCCGACGACACCCAAGGCTGCATACACCAGAAATTCCAGGGGATGCACGAGCTGGTATGGCGGCACATGGAACAGCGGCTCATCGCCCAGCACCAGATGCAAAACGATCCATGAAGTAGCCGAACTCAACACGATGGAGCCCAGCACCGGGGCGTGCATATCTCCCATAACTTCTTCGAGCGTGAAAAGCACGGCCGCAACCGGTGTGTTGAAGGCGGCCGCGAGCGCCGCCGAAGCTCCAACAGGGACCAGCGCTCTGACCTTACTCGGCCCCAGACCCAGCCTGCGCCCCAAAACCGACGCGATGCCGGCGCCAACCTGCACCGACGGACCTTCGCGGCCAAGTGAAATACCGCTGGCGAGAGAGACGGAAGAGAGACCGAACTTTCCTAGCACCGTGCGCCACCGGATAAATCCGTTATGAAGAAACAGAGCGGCCTTGGTCTGTGGGATGCCGCTGCCACGCGCATTCGGAGCGTACTTGTACAGCAGCACACCGGTTAGCAACGCACCCAGAACCGGTATGGTGAGGCGCCGCCATGCCGCGCCGCCGGCGGGATACATGCGTGCGCCGAGATTCTCCGTGACGAGGATGAAGGATGCGATGACCAGGCCCACGATGGCCCCGATCACAAGCGTCAAGACCAGAAGGACTTTGTCTTCGTGCTGTCTGAGGCGCTCTGCGCTGGCCCAGCTAGCCAAGCGGTCTTTGAAGGACATTGGAAACTATGAGCTTTCGGGTCCATCGATGAAGTGAAAGGCAGTCCGGCGATGCGACCCCGAACAATTCCGTGGCAATTAACATTTTGTACGCCCGCAGGCTGATTATGCAAATTGAGGGCTGCTGTGTCCGTCCGCGAGCAACGGGAGAGCGAATGCGCTCCCTTCCATCCCGAGCAACTCCAGCGGGCCCCGGAAGGGCCAGTGCTGTCTCATCCGGGCACGGATCAACAAGGTGGTCCGTGGCGAGCGGCCGCGGCGCGTAAACTTAACCCACCGTAACGCGGATCTGCCAACACGGGAGACGTTTTCCGAGAGGTGAATTTTATGGCCGACGAACCCGATTATGGAACGAAAATTACCAACGATTCAAAAGAGGCTGCCGACAAAGTGAGCGAACATGCCTCGCAAGCAGCAGCAGCGGCGGCTAGCGGCAACATAGGAGAAGCCGTCAGGCATGCTCTGAAAGTCGTCTGGTATGCTGCGCAGGTTGCCGGACACACAGCGGAGGGCAACTGAAACGCCCGAACGGCTTGATGCGTCGGGCTTGAATGCGCTAACTTGATGCGCCCGATTTTCATTCCATCCGTGAAGAAAGGGGGCGGTTCAGGCTGAGCGATTTTGTGTGGCGGCTGGGGGGCGGGTCAGTTTCCGAAGTGGGTGCTTCATGCGGGCGTGGGCGTTTGCAAGTCCTACGCGCGCCCGCCGAACTGCCAGGCGCTATCATGTTTTAGAAATGCCGAGGTTCCTGGCGCTCGGGGCGCTGCTATTGATTTCGGTGTTCGCGCGGGCGGAGGATCGCTGGATCGAGCTGCGCTCGGGGCCGTTTCAGGTGCTGAGCAACGCGGGTGATCGCAGCGGACGCGAGATCCTGAACGAGCTCGAGCAGCTCCGCTACCTGCTCGGGACGGCTCTGGGCAATCCTGGCCTGAAGACCACCTGGCCGGTCCGGATTCTGGCGCTCAAGAGCGGGCGAGCGACGCCGCTCGCATTGAGCCGCAACACGTACACCGGCTCAGTAGCCGCGAATGCGCCGCTTCCGCGCGACTGGCTTCGCCAATGCCTGGAGATGCTGATCCAAGCGAACGCGGGCCGTATGCCCGCGGGCATCGAAGCCGGCTTGGCCGATTTCTATTCGACGGCGGAAGCAAGCGGTCCAGAAGTCACGCTGGGACGCCCGCTGCCGGCTGCCGGGCGGACGCTCGATTGGGCGCGCATTCACCTGCTCGAAATCGACCCGAACTACTCGGGTAAGCTCCGCGTGCTTCTGTACAACCTCCAGCACGGCGCCGATCCCGAGGCGGCGTTCCGCAACGCGTTCGGCAAGACGCCGGCGGAGATCGACAGGCTCGCCGCGGCGTACTTCGCGGCGGGCGCCTTCCCGACAGCGATCGTCTCGGGACGGCCGATCGACCCGCGCCGGGACCTCTTCGTGAGGCCGGCGGAGCCGCCGCTGCCGCAGATCGCTCTGGCGGATCTGGAGTTTGTGCAGGGCGATGGACGCGCCGCTTACGAGGCGCTCCTGAAGACAGCGCCGGCCGAAGCGCAGGAAGGGCTCGGATTCGTGGCATTGCGCGAAGGCCGCACAGCGGATGCCCGCCGGGAATTCACCAGCTCGTTCGATGGCGGCAGCCAAAGCGCGCGCGTCTCGTTCGAATACGCCCGGCTTGAGCCCGAGAAAATCAAAGCGATCGCGGCGCTCGAAAAGGCCATAGCACTGAACCCGAACTGGGCGGAGCCGCATGCCTTGTTCGCGGCGCTCGTTCTGAACCCGGCCAAGAAACTGCAAGAGCTCGAGGCGGCGGCGAGGCTCGATCCGCGCAACGCCAGCCGCTGGCGCGCCCTGGCCGAAGCCGATATGGCGCAGAACAAGCACCCGGAAGCGGCGAAGGCCTGGACCGCTGCCGAAAAGGCCGCGGCGAGCGACGCGGAACGCGACGAGATCCGTGCGGCGGACCAGGACTTCACAGACCGGCGCTTGGAATTCGAGGCGGCGGAGCGGAAGCGCGCCGAGGAAGAGCGGCAGCGCAATTTGCAGCGCATCAAAGATGCGGCGCTGGCTGAAATCCACGCGGCCGAGGAGCGAGCCAACCGCGGGCAGCCCGCACCGCCGCCGGGCCGCAAGCTCGAGGCCTGGTGGGATGGGCCGGCGCCCTCGGGAAAACTCCAGGGGCGGCTGGTCCAGGTGGATTGCCTCGGCGGCGTGACCCGGCTCGTTATCGAGTCGCCCGGCCGCAAGCTCACGCGCCTCACGATCCACGATCCGGGCAAGGTGGTTGTCGTCAGCGGCGGCAAGCTCTCTCTTGGCTGCGGCGTCGCGCGCTCACCGCGTGAAGTCGCCATCGAGTATTTCCCAAACAGCGACGCCAAGCTGGGCGCCGCCGGCGAAGTGGCTACCATCGACTACCTCAGCCCGGGACAACCCGCCGGGCAGCCGGCCAGCAAGTGATGCGGCCCGCGGCGCAATGCTTGAAAGGGTCCGTTAAAGCCGCCGTATTCCGCCTGCTGGGCAAAGATCGCTCGGAACGCGGGCTCTTCCACTTGCCGCTGCGGACCGCGCCGCTCCTCATCCGTCCGGCGGGCGAGCAAGACATCGCGGACCTCGATCGCATCCAGAAGGCCGCTCCCGAAGCGGTGCTCTGGGATGCGCACAGCTATCTGGCATATGCCTGTCGCGTAGCGGAGTCGACGGCCGAGTGGCCGGTTTCATCGTCACGCGGACTCTCGGAGAGCGGGAGTCGGAAATCCTGAGCCTGGTGGTCGATCGGGAGCTGCGGAGGTGCGGCATCGCGAGCCGGCTCATGGCTGACCTGCTCAGCCGCTCGTGCGTAACCTGGTTTCTCGAAGTCCGCGAATCGAACCGGCCGGCCCGCCGTCTCTACGCCAAGCTCGGATTCGAGGAGGTCGCCCGCCGCACCGGCTATTATCAGGACAACGGCGAGACCGCGGTTGTCATGCGGCGGCGATCGTGCTAATGTCACAATTGTTGGGCGGGCTCGTAGGTCCCCCGCCCGAGATTCTGGTTCAATGAATTCTTTCGAATTCACCTACCGAGCGTTACAAACCCAAATCACTGACTCGGCGTGGGAAGCGTCACACTGGAGGAATTCGCCTATGCAACTAACTCCGGAAGAGCTGAAGTCGCACCTGATGGAAACCGACGAGGAGTTTCGCCGTCTGGCCGCCCAGCACTGCGAATACAAAAAGAAACTGGAAGCTCTTTCCTCTCGGCCTTATCTGACACCGGAAGAGCAGGTTGAAGAAACCCGCCTTAAGAAAGTGAAGCTCCGGCTGAAGGACCAGATGCAAGAAATCATGGATCGGTACCGGCATCAGCACCAGCCGGTCTGACCATCAGGTGCGAAGAAAACTCGTGGATTGTGGCCGGTGCTCGTGAGGGCGCCGGCTGCAAGCTACGCCGTCGCCAACGAGTTGCGTATTCTCTCCACTGCCTCCATCAGATGCCCATATGAGCTGGCGTAACCGTCACTGGGAGCTTTCCGCGGGCACCCCCGTCACATCCATGGCCGCCGCCACGTAAGGCGCCGGGTGGTTTTAGCCCGCGAAGGAGGGACCGGCGAAGTTGCCCGATAGAACGCTTCCACCTGAGAGGGACTTATGTGCGCGTATTCCAAGCACTTACGCCCGGCTTCCGCCGCCAGCGCGCGCAGGTTCCGGTCCGGAAACGCTCCGAATGGGTCTTGCCGATCCCGACCACCCCTACTGGCCTCATATACAATCAGAATAGCGCCCAGTAAACTTCCACGTTCTATCGCACTTGCTCGTCAAGCAGTTATAGGCGCATGGTCACGGCCGCATTGCCGCTTATGAACGAAGCCGTCGAGCCTGTCCTAGAGGATTCTCTAGAACGGCAGAACCGGTTTATTGCCGGGAATCTGCGCCGGATTTTCCTGCTGATTTACCGCATGCTGGGCAACGTCGCGGATGCCCAGGATCTCACTCAGGAAGTCTTCATCAAGGCGCTGCAGCGCCAGGATCAGCTCAAGGATCCGGGAAAGGCCGAGCAGTGGCTGTCCCGTATTGCCACGAATGCCGCGATCGATTTCTTGCGGCGGCACGGCCGGGTTACGTTCTGCGAGCTCGACGGACTAGCCGAGCCAATCCGGACGCCGGCCGCCGACAGCCCCGAGCAGCTTCTCCTGCGGGCCGAGCGGGAAGCGGTGCTGGAAGAGGGCTTGCTGGTACTGACTGCACGCGAGCGCGCTGCGCTGATACTACGCGACGTTGAGGACCTGCCCGCTGAAGAAGTCGCTCGTCATTTGAACTGCTCCAAGGCAACCGTGCGCTCTCACATCGCAAACGCCAGGGTCAAGTTTCGCCGCTACCTGAGTAGGAGGAAGTCGTGACGCATCCCGCCGAATCCATGCTTGCGCTTCACGCCGGAAAAGAGCTCGGGCCGTGGGCGCGTTTCCGCATTGCCGGACACGTGCGCCGCTGCGGCCGCTGCAGCCAGCAGGTGGAAGAGTTCCGTAGCGCGCGCGAGTTTCTGCGGACGCGAGAGGACGAAACGCCGGTTGGCAGCGATTGGGGCGCGCTGGCGGCGGAGATGAAAGCCAATATCCGCCTCGGGCTCGCCGCCGGGCGGATCGTGGACGCCCCCGCGCATGAGCGCGTGCATGTGCGCTGGCGGATGCCTGCCCTGGCGCTTCCGGTGCTCCTGCTCGTCATTGTCTGTTGGGTGCTCCAGAGTGTGCATCCGCCGCTCGTCCCAATCCAGACCGCATCGAGCGTGGCCGCCCCGCCGGGCGGGGCGGTGCTCCAGGCAAGCTCCACGAGCATCGGCGTCGAAAAGGATGGCCACGGCTTCGCGTTGCTGCACCTGCGCGCGGGAACCGTGGTTTCCTCGGTGAGCGGCCAGGATGCCGTGCGTGCGCGCTACGTGGATTCCGACACCGGCCAGGTGATGATCAGCCATGTCTACCTGCAATAGGTGGGCCGTATTTCTGGTTGGCGGCCTTTTGGCCGCGTGGGCGCAAGAAGGCGCGTCTGCTCCTTCGAAACCGGCATCGTCGCTGAAGATCAACTTCCCGAAGGACTCGCCGATCACGCTGCTCTCCGCCGACCTGGGCGAATCGCGGACGGATGCGCGCGGCGGCGCCCTAGTGCTCGACCTGCACACGGCGCTGACGCTGCGGAATTCGAGCCACCGGCGCATCCGCGGCGTTACGCTGCTGGTACAGGCGCAGGAGCTCGCGCCCGGGGGAAAGGCTTCCGTGGCCGTGCCAAGCCTGGATGTGCGGCCTGGTGAAACCTTTCCGCTGCGCATCGATCTGCGGCTGTTGCGCCCGCTCATGACCGGAGGCGGGCCTCTGGCTGAGGTCTCGCTCGATGGCGTCTTGTTCGACGATCTCTCGTTCTATGGCCCCGACCGGCTGGACTCCCAGCGCTCGATGACGGTTTGGGAACTGGAAGCCCGCCGCGACCGCCGCTATTTCAAATCCGTGCTGGAGGCGAAAGGCCGCGAGGGGCTGAGGTCCGAGATTCTCGATACGCTGGCGCGGCTGGCCAACCATCCGCAGCTTGACGTGCAGGTCGTTCGCCGTGGACGTGCGGTAGCCATGACCCTGGCTGGGCGGCAATGCCAGCTCGCATTCCTCCAGATTCCCGGTGCGCCGCTCGATCCGATCGGAGGCTTGGCACAAGTAGTCGGCAACGAAACGAGCAGCCCGCACGTGCAAGTCATGAATCGCTCCGGGCGTGCGATCCGCTACTTCGAGATTGGGTGGATCATTAAGGATCACGAGGGCCGCGAGTTTCTGGCCGGTTCGGTGCCGGTGACGGAAGCGGGCGTGAAGCTCGCGCCAGGCGCCAAGAGCGAGGTCTTCGAGAACGCGTGGTTGCGGTTTACGCAGCAAACCGGCCAGCCGGTCTCGATCGACAGCATGACCGGCTTCGTAAGCCAGGTGGAATTCACCGATGGCACGATCTGGATTCCGAACCGCGCCTCACTCGCCGCCCCGCGAATGCGCGCGGCCCTGGCGCCTTCGCCCGAGGAGCAGCGCCTGGCGGATCTCTACCGCACGCGCGGCCTGAAGGCGCTGGTCAACGAACTGAAAAAGTTCTAGTGGGATCAGGTCTGGAAGAGAACTCCCTGCCGCTCAGAATGGCGTAAACAGCTCCATTCTCACGCCCCATAGCCAGGTCATGCTGATCAGGAGCAGCCAGATGGTCTGAATCTTCCACAGCTTGGCATCCTGCTCGTTTCGCAGAATGACGTAAAACGCGAATGGAATCACCCCGTATCGGATATCGATTACATTAAAGGGCGCCAGCGAGATGGCGGCCGCGACTGTCAGGATCGAGGCAACGTCCTTTCGCAAGGTCCTGTTGAGCTCCAGGAAACCAATTACCGCGCAGAGGAAGGCGGCGACCTTAAGCGAGGTATTGTTCATGGTCCAATGGACGATATTGTTTCTGATAAAAAATGTGCCCCTGTGCTGGAGCCAAATGTTGTACGAGTGAACGGGCGGCTTGTACAAGAACAGGAACAAAATGAAAACGGCTAGTAATGCAAGAATCGCTGTCGCGCTGTTCAGCAGGCCCCGAACGTGTTTTCTGATATTCGCGATCGCGCCGGGCAGAAAGAAGATGCATGAGAACAAGTAAAAGACAAAAATATTTCCGATGGAGAATTTCCCCGTTGCTTGCGCCGCCTTGTCTCCCATGGCAACGCCGCCGTTGATCATCACAAACGCCAAGAAAGCCAGCAGGCTGAGCAGGTGAAGCCACCTTTTCTTCAGTTCCGAGGCACTGAGGATACTCAGCATCCCTCTGGTCGAAGAGGAGGGCTCTTGAACGGAATGGCAGATCAGCGGAATGAGAACGATCCACGGCGCGATGCTCTGCCTCACCAGGAAGCCCAGCACTAGTGACAGCGCGGCGAGTGGATACCTCCTTTGAAGCTCGAAATAGAAGGAAATCATGACAAAAAACAATGCCGCGTAGTCTGTATATATGAGGAGCGACAGCGTAAAAGTGACCGGGAAGAATACGAACGACAACTGTTTGAGAAAGTCATCTTTGCCGAAAAGGCTCTCCTGTATTTTGGAGAAAACAACTACCAGAACAAAAAGGAAGGTAACATTGACCAGCCTCATGGACTGGTCGGATGGAAACAGCAGGGCCAAGATTGCAACAAGTACATAGTATCCCGGTAACGAGGTGATGCCGGAAAACTTCGCCGTATGATAGAGCCCCAGGATTGACGCGAACTTGTGCTGCAGGATTAGTTTTTTGATGGCGTAGATGAAATCCATGTAATAAAGTTCGTCCCAGTCCGGACTTCTGGTTTTGTAGAATAAATAGCAGACAACAACAATGAGATAGATAAATGAATATCTGATGAGCTGGCGCCGTTCAGAGGTTGCCAGCGTTTCGGGTTGCTCGACAAGGCTGCGTTGGGCGGTTGCCTGCATTTCCGGTTGCTCGTCGTTGCATGATTTTGTTGATTGCTGTCCAGGCGGCTTTTGCGCGCCAGGAGGTTGCATGTCCTTCGGCATTGCAGGCCCCCGTTTCAGCGCGCCTGCAGTTTTGGACTTTCGGGCGGACTTGCGATGTCGCGATATGTGAGACCTCCAGAACTGCTTCGGATGCGCCTGTTATTGTATTTTGTCAGCGGGCCGAGCGCAACGTTCCGGAATCGGGGAATTCCGGGTTTATAGTGGGTCACCAGGACTGGTCGGAGGCGGCGTGGGACAATCCGGGGATGCAAGATTGTGAACTATATCGGCAAAACTCCGCTCGGCAACGCCCACAGCGCCGACGGATGGAAAGAACCGCCGATCCGTGACTAAGCCCGCGCCGCCATGACAAGCGGCCGGCTTGGGTGGGCACCCTCGCCCGCGTTCCGCCCTCTTGGCCGAACTCTTCACTCTGACGCATTACGGTAATCTCCTCTTGACAGAGTCTGATTCATACGTATAATTGAATCATACGAATGCTTAAAGCGAACGTATGCTGCAGCGATACTATGTATGCAAGTCGTTGATAAAACGATGTCTGTGACCACCAGAGATCGTATTCTCGATGCCGCGGAGCATCTTTTTGCTGTACACGGATTCGCCGAGACATCGTTGCGTGCCATCACGACCGATGCCGGCGCCAACCTGGCGGCCGTGAATTACTACTTCCAATCGAAAGACGCGCTCATCCAAGCCGTCTTTTCCCGCCGCTTCAGGCCGCTCAACCAACGGCGCCTCGAGATGCTCGATGCCATCGAGGCAGAGACCGGCGGCGGGCCGCTGCCGCTGGAGGGAGTGCTACGGGCCCTGCTCGAGCCCCCGGTCCGAATGGTCGCCGATCTTCGAGAGGAGGGCCGCAACTTCGCCCGCCTCATCGGACGGGTTTACGCCGAGCCTGGCGACCTGTTCGCCCGCATGGTTCACGAGCAGTTCGGCGAGGTGAAGGCGCGATTCGTGGTGGCGTTCCGGCGCGCGTTACCTGGCCTTCCCGATGTCGAGCTGTTTTGGCGCTTCCAGTTTCTGATCGGCGCGATGGCGCACACGATGGCTCGTCTCGATCATATTCAGGTCATCTCCGATGGCCTGTGCGACCCCAACGACATGGACGGCATGCTGGAACGCCTGATTGCCTTCGCCGTAGCCGGCTTTCGCGCGCCCGTGGCGGCGCCCAAAGGAGAACCCGCATGCAGCAAAAAATAAGGGCGTTTGTGCTCGCGCTCTTGCCAATGCTCGCCGGCGCGCAGACGCCGGGTTTGCTGCAGGGAAGCCATCCCTTGCGGCTGAGCCTGAAGCAAGCGGTGGAGATCGCGCTCGCCCCGGAAGGCAACACGCGCATTCAACTAGCGCAGGAATTCACCCGCCAGGCCGAGGCGCGTTCGGCGGAGGCGCGCGCAGCGCTGCTGCCCAATTTCGATTCTTACGTTACAGAAGAGGACCAGACACGCAACCTGGCGACGTTTGGCCTCAATCTGAACATCCCGATCCCCGGCTTCGTCTTTCCCACGCTGGTTGGGCCGTTCGGCGTTTTCGATGCGCGCGTCACCGCCAGCCAGACCGTTTTCGATTTCAGCTCGATACGCCGTTTCCAGGCCGCGCGGGTGGGCGTGCGCGCCGCCGAAGCCGATAGCGACAGCGCGCACGACCAGATCTCGGCGCAGGTGGCGACGCTTTACCTGAACGCGCTCGCAGCGCAGGCACACGTTGAGGCGGCTGAGGCGAACGTCGAGCTTGCGCAGGCGAACGCGAAGCTGTCTGAAGACCGAAAGAACGCCGGTACGGGTATTGCCATCGACGTTACGCGCGCCCAAGTGCAGCTTGCGGATGAGAAACAACGGCTGCTCATCGCCGAGAACGAGCGCCGCCAGGCGAATCTACAACTGCTCCGTGCGATCGGGCTGAAGCTGGAGAGTGGCATCGAGCTCACCGGAAAGCTTGCGTACGAGCCGGCTGAGGAAGTCACGGCCGGGGACGCGATTAAACGCGCGCTCGAATCGCGGTCCGATTACAAGGCCCAGCAAAGGCGCGAGCAGAACGCGCGGCTGAGCTACAGCGCCACGAAATTCGAGCGGCTGCCCTCGCTTGCGGGTTTCGCGGATTATGGCGCGACTGGAACCGCGGTGAGCAACTCCTTGGCGACGCGGACGTACGGTGTTACCCTGCGCCTGCCACTGTTCGATGGTGGCCGCCGCGATGCACGCCGCACGGAGAGTACTTCGCAACTGCGGCAGGAGGAGATCCGCACGGCGGACCTGTGCCAGCAGGTCGAACTCGAGATCCGCCTGGCGCTCGATTCGCTGCATTCGTCCGCGGAGCAGGTGACGGTTGCCGAGGAGGGTTTGGTACAGGCCGAGCGCGAGGTCGCGCAGGCGCAACGGCGTTATGCGGCCGGAGTTGCCACCAGCCTTGAGCCGGTCGACGCGCAAACGCGCCTCGAACGCGCGCGCGACAACCGCATCTCCGCGCTCGTTGCGTACAACGTGGCCCGTGTGAATCTGGCCGAGGCCATGGGCGCCATTCGCCAGTTCATCCAGTAGAGGAGCCCAGTCATGAAAAAGAAGCTTATTCCGGTTGTCATCGTCATTGCGGCCGCGATTGTCGTACTGGTGTCGTTCGGCTGGTTCCGGCGCGGCAACGGGCGCACGATCCGCGTCTCGGGCAACATCGAGCTGACGGAAGTCAATATTGCATTCAAGATTCCAGGAAAGCTGATCGAGCGGCTCGTGGATGAAGGCGATCCGGTGAAGAAGGGCATGCTGATGGCGCGGCTGGACAAATCGCAGCTCATCGCCCAGCGCGATCACGCCCACGCGGCCCTGGCCTCCGCCGAATCGCTGCGTACGCAGCAGGCCACCTCAATCGAGTTGGAGGCCGAAACGCTGGAAGGCCAAATCCAGCAGCGCCGGGCTGAGGTCGTGCAGGCTGATGCGCGGTTGGCGGAACTGCTTGCCGGTTCGAGGACGCAGGAAAAAGAGGAAGCGCGCGCGGCGGTGGACCGCGCCAAGACCGAGTACGGCCGTGCGCGCAACGATTGGGACCGCGCGCAGACCTTATTCAAGAACGAAGATGTCTCCGCGGCCGACTACGACCAGTACCGCACCCGGTATGAGACCGCCGGCGCGGAGCTCGAAGACCGCCCGGGAGCAGTTGGGTCTGGTGCTCGAGGGCCCGCGCCGGGAAACCATCGATGCCGCGCGGGGGCAGCTTGCCGCGGCGAAGGCGGCCTTGCGACTCGCCGAAGCCCAGCGGTTCGAACTGAAGCGCAGGCGCGAGGAGATGGCTACGCGCATCGCCGACATCGGCCAGCGCCGCGCCGACGTCAAACTGGTCCGCACGCAACTCGACGATACCGAAGCCTTCTCGCCGATTGATGGCGTCGTGCTGGTGAAGTCGGCCGAGCCGGGCGAGGTCTTGGCGGCCGGCACCACCGTTGTGAGCGTCGGCGATGTCGATCATCCCTGGCTGCGCGCCTATGTGAACGAGCAGGACCTGGGCCGGGTCAAGCTGGGCAACAAAGTCAAACTGACAACCGATTCGTTCCCCGGCAAGGTCTATTGGGGCCACGTGTCCTTCATCGCTTCGGAGGCGGAGTTTACTCCCAAGCAAATCCAAACGCCGGATGAGCGGACCAAGCTCGTTTACCGCATCAAGGTGGACGTGGCGAATCCGAACCACGAGTTGAAGTCGAACATGCCTGCGGACGCCGAGATCCTGCTGGACCAATGATCGACCGGGAGCCCATCATTCGCACCAGCGGCCTCACGCGCCGGTTCGGGCAGGTTACGGCGCTCGACCGCCTCAATGTCGAAGTCTCGCGCGGCGAGATTTTCGGCCTGGTCGGACCGGACGGCGCTGGGAAAACGACCACGCTGCGGCTCTTGTGCGGCCTGCTCGATCCGACGCAAGGCGAAGTCTGGGTGGCGGGGTACAACGCCGCCCGCGAGCCCGACGCCGTCAAGGATCGCATCGGCTACATGGCGCAGCGCTTCGGTCTCTACGCCGATCTCACGGTCCAAGAGAACATGCTCTTCTACGCCGACCTGTTCGGCATCCCGGCCCGGGAGCGTGACGCGCTCATGGCGCCGCTTCTCCGGATGACGCGTATGGAACCGTTCCGCGGCCGGCAAGCGGGCAAGCTCTCGGGCGGCATGAAGCAGAAGCTGGCGCTGATGTGCACGCTGCTGCATCGTCCCGAGGTGCTCTTTCTCGATGAGCCGACCAACGGAGTTGATCCCGTTTCACGCCGCGACTTCTGGGCTATCCTCTACCAGCTCGTCAAGGATGGCATGACCGTGTTCATCACCACGGCCTATCTCGATGAGGCCGAGCGCTCGAACCGCGTCGGCCTGATCGACCGCGGCCGCCTGATCCGGTGCGACGCGCCCGCGGCGCTGAAAACATCGCTTGAGGAGCGCTGCTACGAGGTGCGCGTCCGCGACCGGCGCGCCGCGCTCGAGCTTCTTTCGGCCTCGGATGGCGTCGTGAGCGTGGAACCGGCGGGTGAAGCGCTGCACCTGTTCCTCGCGCCCGGCCGCACCTCGCCCGAGCGTCTGGAAGCCGCGCTCCGGGCCAGCGGCGTTGCGCCAGCCGGGTTTCGCGGAATCGATCCATCGCTCGAAGACGTTTTCATCGCGCTGATCCGGAAGGAAGAGGCGTTGCGGGGAGTGGCCGCATGAGGAACGGCACGGCGGTGCATGTCGAGAACCTGGTCAAGCGATTTGGCGACTTCGTTGCGGTCGATCACGTTTCGCTCGATGTCGCCCGCGGCGAGATTTTCGGGTTTCTCGGCCCAAACGGCGCGGGAAAATCCACGACCATCCGCATCCTCTGCGGCCTATTGAATCCCTCCGGCGGCAGCGCGACGGTGGGTGGATTCGATGTCGCGACGGAAGCGGAAGCCATCAAGCGGAACATCGGCTATATGTCGCAGAAGTTCTCGCTTTACGACGACCTCCAGGTCGAGGAGAACATCGACTTCTTCAGCGGCATCTACGGCGTCCCGCCCGAGCGGCGCGCTGCGCGCAAGGAATACGTGCTCAAAATGGCGGGTCTCGAAGACAAGCGCCGCACGATGACGCGCCTACTCGCGGGCGGGTGGAAGCAGCGGCTGGCGCTCGGCTGCGCGATCCTGCACGAGCCGCCGATCCTGTTTCTCGACGAGCCGACTTCGGGAGTGGATCCGATTGCGCGCCGCAATTTCTGGGATCTCATCTACCGTCTTTCGGAAGCGGGGCACACCATTTTCGTTACGACGCACTATATGGACGAGGCGGAATACTGCCATCGTCTCGCGCTGATGTACCGTGGCAAGATCATCGCGCTCGGCGCGCCGGCGGAGCTGAAGCGGTCGCTCACGTCGCACCAGTTGATGGATTTGGAGTCGAGCGACCCGCTGGGAAGCATGAAAGCGCTCGAAGGCGCTCCGGGCATTCTTGACGTAGCCGTGTTCGGCGGCGGATTGCACGTTGCGGTGGATGACGCCGCCTCCGCCGCGGGGCACATCCGAAGCCTGCTCGAGGCGCGCGGCATTGCGGTGCGCCGCCTCGATTCGATTGAGCCTTCGATGGAGGACGTGTTCGTAGCGATGATCGAGCAAGAGGAGCGGAAAGCCGCATGAACCTTCGGCGTACGCGCGCGGTGGCCCGGAAAGAGCTCCTGCACATCACGCGCGACCCGCGCAGCCTCGCGATGGCGCTGGCCGTGCCGGTGATGATGCTCGTCCTGTTCGGTTTCGCCCTCACGCTCGACGTGGATCGCATCCCGACGCTCGTCTATGACAGCGACCGCACCCCGGAAAGCCGCGAGTTGATCGCGCGCTTCAACGGCTCGCGGTATTTCCAGGTGCTCGGCGCGGTGGATCATTACGGTTCGATCGAGCGCGCTATCGACGCCAGCCGTTGCCTGCTGAGCGTGGTGATCCAGCGCAATTTCGCGCGCCGCCTGCTGGCCGGCGGCCAGGCGGAGGTGCAACTGCTTCTCGACGGGAGCGATTCGAACACGGCCACGATTGCGCAGGGATATGCCGAGGCGCTGCTGCGGACTTACGCTTCCGAAATCCGGTCCCAGGCGCTTATGCGCAAGGGCGGCGCGAAGCTCGATGTGCCCGTTGAGGGGCGGCTCCGCGTGCTCTACAACACCGAGCTGAAATCGCGCAACTACATCGTGCCCGGCCTGATCGCGGTCATCTTGATGATTATCGCCGCGCTGATCACGTCGCTCACAATCGCGCGCGAGTGGGAGATGGGCACCATGGAGCAGTTGCTTTCGACCCCGCTGCGGCCCGCCGAGGTGGTGCTGGGCAAACTGGCGGCATTTTTCGCACTTGGGTTCATTGACATGCTGATGGCGATCGGCGTAGGCGTGTTCGTGTTCCGCGTCCCGATGAGAGGCAACCCGCTGCTGCTGATCCTCTCGAGCTGCATATTCCTGTTTGGCGCGCTCTGCTGGGGCATCCTAGTCTCGGCGTTCGCGCGCTCACAACTGCTCGCTTACCAGATGGGCATGCTCACGTCATTCCTGCCGGCATTCCTACTCTCCGGGTTCGTCTACTCGATCGAGAACATGCCGGCGGTGATTCAGGCGATCACCTACGTTGTGCCAGCGCGGTATTTCGTCACTGTGCTCAAGGGCATTTTCCTGAAGGGCGTCGGTCTGGAGGTGCTGTGGCTGGAACTGGTGTTCCTGATCGCATTCGCCGCCATCGTGTTCTTTGTCGCGACCCGGAAGCTGCGGCAGAAGGTGGCTTGATATGTGGCAGCGCATCCGGGAGATCATTCGCAAGGAATTCCGCCAGACGCTGCGCGAGCCCCGCATGCGCATACTGCTCTTTCTGCCGCCGCTGCTTCAGCTCATCATCTTTGGGTACGCGGTGAACCTGGATGTGGATAACGCGCGCATCGCCTGGGTGGATCTCGACGACACGCCCGAAAGCCGCGACCTGCGCGCGGCGTTCGAAGGCTCGGGGCACTTCCAGATCCTGGCGAATCCAACGACCGAGGCCGGGGCCCAGCGGCTGCTCGATGCCAGCAAGGTTCAGGCGGTTGGAGTCGTCTTTCCGCGCTTCGGCCGCGACGTCAAACGCGGCGACACGACCGCGGTCCAGATACTGGTCGAGGGGACAAACTCCAACACGGCGTCGCTGATTTCGACCTATGCCAGCCAGATCGTCGCCGATTTCGCCGGCCGCACGCTTTCCGCGCAGCAGCGCGTGAAGCTCGTCGCGCGCACCATGGCTGCCGGAGGGCCGGTCAATACCGGAGTACCTTCCCTCGATGTGCGCAGCCGCGTGTGGTTCAACCCGGATCTGCGCAGCCGGAATTATTTCGTGCCGGGCGTGGTGGTCAACATCATTACCCTGGTGACGATCATGCTCACGGCCATGGCGATCGTGCGCGAAAAAGAGATCGGCACAATGGAGCAATTGATGGTGACGCCGATCCGGCCCATCGAGCTGATGCTCGGCAAAACGCTCCCCTTTGCGCTGGCCGGCCTGTTCGACGTGGTGCTCGTGACCGGCGCGGCGCTCGCTGTATTCCACATTCCGTTCCGGGGCAACGTGCTGTTCTTGCTCGCGTGCGCCACGTTGTTCCTGCTGACCACCCTCGGCGTCGGCCTGTTCATGTCCATGATCTCGCAGACGCAGCAGCAGGCCGTGATGGGATCGTTTTTCTTCTTCAATCCTGCCTTCATGCTGAGCGGCTTTGCGTTTCCGATCCGCAACATGCCGCTTCTGGTTCAGTACCTGACCTACCTCAATCCGGTGCGGTACTTCATCGAGATCGTCCGCGGCATTTTCCTCAAGGGCAGTGGCTTCCCGGTGCTGTGGCCGCAGATGCTGGCGCTGCTGGTCTATGGCGTGGTGATTTTGAGCCTGAGCGCGCTGCGCTTCCACAAGCGGCTGGATTAGACGTGCGGCTAGGCGGTGCTGTCGATGGGGTATACTGCGCGGGAGACTTCAAGAGGTTTTCATGGCCAGACGAACACTTCGATTTGCGAGCTTTTTGCTTGCGGTTCTTCTGACGGGCGGCTTGCCGGCCGCGGTCCAGGCTCGGAAGAGCAACAAGGCCAACCCGCCTGCCGCGCTTGAGGCGCGCGAACTCGCTTCTTACGATAGCGAGCTGCGCGGCCTCGTCGAGCGCTACGCCGCCGATTACACGACCCTCTCGCGGTACTTCGGCGAAAGCGGCGGGCTGGCGGCGATGTCCGTAGCGCGGACCGCGCGCATGCGGCAGTTCTACAGTAAGTGGCTCGCGACGCTCGGGAGCCTCGATTTCGATGCCTTGAGCCAGGGTGCGCGCGTCGATTACATCCTGTTACGGAATCATCTGGACCACGAGATGCGGCAGCTCGATTTCCACGAGCGTCAGCTCGCCGAGATGCAGCCGCTCATCCCGTTCAGCGCAGCGATCACCGGCCTGGAAGAGTCCCGGCGCCGGATGGAGCCGGTCGCCCCAGAGAAGGCCGCGGGCATTCTGGCCGCCGTGACCAGACAGATTGCGGATGCGCGCAAAGCGTCCGAGGCGGAGCCTGCCAAGGTGAAAAAGACCGTGGCGAACCGCGCGGCAGCCGCGGTGAACGAGCTGCGAAACATGCTGAAGGCCTGGTTCGGTTTCTATAACGGGTATGATCCGGAGTTCACGTGGTGGGCCGCGGAGCCCTGCAAGCAGGCCGACCAGGCCCTCGAGGGCTACGCCACATTTTTGCGTGAGAAGTTGGCCGGCATCAGCGCCGGCGGCCGGACCACGATTATCGGCGATCCGATCGGGCGCGACGCGCTCGCCGCCGAGCTCGCGAGGGAGATGATTCCGTACACGCCTGAGGAGTTGATCGCCATCGCCAACAACGAATTCGCCTGGTGCGAGAAGGAGATGCTCCGCGCTTCGCGCGATCTGGGGTACGGCGACGACTGGCACAAGGTGCTCGATCATGTCAAGAACCAGCACGAGCAACCCGGCAAGCAGCCCGAGCTGATACACAAGCTCGCGCTCGAGGCCATCGAATTCGTGGACCAGCGCGGCCTTGTCACCATTCCGGCGCTCGCGCGCGATACCTGGCGCATGGAAATGATGAGCCCCGAAAGCCAGTTGACGGCCCCGTTCTTCACTGGCGGCGAAGTCATCAGCGTCAGCTTCCCGACCGATACGATGACCCACGAGCAGAAGCTCATGAGCATGCGCGGAAACAACGTCTACTTTTCGCGCGCGACCGTGTTTCACGAGATCATCCCGGGTCATCGTCTGCAAGGGTTCATGGCCTCGCGGTACCGCGCCTACCGCGAATTATTCGCGACGCCCTTCCTGGTCGAGGGTTGGGCGCTCTATTGGGAACTGCTGATGTGGGACCTGGGCTTCGATCGAACGCCGGAAGAGCGCATTGGCGCGCTGTTCTGGAGGATGCACCGCTGCGCGCGCATCATCTTTTCGCTCAGTTTCCACCTCGGGAAGATGACGCCGCAGGAGTGCGTCGATCTACTGGTGAAGCGGGTCGGCCACGAGCCCGATAACGCCGCCGCGGAAGTGCGCCGCGCTCTGGACGGCTCCTATGAGCCGCTGTACCAGTGCGCGTACATACTCGGAGGCCTCCAGCTCCGTGCGCTCCACAAAGAACTCGTTTCTTCCGGCGCAATGACAGACCGCGAATTCCATGACGCCGTGCTGCGGGAAAACGCCATCCCGGTCGAGATGATCCGCGCCAGCCTCACTAAAGAGAAGCTCACGCGCGACTACAAAACAAGCTGGAAATTCTACGGTCCGATCCCGGCTCTATAGTCCTGTTCGGCGCGGCCAGCAACGCTTACCCGGTGCGCGGAATCGAGTCTCCGGAATCGTCAGGCGCTGGCGCCGGATCGAAGGAGCCGGCTTGTAGTTCGATCGCGGCGCAGGAGTCATCCACGCGCACAACGGTGCCCAAGCCCCATGATGGGAGTGGCTTGCCGGGAGCATCCGGCAGAGTGACCTCGCAGATCACCTGTTGGCCGACCCTGAGCCCAAGTGGCCGCTCGAAGCGCAAGAGCACACCTGCGCCGCTAAGATTGACCGTTCTTGCAGGGGCGCCTTCGCCGCCGTCTATCGGCCGGATTGTCGCTTCTGCGGCAATTGGGTATCGCGGTTCTTTTCTTTTTTCCGCACCCCTGTATTCCATTGGCTTATTGCTCCGTTTCTGTAGCCGCCCGCATCTCGCGCGATTGCGCGCCAAGTGCTTGTGGCCGGCAGCAAATACGCTGCTTCTCCTTCTATCGGCCCGGGCAGGGAATTCTTGACCCGGAATCTGAAGCCTCAACGCGCCACACTTTCTGTCACCGTGCAAATCGGGCCGCAGTTTTCGTGGCGAGGCGCTGTCAAATCGGCGGTCTGAACCGAAGAGTACGTTATGGCGGAATCTGTTGCGTGCTCTGAGCCAGCGACAGGACATGTTGAAGGTAAATGAGTTCCTCAGATTGCGTGGCCCATCGGACCTGGTGTCCGGGGCTGGCTTGGGAACAGGGGGAACGGAAGGTTGTTGGGAAAGGAAATGGTGGCGTTCGCAAGGCGCTTGAAGAAACTTCTGCTGGGGCTGACTCTCGCCTCCTCACTCTGGTCCGCGGAGTGGTACAGCCTTAAGTATTATGGCGCCGAGCAAGGCTTGATCAGTCTGGCTGCGCACTGCTTCCTGCAAGATAGAGAGGGTTTCATCTGGGTGGGAACCGAAGGCGGCCTTTTCCGCTATGACGGCCATAGTTTCCGCATCTTCGGACCTAAAGACGGCTTATCTGATTATTACGTGAACGAGTTGCACGAAACCCCGGATGGGACATTATGGGTGGCGACGCGCGGAGGTTTGGCTCGGCGGAGGGGAGAACGGTTTGAGGTAGTCCAGATCCCGGCCCTGCTCGCCGCCGCGAGTTTCCACAATATGAGCGCGGATCGATCCGGCAATCTGTACGTCAACACGGATAAGGGCCTTTTCGCTTGGAAACCAGATACAGCGGATTCTCCTAGACAAACCAGTTTCCATCTGATTGCGGGAGCTGGTCAACATCCGGTCTCCGTTTATGCCGGCCGTTCGGGAGAGGTGTGGTTCGGATGTAAAGATCAGATCTGCTGTTGGAAAGACGGCCACACCACCGTTTACGGACGTCAAAGCGGTGTGCGCGCGCAGCAGGAGTGGGTTTCAATGGCGGAAGACCGTTCCGGCAATCTGTGGGTCCGGAGCAGTGAGATGCTGTTGGTGCGCCGGAACGGCTCTAACCGTTTCTCGACCGCCTTGACGAAGCTCAGAAACAGCGGTAGGGCAGCCGAGTTCGGATTTGATCGGGATAACCGGCTGTTGGTTGCGTCCCGAAATGGAATCCTGCGGCAAAAGGGTGGCGGCTGGGAGCTACTGGACTCCACTGCATTCCGGCTCCATGACATCACCTTCATAAGCACCGATCGGGAAGGTTCGCTATGGCTCGGGATACTTGGCAACGGAGTGGCCCGCTGGCAGGGCTACGGCGAATGGGAGAGTTGGACGCATTCCGAAGGCCTCCTGGGCGAGGTTGTGTGGCGCATCCTGCGCGATGGAGCCGGCACGCTTTGGGTGGGCTCGCAGCGCGCCATGCAATTTCGCGCGAGTGAGGTGAACCCGGCTGGCGAGGAAGATTGGGAGAAACAGACACAAGTTTGGAAGACCTTCAGGCCGGACCTGTTTCCAGACGTCACTACTATGGAAGTTGACCCCAAAGGAGACCTGTGGGTCGTCAGGAAACCCGGTTGCCTGTGCACGATCGATCACCGCACCAAAACGGTGCACTGTTTCGATGCTCGCTCGGGTCTTCCTTCCGCGAGAATCTACTCGATCGCTTTCGACAGGAATGGCCGCGTTTTGGCCGGCACCGCGGCAGGCCTTTATGGCGGCGTCGCGGCGCCCAGCGGGCCGTCCCCTGGAGAACGCCGGATGCGATTCGAAAGCCTCTTTCCCAAAGACATGACTGGCTCAGCGGCCCTTGACGTCGTGGTAGATGCGAACGGCAATATCTGGGTGTTCTTAAGGGACGGTGTTGCCATATACGAACGCGGTATTTGGAAACGGTACGGAGCTGCCCAGGGCTGGCAGGGCGACGATATCCCGCGCGCGACCGACAATCGCAACGGATGGATTTGGCTTGTCCGTCCGGGAACACTGGAGCTGTCTCGTGTGCGGCCGAACGGCGGGAAGTTAGAGGTGGAAGACGTGCTGGCGCTCCGGGGAACGCAATCGCGAACCGCGTATTCGCTCCACGCCGATAGCCGGGGTTCCATGTGGGTGCTGGGCGATTGTGGCGTGGACCTGCTGCGGGATGGAAGGTGGCGCCATTACGGAACTGAGGACGGGCTGGTTTGGGCAGACACCGACGGAGGCGCTTTCTTCGAGGACACCGACGGTTCGGTGTGGATCGGGACCAGCCGCGGTTTGTCCCATTTCACTCCACGCCCGGCGGAATCTGGTTCCCAGCCTGTGGCGCC
>CAWIHA010000017.1:0-27909 GCA_963835855.1 Bryobacterales bacterium | reverse complement strand
GGCGGCTCGAATCCGCCCCTGCGCATCGCCGGATGGCGGCGTTATCTCGAACGGCAGCGCCGCCTCCTGACCCGCCTCGGCGATCTGGAAAGCTCTGGCTTTGGGCGCGATGCGCCATCCCGGCGGGGCATCCAGGCGCACTTGGCCCGCAGCGCCCCCTCCGTTGCTCCTCACCACCACTTCCAGTTTTCTCGCGGCGCTCGTCGGAAACACGATCACCGGTTCCGTGAACTGGAGCGCTACCGGCGGAACGATCACCAGCGGCCGCGTCAGCTCGCCGCGCAGCCGATCGACGGTACGGTACTGGACAGGCCGCACAAAGTCGATGTCCTCCGAGCCCATGCGAACCCGGAACGTGGCTTCCAATACGGGCGGGTTTTCAGGGGCTCCGATGAGCCGCTGGCCGGCGACTTCGTACGTCTCGCCAGAGGGCGGCTGCACGAGCCAATACGGTTGCGAGTAGGGTGCGTCCTCTGGGACTCTCCAGGTGAACTCGGACCTGCTCGCCTGATTGTAAGGCAGATTCGTCGTGGTTTTGGTTTCGTTGCCGCCTACCGACACGCCTAGCAACGCCACGGCAGAATGCGACCGGTTCAGAGCTGTAGTGTGTATGGTGACGGTCGAGCCCGGCACGAGATCCCAGCGGTCGGCCGTGGCGTCGAGCCACAGGCCCGTCGAGAGCGTGAGGGCTTCCTCGACCTCCCGCCGCTTCTGGTCGATCCAGTAACCTTTCCCACGCCTCAGGCGGGCGTGCGCTTGGAGCAGTAGCGGAATCACCTTCTCCGGGAACCTGGGGTCGAACCAACCGGCGGCCTGCCCCAGCACCCGGCCTACTTCGTCGGATCCGGGAATACGCCTCCAGGGCGTGTCGATGCCATCGAATAGATCTTTGGATGCGGCCTCGCCCGCGACCGGCACGAAGTACGTCACCTGCGGCCCGCGCCGCTCGGGGCTGCCCATCCCCTGGCTGCGGTGCATGTCGCGGCTCATCGCGGCGATCCCGGCATAGGAGTAACCGAGGACCGGATTGTAATCGCCCGGATCGATGGCGGCTTGGCCGGGCACATCCGGCTGAGGCCCGTAAACGTTCCAGACGATACGCTTGGCCTGCCAGGGGTCCACGAACTGCAATTGCTCGGGGAACCGGTTCTTATCGGCCGCCGCGAAGAATGCTTCCTTGCCCAGGATGGCGGAGGCCTGGTGCTGGCCGTGGCCATCGCGCGGCGTGCCGGAAAAGCACAGGATGATGACGTCCGGCCGGAACTTCCGGATGACCCATACGATGTCGGAAAGGATCTTGTCGTGCCCCCATTTGGCGATCGTTTCTTCGGCTGTTTTGGAGTATCCGAAATCGATGGCACGTGTGAAGAATTGCTCAGCGCCGTCGATTCGCCGCGCCGCCAACAGCTCCTCGGTCCGGATCACACCGAGCAGTTCGCCTTGCTCCGGTCCGATCAAGTTCTGCCCTCCCTCGCCGCGCGTCAATGAGAGATAAGCGGTGCGGAAAGACCGGCCGCGCGAGAGATAGGCGAGTGTGGCGCTGTGCTCGTCGTCGGGATGCGCGCCGATCATGAGCACGCTGCCGAGCACGTTGAGCCGCTCCAGCGCGAGCCGGGTTTCGGTCCCGCCGGCCAGGTTGGGCTGCGCGCCCGCGGGAGCGGCGGCTAAACCCAGTACTAGCACGAGAATCCTTGGGGGCGCGTGGAACATCAGAATATAATAATAAATGATTTACGGCGGTCCTCCTGGACGCGCCGTTGCCGCTTCGGGGCATGAGAATCAAAGACCGGTGGATAAGCAACATCCGCCGCTGGGCCGGCCTGGCGCCGGTGCAACCTGGCCCGGTCATCGGGCTGGCTCTGGGCGGCGGCTTCGCGCGCGGCATTGCGCACTTGGGTGTGTTGCGCGTACTGGAGCGGCACAACATCCCTATCCACAGGATTGCCGGCGTGAGTGCGGGCGCGCTGGTCGCAGCCGCCTACGCGAGCGGCACGCCGGTTCCCGAAATCATCAGGATCGCCGCCGCGATGAAATTCCGCAACGTCGCGCGTTTCAGGTTTAGTCTTCTCGGCCTGGCCGGCAGCGACCACATGCCAAAGTTCCTGACCCGCTTGCTGAAGGTTTACCAATTCGAGGAGATGCGCATCCCGCTCGCCGTCGTTGCCACCGATTTGAACGCCAACCGCCCCGTAATCTTCCGCGACCATGGCAACGTCTTTCTGCCTATCCGCGCCAGTTGCTCGTATCCTGGTCTCTTTCAGCCGGTGCGCTACCGCGATCACTACCTGGTCGATGGCGCCATGACCATGGAAGTGCCCGCGCTTGCGCTGCGCGAAATGGGCGCCACGCACGTGATCGCGGTCTGCCTGCCGGTCAATGGCGACAGCTTCGACCCCCGGAACATGCTCCACGTCATCAACCGCTGCTTCCAGATCATGCAGCGCAGCGCCGAATGGGGCTGGAGGAAACAGTCCAACGTCGTCATCGAACCGGACGTTGCCGGCATGTCCTGGGATGGCTTCGAAAACGCGCAAAAGCTAATCGAAAACGGCGAGAAGGCGGCGGAGGCGGCGCTGCCGCGCATTCTCTCCTGGTTGAAGCAGCCGCCGGAACTGAGCGCGCCCGGCGGCCAGCGGGTAGCGTAGCAGCCGCCTTTGACACGCTCATCCGCTCCTGCTAGGCTGCTGGTTTGATGAGCGCCCCCGCCGCGTTGCAGCTCACTCCCCTCAACACCGTGCATCGCCGCTCCGGCGCCAGAATGGTGGATTTTGCCGGCTGGGAAATGCCGCTGCAATACTCGGGCATTATCGAGGAGCACCAGGCGGTACGGACCGCCGTCGGCGTCTTCGATGTCAGCCACATGGGTAAAATCGAGGTCCGCGGGCGGGAAGCGTTCGAGCTCGTCGAGCATGTGACCACGAATGCGGTCGCGCGATTGCAGCAGGGGCAGGTGCACTACTCGGCGCTGCTCTACGGGCACGGCGGGTTTGTGGACGACATCCTCGTCCACAAGGTCTCGGGCGGCGAGTACTTTATTTGCGCGAACGCAGCGAACCAGAGCAAAGACTACCAGCACATCCGGTCCGTGAACCGGTGGGACGCCGAGGTCGCTTTTTCAAGCGCGCGCTACGCGCAGCTTGCGATCCAGGGGCCGAAAGCGCTTGCGACGCTTCAGAAGCTCACGAAGACGGGCCTTTCCGCCATCCGCTACTACTGGTTCGCGGATGGCGAGGTTGCGGGCGCGCCTGCACGGATCGCCCGGACCGGGTATACGGGCGAGGACGGCTTCGAAATCTATATTCCGCCCGCCGACGCACCCCGCATCTGGGAGGAAGTGCTCCACGCGGGGCGGCAAGACGGCATTAAGCCGTGCGGGCTCGGTGCGCGGAACACACTGCGCTTGGAAGCGAAGATGGTACTCTACGGACACGAGATCAATGCCGAGATCACGCCGTTCGAGGCCGATCTCGCCTGGATCGTCAAGATGGACAAAGGCGATTTTCTGGGGCGCAAGGCTTTGGAGCGTCAGCAGCAGGCCGGCGTGCGCAGAAAGTTGATCGGTTTTGAGATGCGCGGGCGTGGAATTGCCCGCGATGGATATCAGGTCTTTATCGATGGTTCACCGGCGGGCTGGGTTACGAGCGGAGGGCCTTCGCCTACAATGGGCAAGAACATCGGGCTTTGTTACCTGCCTGTCGAGCGGGCCAATATCGGACAGCCCATCCAAGTGCTGATCCGCGGCCAGTTGATCGATGCGGTAACGGTCCCGACGCCGTTTTATAAGCGGGCAAAATGAACGCATATCCTGAAGACTTCCGTTACACGAAGGAGCATGAATGGGTGCGGGTGGAGGGTGGCATCGGCACGATCGGCATTACTGACCACGCCCAGAAGGAATTGGGCGACATAGTTTATGTCGATTTGCCAAAGCCCGGCACGCAGGTGGAGCAGGGCAAAGCTCTCGGCTCGGTCGAGTCCGTCAAAGCCGTATCGGATATTTACGCGCCGGTTTCTGGCGAAGTGGTCGAAGCGAATATGACGCTGGCCGAGGCCCCGGAAAAGCTGAACCAGGACCCGCACGGGTCCGCGTGGCTGGTCAAGATCAGGCTCAGCGCTCCCGAGCAGGTCCGCCAGTTGCTCTCGGCCGCGGATTACGAGAAATACACGGCAGCCGAGAGTTAGGAGCGTGTTGAAGAACCGGTTTGGAGCGCTCCCTGATGGCCGTAGCTCGAAAACGGTCTTCAATCTCGGCAGCCGATTACCGGGCCGCGACCGTGAGGGAGCGGTCGAGTTTTCCGGTTCTTCAGCGCGTTTATGGCGCGGCAAGCGGGCGGGGGACGCCTCGACAGCGGAGTAAGTCACTTGCGCTATCTTCCTCATTCGGAATCTGAGCGCCGCGAGATGTTACAGGCTTGCGGCGTGAGTTCTCTCGAGGACCTATTCGCCGCGCTGCCCGAGGAAGCCAGGCTGAAACGGCCGCTAGCCATAGAGCCTGGCAAGTCCGAGTACGAAATTATCGAGTACTTCCGCGCGCGCGGCGCTCAAAACGCCAACGGTTACCCGTGTTTCCTCGGCGCTGGGGCTTACTGCCATTACCGCCCCATCCTCGTTGACGCCATCGTTTCCCGAGGCGAGTTCCTCACCTCCTACACGCCGTATCAGGCCGAGATATCTCAAGGCACGCTGACCAGTATCTTTGAGTTCCAGACGATGCTATGCCAGTTGACTGCGATGGACGTGGCGAACGCCTCGATGTACGATGGCTCGACCGCCCTGGCCGAGGCGGCGATGATGGCCGTGCGCGCTGGCGGCCGCCAGCGGCTGCTCGTTGCCCGCACTGTGCACCCTGAATACCGCGCCGTCCTTGCGACATACGCGAAGAGCCAGGGGCTAGCGGTCCAGGAATTCGGCTACCATCCCGCCGCCGGCCATGTGGATCTCAAAGACCTCGAAGCCAAATTGGATCAAAGCGCCGCCGCGGTGATCGTCCAATCGCCGAATTTCTTCGGCATTGTCGAGGATATTCCCGCGCTCGCCGATGTAGCGCACCGTGTGGGCGCGCTGCTCGTCGATGTTTTTACCGAAGCCGTCGCGCTGGGCCTCCTGGCGCCTCCCGCGGACGCCGATATCGTAGCGGGCGAGTTGCAATCCTTCGCAATCTCCCCGAGTTATGGCGGACCGTACGCCGGAATCATCGCCGCGAAAGAAGAGTACGTCCGTCAGTTGCCGGGCCGTTTGGTTGGGGAAACGGTCGATTCGCGCGGCAACCGCGCTTTCTGCCTCACGCTGGCGACGCGCGAGCAGCACATCCGGCGCGAGAAAGCGACTTCGAACATCTGTACCAATCAGGCGCTCATCGCGCTCATGGCCACGGTCTTCATGGCGGTCTACGGCAAACAGGGCCTGCGCGAGTTGGCCCAGCAGAACCTTGCCAAGGTGCACTATCTCGCTTCGCGTGTGCCGCTGCGCTTCACCGGGCCGTTCTTCAATGAGTTTGTCGCCGCCGCCGGCAATCCCGAGACTGTGAACGAAAAGCTGCTCGAAGAGAAGATCATCGGCGGTCTCGCGCTCGGGCCCTTCTATCCCGAGCTCTCTGGCTGCATGCTGCTGTGCGCTACGGAAATGATCCGGCGCGAGCACATCGACGCTGTGGCCAGCGCTATTCATCGCGCCGCAGAGCCTCTGCGCCGCCGGGCGGGAGCAAGTAAGCCACAATGATTCGCCAGGCGCGAACCCACATCAGCCAGAACGAGCCGCTGCTCTTCGAGCTAAGTTCGCCCGGCAAGAAGGGCTATCAACTCCCGGAGCTCGACGTGCCGCCCGCAGATGCGGCCGAAGCGCTCGGTGCGGCCAACGTGCGCGCCGGGATCGAAGGCTTTCCCGAGGTAAGCGAGGTCGAGACAATCCGCCATTTCACGCGCCTTTCCACCTGGAATTACGCAATCGATCTGGGCATATATCCGCTCGGCTCGTGCACCATGAAATACAACCCGCGCGTCAACGAAGCGGTGGCGCGCATCGAGGGCCTTGCCTGGGCGCATCCTTACCAGCCCGAATCGCTTTCGCAAGGCGCCATGGAGATCATGGCGCTTCTGGAGGCCGCGCTCCTGGAAATCACCGGCATGGACGCCATCACGCTACAGCCGGCGGCCGGGGCGCATGGCGAGCTCACAGGCATCCTCCTCGTGCGGGCGGCACACGAATCGCGAGGCAACCCACGCCAGAAGGTGCTCATTCCCGACTCTGCCCATGGCACCAATCCCGCTACGGCCGCGATTGCCGGTTACTCCGTCGAGAACATCAAATCGAACAGCCTCGGTATGCTGGATCTCGATCTGTTGGCGCGCGCCGTCGATGAGAACACCGCCGCGCTGATGATCACCAACCCGAACACCCTGGGCGTGTTCGAAACGAACATCCGGAAGATCGCGGATATCCTGCACGCCAAGGGTGCGCTGCTTTACATGGACGGCGCGAACATGAACGCGCTGGTGGGTGTCACGCGGCCGGGCGATAGCGGTGTCGATGTAATGCACTTGAACCTGCACAAGACCTTTTCGACGCCGCACGGCGGTGGCGGTCCAGGCAGCGGCCCGGTCGCCGTGAAGGCGTGCCTGGAGCCGTTTCTGCCCGTGCCGCGCCTGAGGCGGGCAGGCGGCCGTTGGACGTTCGATTACGATCGTCCGCAGTCGATCGGCCGCGTGCGCGCCTTTTACGGCAACTTCGGCGTGTTGGTGCGCGCGCTGGCTTACATCATGGCGCACGGCGGCGAAGGGCTGCGAAAGGCAACCATGGATGCCGTGCTGAACGCCAATTACATTCGCAAGGGCTTGCTGCCGTACTACGATTTGCCGCACCATGCGCCTTCGATGCACGAGTGCGTGTTCAGCGATGCGCGCCAGGCCAAGCGTGGTGTCCGCACCGGCGATATCGCCAAGCGCCTCATCGATTATGGATTCCATCCTTACACGGCCAGCTTCCCGCTCATCGTGGCCGGCGCGCTGATGATCGAGCCGACCGAGACGGAGAGCAAACGCGAGATCGACCTGTTCATTGATGCGCTCGTCTCGATCGCGCGCGAAGTCGAAGAGGATCCCGAGCTGGTGCTCAAGGCGCCCCACCACACCCGCATCGGCCGCGTGGATGAAGTCAGCGCGGCCCGCAAGCCTGTGCTTCGCTGGCGTCCTCCGGCGCGCTAAGCATCTCGCTTGCGCTGCGCAGAACCTCTCCCGGCGTAATCTGGTCAAGCCGCTCGCGCGCAATCACTCTCACATGCTCGCCCCTGGGCGCCCAAATCCTCGCGTCCGTCGGGCCGAACAGCGCAATCACCGGCGTTCCTGCCGCCGCTGCCAGGTGCGTAATCCCGGAGTCGTTTCCGATGTACAGCCGCGCGCCGGCCAGCCAGCACGCCAGCTCATACAGATCCGCGATGCGCACCGCGTCCTCGAGGATCTCTCCAGGAAGGGGGACTGGAACGTTGCCTTCGATATCCGCGGCTGTGTTACTCCGCCCCGCGGCGGCCTGCTGGCGCAGTCCGCCTTCCTCGGGCCCCACGCACCACTTAACCGGTGCATTCAGCCTCGCGGCAACCTCGCGAAATCGTTCCAGCGGCCAGTTCTTTTTCGCGCTGCCCGAGAACGGATGAATCGCCGCGAAGTCCCTGGGAGTGCGTGCACATGCAACCCGCGGAACCGCGCCGCACGGTTGCCCTACCTGTTGCAGGAAGAAATCCACGGCATGAAGGCCAGCCGGCTCCTGCGGCAATGCGGGCAGGAATTGAAACGGAAAGCCCGCTACCGCGGACCGGAACTCCTCGCGCTTCGCGCCGTACCAGGAGACGATCGAATTGAATGCGGAGAGCAGCTCGAGCGTGCGCCGCGGCGGCTCGCGATCGGGAATGCCAATCCAGTCGAGCCCGGTTTCGGCGATGGAGCGCACCCGGTCGGCCCAGCGAATCAGGGGAACGTTCTGCGAAGCGACCCAAACCTCGGTGTATTCCGCGCGCAGGCTCTCGATTGCCGGCAGCGCGAGGATTACATCGCCAATCGCTCCCGGCCGGATGATCAAGCGGCGCGAGGCTGGGGCTGGTCTCATAGGCCGCGCAAGACGAATCTGGAGCTTTTGTTCAGCGGGTTCGAACCCATTTCGAGATTTATGAGACCGGCTCCGGCTCTACTTTATCTGGTACGGCAGTTGGACCTCGGCCGTCTTCGGCGCGAAGCAAGTGGTGTGGTTGCAAGCCTGGTATCGCAGCTTGCCGGTCAAGACGCCGGGACCGGCCGGCGCCTTGGGGCCGGCGTGGAACCACGTGAGAATATCGAAATCGCCGGTGAACACCGCCAGAGGTTTTTCCGAGAACTCGTACTGCTCCAACTCCGGCTTCGGGTAAACGATTTCGGCCGCGGCGAGCGGGCCGGCCTCCCAGCGCAGCCGGAGCGGGATCAGGTATGCATCGGCCGGAGCGTTGCTGTTGACATGGTATCCGCTCTGGACGTGGACCGCGAGCTTCACTTCGACGCGGCCGTTCCGTTTGGCCGTCACTTGCGCCGGCGGCGCCACGGAAAGGATCGCACTACCTTGCCCGAATAAGAACGGCTGGATAACCAGAGCCGCCAATGCCAGCGCTGCGCTGGGGGCCTTCCAAAACTGTCTTAATGTCGTTCTCATACCTGCTCTTGCTGACCAGCCCAACGTGCACGGCGGCAATCCTGCCCTCGCGGTCGACGAGGAACGTGGTCGGTAAGGAATCGATTCCGCCGTAGAGTTGACCGATCGAATCGTTGCCCAGCAGCACCGGGTAGTTGACGCCAAACCGGGATATAAACGGTCTCACGACCGGCCAGCCTTCGTCGTCCATGGAGATGCCGATCACCACGAAACCCTGCCCCTTGAGCTGCCGTTCAAAATCGATGAACCAGGGAATCTCGATCTCGCAGGGCCCGCACCACGTCGCCCAGAAGTTCAGCAGGATCACTTTTCCGTGGTAATCGGATAGCTGCACCGTCCTGCCGTCGGCGTCTTTCAGCGCAAAGTTCGGAGCCGTCCTCCGTTCGTTCTCCGGCCTGACCACCGTCTTGCTGCTAGAAGAACATGCACTCAGCCACAGGCACAGCAGCGCCATTGGGGCGATGATTCCACGAAACACTAAGTTCTCCTGATGCGGCGTTGCCGTAAAATGGGCAGTTCCGAGGCAGACGCTGTCCTTCAATTATATCGGCAACGCTTGGCGCTCCGCCGACGGCTCGAACGCGGCGTCAGATGGCGATTTCCGTCCGGCTAAGCAGGCCTTTGAACCAGCGCCGGCGTGCCTGCCGGAAGCGCGGCGCCAGCGTGAACTCGTCATGCATGCGTTTGAGCCCGAGCAGCCACGCCGCCGAGTCACAGAAGCTCTCGCAAACATATTCGCGCCACCGGCGGCTGCGGTCCCGGTAGTCATGCGGCCGCAGCGATCGCTTCCTCTGCTCAGCCGACCAGCCCAGCTCCCCGCGCACGTGCCGCCGCACTTCGCCTTCCAGCAACTCTTCGTAGGAGTGCCGCAGTGCGTTGCCGGCGCGCAGCCAGATGAAATGAAACAATTCGTGCAGGAACACGCGCGTCAGCTCCGCAGAATCCTCGATCAGCTCCGATTCGAGCACCACCTGGCGCTTCCGCAAATGCGAGCCGGCGTGGACGGCTTCGCCTCTCGCGCCGCCTGAAAGCAGCCGGCCTCCGTATGCCCGTAATCTAGGGGCGAACCGGATGCGGACCGGCTGCCCCGACAACTCAGGCAGGCGGGCCAGCGCCGCCTCCATCCGCCGCGCGCACAATGCGCGGCGCTCTACTTCACCGTCGGCACGGGAGAGAGCGGTTGCGAAGGCGTTGTGAAGACCCCGCTTTCCAGTTTGATGTCGATGCTCTTCCGGACCGAGTCCATCCATTCGCGGAACTTTTCACCCTCCAGCTCCTTCGCTATTCTCTCCTGCACCTCTGCAAAGGGCTGCGTGCCCACTTCCTCGACGCGGAAAATATAAAACCCGGCGGCCTGCCGGAGCGGCTCTGTGATCTCGCCGGGCTTGGTCGTCAGGACCGCGCTCTTCATGGGCTCGGGCAGCGGATCGGTCCTGTGGATCGTGCCGAAGTCGCCGTCCTTGGCAGCCGAGCCCGCGTCACCCGAGTTCTCTTTCACCAGCTTGACGAAATCGGCGCCGCCGCGAATCTGTTTTACCAGGCCATCCGCCTTCGTCTTCGCCTCCGCCTCGGTCAGTGGCTTCTTCCCTTTGTCATCGGCCGGCGGGTTCGCCGCAGTGCTGAAAGGGATGTAGATCGCTTTCACTTTGGCTTGAGCGTACTGGTCTTTTTTGCTCTCGTAGTACTTTTTCTCCTCGTCGGGCGTGGTCTTGAACCCGTTGGACTTCTGGTCGACCATCGCCTGTGCGAGCACCTGCATCCGCGTGCTCTCGAGCTTGCCTTTCACGGGACTCGTCTGGTCGAGTTTAGCTTCCACCGCTTGCTCGGCTAGGCGCCTCATCAGGCCATACCGCTCAAACAGCACCTGAGGGTTCCTGAGCAACTGCTGCTGCACCTGCGGCGGGACCGGGCTGAGCAACGTCTGGAGATCGCCCACGGTTATTTTATTGCCGTCTACGGTCGCGACAATTTTATCCGGAGGCAGAGTTAGCACATTGACGCTCGGCTGCGCGGCGGGAGGTTTGGCAGGAGCTTGGGGTGATGCCGCCGGCGCTGCTTGTGATTGCGGCTTCTCGACGGCGGCCTTTGCGGCTGCCGCGGCCGCGGCAGCCGGACTCTGCGATGATGCGGCGGGGGCTTGAGCCCAAACCGCCGTGGCAGCCAATGCTGCAAGAGAAATTATCAGTTTCATGTGGAAAAGTTCCTTGTTTGGCGTAATCCAGAATTTTAGCACGCTGCCGCCGCGCGTGCGCGTGGGCCACGCTCCACGAGCGGCGCAGCGGTAGCGGCCACTGGCCCATTTGCGTCCGGCCCGCCAATCGGATACCATCGGCGTTAATCATGAGAATGGTTCCGAGCTGGGATCAGTACTATCTCGAGATTTGCAAAGTGGTCGCGATCAGGAGCAAGGACCCGAACACGCACGTCGGCTGCATTATCGTCGGACCCGCTCACGAAATCCGCTCCACCGGCTACAACTCATTCCCGAGGGGCATCCGCGACGACGTTCCGGAGCGGCTCGAGCGCCCCGCTAAATACTTGTGGATGGAACATGCCGAGCGCAACGCGATTTGCAACGCCGCCCGCGCCGGTACCTCTACCGAGGGGTGCACGCTGTACGTCGAGATCATGCCCTGCATGGATTGTGCACGCGCCATCGTGCAGGCGGGAATTACGGAGGTTGCGATTTCAGCCGAGCGGATGCGCCAATACTCGAGCGACTATTACAACCAGCATTTCGGCTTGGTCGAGGTGTTGTTCCAGGAAGCCGGAATCAAAGTTCGGCAGGTTTTCATGGAGCGGCAGACTGAGGGCCCGCCCCCGGATGCTGTGAGCGGGCCGCGGCCGTGACGGAGCGCCGGACTGTGGCTTTCAACGCGCTCTCAACGCGGCGCCTTAGAAGCTTCGGACAATCGTGGCACGGAAGGTCGCGCTGGCCGGATCGAGAGTCGCCCCGGAAAGATTGCACAGCCGCACGGCGATCGTATTCGATGCGCTCACGCGCATGATGCCCACGAGGCCCGCTTCGAGGCCGCTCGGCCAGCCGGGGAGCGCCGCGTCGCCCGTGTTGGCGCCGGGCAGCGTGAACGTCTGATCGCTCGCGCAGGCGCCGTTCGCAATGGCCGGGAAATCGATCACCGCGGTTGCCGTCAAATACGTCGGCACGAGGGCTGTGTCCACGCCCACCGTCGTGCGGCCTCCAGATTCCACAGTCGTGACACCGGTGCCGGCGGATAGGTTCTTCAGGCTCAGCCACGCACGTTGGTCCCGCCCGCCTGTGGCATCCCAGGTGCCATTCGTCGCGGTCCAGGTGTAGAGGGGGATCGAGTCCACAGGGAAAGACGTCACGCTCGGCTGCGCCACCGAACCGGTCGAGGCCGTCACCGTCAGGTTGTGTCCGATGGTCAGGGTGCCCCCGCTTGCAATGTAGACGTAGGCCGTTCCCGTGCCCGCTGCGATCGTTGCCGTGTAGCTATGCGTAAACGAGTAGACCGTATTTCCGAACCTTACGTTACAGGGCGTGGCCGTCGAGCAGTAGGCGCCGATCGTCAGCACAGTCGCGCTCGTCTGCGTCACTCCGAAGTCGTTCAGTTGGGAGGCCATACCGGCGCCTCCGCCCGCCGCCGCGCCCGGCTGCCACGTATTTCCCACCGCGCTCCATACTAGAGCCTGTCCGTCGAGCGGCGATGCGGTCGACACCTGCCGCCCCTGAATACCAACCACCGTCTCGCTCGCGATGTTTCCGGCCACATCGCCCCCCACTGTATAGGTTTGGTTGGCAGCCGCCTTCGAATTCAGTTGCGCCTGAACGTCGCTCGAAACATTGGCTAGGTAACCGAAGGCCGTATTCGACACCGTACCTGCGCCGATTTTGGTCGCGTTAATCCCAGTAGCTACCTGACTGTCGGAGATTGTCCCCGAAATCTGCGGGAAGGAGTAATCCCCGCTCTGCGCCGCGACCGTGCCTGTGCGTCCGAAGACGCTCGCCACCGCGCCGCCACCGCCTGTTCCGCTCATCTGCGTCCATGCGCCGGTGCCGGTGCAGAAATACAGGTTTTGCCCGGGCGTCGCGTCCGTCTTGAAAAACTGATCTCCGGTGGTGCAACTCGGCGGCAGCGACGTGCCTGACTTCGCGGGCGCCGTCCGGTCCGCGCCGCTCGCTACCAGCGCGCCTTGGAACGTCTGCACCGTGCCCGCCGGGAACGTGTTGCTCAGGTTCGTCGCCGCTGCGTTGCTCGCGCCTGAGCCGTTGATTACGCACCGGCCGCTTTGCGCGGTCGCGAAGTTCACCGTCACGTCAAACGTAGTCGTATTGACGCTCACCGAATCCGGTTCTATCAGCCGGGAGGGACTCCCTGTGTCATAGCACGCCACGATTAGGTTTGCTGTGCCCAACCCGTGCGCGCTCCCGGCCATCGTGATCGTGGTCTGGTTCGTGAAAGTCTGCGAATAGTTCGCTCCTGTAGCCGCCGCCGCGGAATACGGCCCCCACTGACTGGCGCCCGCGTCCCATCTCAAGAGTTGGCCGTCGCTGGGCGCCGTAGCGGCAATGCTGCGCCCCTGAATCCCGCCGACGATCACGGCCTGGAGTGGTCCGCTGATGTCCCCGCCGATCACGCGCCAGTCTGCCGCTGTGCCGTTGTTCGACAGCACCGCATCGGCGTTGCCCGTTACGGACGGAATGCCGCCGTTGCCGCCCTCCAAGCTCCAAACATTCGTGGCTGTGCAGGCATACACATTTTGGCCCGCCGGCGCGGCGGCATTGAAGAAGGCTTCTCCGATCGCGCAGGTCGCGGGCAACGCCGCGCCCATGCGAAACGGTTTCGTCGAGCCGGATGCCGAAAAATCCACGTCCTTGCCCTGCGTCCGCAAATCGACTTGGGTCTGTGCGCCCGCCGGAAGCATCAGGACGCCCAAGAGCAAGCAGCCCGCCAAGATTCTCTCTGTCATGTCGGCCTTCTCCAACACCTCGCCCCAGTGTAGGCGCACGCGGTTTCGTCCTCTCTCGAAGATCGCTGAGATCTCCTTGTAAATCATCACGATATAATCCCAGGCAGGATGTGACTCCCAGACCAGCGCTCAGCCGCCTTCGGACCTACAGCGCGTTGTGGATCGCTCCGAGCGCAAGCTGCAAACCGTACCCGCGCTAAACTGAACATCTCCCTGAAACGGTGTTGATCCTTTCTTGGTCTCAAGGACGTGTGGCCGATCCGCCGCCAAGCAGCCTGCCGCACGGGTAGCGGCGGCGCACCGTTATCGATATAATCTGGGTCCAGGAGATCTTGCCACGCGGATTGAAAGTTCGAGGGTAAGTGGCAACATCTCTGCGCCCGCTCGGCCCCCCGCCGTGTACGGCAAGGCGGAGTTGCTCGTCGTCCCGCTCCTGCTGCTTGCAATCGCCGTTTTCTACATCTGCACAATCCGCGATGGCTTCTACTGGAGCTCAGGCGACTTCAGCCTCTATGTTCACCATGCGAAGAATCTCGCCACGGGCCGCCCCTATCGCGATACGGGCTACATCGTTAACCCTGCGTTTCCGTCGCATAGCCCTGCCGCGTACCCGCCGGTTTTCCCTCTGCTGCTGGCCCCGGTATACAAGGCGTTCGGTCTCAATCTGCACGCGCTAAAAGTGGAGATGGTTTTCTTTGTGCTGCTGCTTATCGCGTCATCGTGGCTGCTGTGGCGGGATGCGCTCCCCTTCCCGTACCTCGTGGCCGCTCTTGCCGTCATCGGGCTGAATCCATACCTGTGGGGCATCAAGGACCATGTCATCTCCGATGTTTCGTTCGCGGTGTTTGTTTACCTGGCAGCCTTTACGATCGGCCGCGCTTATGCACCCGGCCTCGGCGGCCGCCGGCTCGCGCTGCGGGCCGCTGTGTCCGCGCTCGCCATTGCACTCGCGTGCGGCACGCGCATGGCTGGCTTCATCTTGCTCCCCTGCCTCTGGATCTACGATTGGCTCAAGATGCGCAGGCTGACGCGCTTCGGCACTTGGACCACTCTGCTCTCGTTCCTGCTGATTGCGCTTGAGATCTGGATGTGTCGCAACGGCGGCGGCTATCTTCGGGCCATCACCCTCCAGCCTAGGACCCTCGTTTCGAACGCCTCTGACTACGCGTATGCCATCTACAGCCTCTGGCAGAACGGGTATACGAAGACCGGTGCGAAGTTGCTCAGTCTAGGTTTGGTTGCGCTGGCGGTCATAGGTTTTCGGTCGAAACTGAGAGTCCGGATCGAATTCCTGGACGTTTTCGTGCTCCCATACCTCTTCCTGCTTTGGATCTGTGCCTGGAGCAGCCCACGCTACTTCACCCCGCTGATGCCGGCACTCGTTTCCTACATCTTCTATGCCATCTATCGCTTCCCCGCAACACGCCGCAAGCCCGCAATGGCCGCCGTCCTGGCGTTGGTTGCCGCGACATATCTAGGACGGTATCTTACCCTCGACTATGGTTCAATCAGCCGCGGTATCGCCGGATTCGATTCCCTATGCGCCTACTTGAACACCTCAACCGCGAAATCCGACATCCTCGTTTCCGAAAATCCGCGGCTCCTCGCCCTGTACACCGATCGGCCCGCCACCGTCTACCCGCCATTCGCGGACCCCGCCGCTGTATGGAATAACATTCGCGGTATGGGCGCGCGCTACGTAATCTTTAATGCTTCCTCAGGGAGTGACACAGAGTATCTCAAGCCGAGCCTCGCCAGCCACGCCGCTGAGATCAGGCGTGTTTACGCGGGCGGGGATTTTGAGGTTTTTCGAATCGGTGCGCCATGAAGCCCGCTTTCCTCCTCACCATCGACACCGAAGGGGACAACCTCTGGGCGCGCCCGTCTAAGATCACCACTGAAAATTCCCATCAGTTTGTCGTCATCACTTGCTGGCTGCCGGTCCCGATGAGATTATTGGATGCGTCGCGATACTTCACCCGGTAATACAAGACGCGCTGCGAGAGCGCAGGAATCAGGATCTTGCAGCCCGCACTGCACGGCAAACCCGCTCCGTTCCAGACGCCGTTCGTCGTGTCGCTCGTCTCCCAATAGAACGGCATTGCCTCATTGATCGTTCCGGATGCCGCGACGCACGGCTCCTGCCGCCCGGTGCAAAAGTAGTTCGTGTCATAACCGAACTCGACAACCACATTGTTCGTCCCGGCCGGAACCGATCCAATCTGAACCGGCACGCCAAGAAAGGTGCCGCGGTTTTCCGAGTCATCCACGGGCCACGGCGGCAGCTTCGCGAGCAGAACGTCCTGCCGTTGGCCGCCCAGCCAGAAGCCCGGCACGAACATCCACAGTCCGTCGGGGTCGGACCGCGCATTCGCGAAGTGATATTGTCGTCCCGGGCCGGCCAAGCCCATCGTGAGTTTTCGATACCGTGTGCCCTGCATATCGTTCCTTGAGACATCCCACTGAATCACCCATGCCGCCTGCGGGAACAAGCTGATAACGCACGGAATCCGGCGCGCGTACTGATTCGTGTAGCAGCCTGTTGCTCCGCTCGGCACATCCGCGTTCGGCACGTTTACGAATACCTGACCGGCCGTCGAATTCGTTCGGCACTCGCCGTTCGCGTTTGCTATGCAGAAGGTCCACGCTGTCGCATCGGTTATCGTATTTGTTGCCGTGTTTGGGCTGCTGATTTCATCGAGCAGATACGGTCCCGCATAAGCAACTAGCGGAACGCGCCTCGGGTCCACTGGGGCGCCGACCACCGAGACCTGGTAGACCTGTGTAGTTCCAGCGGCCAGGGTCACGGTATTTGATGCAATGTTGGTAGGCTGTTCCGATCCCAGCCCGGCATTTGGATTCAACGAGCGGAGGTCGATAATCCAAGACTGCTCGGACGCCGGCGCGTTCCACTGCCGCTTCGAGATGTAGGATTGGCTGTAGGCGGCTGGCGGCTGAAGGCTGGCGAACTTGGTTGCAGTCATTCCTACAGAAATATTGCCGGGAGCCCCGAACGCCGATGCTGGCTGATCGTATCGAACGTCTCCAGGCCATCCGGCAGTCGTCCAATTCCCCGGTGCTACTCCCGCGCCCATGTCGTGATGGTTGTGCGTCAAAGTGGCGTCGTCTGGTATCCAAGTCGTGAACGGCGGTCCGATGATGCTCATGACCGCTGAGCAGCCGTAGAAACTCGGGGCCATGATCGGTATCCACCCGTTCAGCTTGGCCGCGGGCGTCGGGCACTGCGGGTCTGCAAAACGTTGAAGCGTCAGCTCAAAACCGCCGCTATAGGCAACCTTCCTGACTATACGCAGCCGTTCTCCAGCGCCGTTCGCGTTATCCACGAACCAGTCACCCTCAATCATGGGTTGCAGCATCGAATAGTTTGCGTTCCAAGGACACGGGTATTTCGCCAGCTCGTTTGCGCCCGGAGTCCAGTTGCAGGGCTCTCCAACGACGCGGATGAAAATGCAGTTGTTCCCCGTGGCGCCTAGCGCCTGCCACTGCTGCGGCAGATCGGAAGGACAGGCCTCGGCGTAAGTCGCCGTGAGCGAAGTGTCCTGCCCGGCGCCGGGCCACACGCCGTTTCGGCGCACTTCGTTGATGACCGTCTTGTGCGGACCGTAGAATACCTTCCCCGGGTAATTCCCCCACAGCCATTTGGTGCTGAGGCGCAGGTATTGCTTGTTCGCGGTGTCGGTGTGACACCCGGCCCAGCGCATGGTCGGGCCGCTGAACGAATCGGCCTTTGCGACGAGCGTTGCATACGGCGAGGTAGTGAGATCGAAGAAGAACCAGATGCAGGGCGCATCCTGGCCTCCGGGGTCTACGTAGGTCGCGCCGTATGCATGCCCCACATCATCCGGAAGAATGAAAAGAAGTGTGAAGTTACTCCCCCATGTCGAGGCATCGTAGGATGGATACGATGCCTGCACCTGAGAGAGCAAGTCCATACCGGTGGATGCTGGCGTAATGTTCGTGTATGTTAGGTTGTCGGCGCCGTTCACCGACGCGTAGTTGGGATTGAACTGCCGGTAGTCGCCCGTATATCTGACTCTGAAGATACTTACAGCCCCGCCGCTGGTTCCATAGACGCCCTGAGTGATATAGAAAGCGCGCGGGTCAACCGGATCGAAGCAGTCTGGGCAGAATATCCTCGTTCCACTTGCGGGGGTGGAGAACTGATCTGCATGCGGAACCCCCGTAAGGCCGGCGGCAAACCCGTTGGAAAGAAAACGCACTTCACCAGTCGACGGGACCAGAAAATACAGCAGCGCTCCGCCGGTGGACTGCGCCATGCACAGACGGCCCGTAAGCGGCTGGCTCAACGGCGTCCCATCGGCAGCAACCGAAGTTATGTCCGTCACCTTAGAGCAATACTCAGTTGCTCCATCTAGTGGAAAGTTGCCCGTTCCCGAGCCAACGTAATCGAAGTTGAAACTGATGGAAACCGCTCCAGCGGAGGTTTTCTTCGTTACTAGAATTCCGGTCGTAAAAGCCGAATACGCCGCCCCGGTCAGCGTCAGGCTTTGGCTGATCGTGAGTGTGGTGGCATTTTGCACGCTGGCAATTGTGCAGTAGTTGTTCGGGCAGGCCGGGGCCGAGCCCGCAATATAGATCTTCGATCCGGCGGCCCATTGTATTTTGAAGAAGTTGTTACTTCCCGTCCCGGTTTCGGTCACGGTGTTCCCGGACACATTCACGGTGCCCAACGTCGAACCGAAGATGCCCGAAGCAAAGTACTTCCCCCACGATGACCCGGGACTCGGATATGTGCTGGGTCCGGTTACACTGCCGGGCGTGGTGGGCAGATCGAATTCGACGGTATTTGACCAGCAGGTTTGCCCGTCGATGGTCCAGCAGGCCAGAACTGCCCGGTTCGCAACTGTTACCGCATCCGTTCCCAAGCCAAAAACCCGGAGGTTGATATCGTCTATCTCCACCGACGGGAACCAGCCGCCCATCCAGTAATAGTTAAGAATCTTGAATATCGAGGGGTCGAGCGCGACAAACAACGGGTCGGTAGTTGTACACACTGCCGCCGTGTCGCAGGTTGCCAGGCTTGACGTGGATCCTGATATGGCGTTGCTGGCATTGGCCCAGTGCCCGTTCAGGTCGAAGGCCACATTGAACAGGGTATTCTTCATCGGTTTCTGCATGGCATCGCCTGGTATCGTCACGCGGCCGATCTGTACGCCGGTCAGGGGATCAATTATTTTTTGTGTTCGATCGGCCACGCTAATCGTTGGCCATGCGTAATTGAACGCGCCGGCTGCATTGAATGGAGGTTGCTCAACCACCGTGTTCCCAAGCGGCAGGTTCGTGGTCTGGAATGTCCCGGTTGCGACATCCGAACCGCAGGTGATCCGGAAGTAGTGCGTCGTGTACACTTGGAGGGCGCGCGAGTAGAGATTCCCGTCTGTGGCTACATCTGACGTGCGTTTTCCCACCACGAACACGCGCTCAAGGCCGTTGGTGAGATTGCCCATCCGTGAGTCTGAGTTCGCGCCGGCGAACAAGCTTGTGTCCACGTCATGTACGAGCGGCAAGTACGTACTCGATTCACTTACCTCAAGTGTGCACGCAGCCTGGCTCGGGGCCGTGTAAGCTATGACCGCCTGTGTCGCTGTCGTCCCCATCACGCGGACGTTGTTAACCGCGGCGAAAACCGTAAGAGGAACTAGAAGCAGGAATGCCGCCCGCATCATTGCACCGCCGTCCACCAGTGAGGGCGGCGCACCACGATGGTCAGTGCCCGGTGCGCGCCGGACAAAACGCTCTTTGTTCCTATTTTCATGGAATCTACCTGCTCAGCCCGGTGACGGCGCAGCCGAAAAAGTCCACATCGATTTGTCTCAGTCCTGCTGAGTTGACCGACGCCACCACCGCGAATGGATACAGATTGCTCGTGGATACATTGGTGCTCGTGGAGTACGTGGATACCTTGCTGGCCGTCGTGTCGGTCAGTGTGAAATTGATCGTTCCGTTGCCGGTGCCGTTGAAGTCGAGCCGCATCCAATCGTTGTTCGTCGGCGTGATGTTGACGTTGCCGGGGTTTGCGCTGGTGCTGCCTCCTGTCTTCGTCTCCAACTGCCAGTAGGTGTCCGGCGACGCCGTGGTAGTGTCGAACCGGACCCCGATGAACTCAGGAGGCGCCAGGACCGCCGTCCCCGCCAAACCAGCACGCGTGATAATGTTTGTGACCCCGTTGCTAGGCCGGAAGATTATTGTGCACGAAAAAGCATCCCCGCTGGCGCCGAGGTTCGGCAGACCGCCGCTGCCGTTGCCCTGCAGTTTCTGTAAATACTCCCCGTCGCCGGCCGTCGTCGCCGAACCGTACACTCTTTCCACTCCTGGATGCGCAGTGTCTATTGTAGAGCCCAACCCCTGCACGCCGCCATTGTCCGTGCCAATCTTGGCGTACCCCCAGCCGGATGGGGACACGGTCGAATCAAAGTCTTCTTTAAAGTAATAGAACGTGCGATCCAAGACATTGGTCTGAGACAGCGGAATCGCTGCTGGCAAGTCGCCAGCCACGAGCGCTCGCAACCCAACGGCGCCCGCGCTGCCGTTCGGAGTCGCGAGAACCTGATTTGCTGTCTGCCCCGTCGCCGCGGTGATCGCTATCGCGGGAGTCGTGGTCGGATTGGTGACCGTCACCGCTGCCCACGCGGGAACGGTTACCGAGACGCTGGTCACCGTGCCTGATCCGGCCGCCGGTGTGCAGCTCTGGGCGTTCCCATTCGCGGCAATGCCAAGCGGATAGTTCCCTGCGCTGCACTGCGTCGGAGCCGCGGCAAGAGCGGTCGCTGTCGCCGCGTTGCCGGTCGTGTTCGCGCTGATAGTGGCGGGCAGCCTGGCGGATGCCAGCGTGCCACTTGAGATGTTGCTCGCGTTCGTCGTATCAGTAGTCGCCGAAGCCGCGAAGACGACGCCGTTGGTTTTTGTGCAGGTAGTCGCCACCGCCCCGGCCGAGGTCGTGCAATCCCCCGTGAGTGCGGGCATTTGTGAGGCCTGCACCGCTGTGGCCGTGCCCATGTAATCCGTGCCTGCCGCCGCTTGCACAATCTGGTGGCTGCTGTTGGCCTTGAGCATGCCGCTGGTCGGGATCGCAGCCCCGTTCACCTGCACCACCGTTGGCCCCGGATAAGAGCCGCTCAGGTCGCCGCTTGCTGAACCATTTGGAGGAAGCGATGTGGGCTTGTTGCTGAGGTCGTTGTAACTCCCGGACGTTGCCACAGTTGCAAAGGAAGGCCATGTGGCTGGCGCCCCTGAGATTGCGGCCTGCTTCCCGTTGAACGTGGCCCAATCGGCACTCGACAGGCAACCGGCCTGCGAGATCGACGCCGTGAGACAGGAGATAGTGTTGGCCGAACGCGAGAGCGGAGCATTGAAGGTCAGCGGGAATTCATACAGGCCGTTCATCGCAGACTGCGCGCGCGCATTCGTGAAGTACAGATTCCCGCTTTCGATGACCTGCGCTGTCGTGTAGTCACCCGTTTGCGCGGCAACCGCCCCCGTGCGCGAGAATACGCTCGAGACCGCGTTCCCGATTGCGATCCAGCTTGATCCATTGTAAAGCTTCCACTTGTTCCCGTCCCCGGAATCGCAGGCTACATCGTTGGCAGCCGGTGAAGACGGCAGCGTAGCGCACAGCAAGTTGAGGCCGCTCGTTGCCGCCGAGGGCTGAAATGTTTGCTTTGTGCCTGCCGCGTAAGTGTTCGAAACACTCACGCCGGCAGCCCCGAAGTTCGCCAGCGCTCCAGCCGCGCTGGTTGCGCCCGTGCCGCCCTTCGTCACGCCGAGTGCGCCGCTCAGGTTATTCAGGTCCAGGTTGCCTTCGACCGTGTCGATGTTGACCAGCTTGTTCACCGCATCGAGCGTTACTGAGATCTTCGAGCTGCCCGCCGCGATGTTCCGGAAACCGAGATTGACGCCCGTTTTTGCGTCAAACGTTCCAACGCCCCCTGCTCCTACGTTCGAAGCTGTGTTCACTTCCCCGCCGCCGGTCAGTTGCGCCCAGGTATTCGGCGACGCGCACAAGTATAGATTCTGGCCGGGTGCGGCATCCGTCTTGAAATATTGCTCTCCCACGCCGCACGCCGCCGGGAGCGTGGTGCCCGCCTTCGCCGGCTTCGTTGTTGCTGCGCTCGAAGCATCCCAGCCGCCTGAAATCGCGCGCCCTCCGTTGATTGTCGTTTGCGCGTTTGCGCACCATGCCAGGCTCAGGAGTAAAGCCAATGTACTGCCGCCTTTTTTCACTTTAGGCATAAGCACGACTCCGAATCACCCTCCGGGAAACGATGCGTGACCTCTTCCTCGTCTTAGCGACTGCGCTTATCCGCCAGAGGCGGCCTGCTGGCGCGGTTCGCGGCGCAAACGGCGTTTGCAGGCGCACGCTGTTCGACACTTCACGCCCAAGTGTAGGAGCCACGAGCTTTCAATCCGCCGAGCCGTGAATGCGATCTGTCTGAAAATTACTGGGATATAATCGTGCTCCGCTGGTCACTGGCGGCCGCCGCCTTGAGCATCTGGGCACAAACGAGGAGAACTGCTAGAATTGGGAACGCACTTTCCAAGACCGGATGGTGCGCCGTAATCGGTGCGAACGAAACGACCGATAGCCACTTTACCGACCACCTTCGATGAGATTTTCCAGCGGACACTTTGGCTCTCACAGGAAGCCAGCACCAGCCGGCCAGCGCTGGTCCGGTGGCACGGTCGCGCCTCAGAGCGCGGCTCCCGTTTCAGCTGCCAGTGCGCCTCTTTCCGAAGCCAACCTGGTTCAGAAAGCCGGCGTGATATTCCTCGGGCTTTACCTGTTCTCGTACATGGCTCTGCTGAACGAAACGATGCTGGTGACCTTGGGGATCAAGCCATACATCACGAAGGTCTGCGGCCCGTTGGTCCTCGCTTGTGCGCTCATCGGAGGCGGCATCCTGCGGGGCTTGCGCTCGCGCATCGGCGTGCTGTGGCTTCTGTTTGTGCTCTGGAATATACTGGCTATCCCGTTCAGCACATGGCCGGGAGGCAGCTTTCAGGGGGTCGTGGGCGCTCTCCCCTCGTACGCTCTTGTGTTCTTGATTCCCTCCCTCGCCATTTCGCTGCGCCAGGTTCGGATACTCGTCTACTTCATGGCAGCCGGGACATTTGTCGTCCTCGCCTCGTGCATTGGGCTCGGGACCATGCAGGAAGGGCGGCTCTCTATTCTCCACACGACATTGGGCAACCCGAACGATCTGGCCCTCCATCTCTTCGTAGGGATGGCGTTCTTGCTTGTCTTCCTTCGCGTCCGGAGCCCCATCGCAGCATTCGGTGTGCTCGCCATTGCAGCGGTCTTGCTTTGCATCCTCCGCACCGGTTCGCGCGGTACGTTCTTGTCGTTACTCGGAGTCACCACCGTGTTCTTTTTCATCGGCGGACGCGGGACGAAGCTCATGATCTTGGCCACCGGTCTACTGCTCGCCATCACCGCCGCATTCATAGCGCCTAAGGCGACGCTCCAGCGCCTGACTCTGATCGTGACGGATGCGCAGCAAGCCGCAGCCGAAGCCAAAGCCGAACCCGAATCCGGCTCGGGGTCCGGAGATGTGGAGCGCTCCATCGCATCTCAGGCCAGCCGGCAGGAACTGCTGAAGAAGAGCATTGAGTTCACTCTCCAGCACCCGATCTTCGGAGTCGGCCCCACCGAGTTCCCGGATGTTCTGCAGCAAGATGCGAAGGCAGAAGGCCGGCATGCGCAGTACCTTCGGCCGCACAATGCATACACACAGATTTCTGCCGAGGCGGGCATTCCCGCCCTCGCGTTCTATCTCGCGGTTATGCTGCTCGCGATCCGCGCAAACTATCGCTTTTACAAGGCAGTGCGGGGCGTCCCTGGTCTCGAGGCGGTCTTCGCGCAATCCGTTTCGCTACTGGCGCTCAGCCTGGTGTACGCTTTAAACAGCGTATTCGTGCACGTTTCCGCCTTTTCGTACCAAAGCCTTGCGGTCGGTTTGTCGCTCGCCACGCACCTCGCCGCCCAAGGGGAGTTGCCGTTGCTCAATGCCAAGAGCGCTCCGGCGAACTTCACAGCGGCGCAGCACCTTCGCGCGCCCGTGCTCGAGCCGCGGGCCCGATTCAACAAACATCGCGGGGATTCCCGGAAGAGCGGCTGATCGCCGGTTGCCCTTGAATACGGCACTTCACATTGGCAGTCGGTCAAACCGTCGATTCCGCCCCCAGGGCTTTCTCCGGCACCGGCCATATGCGCTGGGAGATGCGGGCGAGTGTCAGGCCAACCAGCAGCACTAGCAGCCACTCGATAGGCAGACGATATCGCGAAGACCACAATTGCACGTAATAGACCGATGGGAAGACAAGCAGGACAGCCCACGCTAGGCGGGCGAATCGCTTGTTCTGTCTGTTCAGCAGCGCTGCGCCCACCCATGCAAACACCGTAAACAGTCCTGACAGAGTTTTGTGCAGCGCATTGCGCCGCCAGGGGAACCAGAACAACACAGCGCGCATGCCCAACAGCCGCACGGATTCTGCAGGCTGGCTTCGAATGAAAGCCAGCGCCTGCTTGAGCTTTTTCGCGTTGTAAGCCGCCTCGCCCAGTTGCTGCGCTTCAGCCGCCTCCGTCGGATTCTTCGTTGGATTCATCTTTGTCTGCGGATCGAGGTCCACCAGCAGATTCCATCTCGCTCCCGGGTGGTACGAGCACCATAACTCCAAACCGAGGTTGCTTCGCGTCCAAATCCAACTTCCCAGCGCCATCCGGTTGCGGACGGCCCACGGCACAAGTGTCAGGATGAGCACTCCCGCCATGATGCCAATTTGCGCGACGGCGCGAAGGCGGCCGCGCCCGCTGGCTTTGGCGATGCCAAGGACCGCAAACGCCCCAAAGATCAGAAGCACCACCGGGTTGAACAGCACGGTGGCGCCCCATAGCGCGCCGTATAGCAGCGCCGCCCGCGTGGTCCATTTATCCGCCAGCGGCCGGCGGTACGCCATCCAAACAAGCGCCATCAACAGTAGCGCCTCCCACGGCGAGCCGAACTCGCCGCGTATCTCCGTTTCGAGCGAGCCAATCCAGCCCGCGCCAACACCCCCCCCGATCACGGCCGCGCGCGTTCCGAGCCCCAGCCTCACGGCCAACATCGCGATCAATGGAGCCCGCAGCGAAGTCACCACCCACGTCATGATCTGCTTCACAATTTCTCCTGCCACGCCCGTGCCGAACAGCTTGAAGATCAGCGCCAGCAGCAACGGATATGCCGGAGGAATATGTGCCGTCGGCCCTGTCGGTGTGGGGAACGGATTGGCGTAGCGCCCATGCTCCGCAAGCGAAACCGCTATCCTGCCTGGCTCGTACCGCAATAGCTGATGCGGCGCATCAATGGCGAGCGCCAGGCTCGCACGTAGTGCGAAGGCGAGCAAGAACATGGATCCATAGAGCACCCCTGGAGTTACGTTTCGGCCCCACACCTTCAGAACACCACTCATGATTGGAGACAGTGTATCGCATTACTTGCGCCGGAGCACAGTGCGTGCGCCACGGCTCTGACGAACGCGGATTACGCGCACCTGTTGAAGGACTTCGACCGCGTCACGCCTGGCAGACCGGTCAGGGTGTGGTGTTTGCACACGGACGGTCCTGATCACTGGCGGTTTGTGGGCCGTAACGAGGCCGAAATCATCTCCGGGTTGATGCGCGCGCGGATACATCAAGTGCTATAAGCGCTGGATGCAAAATAGACCAGTAAACGCCGCGTAAGCGGCGTTGCGGCGGAAGGAAAGTAGACCGCCGGGAAACTGGTTCCATCGAACATTCCCATAGGGTTTTGTTTTGTGGAATACCGGAGAGGTGTACACAGTGGAGCTATATGCACGGGTCCGGCGGGCGGTCGTCGTCGACCAGATGAGCGAACGGGAGGCGGCCCGGAAGTTCGGGCTGGCTCGCGAAACAGTGCGGAAGATGCTGCGGTACGCAGTGCCACCCGGCTACCGGCGGCAGCAGCCGGCACGCCGGCCCAAGCTGGACGCCTGGGTGGGAACCATCGACCAGATCCTGGAAGACGACAAGATCCGCGACAAAAAACAGCGCCACACAGCCAAGCGGATCTTCGAACGGCTACGCGACGAGCACGGCTACACGGGCGGCTACACGATCGTGAAGGACTACGTGCGGCTGCGGAAGCTGAGCCAGCGCGAGATGTTTGTACCCTTGGAGCATCCACCCGGGGATGCTCAGGCCGACTTCGGCGAAGCGCTGGCCGTAATCGGCGGCGTGGAGCGCAAAGCGCACTACTTGGCGATGGACCTGCCGCAGTCCGATGACTGCTTCGTGATGGCCTTCCCGGCCGAGACGACGGAAGCATTTCTGGAAGGCCATAACCACGCCTTCGCTTACTTCGGCGGAGTCCCGCGCACGATCCTGTACGACAACACCAAGCTGGCGGTGGCGCGGATTCTGGGCGATGGGACGCGGATGAAAACCCGAGCGTTCACCGAACTCGAAAGCCATTACCTGTTCGCGGAGAAGTTCGGACGTCCCGGCAAGGGCAACGACAAGGGGAAGGTGGAAGGGCTGGTGGGCTACGCGCGGCGGAACTTCATGGTGCCGGTTCCGCGATACGCCAGCTGGGAGAAGTTCAACGCGCATCTGCTGGTCCAATGCCAAAAGCGGCGCGAACGCAAACTGCGCGGATACCAGCAGACCATCGGCGAGCGTTTCCAAAAGGACCAGGAGCAGCTGCTGCCCTTGCCGACAGCGCCGTACGAAGCCTGCGACAAGCGTTTGACGCGGGTGACTTCGATGGCGCTGGTGCGCTATCGCGCCAACGACTACTCGGTGCCGGTTCAGTGGGGACACCGCGAAGTGTTGGTGAAAGGGTTTGTGCATGAAGTCGTGATCTGCGCGGCGAGCGAGGTGATCGCGCGCCACCCCCGGAGCTATGAACGCGAAGACATGATCTTCGATCCGCTGCACTACCTGGCGCTGTTGGAGCGGAAGCCGAATGCGCTGGACCAGGCCGCGCCATTGTCTGGCTGGGATCTGCCGGAAGGCTTCGCACAACTGCGCCGTTTGATGGAAGCGCGTCTGGGTAAAAAGGGCAAACGCGAGTACGTGCAGACACTGCGGCTGCTGGAGACGTTCCCGTTGCCGGAGGTGGCGCGGGCCATCGACGATGCTCTGCGGCTGGGTGCGATCTCGTTGGATGCGGTCAAGCATCTGCTGCTGTGCCGTATCGAGCAGCGGCCGGCGCGGTTGGATCTGGAGAACTATCCACACCTGCCGGCAGCGCAAGTGGCGACCACCGCGGCCGCGGACTACCTTGCGCTGTTGAGCCAGGGAGCCCGCTGATGGACACGCCCCAGGTCTTGCTGGAACACCATCTGAAGACGCTGCGCTTGCCGACGTTCCTGCGCGAATATGACAAGGTCGCCCGGCAGTGTGCCGCCGAGGGCGTAGATTTTCCGCGTTACCTGCTGCGGCTTGCCGAACTGGAACTGCTGGACCGCGAACGACGGGCCACCGAGCGCCGCATCCGCCAAGCCAAGTTTGACGTGGTCAAGAGTCTGGACACCTTCGACTTCCTGGCGATCCCCTCCTTAAATAAGTCGCTGGTGCTGGATCTGGCCCGCTGCGAGTTCATCGAGCGCAAGGAAAACGTCCTGGCGTTAGGGAACTCGGGCACCGGGAAAACACACCTCGCACTGGCCCTGGGTCTGGCCGCTTGCCAGAAGGGTTTCCCCGTCCGGTTCACCACCGCGGCGTCGCTGGCGCATGAGCTGATCGAAGCCAAGGATGAACGGCGGCTGATGCGCTTCCAGAAAGCGCTCTCCAGCTTCGAGCTGCTGATCGTGGATGAACTGGGCTTCGTGCCGCTGTCCAAGACCGGAGCCGAACTGATGTTCGAGGTCTTCAGCCGGCGCTACGAACGCAGCGCCACGCTGGTTACCAGCAACCTGCCGTTCAACGAATGGACCGAGGCTTTCGGAAGCGAGCGGCTGACGGGAGCCCTGCTGGACCGGCTCACGCATCACGTCCACATCCTGGAGATGAACGGGGAAAGTTACCGGCTCAAGGACAGCAAGCGGCCTCCCCAGTCGCGTTCCTAGTCGGCCTGCCCGGCGAATCGGACGCCGATTTGCACAGGCGGCTTCCGCTCCGGCCTAAACGCTCGGCCGACGGCCTCGCAGGGCTTCGCTCCAGCCGCCCCGCAAGTCCTTCAAAGCAAAACCCTAACTGCCCGTGAACTGGTCTACTTGCCCGCCGCCCCGGTGGTCTAGTTTTACTCCGCCCTT
>CAWIHA010000016.1:0-37897 GCA_963835855.1 Bryobacterales bacterium | reverse complement strand
ATGCTGAATCCAGGCCGTGGAGTCATCTGCAGGATCGACACCACCGGGGAATAGTTTCGCGGTTGATCGAGAAATGCGTAGGGCGTCAGCTCGATTGCGTCCAGCACGACGTTGCGCTGGCCAGCCACGATGGCGCCGCCGAAGGTCGGGTCGAAGTACCGCTCCTGGGCAATCTCCCAGCTCAACACCTCATCGACTGCGCCGTCCTTGCGCTTGGCATACAGGCGGTTGGTGATGGAAACCTCAACCATGTTGGTATTCGAGTACAGTTCGGTATCGTCGAACCGGACGATGCGATCGAAATCGCCGCCCACCCCGCCGACATAGTGGTAGGTGACCCTCGGTTCGATGACGTGCTTGATCTTTTTGCCGAGCCAACCCGGGCTGTCATAAATGTGCTCGAACGACGGGGGCACGAGCGCCACTTCGAACTCTCGCGCGCTCCGGGTGAGGGACCGGCCAAGCGCAACGCTGCTGGCCTGGGTCTCGCTGCAACCAGGCTGGGTCTCGCCGCAACTCGGCTGGGTCTCGCCGTAATACGTCTCGCGGAGCGAGAAGCTGGGGACCAGGCTGAAGCCCCAGAATCGTAACGCTGTCGTCAGGTGCGGATACAAATCCGCCCGGTTCACGAATCCGGGGGAAATCAAGGAATTTTGTTCTGCCGTCCCCGTTTCCCGGCCCACGAAGCCGAAGCTCGAATCCCACGAGAGCCAGATAGGTAGCGACTGCCAGATCTGATGATCGCGGCTTGTAAACTCCGCCTGAGGCAGCTTTTGGATAACGATCGTGTCGTTGGGGGTGGTGCTGAGGAAGTTCTCCACGTGCTGGAACACGAAATCCAGGCCGTAACTCGACCAATCCTTAGCGATGAAGCCAATCGAGTGCACTTCGGTGGTGATCGCTTCGTTGTAGGATTCGCTCCAGGCCTGGCGGAACAGCAGCGAGCTCAAGTAATTCACGTCGAGGCGGGCGTAAAAGCCGTCGCCCAGCTCCGATTTGGCCTGCACCGAAGCCGTGACCCCACCCTGATGAAGGCGGTCGCTGACGCCATACAGGACTGCGTCGAAAACGGTTTTATCGTCCGGCCTGCCGCGGAGCGCGAAATTGCTGGCGAGGCCGCGCGAGGTGAAGTACTGGCCGTGGGCCATCAAGTCGTAGCTGCGGTTGATCGCCCAATAGTAGCCTAGGCCGAACATTTCACCGCGGCTCGAGCTGTGCCCGATGTTCGGGAGCAGAAACCCGCTCTTTCGCGGCAGCCGGGCGAGCGACTTGTAATAGACTGGCGAGTAGAAGAGCGGTATCCCTTTCAGCCAGAAGGTGGAGCGGTAAGCTAGTGCCCGGTCCCCGGGGATGATGTCGAAAACCGGAGCGCGCTCGATCCACCACGGCTTCGGCATCTTGCAATTGGTAGTGAAACCGTCGTGCAGGATGTATTTTTCCTTCAGCCGCTCCGCCCACTCGCCCTGGAAATAGAAGGGATTGCTCGTGGTCAGCACGCCTGGCCGGGCCTCAATGTGCACGGGTGAAGAACCGCGCACGTTGTAGAACTTGCCGGTCTCGTCTCTGACGTTGTAATCGGCGTGGTCGGCCCAGAGTTCCTCGCCGTCCGAGAAGTGCAGCAGGTAGACGTGGCCGCGCGCTTCGGCATCGCCGGTGTCTTCGTTGTAGTCGATTTCGTCGGCCTTCAGAAGGGCGGTGCTGGTTTCGACGCGCGCGTTGGCGCGCAGGTGATACAGCGGGCCCTCCTTATACTGAGTGAGCGCCTCGATCAACACGTCGCCCTCGGCAACCGTGTTCGGCGGCTGCACGAGGAACTTGCGTGGCGCCTGGGGTGTGGCGGATGGCGAGGGCCGCGGAATGGCGAAGTACGGCGGCAATCCGGACTGCGGCAGGGCCGGCCCGGCCGCGAGCGCCGTTAAGACGCCCGCAAAAACAACGTGACAAATCCCGCCGATTATGTTACTAAGACGGTGAGAGGAGTTGTGTCGCGTTCGGCTTCGAGTGGCCAACTGACAATCCTATCATGAGGCGGCCAGTTCGCTTGACGCCCGCGCGGCCTGACGCTGAAGGTGCGCTGCGAATATTGCGGACATCTGAATGCCGGGGACGAGCACCGCTGCCAGCGATGCGGGCGCCGTCTCCAGGCCTCGGGGACGGCCGTGCACGCCCCCATAAAGTCGTCCGCCGTTCCCGTCGCCGAACCCCCTTCGTTCGCGGACACGACGGCGCACGGCCAGACCGCATCCGGCTACGGACCGCGCCAAGGGTCGCTGTTCGACGCGCCTAAAGTCATCCCGTTCAAGCTCTCACGCCGCGCCGCCCTGCGCCGCGCCGGCGTGAGACCGTCCGCCGGCCGCCGTCCACGATTAGGCGCTCCAGGACCGTGTGGCCGGGCCAGCCATCGTTTGACTTCGAGCCACGCACGGCGCCGCGCCGGACGGTCGTGCCGGACGAGGCCCCGATTGCCGCGCGCAAGCTCCGGTTCAAGGCGGCCGTGGTGGACGCGGCGCTGCTCGCCGCCGGTGTCGCGCTCGCGGGAGTGACGTTCCATCTGATGGGCGGCCATTTCACTCTTGCCCCAAAGGCGCTGTACGGCTATGTGGGGACAATCTGCTCCATGCTGCTTTTCTATCACCTGCTCTGGTCGGTCCTGGGTCGCGAGACCGCTGGCATGCGGTGCTTCCACCTCCGCATCGTTACCTTCGACGGATACGAACCGGAGTGGCCGCGCCGCGTGATGCGGCTCGCGGCGGCGTGCCTGAGCATCGCCGCGCTCGGCCTCGGATTGCTCTGGGCGCTGGTCGATGAAGAGGGTCTCACTTGGCACGACCATATCTCGAAGACGTTCCCGGCTTTGCGTGGCGCGGAACCTGGTATGTTCCATCGCAAGTGAGGCGGGCCGGGGCCTTTCTTTCCAGGTGACAACGTTTGACCACTTTGTGACCCGCCAACAACGGGGCCTGCGCCGCCAATAGGCTAAGGCAGTCCGCGCTGTGGTCCAATAGCAAATAGATCTACTCGTTGCGGCTGGTGGCACATCACTATGCGCATTCAATTCGACGACACCAACCTGATGGCCGACATGGTCGGCGGGAAACACGGACTGACACGCCCGGAGATCCAGCAGTATACTTACCGGGCGCTCGTAGCCCTCAACGGTTTTAAGAAAATCGGCGAGGCGGGGGGCCAAGTGGGCTTTCCTCACCTGCCGTTCCATGCCGAGGTCGCGAAAGATATTCTGGAGTTTTCGAGCGGTGTGCGCGGTTCCTTCGACACGGTTTGCCTGGTGGGCATCGGTGGAAGCGCGCTTGGTGCGTGGGCGCTCGATTGCGGCCTGCGCGGCCCGCATCCCATACAGAAGGCGTTTTCGGCCAAGAATCCGCGGCTCGTCATCCTCGACAACGCCGATCCCTCATTCGTCGTTGCGGCGCTGGATTCGATGAACCCGAAGAAGACGTTCGTGGTCGTCACTGCCAAATCGGGCTCGACCGCCGAGACGGTCTCTACGTTTCTGATCGTGCGGGACTGGCTCAAGCGAAAAATCGGCCGCAAGGCGCGAAATCGCATCGCCGCCGTAACCACAATCGGCCGCGGCGATCTCGACTCACTCGCGGAACGCGAAGGCTACCGCAAGTTCGGGATCCCAGTAAATGTCGGCGGCCGCTTCAGCGTGCTTTCGCCCGTCGGGATGCTGCCCGCGGCGCTCATCGGGCTGGACGTACGGAAGATCCTCAAAGGCGCAATGGCCATTACACACGATTGCTGGCAGCAAGACCTAAAGACTAACCTCGCGTTGCGCGCCGCGCTCCTGCACTATCTGGTCTGGACTCTCAAGCAGAAGCCCATCCAGGTTGCGTTTCCTTATTCGAACCGGCTGTGGGGCACGGCGTTCTGGTTCCGGCAGCTCTGGGCGGAGTCGCTCGGCAAGGCGAAGGAGCGAAGCGGTGATCTCGTTCACGCAGGGCAAACCCCCATAGCCGCGCTGGGCGCGACCGATCAGCACTCGCAGGTACAGCTCTATATCGAAGGGCCGAACGACAAGGCATTTACATTCTGGGCGGTGGAAAAGTACCCGGAGACTGGCAAGATCCCGCGCGCCGGCATGAAGCTGGACTCCTTCAACTACCTGGAGGGGCAAAACCTCGCCAAGTTGATCGACACCGAGCGGCAGTCTACCGCGGCGGCCCTGGTCGAGGCCGGCCGGCCGAACTGCACCTTCACACTCGGGCGCATCGATGAGGAACACCTTGGCGCTTTTCTACAATTGATGGAGTTTGAAACGGCTTTCATGGGTGAACTGTTGAACATCAACGCGTTTGACCAGGAAGGCGTCGAGCTCGGGAAGCGATTCACGTATGGGCTCATGGGGCGCAAAGGGTTCGAATCCTACCGCGCCCGTTTCGAGCAATACGAGAAGCATCGCGGCAGCGTGAAAAAGTAGGCGCTAACCGCGCGGCAAGCGCGTTGGTTGGAACCGGGTCATGAATGGTCGAAGGCTGATCGGAAGCCGCGTTTTCGGCAGACTGTGGCCCGATCTGAGGATTCATGAGACCGGCTCTGGTGTGATTTCACCCAACCCATCCTGGAAAATGGATCTAGGGCCTTTATTTTCTGCAAATTGGGTTTGGCAAGCGGTATGCAGCTTCCGATAGTGCTGCTAAGGCGCCGAAGTGTGCAGCATCGGCTGGAATGGAAGGCCAGGTGGCAAATTGAGGGATCGATTGAGGCGTAACTGATGCCCCGGGTGTTCATTATCGGTTACGGCAATCCGTTGCGCGGCGACGACGGTCTGGGCTGGCACGCGGTCCAACGGCTGGCGGACAGCATCCACGACCCGGACGTGGTAATCAGCGCGGTACATCAGTTGACGCCGGATCTGGCTGAGCCTCTCAGCCGCTCGCAAATCGTGATTTTCATCGACGCGGGCTGCGATAATAAAGGAGGAGACCTTGTTTTCCGGCAAGTCACGCCCGATTCGATTCCGCCTCAGACGTTCTCGCATCAGTTGACTCCGGAGGTGCTGCTCGGCATGGCGAAGAGTCTGTATGGGGCGTGTTCCGAGGCGAGCCTGCTGACATTGCCGGGCCGTTCCATCGAATTCGGGGAGGGTTTATCGGCCGAGATCCAGTCGGCGCTGCCGGCACTACTAGAACGTGTTCATCAGATTGTGGGGGACGCGCACGCCGCCGTCCCACCCGCTCAATCGTTGAAGAGGAAACACGATGAAGAAACTGAAAACACCCGGCGGTGATTCCGCCCAAGACATGTTGCGGCCCAGGCACCAGCCACTCGACGTTTTCTTTGAGCCGGAGTCGTTGGCGCTGATTGGCGCTACTGAAAACCCGGGTTCGGTCGGGCGGACGGTGCTGTGGAACCTCATTAGCAGCCCATTTGGAGGAACAGTCTATCCGGTGAACCCGAAGCGCGCGAGCGTACTGGGGATCAAGGCATACCCGAGCATCGCTTCGGTGCCCGAGGAAGTGGACCTGGTAGTGATCACCACGCCCGCACCGAGCGTTCCCGGGATCATCCACGAGTGCGTGGATGCAGGCGTGCGCGCGGCGGTGGTCATTTCGGCGGGCTTCAAGGAGCTGGGGCCGCAGGGGCTCGCGCTTGAGAACCAAGTCGTCGAGGAGGCGCGGCGCGGCAAAATGCGCATCGTCGGTCCGAACTGTCTCGGCGTGATGAGCCCGCTCACCGGCCTGAACGCCACGTTCGCGCGCGCAATGGCGCTGCCGGGCAATGTCGGATTCATCAGCCAGAGCGGAGCCCTGTGCACGGCGGTGCTCGACTGGAGCCTGAGAGAGCAGGTCGGCTTCAGCGCGTTCATCTCGATCGGCTCGATGTGCGACGTGGGCTGGGGCGATCTGATCGATTACCTCGGCAGTGACCCGCGCACCCGCAGCATCCTGATCTACATGGAGAGCATCGGCAACGCGCACGCGTTCCTCTCGGCGGCGCGCGAGGTGGCGCTTTCGAAGCCGATCATTGTCATCAAACCGGGCCGGACGGAGGCGGCCGCGAAGGCCGCGGCCTCGCACACCGGCTCGCTGACCGGCAGCGACGAGGTGCTCGATGCGGCATTCCGCCGCAGCGGCGTGCTGAGGGTCAACAACATCGCCGACCTGTTCTACATGGCTGAAGTTCTCGCCAAGCAGCCGCGCCCGGCCGGGCCCCGTATGACCATCGTCACCAACGCGGGCGGGCCCGCCGTGCTCGCCACCGACGCCCTGGTCACCAGCGGCGCCGGCGTCGCCGAGCTTTCCAAGGAAACGATGGAGGCGTTGAACCAGATTCTGCCCGCGGCCTGGAGCCGCAACAACCCGATCGATATCTTGGGCGACGCGGCGCCCGAGCGTTACGCCAAGGCGCTCGAAATCGCGGCGAACGATCCCAACAGCGACGGCTTGCTCGTCATCCTCACGCCGCAGGCGATGACCGATCCCACCAAGACGGCAGAGCAATTGCGGCCGTATGCGAAAATCGATGGCAAGCCAGTCATCGCAAGCTGGATGGGGGGCACGGAAGTCGCCGCAGGTGAAGAGATCCTGAACCGCGCCGGTATCCCGACCTTTCCCTATCCCGATACCGCCGCGCGGGCGTTCTATTACATGTGGCGCTACGCCTACAACCTGCGGAGCCTGTATGAGACTCCGATGGCGCCAACCTCGGAGGAGGCTGAATCCGACCGCCTGCGCGCGGAGAAAATCATCCAATCCGTGCGAAAGAGCGGCCGCACGATTCTCACTGAGTTCGAATCGAAGCAACTGCTGGCGACCTACGGTATTCCAACCGTCGAGACGCGGATCGCGGCAAGCGAGGACGAAGCCGCCGCCGCCGCGGGCGAGATCGGCTACCCGGTGGTGTTGAAGCTTAACTCGGAGACGATCACGCATAAGACCGATGTCGGCGGCGTGCAGCTCAACCTGCGTAATGAAGACGCCCTGCGCGCGGCGTACCGCTCAATCGAACGTTCGGTACGGGACCAGGCCGGCATTCAGCACTTCCAGGGCGTGACCGTGCAGCCCATGATCAAACCCGACGGCTACGAGGTGATCCTGGGCAGCAGCATCGATCCGCAGTTCGGGCCGGTGCTCCTGTTCGGCATGGGCGGCCAGCTTGTCGAGGTGTTCAAAGACCGGGCGCTGGCGCTGCCTCCACTGACCACGACCCTGGCCCGGCGGATGATGGAGCAGACGCACATTTATACGGCGCTCAAAGGCGTGCGCGGGCGCAAGCCGGTGGACATGGCGGAGCTCGAACAGTTGATGGTGCGGTTCAGCCAGCTCGTGGTCGAGCAGCGCTGGATCAAGGAGATCGACATCAACCCGCTGCTGGCCTCGCCGGAACAACTGATCGCGCTCGATGCGCGCATCGTCGTGCACGGCCTCGACGTGAAAGAAGAGAACCTGCCGCCCATCGCGATCAGGCCGTACCCGGCAAAGTACGCCGGCGCTTTCACGCTCAAGGATGGGACTGAGATCTGCGTCCGGCCGATCCGTCCCGAGGACGAGCCACTCATTGTGAAATTCCACGAGACGCTTTCAGACCGCTCGGTCTACCAGCGGTACCTCCACATACTCAAGCTCAGTCAGCGCGTGGCGCACGAACGGCTGACGCGAATCTGCTTCATCGATTACGACCGCGAGATGGCCCTGGTTGCGCTGCACAAGGAGCCCGGAACCGGCGAACAGCGGATTATCGGCGTGGCGCGCCTAAAGAAAACGCACGGGACGAACGACGCAGAATTCGCCCTCATTGTGAGCGACGAATACCAGGGCCGCGGCGTGGGCACCGAGCTGCTGCGGCGCATGCTCCAGGTGGCGCGCGACGAGAGAGTCAGCCGCGTCACCGGCGACATTCTGCCGGACAACTTCGTCATGCAGCGCATGTGCGAAAAGCTCGGCTTTGAGTTGAAGCGGCCTGAGGGCGAGGAGGTTGTGAAGGTCGAACTAGAAATGGGAGTGCCGGCCTAGGGAGCGCCCGTGATTACCAGGGAGATCCAATGCACGAATCCGGCATGATCGAAGAGCTGCTTGAGAAAGTCGAGGCCGCCGCGCGGGAGAACTCCGCTTCCAAAATAGTTTCGATCAGTGTTGCGATCGGTGCTTTTGGCATGATCGAGCCGGATCACCTCCGCGAGCACTTTGAGATTGCCGCGGCGGGCACGCGCGCTGCGGGCGCTGAGCTGCGCGTGCGCACTTGCGACGAGCCCTGGGGGCTCCTGCTCGAATCGATCGAACTTGAGACATGACCGTTGCAGCACCCACCCTCGAGCGGCTCCGTATTGCGCTGTACGGCGCCGTGCAGGGCGTGGGATTCCGGCCGTTCATTTATCGCCTGGCGAGCGAAATGGGGCTCTGCGGCAACGTGCTGAACTCGAGCGCGGGGCTCCTCATCGAGGTGGAGGGGAGCCGCGAAGAGCTGGACACTTTCGCCCGCCGGCTGGACCATGAAAAACCTCGTGCCGCGGTCGTTCTGGCAAAGGAGACGAGTCTCCTCGCGCCCGCCGGCTATACGCAGTTTGAAATCCTCACGAGCGACAGCGCCGGCGGGAAGACAGCGAGCGTACTGCCGGACCTCGCGACCTGTCCCGAGTGCCTCCGCGAATTAACCGACCCGGCGAACCGGCGCTATGGGTACGCTTTCACCAATTGCACCGCGTGCGGGCCGCGTTACTCCATCGTGCTCGATATTCCCTATGACCGGCCGTGCACGACCATGCGCGAGTTCACGCTCTGCCCGGAGTGCCGCCGCGAATACACCGATCCGGCGGACCGGCGCTTCCACGCCCAGCCGAATGCCTGCCCGGTATGCGGCCCCCGGCTTTCGATGGAGATCGCCGAAGCTGCGCGCGAAATCGCCGCGGGGCGGATTCTGGCGCTCAAGGGCATCGGCGGGTTCCAACTCCTGGTGGATGCGCGGAATGAGCAGGCGGTCGTGCGCCTGCGCCGCCTGAAGCACCGCGAAGAAAAGCCGTTTGCTCTGATGATGCCGTCACTCGAGATGATTCGGGAGTACTGCGCGATCTCCGAGCCGGAACAGGAGAGCCTTCGGTCGCCGCAGGCGCCGGTCGTGCTGCTCCGGCCGCGCCCGGATGTGCGGCTTGCGCCGAATGTCGCGCACAATTCGCCGTACCTCGGGGTGATGCTGCCGTATTCGCCGTTGCATCATCTACTGATGCGCGAGTGCCCCTTCCCGGTCGTGGCAACCAGCGGCAATCGCAGCGACGAGCCGATCGCGATCGGGAATGAAGAGGCCCAGCGGCGTCTCGGCGGCATCGCGGACGTTTTCCTGACACACAACCGGCCGGTCGCACGGCCGTTAGACGACTCGGTGGTGCACGTGACACGCGGCCGCGAAAGCGTGATCCGGCGCGCGCGTGGTTATGCGCCTCTGCCGGTGCATATGGGACGCAAACTCGCGCCCGTGCTCGCCGTGGGCGGGCATCTGAAAAACACGGTCGCGATCGCGGTAGGCCGGGATGTGTTCGTGAGCCAGCACATTGGCGATCTCGAAACGCTGGAAGCGCGGCGCGCCTTTGAGAACGCCATCGACGACCTGTGCCGCCTCTACCGGTTCAAGCCCGAGCTTGTGGCCTGCGACCTCCATCCCGACTACGCTTCGGCGCGCTGGGCTCTCGCGAGCGGCCTGCCGGTAGCCCGCGTGCAGCACCATTATGCGCATGTCGCGGCCTGCTCGGCCGAAAACGATTTGCGCGGGCCGTACCTTGGCGTCGCTTGGGATGGCGCCGGTTATGGCCTCGACGGCACGGTTTGGGGCGGCGAGTTCTTTCTGGTCGAAAACGGGCGGTTCGAGCGCGTGTCGCACCTGCGGCCCTTCCGGCTGCCAGGCGGCGAGGCGGCCATCCGCGAGGGCTGGCGCCCGGCAGCCGGTCTCGTTTGGGAAACGTTTGGCGTGGAGGCGCTGGCCGGCCAGCCCCTGATCGCGCGCATGCTCGAACGCAACGTGAACACGGTGGCCACAACGAGCGTCGGACGGCTGTTCGATGCCGTTGCATCCATCGCCGGCGTGGCTCGCGAGAACCGGTTCGAGGGCCAGGCGGCGATGCTGCTCGAGCGCGCCATCGACGGTTTCGAAAGCGATGAGGCCTATTCCCTGCCCGAGCGGGACGGCGCGGCCGATTGGACGCCACTGATCGAAGCTGTGATTCGAGACGTGAAAATGGGCACGGCCAACGGCCTCGTTGCCGTCCGCTTTCACAACGCGCTCGCGAACTGGATTGTCGCCGTCGCCGGGCGCATGGGAGTGCGTCAGGTGGCAATGAGCGGAGGCGTGTTCCAGAACGGGTATCTGACTGAGCGCGCAGCGGCATTGCTCGAAGCGCGCGGATTCGCAGTGTACACGCATCAGCGCGTCCCCGCTAACGACGGCGGCATCGCACTCGGCCAAGCGGCAATCGCAGGGGAAATCGTCTAATATGTGCCTCGCCGTTCCCGGCAAAATCGTCGAGATCATGGAAGCGGACGGCGACTCCCTGCGCCGTGCCAAGGTGGATTTCGGCGGCGTCAAGAAGGAGATTTCACTCGCCTTCACGCCCGAAGCCGCGGCGGGCGACTTCGTCCTGGTGCACGTGGGATTCGCGCTGAATGTCGTGGATGAGGCCGAGGCAGAAAAGATTTTCGCGCACCTGAAGGAAATGGCCGAACTCGAGGAGGAGCCGGGGTGAGGTTCGTGGACGAGTACCGCGACCGTAGGGCGGTCAGCCAGCTCGCGGATATAATCCGGCGCACGGTGACGCGGCCGTGGACCATCATGGAGATCTGCGGCGGCCAGACGCACACGATCCTCAAGAGCGGGCTCCAGGATTTACTGCCTCCCGAAATTACCCTCGTTCATGGGCCGGGCTGCCCGGTCTGCGTGACCCCGGTGGCGCTGATCGATAAAGCCATTGCGCTCGCAGTGCGCCCCGGCGTGACGCTCTGCTCGTTCGGCGACATGTTGCGCGTGCCCGGCTCGAAGCGCAGCCTGCTGGACGCCAAGGCCGGGGGAGCGGACGTGCGCGTCGTTTACTCGCCGATGGACGCGGTGAAGCTGGCACGCATCCATCCCGCACGCGAGGTGGTGTTCTTCGCGGTTGGTTTTGAGACCACCGCGCCCGCAAACGCGATGGTGGTTTGGCAAGCGTCGCAGGAAGGGCTTGCGAACTTCTCCGCGCTGGTGGCGCATGTGCTGGTGCCGCCGGCAATCGAAGCGATTTTGAGCTCTTCGAACTGCCGCGTGCAGGCCTTTCTGGCGCCGGGCCACGTCTGTACCGTAATGGGCTACCGCGCATACGAACCGCTGGCCGCGCGTTACCACGCGCCGATTGTAGTGACCGGCTTCGAGCCGCTCGACCTGCTCGAAGGAGTGTACATGGCCGTAAGGCAACTGGAATCCGGGCGCGCCGAGGTCGAGAACCAGTACAGCCGCGTGGTGAGCCGCAACGGCAATCGGGCCGCGCAGCAGCGCATGGCCGAGGTGTTCGAAGTCTCCGGCCGGGAATGGCGCGGCATTGGCGAGATCCCCGAAAGCGGGCTGCGCCTGCGGGCGCAATACCGGCGCTTCGATGCCGAAGAACGGTTCGCGCTAGCGGTGGAATCCGCCGGCGAATCGCGCGAATGCATCAGCGGCCTGGTGCTGCAAGGCCTCAAGAAGCCCTACGAGTGCCCGGCCTTCGCTGCGCGATGCACGCCTGAGCGGCCGCTGGGCGCGCCCATGGTCTCTTCCGAGGGCGCCTGCGCCGCCTATTACCAGTACGGAAGGCGCGAGCATGCCGGATATTGACACGACGTGCCCGCTTCCCTTCCCCCCTGGGGATCGCGTGCTGCTCGCGCACGGGGGCGGCGGTAAACTCACCCAGCAACTCGTCGAGAGCGTTTTCCTGCCGGCGTTCCGAAACCTGGCGCTGGAAGCGCGGCACGATGGCGCGGTCGTCCAAGCCGGCGGCGCGCGGCTCGCGTTTACAACGGATTCCTACGTCGTGAGCCCGCTCATTTTTCCCGGCGGAAACATCGGCGGCCTGGCGGTGAACGGCACGGTCAACGATCTGGCGATGTGCGGCGCGCGCCCGCTCTACCTAAGCGCCGGTTTCATTCTCGAAGAAGGGCTGCCGCTCGAGACCTTGCGCACGATCGTCGGATCGATGCGGCGCGCGGCGGAGGCAGCCGGCGTGACGCTGGTTGCGGGCGACACGAAGGTGGTGGACAAGGGCAAAGCCGACGGCGTGTTCATCAATACAGCCGGGATCGGCATCCTGGAACACGAGCTTCTGATTGCGCCGCAATCGGTCGAGCCCGGCGACGCGGTGATCGTGAGCGGCGATCTCGGCGCGCACGGTATCGCGATTCTCTCGGTCCGTGAGGGCCTGGAATTTGAAGCGCCCATCGCGAGCGACACCGCGCCTCTGTGGGCTCCGGTCGAGGCGCTCATCGCGGCGGGCATTGAGATCCATTGCCTGCGCGACCTGACGCGCGGCGGTCTGGCCAGCGCGTTGAATGAAATCGCGGGCGCGCGCGGCGTTGGCATCCGCATCCGGGAAGCGTGCCTTACGGTCCGGGAAGCCGTGCGGGGCGCATGCGAGATCCTGGGCCTCGATCCGCTGTATGTCGCCAATGAGGGCCGCTTTGCCGTGTTCGTTCCCGAGGCCGGGGCCGGGCGCGCGATCGAGGTACTTCGCGGCTTCCCGGTCTCGACCGGCGCATCGCTCGCTGGCGTAGTGGTCGCGGATTCGCCGGGTACGGTGGTGCTCGAAAGCGCCATCGGCGGCAACCGCGTCGTGGACATGCTTAGCGGCGAGCAACTTCCGCGAATCTGCTAGTGTCCTGAGTTAGAAGTTCATGGAGGAAGTTGCGGTTGTGGGCCGGGACCCCTGTCCCGCGGCCGGCGCCCGCGTCGGCTCTGGTCCGGCAGACAGCATCTCTCCGCCGCTGGTGGCCGCCGTGCGGTTAGCTCAGTCGCTGGACCCACGGGCTACGTGCCATAGGCCGCGCTCGACACGTTCTCCCGCATTGCTCGCTCGTAGCCGCGGACAACGTGGTAGACCATCCTGTCGAAGATTCGGGCGGCGCTGTGTTGAAGCTCCTCTTCGGCGTAGATCTCAAGCGGGCTATGGCCGAACCCCTGGTCGCGGACGTACTGGATCATGTTCTCCTTGATGATCTGCAAGGCGCGGACAATTTCGTGCAGCGGCACGCCCTCTTCAAAGCGAATCTTCCCCAGGCGCTCGTACCGCCGCCCGATATCGTCGTCCTTAGAAACCAGCCAGGAGCCCAGGTTTTGCAGGATCTCCCGCGCGCGGTCGCGAATGTCCGCCTCCGGCAATTTGCCGATCTCCGGCAAGTTCGCGTCGCGGCGGATCTGCCAAATCACCCGGCGAGTGATCTCTTCCCAATGGTCTGAGACCATCCCGATCAACTTGGAAGATAACACCTCATGCCCCTCCCTCTGATTCCAGTGTACTGCCGATTTGGCCTCTGGCGCAGCCGCCCAAGCTCCGGAGCCACGCGCTGACGAGCTACAAGCTATATTGTCAAGGTGGATCCTCCTAAGCTCCAATTAGAGCGCGAAGAAATGCGCGCGCTCGGCTACCAGGTCATCGACACCCTCGTCGAGCACTTTGCCACCCTCGCCGCTCAGCCCGCCGGACGCATGGGCAGCCGGTCCGCCCTCGAGGCGGCTTTCCGCGAGTCCGTTCCCGTTCAGCCCGGCGATCCCCGCGCCCTGGTGCGCCAACTCAACGAGGTCGTCTTCGCTTCCATGCTGCACTGCGATCACCCGCGCTTCTTCGCGTTCGTGCCCGGTCCCAGCAACTTTGTGGCCGTCATGGCTGATGCGCTTGCGAGCGGCTTCAATGTTTTCGCCGGCAACTGGTTCTCCGGTTCGGGCCCGGCTGAGATCGAGCTGGTCACCGTGGATTGGCTGCGCCAGCTCTGCGGTCTGCCTGAGACCGCCGGCGGCCTGTTTGTCAGCGGTGGCTCCGTCGCCAACCTCACCGCGCTCGCCGCCGCGCGCCACGCTTGTCTCGGCTATCAAATCACCGATGCCGTCGTTTACTATTCCGATCAGACGCATATGTCGATCGACCGCGCGCTCCGTATTCTCGGCTTCTCGCCCGCACAGATCCGTAAAATCCCCTCGGACGAGAATTTCCGGCTGGCGCTTGACGCGCTGGAAAGGGAAGTCGCCGCCGACCGCGCACAGGGCCGCCGCCCCTTCTGCATCATTGCCAACGCCGGCACCACCAACACCGGCGCCGTCGATCCTTTGCCGGAGCTCGCCGCCTTCTGCCGCCGCGAGCGGCTCTGGTTCCACGCCGATGGCGCGTATGGCGCTGCTGCGGTGCTCTGCGACCAAGGCCGCCGGGCGCTTCAGGGTATTGAGCTCGTCGATTCGCTCGCGCTCGATCCGCACAAATGGTTGTTCCAGCCCTTCGAGGCCGGTTGCGTGCTGTTGCGCGACCAGCGGCTGCTCAAAGACGCGTTCCGCATCACGCCCGAGTATCTCCGCGACATCCACCGCCTCCATGAGGAAGTGAATCTCTGCGACTACGGCATCCAGCTCACCCGCGGCTTCCGCGCTCTCAAACTCTGGATGTCGCTGAAGACCTTCGGCCTGGACGCCTTTCGCGATGCCGTCGCGCGCGGCTTCGCCTTGGCCGAGCCTCGCGGAAAAACGGCTGCGGGAGCGCCCCGCCTGGAAAATCGTCACGCCCGCGCAAATGGCGATCGTCTCGTTCCGCTACTCGCCTGCCGGCTTCAGCCCCGAGCAGTCCGACGAGATCAACCAGCGCCTCATCGGCGAAATGATCGGCGATGGTTTCGCCGTCCTCACCTCCACCGTTCTCCGGGGCCGCACCGCGCTGCGCCTTTGCACCACCAACCCGCGGACGACCGACGCCGACCTGATCCAAACGATTGACAAGCTGGAAAATCTCGCCGCTAAGCTCAGTCGTTGACCAGCCGCAGGCGAGCTCCGGCATACCGGCATCGGGCTGGCCCTCTTGTCCGCGGCCGGCAATGGTCCAGTCCTGCGAACCGATCACGTACCCGAGCGCGGGCGCACGCCCTCGCGCCCGCCTCAAACTCAATAGGTGCTAAACTCCTTCCATGGGGCAATTCAGCGGGGCCGGGACCGCCCGGATCTGCATGCCAACCACTAGATTTTGGGTACCGAGCAAAAAAGACCCCGGATGCAGTACAGAGGACGCTTTACTTTTTCCCAATTCCCGTTTAGCATGGTAGCGATCCCCCGAGAACGCCGCCCTTCCCGGGGGTGCGGCAAGGGAACGCTGAGGAGATAGCTGGCTTGCTCAAACTCAAGCGCGTCGAGCTTCAAGGCTTCAAGTCCTTCCCGGACCGCACCGAGCTGCGCTTCCCGGGCGTCGGCCTTGCCGCCATCGTGGGCCCGAACGGCTGCGGTAAGTCCAACATCGCGGACGCCATCAACTGGGTCCTGGGCGAGCAGTCCGCCAAGACCCTGCGCGGCGCCCGTATGGAGGACGTAATCTTCGCCGGAACCCGCGATCGTAAGCCGCTCGGCCTGGCTTCGGTCAGCATCGCGCTTGTGGACCTCGGTCAGCACTTCGAAACCGCCGCCGCCCCTCCTAAACCCAACGGCGCCGCCAGCGGCGCGAACGGCTCGGGCCACAGCGCCAAGGCACTCGATCCTACTGGGCGCGAAATCACCATCACCCGCCGCTTGTTTCGCTCCGGGGAAAGCGAATACCTCATCGACGGCCGCATCGCCCGCCTGCGCGACATCCAGGATATTTTCATGGGCGCCGGCCTTGGCCCGGAAACCTACGCCATCATCGAGCAGGGGCGCATCGGCCAGATCCTCAGCTCGCGCCCGCAGGACCGCCGCGCCATCATCGAGGAGGCCGCCGGCATCTCCAAATTCAAAGCGCGCCGCCGTCTCGCTGAAGCCAGGCTCGAAGGCGCCAAGCACAATCTCGAGCGCGTCTTCGACATTCTCGAAGAGGTCGGCCGCCAGGCCAATTCCCTCAAGCGCCAAGCCGCCAAGGCCCGCCGCTACGAGGAGCTTAAGACGGAGATGAACGCGCAGCTCGGGCGCGTGCTCGCCGCGCGCTATACCATGCTCGAGCGCGAGGCCGCGAAACTTGCGCTCGATCTCAATCTGGCCGCCGCCGCCTTCGAATCCCTCTCCGCCGAAGCCGCCGCCAAAGAGCGCGAGTTCGGCCGCCTTCAGGCCCTCGGCTACGAGACCGAAGCTCTCCTCACCGAAGCTCGCAAGCGGCAATCCGAGCTGAACCTGGACCTGGAGCGCACCCGCGGCCGGCTCGACTACCAGGCCAAGCAAGCCGGCTCTATCGAGCAGCGCGTCGCGCACGGTGAGGCCGAATCGCAGGATCTCGAAGCCCGCCTCTCGCGCCTCGGCGAAGAGCTCGCGGCGCAGCGCGAAAGCTTGGCTGTTCAGGAACGGCAGACCGAAGCCGCCCGCGAGTGTTTGGACGCCAAGGGCCGTGAACGCGATTCCGTCGCCAGCGCGCTGGCCGGGCGCGAGCGGACCATCGAAACCTCCCGCCAGCTCGTCCTGCGTCTTCTCGACGAAGCCGCCGCCATCAAAAATCAGCTCGCGCAAATCGACGCCTATCTCGCCGCGCTGGATCGCGATTCCGCCAAAGCGCAGAAGGAAGAGCAGGCCGCCGCCTCCGATCTCGAATGGCTCGGCGCCTCCAAAGCCGAGCTTTCCACCAAGCTTTCCGCGCGCCAGCTCGAGCTCGAATCCATCGCCGATCGCCGCCGCCGCATCGAAGACGAGCTCGCCGCCCGCAAACGGGACCTTTCCGAAGCCCGTCAGCGGCTCGAAACCGCCCGCGCCGAATTTTCCCAGCTCAAAGCGCGCCGCGATTCGCTCGAAGAGATCCTCTCCCACCGCGCTTACACCACCGAATCGGTCAAGAAGCTCTTCACCGCCATCGAGCGCGGCGAGGCCGAAGGCTTCCGCCCCCTAGGCGTCCTGGCCGACTTCGTCGAAGTTGAGTCCGCTTATGAGAAGGCCGCCGAGGAATTTCTGCACGATGAGCTCGAATATATCGTGGTCGAAAATTGGCCGTTGGCGGAAGCCGGCATCGAGATCATGCGCACCAGCCTCGAAGGCCGCGCTACATTCCTCGTTCGACCCCAGGCCGCCTCCGCGAATGCCGGTGGCGATGCGCCCCTGTCCGCCCCGGCAAGCGCCGCCAGCCCATCGCCCGGCCCCGCCGAAGCCGCCTCCCAGCCGGAGGCCGCAAGCTCAATCTTGCGCGATCCGGGCATCGTCGCCCCGCTCAGCCAAGTCGTCCGCTTCACGAATGCCCTGAGCGCCTCCGTCATCGGTTGCCTGCCACGTCTTGCGCAGTGCTTCATCGCTGCTGATCGCGCCGCTGCTCAGCGCCTTGCGGCCGAGCATCCCGGCCTCTCGTTTCTCCTTCCCGATGGCGTCTGCTATCACGGCCGCGCCGTCAGCGGCGGCAGGAAATCCTCTAGCGGCCCGCTCGCCCTCAAGCGCGAGCTGCGTGAATCCAAGGCGCTCGTCCAGGCGCTCCAGAACCGGCTCGATCAAGAATCGGCGCGGATCGAAAGTTTCGAGCGCGACATCGCCCGCCTCGAGCAGGAGCTTGAGCGCCTCCGCTCCGCGCAGCAGGACCAGGAAAAGGAAACCGTCGCCCTCGACCACGAGATGCGCAAGCTCGCCGAAGAACACGCCCGCGCCGCCTCTCACCTCTCCCTCGCCCGTATCGAGTTGGAACGCGTCGCTCGCGAGCGGGAGCGCTCTAGCTCCGAGCGCCAGCGCAATCTCGCCGCCCTCCAGGAAAAGGACCGCACCCGCTCCGAACACGAGACCGCTCTTCAATCCGCCCGCACCGAGATCGAAACGCTCAAGGCCCGGGCTGCGCGAATCGGCGAGGAGCATTCCGCTCTTCGCGTCGAGCTGGCCGGTCTGGAAGAGCGCAGCCGCGCCGGCCGCGACGCTTTGGCCCGTCTCGAGGCCCAGAGCAACGAGTTGCTGGCCCGCAGCCGGGAAGTTGCAGCCGATCTCGAGCGCCTCGGCGCAGAGCGCGCCCGCCTGCTCGCCGATAACCTCGAGCTCGATCGCCGCATTGCCGCCCTCGCCGCCGAAAACTACGCCGCCGAAGCGGGCGTCCTTGCGCTCGCGGAAAAAGAAGCCAGTCTCCGTGCGGACCTCGCTGCGCTCGAGGAAACTCTTAAGCAGTTGCGCCTCGATATGCAGCAGGCCCAGCAAAAGCGCTCGGAAGTCGAAGTCGAGCTTGTCAAGCGCCAGGCCGGGCTGAAATACCTGGATGAGACCAGCCGCAAAGAGCTCTCCACCGCCGTCGCGGATCTTCCGGGCGCAGGCGACCTCGCGCTTGACGACGCGGCGCTCGCCGCGCTCGAAGCCCGCTACGAGCAGATCCGCGGCCGCATCGAAGCCCTAGGCCCCGTCAACCCCGAGGCCTTGGCCGAATACCGCGAGGCCCAGGCCCGCTACGATTTTCTCAACACGCAGCGCCAGGACCTGCTCGATGCCATCCGCGATACCGATAAGGCCATTCAGGATATCGACGTTGAATCGCGCAAGCGTTTCGCCGATGCCTTCGCCGCCATCAACGCCCATTTCCGCGACGTTTTCGTCACGCTCTTCGGCGGCGGCACTGGCGAGATGCGCCTTACCGGCGAGGCCAACGCCTCGGAATCGGGCATCGATATCGTCGCATCCCCGCCCGGCAAGCGCCTCCAGAACGTTCTCCTGCTCTCCGGCGGCGAAAAAGCCCTCATCGCGCTCGCCTTGCTCGTGGCGGTGTTCCGCTACCAGCCCAGCCCGTTCTGCATTCTCGATGAAGTGGATGCGCCGCTCGACGAGCCTAACATCCAGCGGCTCACGCGCCTGCTCGAGGAGATGTCCTGCCACACGCAGATTGTCATCATCACGCACGCCAAGCGCACCATGGAAGCCGCGCAATCCCTCTTCGGCGTCACCATGCAGGAGCCCGGCGTCTCCAAGCTCGTCTCGGTGAGATTCAACGGGAATATGCCGCTGCCCGCCCCGCCCATTCAGGAAGTCGCCAGAGCCTAGCAACCGGACGGCTCGCGCGCGCTCTCCTCTGAGTAATGGGCCATTTCCCCTGGTTGGGCGTTGTACCGACAACTGACCTGAAGGGCACGAATCCGGGGTGCCATGCTGGCTTGGTACTGATCCGGCTGCGGCGCCTCCGCGACACGGCAACAAACCAGCCAAGTGAACTATTCCCGAGTCGCCATTTCTCCGGCGTTGAGCGCCCTCTGTAAGCACTGGCATGCCGCTCGTCCAAACTGGGGCTCCACTACTTCCGTCCTGGGGCAGAACCGGGCGGAAGTGCGACGACATATAATAGGCCGAAGATCAATTCGAAGGAGAAGTAGCTATGAGGAAAGGCGTCGTTGCACTTCTCGATGCCTTGGGCGTAAAGGGCATATGGGCTAGATCCAGACCTCGGGACGTAATAACGGCTTGGAAACATGCCATAGGCATGTTCGAGAAATCAATTCAGAAGGCCAGGGAGGCCTCCCCAGAAGAGAAGTTTAGCCTCTTGTCTTTCTCGGATACCGTGATCATTCTGTTGGAGACAGAGAAGGACCCTGTCGCCTGTATCCCATTGATGGCCGGGGTTCTCCTGGTCCCCTTCAATGCTGCCCTGGTCGAAGGCATCTTCCTTCGCGGCGCGGTGAGCGTTGGCGAGTTCGTGCGATCGGAGTCGATGATTATTGGTCCCGCCGTCGACGAAGCCGCTGAGTGGTATACGGTCCCAGACTGGATGGGCGTATCGCTTTGTCCAAGTGCGTCGTACGGTGTGGAGAGACTCGCCGAGCAAGGAGCCGATATATCGAGATGGTTCGTCAAGTACGACGTTCCAATGAAGTCTGGAGTAGACGGTGGAGCTGGCTGGGCACTCGCCTGGCCACGGTTTGCACTGGACATTCCACTTGGCGACGAGAAGCCGCTCTCGGCAAGGGGAGCTCTGCTGTATACGTTCGCGAGAAACGGAGTGAGCGTCTCAGTTCATACCAAATATAGAAACACGCTGCGCTTCTTCGATTTCGTTCGCTCACCCGTGGAAGAGGCCCACCGATCACGTTCCAGCCGACGGCTAGGACGTGGCGGCTGACGAGTGACGCTGTAGTAGGCGCCCTGAAATTAGCGAGGGGTACTCGTTTCCCATCCGACATCAGCGAGGGCCCCAGCCGCAAATCACTTCTACCGACCGGTCTCGGAGGTCCTGGGGTCGAACCTTTCGCCCGCACATTCACGCAACGCCCGCCTGATTCTTTCCGTATCACGGGCCGTAATGGCCGGAAAACGGGCGCCTGACGAAGCCAAATCGCCAAGGGTTTTTGGCCAGGCGCCGGCCGCAGGCGCTTCCCCGAGCCGCTCCGCTCGCCGCTGGCTCTCTTTGAGAGCGGAGATTGAGGTTGATATCGGCGCGGCGTCCCGCGATACTTGTTCTCAGCTTGCCGGAAGAGCGCATATCGACGACCCCTAAGGACGCGGATCGCCCGATCCGGTTTCGATGAATGGCATGAATACCCCAGATGCAGTTCTGGCTATGCTCCGCGGCCAGGTGGCGGACATCGTCGTGGGAACGATTTTCTTGTCCATTGGAGCGGCTGCCTGCGCCATCGCTGCCATCCGTTGGCGCAGCGGCGCCCGTATCCTCGTATTCTGGGGAATCTGGAGCGGGATGTACGGCGTCCAAACCCTGATCTGGACGCCCGCCGTTCTTCAGGTTCTGCCGGACGCTCTCAAACCTGCCCGTCCTTACGTGGGTGCTGCGATCGGTTACCTGCTCGTGGTTGCCGCTTTGTTAGCCTGGCGGGAGCTGAGCCTCGGCGCACTCAGGTTTGTTCTCCAACTGGAAATCTTCGCGGCTCTGGCGGTTGCTTTGGGCGGCATGGCCGCGTTCGTCCTCACTGGCTCAGACGCGAAATGGAAGCTCTGCAACGACGTGCTTGCACTTTTTGCGCTCCTGACCCTGGCGGCTGCCGTGCTGGTTCCCAGGTTTGCCCGCAAGTTCCTGGTTCTTCCGGATCGAGGCGTTCTGGTTGCCGGCATGCTCATCTTTGCCTCCGAGGCGCTGTATTCCAACCTGTCGATGGTGTTGCTGCACTACCGCGTCCCGCCTATCGCTGACTCTGTGGCCTTTGCCGCTCTCCTGTTGTCCCTGGGATACGTTGCCTTGGCGACAATGTTCGGCAACGAGCGCCGCCTGCTCTCCATCGAGACGGAGCTGGAGACGGCCCGGCAGATCCAGTCCTCCATTCTTCCGGCCAGCGTTCCCGAGAATGAGAACATCCGTATTGCCGCTTCTTACCATCCCATGACTGCCGTCGCGGGCGATTTCTACCAATTCGTCCCCATAGACAAGAACCATCTGGGCATCCTTGTGGCCGATGTCTCCGGACATGGCATCCCGGCGGCGCTCGTTGCTTCGATGATCAAAGTGGCCATGCAGTCCGTCGCCGTATTTGCCCATGATCCCGCGCAGGTGCTGGGCGGTTTGAATCGCATCCTCTCGAGTGAGGCGCGCGGCCAGTTGGCTTCGGCGGCTTACGTTTGGATCGATACCGGAAACCGCCAGGCGCTATACTCGGCCGCCGGGCATCCGCCGCTCCTCTGTTGGCGGAACGGGAGTGGCGAACTCCAGCGTATCGAAAGTAACGGCCTGTTGTTCGGAATCAAACCGGATTCCGAGTACCCGGTGTGCAATGTGCCGGTCGAACCATGCGACCGCCTCCTGCTCTACACCGACGGCGTCACCGAGCCCGAAAATGCCGCCGGTGAAGCATTTGGCGACTCGCAACTGGAGCGGGTGGTACGCGAAAATCGGCTCCAGCCGGCATCCGAGCTCTCGCGGCAACTGCTCTCCGGGATCCGTAAGTGGCGGCCTGCCTCGGTGAGCCAGCAGGATGACATGACGCTGATCGTCGTCGATGTCGTCTAGTGTCCTGAGTTACAAATTCACAACATAAGCCCTGGTGGGGCGGACGCCCACGTCCGCGCCGGACCCCCTGGTCCGGCTCTCCGCAAAACTCATTTGAACCCCCAAACAAGGCCGGCGAGGGCTTCGGCCCTGGGACATGGCCCGCCCCGCCTGGACGGGTCGCGCGCTCTCCTCTGAGTTGCCATCCCCTCCCCCGGCATGGCACCTTCAAGATAACTATGCGGAACTTCGATAGTCTCTCGGAACGCGAGATCCTCGCGCTCGCCATCTCCCTTGAGGAGGAGGATGAGCGCGTCTACGCCGATTACGCTGAAGGTTTGCGGCAAAGTTTCCCGGCCTCCGCGGCCGTCTTCGACGGCATGCGCGCCGAAGAATCCGGCCACCGGCGCAGACTCATCGAGCTCTATCGGCGGAAGTTCGGCGAACACATTCCGCTCATCCGGCGGCAGGACATCAAGGGGTTTGTCAACCGCACCCCCGTCTGGCTCGTCCGCCCGCTCGGCCTGGATGCGGTCCGCAAGCAGGCCAGCACGATGGAGGTCGAGAGCCGCCGCTTCTACGAAAAAGCGGCCGCCCGGACCCAGGACGCCGGCGTGCGCCAGTTGCTCGACGACCTCGCTCAGGAGGAGCGTTCGCACGAGAACCGCGCCGAGGCGCTCGAAAAAGATAAGCTGCGTCCCGATATCAAGCGCGAGGAAGACGAAGCCAACCGCCGCCTGTTCTTGCTTCAGATCGTGCAGCCCGGTCTGGCCGGTCTCATGGATGGCTCGGTATCCACGCTCGCACCCGTCTTCGCCGCGGCGATTGCGACCCGCAACAGTTGGGACGCCTTTCTGGTGGGCATGGCCGCCTCCATCGGCGCCGGCATCAGCATGGGCTTTGCCGAGGCGCTTTCCGACGATGGAAGCCTCACCGGACGCGGGCACCCCTGGGCGCGCGGGCTGATCTGCGGTTTGATGACCGCTCTCGGCGGCCTCGGCCACACCTTGCCGTTCCTGATCTCGAATTTCCGCATCGCCATGACCGCCGCCGCGCTCGTCGTCCTGATCGAGTTGAGCGTAATTTCCTGGGTCCGCCACCGCTACATGGAAACCCCGCCCCTCTCCGCGGCGTTGCAGGTCGGCCTGGGCGGCGCGCTGGTCTTCCTCACCGGCATCCTCATCGGCAGCTCGTAAGTAGGAACCTGCTCACGCACTTGGCTGTTCACGCCGCGCAATCCGCCCTCAGGTTCTTGTCCGCCTTGCCAACGGCGCCGGCCGTCGATTCGTGGCATGCTTCTAACATGCTGAGACGCCGAAGCATTATTGTTGAGCAGTCCGATCTACGAACTGCCGAAGCCGTAACATGCGCGCTGTTCAAACGGCCGCCCCATAAATGCTGGCCTGCGGCCGCACCCATTCTTGCGGTGCTTCTGCTCTCCCCGGCGCCTTCTGGAAGCCAGCCTAAGAACAATGCCATTCCCATCCGAGTTGCGCCCGGTGAGAGCGTAACGCTGGACCGCGCGCCGGCAAAAGGTCTCGACGTATTCGCACTCATCGCAACCGCCGGACAAACCCTGCACCTCGAAGTGAATCCCGATTGCCCGGATTGCGCGCAGTCCAACTCCGCCGCAACCGACGATTTGCGCGTGTTTCTGGCCGATGCGAAATTCCCAGCCGCCTTGTCCTCACGCCTGCCTTCGGAGGATTGCCCGCAGTGGCATTGGATGAGTGTTCTCCCGCGCAGCGGAATTTATCACATCGTCGTGACTAGGCGATCGGAGAAACCGTACAGACTCAGAGTCTCTTTGATGGACGCCCACGACCCCAGACTCGATCCGGGCATAACGGCAGACCGCATCTCTAGCCGAGGCTTGCTTCCGCAAGGAAGCAGGCTCGTGCTGAAGCCATACGCACCTACTGTCGATTCCTGCGAGGTCCCCGAGCTCGATGCCGAGCTTCCCGCGCGCCTGGCCGCAGAGGGCAAGGGCTTCTGGCTTGCGATCATGCGCCTGGACGGATTGAAAAAGGCAGATCCCACACGGATGGGAGACATCGCAGAATTGGAGCGGGGTATCCGTCCAGGCGCCCATCCACTCAAGCCGCCTTCAATGGACCTCCCCGATGCGGCTCTTTTTAATTGGGGAAGGATCGAGCGCCTCGATGGCAAATCCTGGCGCGGATTGCGATGGATTGCGCAATACGCTCAGGACATTGGCCCGCTTCAGAATCCGCTAACGTACGTCTTTGCAGCGCTATCCAACGATGGGAAGTATTTCATCTGGCTGTGGGCTGATATTGAATACCTCGCTGAGCCGCCTGAACTGTTCCGGCTATCCGGCGAGCAGATCAAAAGCCTAGACGACCCGAAGTCATCCGCGGCTTTCCAACAGCGAGTCGATGCAGCGCTGACCCGCGCCCATCCGGAATCGTTCAAGCCCAACCTCAACCAGCTCGATGCCGCTGTGCGCTCGCTCGAGTTGCGCTAGCGCTTGAGATCGCTTCGGTGACACGTTTCGGCAACAAGCTACAAAATCGCCGAACTCCCCAGAATGCTGGGCGCACGCCGCCTAATGCTCCGGATTCCACATGTGAATACCCGGCGGCAGTTCGAACATGCTACTGGCGAGGGCCTTGTTGATCTCGACTGTATCCGAGTACATCTCGTAAATTTTCTCGTCGTTCCGCATCCGCTGAATGTCGTACGGCCATTGGACCCCGCCGCCCACATCGCGGAACTTCGCGAAAATTGTCACCTCTTCGTTGCGGTCGCGCGTCTTCGGGTCGAGCCAGTAATACACCTGCCGCATCGGCAGCTTCGAGATCTGGTCGAAATACACCGTGACCGTGCGGTTATCCGCGTCGCCGATGTCTACAATGTCCACCGGCCGGTTGTCCATCGTGTCCGCTCCCCGGTAATCGAAGGCCATCCCAGGCTCGCCCAGCCGCTCGCGCAGAATGTAAAAAACATTGTGCAGCGTCGAGTCTTTGAACCGGTCCGCGCGCTCCTGGAGCAGAGGCCGCGCGCCGCGATACGTGATCTCGTATGCCTTGCCGCCCGTAAACAGCACCGCGCCGCTACGCTCGTTCGGCCCGGACGATTGGCGCTCTTCCACCAGCAGCGCCCCCGGCACAGGCGGTTCCGGCCGCGCCAGATACCGCGTGTAAATGGTCGCGCGTCCGAGGCCCGACAATTTTTCGTGATAGAACGAATACCCGCGCCCCGTTTCCATGCGGTCCTGCATCGCCAGGTACCGGCCGCCGCCAAGCGCTGCCAGCGCATCGTTGACGACACGCCTTCCGTGTCGGCTCGAACCGGTCTCGCTCGTGGTAAGAGCGCGATCCGGAGCCTTGCTTTCAGCGGGGTTCAGCCCGCTTCGGGGATTGATAGGACCTGCTCCCGTCTGGGGAAACGCGGTTGCTGCCGCTAGAAGGAAAACCAAGGGATTTCTCATTGTCCACCATCCGTATATGGGAATTCGGGTCAGCCCCGCTCTGGCAGCTTGCCTTCGATCAGCAGCTCGCCTAACCCCTCCGCCGGAACGCGCATTCCGGCGTAGAACGGCCCGAACAACGCGTATATCGCGCTCACCTCGTCGAACCGCATCTCGTAAATCAGTTTCTTGAACGCCAGCGGGTCCTCACCGAACAAATCGACGCCCCATTCCCAATCGTCGAAGCCGATCGAGCCGGTGATGATCTGCTGCACCTGGTCCGCATACCGCCGCCCTACCAGCCCATGCTCGCGCATCATCCGCCCGCGCTCCCCCATCGGCACGGTGTAGAAATTCTTCCGTTCACCGCGCCGCCGGTCCATCGGGTAGAAACACACGTACCGATGCGGTGGAATCTGCGGATAGAGCCGCGGCTGCATCGCTTTCCGCTGGACCGCGAGGAGCTCTTCCACCGCCGCCTTCCATTCCGCCGAGTGCGGCTCGATGCCGCGTTCGGCGAGCGACGCGTACAGCTTGATCGTCGAATCGTATAGCCCCAGCTCGATCACCGAAAGATACGACGTTGTCGGCTCCAGGAAATCCCAGAGCCTCAGCCGCGCCAGGCGCAGTTCCACGCGGTTCAGCTCGTCGAACGAGTCGCGGAAGTGCACGAGCATCAGGTCGCCTTTGTGCCCCAACAGCGAATACACCGCTGATCGCTCCATCCCCTCCAGCGTCCTCGCCGCCTCGGCCGCAATCTCCGAACGCTCCCCGCCCCCCAGCGCCTTCCACGCCGGCCACCGCACCCGGAACATCTGGTGCAGCACGCTGGCCCCTTCGAGCGTCAGCGGCGCCGCCGGCAAATTCTCCACCGCCGTCCCGGCGCGTTCCTCCGCCCCATGCGCATCCTGCGACATCCATCCTCCTTTGGGAAACGAAGCGTCACCGTTCCCTCAGCCCAGTGCGTGCGCAATCGCCGCAGGCGTCTGCCGCGCGCTGAGCGCCGCCCAGGCAAACAAGCGCGGCCCGTTCCTGCTTTCCCTGTACCGCGCCTCACTGCCGCTAGCGTCGTGTCTCCGAAATCTCTTGAGACCGCTCTCTGACGGTCGCGGCTCCGTTCCGGGCCGCGCGCCTCAGCAAGCGGTAAGCGAACTTCCCAGACAGCACGCTAGTGTCCTGACTTACAAATTCACAACATAAGTCCTCGTGGGGCGGACGTCCACGTCCGCGCCGGACCCCCTGGTCCGGCTCTCCACAAAACCCATTTGAACCCCGCAAACAAGTCCGGCGAGGGCGTCGGCCGTGGGACAGGGGCCCCGCCCACAACCGGAACTTCTTCCATGAACTTCTAACTCAGCACGTTAGGCGCCCGCCGCGCGGTTGCCGCGATCTTTTTCTTATAGTTTACGCGTGCAGCCGGTTCTGCGTCGATAATGTGTCAGAGCGCCAAAGCCCCACCACCCTGCGTCGCGCCGTCGCGGTGCCCCGCTCCATGATTTACGCTCCCCAGCCCGCTCCCCACCATCCACCGTCCACTACCCACGCCGCCACAACTATCGGCGGACTCGAGCCAGCGTCATCTGCTTGGCCTCCTCCAGGAGCGCCTTCCGCATTAACCGGCGGGCGGCAAGACTTTGCTGGTTGGCTCCCAGCAGGGCTCCCACAACCGCATGTGCGGTCGCCAAGCAATCGATGTCCCCACGGAACTCTCCTCCCCGTTTCCCGTCGTCGAGAATCCGGGCGATGAAACGGGCCGTCAGCCGGAACAGCCGTCCGGCTTGCGGGCTGAACTCTTCGTCATCGTCCAGCAAAACGCGTTGCAGGAAAGGGCCTATCTGCGGGTCCTTGGAAAACAATTCGAGGAAACCCTCAAACAGCGCCTCTAGCCTTCTGGACGCGGAACCTTCCTCCGGCACAGCCTGAAAAACGACCGCCAGCCAGCGGCTGCGCATGCGCCCGAGGATGGCTTGAAAAAGCGTTTCCTTGCTCGTGAAATGCCAGTAGAGGGCCCCTTTGGTGAGGCCCGCCGCGCGTGCGATGTCGTCCATGGATGTGCTCGCGAAGCCATTCCTGGCAAAGAGCTTAAGCGACGCGGCCAGGATCGCCTCACGGGTTTCAGTGCTCTTCTGTGCCTTTGCGCTTGCGGCGGCTGCTGACATACCAACCGGTTAGTATGATAGCACCCCGCCACCTCAGCCTTGCCATGTGCTCCCTCTGATTGCACTTCACCTACGACGCGCGCCCGCCCGTCCCGCCGGCGTCATCGCCTCCGCGCCGGGCGCCGTCAGCGGGATCGGGTTACAATTTCGCTTGGACGCTTTACCGCCGCCCATGAACCGCCTCTTCAACGCCCTGCAACGCCGCTTCCGGTCCTCACGCATGTCGGCCTTCGCCGCCACCTTCCAGATCACCGCCCATACGCGCATCCTCGATGTTGGCGGCACGCCGTCGATCTGGGAGTCCTTGCCCCTCCGCCCGCGCCTCACTTTCGTCAACATGCCGCGCGCCCGCGAGGCCTTTTGGTCCGGTTTCGATTGCGTCGCAGCCGACGGCCGCGCCCTCCCGTTTCGCGACCGCGCCTTCGATATCGTCTTCAGCAACTCAGTCATCGAGCATCTCGGCGCCGCCGAAAACCAGCAGCGGTTCGCCCGGGAAATCAGCCGTGTCGGAAAGAGTTACTGGGCGCAAACGCCGAACCGGTTTTTCTGGCTGGAGTCCCACTTGCTCACCCCCTTCGTCCACTTCCTGCCACGCGCCTGGTGCGCGCGTATCATCCGGCGCTTCACCGTTTGGCAGTGGGTCGCGCGGCCCCGCGCCGCCGAAAGAGAGTATTACCTGAATCACTTTCTGAACGATGTCCGGCTCCTCGGGCCCCAGGACCTGCGCAAGCTGTTTCCCGGCGCAGCCATTCGTAAAGAGCGCCTCCTCGGATTCACTAAGTCCCTCATCGCTGTCGGCGCGCCCAAGTGACCAGCCAGAATCCCGCCTTGGGATGCCATCCGTTTCTCCCCGGCTGCTGCGGTATCATGCATCATGGTCAAAATCCTGTTCCGGGTTGCTTTGGGAATTTTATTGGTCGGCAGCCTGCTCCCGCTGGCATTTGGCCAGGGGCTTCAAGGCACATATGTCCTGGTCAGGGACTCGGATGGCACGGTTCCCAAAAAAGGCGCCGTCGTCACGCTCAGCTTCAAAGGGGGCAATTCAGGAACTCTTTCCATGAGCGCTGTGCAGCCGGGAGAGCAGGTTGCCGACACCGGGAAATACTCGGCCCAAGCGGGCCTCATTACCATCGAGTTCAAGGAAATGGAATGGGAGGCGGCCAAACAGCCGTTTGCTTTGGCCGGATGCACGCTGACGCTGCCGTTCAAAGCCCTCGACGGCACCCCTGGCCCAGGCACGTCAACGTGGCAGAAGCAGGCGCCCGGTTGCTCCCAGGCAGGCGCAGCCGCCCAGTCTTCATCCGCCTTGAATGCCGGTTCCATGCCGGCACAGCAGAGCCAAACCTCTCCCCCCGCTAACCAGGCCGCCCCGAAGCGGGACCAGGCGTCGAAGGCCAATGCCTCGAGCCAGGGAAAAAAGGAAAGTTGCGCCACCTGCACCTATGTGCCTTGCATCAAGGCTCTGATCCAGCAAAAGCAGGCTCTCCAGGAAATCTACGGCAAGATGGCCGCAGAGTATGGAAAATTCTACTTTCAGACGGATGCAAGCGGGAATCGCGTTCCTGTCGATTCTCTGGATAGCAGCTCGATGAGCCTGGAGGACAAGGCCTACTTATTCAAGCTGTATGCCAATTACGCGGAAAAAGAAACCGAAATGACGGCTGGCATCGAAGTCCCCCATGAGTGCGGCTTCGAAGAAAGCACCGGTGTGGAGATTGGAACCGGCACGCTCACCTGCCAGATGGATAACGCCGCTGCGGCCAGGTTCGAAGAGGCCATGCCGTGCCCGGAACTGTATACCATCGCTCTGAGCCACGAAGCCGTCCATATCCAGGCCTGCCAGAAGCGGCAGCACGGCGGCTCTAAGGGCGGCCCCATCCTTCTGACCCCGGTCGGCAAGGCCAAGGAGGAGATTGCGGCTTACCAGATTGAGATAAAGATGCTCAACGATCTCCTGAAGAAGGCCGAATCCGATTGCCACTTCACCTGCCGCTGCACCGGGGAGCGCTTCAAAACCTCCCTCGAGTGCCAGCACAATTGCCCCATCAGTCTGAACTGCCCGGTCAGCGCAGCGAACTCCTGCATGCTGCCCGACCCGACGCCCGGGAAAGCTGGTCAGCGCAACCCGATCCCCATTCTCCAGCTCCCTCCGCTGCGTTGAGCTTCCACGATGGCGCAGACCAAGGCCAAACCAGCGCGGCCGCGATAGAAACCTCCTGATGGGGGATGCGGCCGAACCTAACGCGATTCCGCGGTCATGTGGGCTGAATCACTTGCGAATGAGACACAGCCCGTCGAGTACCCGGCCCATTCTCGCCGCTGCGTCTGCGTTCAAGTCGGAATAGAACGCCGTCTCACCGGAGATTCCGACGCTGCGCCACATCTTACCGTCTGATGTTCTTCCCCTTGCATCCATGACCTGAATGCCACCGCCCTTGCGAGTACGCTCTTCATACTCAATCGAAGACCAGAACGTCGCGAGATGGCGGGCCCGGCCCGCCCCACGAGGGGCCGGCTCCGTGAATCATCTGCCAATGTCTAAACTTTGTGCGAACGGTGAACGATCTTTCAGAGGCGTCGATGTCCCATTCTTTGTTGCCGATCCCAACGCCTTTGATTCTTGGAAGACAAAACATTCCAATAGAGGCACAGTGGGAGCCCGCTTGACAGATAGGGATCACATCCGCCACTGGTGCAGGTTTCAGAACGATTCGCAGCTCAATCTGCCCGCTTGAAACCCGGACGAACTGGGACTCAAAACCGTCCTTACGGAAAACTATGGCAGGACCGAGCGTCTCGAACCGAAAACGGCCATCGGCGTTCGTCTCGGTGAAAGGCTCCATAAGAGCCAGTGGACCTTGAACCGCAACGTATGCGATCCGCACGCCCCGAACCGGACTCCCGGAGGAATCAACGGTGATGCCGCAGACAGTCACTGGCTTTGAAAACAGCAGATGGATAATCCCATAAGATTGTCCCGAGCCCCGAGCGCACGTAACAGGGACCGCGAGAATCGCTGCAATCAGAGGTAGGACTTTGCGCACTCCAATCCGGCCCATAGCTTGTTATTTTACTCGATAGCTCCGGCGGCGCCGCTCTCTCCCTGCCCATGTCTCTCCCGCCCACGTGCCTCCGCCCGCTTCCCGGTTCACCACCCATCCATTTTTCCAATTCTCCTGAATTCAGCCGCTTCGGCGCGCATCCTGCGCCGCCGCCTGCCCTGGGCCGTTACTCTGAAGCCGGTCCGCGGAAGTCGTCCCATGTCCAGGCCCAAATCCGCCCATCGCGTCGAGTTGTTTGCCCTCTTCCATCAAATGCAATCCCAGATGATGGCTCATTTCGCCGCCAACCGGATCCTCGACCAGCCCACCGCCTGCGGCGCCATCGCCGAGTCTCCAGTGGCTCCAATTCTTCCAGCAATATCTGCCGCAGCGCTACTGCGCCTCGAGCGCCTTCATCGTCGATGCTGACGGCCTCCGCTCCCGCCAGATCGACATCGCCATCTACGACCGCCTCTATTCCCCCCTCCTCTTCCCTCACCCATCCGGACTCCACATCCCCGCCGAAAGCGTCTACGCCGTCTTCGAAGTCAAGCAGGAGCTCACTTCCAAGTGCGTCCGTGACGCCGGCCTCAAGGCCGAATCCGTCCGCCGCCTCCGCCGCACCTCTGTTCCCGTCCTCGCCGCCGGCGCTCGCCAGCCCGCCCTCAAGCTCCATCCCATCCTCTGCGGCGTCCTCGCCCCGCGCGCCATCTGGCCCGATTTCGAAAAATCCCTACCGCTCGCCCTGGCCCGCCTCTCCCCCTCCGCCTCCCTCGACCTCGGCTGCGTCCTCCACAAGGCCGCATTCGAAGTCCTCCCCGGCGGCCGCGTCCGCCTCAGCACCCAGCGCGAGGCCCTCGTCTTCTTCATCCTCCGCCTCCTCGACCGCCTCCGCTCCATCGGCACCGCCCCCGCCGCCGACCTCATGGCCTACGCCCGCTCCCTCGATTCCTTCTCCCGCCCCTGACCCTCCCGCGAAACACTGCATTAATCCAACCTCCGGCTCCCAAAATCGGCTATAATCGCCCGGAGGCAACCGCTCTCATGCCATCGCGTGCCATTTCATTTCTTTCGATGATTGCGCTGCTCGCCGCCGCTCTCATCTACTCGTACTGCGCGCGCGCTGCTTCGACGCCGGAGACCTTCACGTTCACCAAGATTGATTTGGACTTCCTCAAGGAGTGCGACGCCCTCGATCTGCAACTCGAACACCGCGGGCTGGTTTATTACGATCCTGCGCTCGAAGCCCACATCGCAGCCCTGGCCCAGCCCCTCCTGCCCGCATCGCCTCCGGAAAAGGTCGAATGGCATTTCCGGATACTGCGCGATCCCACGCCCAACGCTTTCGCCCTCGCCAACGGCTCCGTCTACATTCACACCGGCTTGCTTTCCCTGCTCGAGAACGACGATCAGCTAACCGGCATCCTGGCCCATGAGCTCACGCACGTCGTCGCGCGTCACGGCTTCAAAGAGAATCGGGACAACCGCAACAAGGTGGCAGGATTACAAGTACTCGCGGTCGCTACCGCGTATTTCACCGGGTCAATATTCGGCGAGCTGGTCTCTGACACTACCGCCAATCAGTACGCCCTCAGAGCAGCCGTCCGCGGCTACTACAGCGACGAGCGCGAACACGAGGCCGACGCAAACGCCGTCGTTCTGATGAAGCAAGTCGGCCGCGATCCGGTGCAACTCGCGCGCAGCTTTGAGCTCCTCGATGAACGCCTCGATCCCAAGTGCGTTCCGATATTCTTCCTCGATCATCCCAAGCTTCAGCAGCGAATAGAGTACGTCAAAAGCACGATCGGCGTCGCCACTATCAATGCGCCCGCCGGCCGGAGCATCTACTACGAATCCTTCCAGGCTCTCATCCGGTACGACATCGAATGGGATATGGAAAGCCGCCGCTTCCGGACCGCCGTCGCCCGCTCCCAGCGCCTCCTCGCTGCTCACCCCGGTGATCCCGAGGATTTGTCTCTGGCGGCGGATGCCCTCCGCGCTCTCGGACCGCGCACGCCCAAACCATCCCAGGCCGAACAGACCGATTCGGCCCTGCGCGCCGCCCGCAAGAAAAACATGAAGCTCACCGAACAAGAAGAAGAGGATGCTCTGGCACGCACACCCGAAGGATCCGAAGCCCTTACCGCCAACCAGTCGAAAGCCGAAGAACTCTACCGTCAGGCCATTCTCGCCGCTCCCCATCTCGCCAGGCCGCACTTCGGCCTCGGCGCCCTATACGAGCAACAGGGAAAGACCGCCCAAGCTCTCGCCGAGTATCGTAAATTTGTCGAGATGGCGCCCGATACGCCCGATGCCCGCCGCCTCAAGTACCGCATCGAGCGGCTCTCCAATCCAAAGTGAGGATCCCCTCCCGAATCCGAGCCGCGACCGTGAGGGAGCGGTACTGCCGAGCGAGAATTGTCTTATCATGTGAGGATCGATACGAAGGATCATGGAACCATGAAACCCTCATCCATCGCATTTTCAATCGCCATCCTGTGCGGCCTGTGCGCCTCAAACGCCGGCGCACAAGTGCTAGGCCCAAAGCTTAAGGCCCACAAGCGCCCCATCCAAACCGTCCTCGTGATGCCTGCCCGCGTGACACTTACGAAATCCAGCCTCTCCGGTGGCCACGGCATGGCAGAAGAGGAGGCAAGAGCCGCCTGCTTGCTATATTCGCCCGTCCGCGACGAGCTCGAACTGCGCGGGGTCAAGACGCTTTCCCCGCCCGATGATCGAGCCGCCGTCTCGGCCATCTGGAACGGCTTCGAGACCATCCGGCCTCAGCTCGAAAAGCGGCCCGGCGCTGTCGGGAAAGGCCGCATCACCATCGGCGATCGCCTCGCCGGCTACGCACCCGAGGAGGCCGAATATGTCCTGTTCGTCCACGGCACCGGCCTCGTCCTCACCGCGGGCAAACAGCTCACCGAACTTCCCATCACCGGCCTAGTCGGTCACCGCTCAGCCACCTTTACCGGCTATCTGACCTTTGTCGACGCTAAGAGCGGCCAGGTTGCCGCGGTGTGTTCTTATACCTTAGATGACTACCCCATCTGGTTCTGGTCTACCGGCGACCTACGCGCCCACATCCGGGAGTCCATGCGCAAGCTTCCCTTCCACTATTCAGCCGATTTCGCTAACGCCGTCTACATCTCCTCTATAACCGCAAAGCCAAAGTAAAAACCCAAAGCGGGACAGGCTGCGAATCCCCAACCGGAGCGCCCATGCGGTCCTGGTGCTACATTCTGGTACATGGAGAGAATCAGGGCCGCTACCCGATTGTTCGTGCGGGCCGTGAATCCGGCCCGAGCCTTCGCCCGGAAATTTGCGTCCTGGTTCCGCGAGCGGATCGCCGGCCGCGAACGGTCGCAAGTCTGGGACCGGCTTGCGGTTCTCGCTGGATGGGTCCTGGTAGCCGCGCTCGTATGTGCTGCGATCTGGGCTCTCAAAGTGATCCCCCGTTGGCAGGTAAACGAATTGCTTGGGGTCGCACTCAGCCGCGATCGGGTCAAGGCGTTCGAGTCTCGAGAACGAGGCCCGGAAAACGCTCACCCAAATTGTCCTGGGTGTCTTTGGCCTCATCGTTTTGTACCTTACCTGGCGGCGCGTGCGCGCCAGTGACCGGAATGTGCGCGTCATCGAGCAGGGCCACATCACCGATCGCTATACCAAAGCCATCGAGCAACTGGGAAAAGTGGAAGACGGCGCGCCGAATATCGAAGTCCGCCTCGGTGGCATTTATGCGCTCGAAAGGCTTGCATTCGACTCCCCACGCGACCATTGGACGATCATGGAGGTCCTCTCCGCATACGTGCGCCGCAATGCTCCTTGGCCGCCCAAAGATGAAACCAATGGCGCGGCGAGCGAGCCCCGGAAAACTGAAGTAGCCCCGCGAACCGATATCCAAGCCATCCTCACCGTCTTGGGCAGGCGTCACCGAGGAAAAAAACTGGAGCGAGGGCGGCTCGATTTGAGCAGTTGCGATTTGCGCGGCGCGAAGCTCCCGGAAACACACCTGGAAGGCGCGAACCTGATAGGCGCGCACCTGGAGCGCGCGGACCTCACGACAGCGAACCTGGAAGGCGCGTGGCTCCAAGAAGCGCACCTGGAACGCGCGCAACTCTGGTTCGCGAACATCGAACGTGCGTACCTCAAGAGCGCGCACCTGGAAGGCGCGTACTTCGACGGAGCGAACCTGGAAGGCGCGGACCTCACAACAGCGCACCTGGAAGGCGCGTGGCTCCAAGAAGTGAACCTGCAAGGCGCGCACCTCACGAGAGCGAACCTGCAAGGCGCGTTTCTCTATAAAGCGAACCTGGAAGGCGCAATCGGTCTCACTATCGAACAGGTTAAAGCTGCTGCGAGTTGGGAACTGGCCCATTACGATGCGGGCTTCGCGGCCAAGCTGGGACTAGCCGGGACTAAGGCAACCGCAGAACAGGCCAAACCGCAAAACCCGGCCGCTACCGACCCGCGACCGTAAGGGAGCGGTCCTCCGGCCGCCACCGAGCCGCGACCGCAAGGGAGCGGTTCTCGCTAGGCGGGAGTAAGGCAAACGCAGAGCAGGCCAAAACGGAAAACCCCGCCGCCACCGAGCCGCGACCGTGAGGGAGCGGTCCTCGCCACTGCGTGGGGCGGACGCCCATCGTCCGCGCCGGCCCCCCCGGTCCGGCCCTTCGCAATTCCATAAGAAAGGAGAATTACCCGTCCGCACAACCGGAGCGCCCATTCGGCCCCGGTGCTACATTCTGGTACATGGAGATAATCAGGGCCGTTACGCGATTGTTCCTGCGGGTCGCGGGCCTCGCCCGAGACATTGCCTGGAAATTTTCGTCCTGGCTCCTCGATCAGATCGTTAGCCGTGACTGGCCGCTAGTCCGAAAGCGGGCTGCGGTTCTCGCGGGCTGGGCTCTGGTAGCCGCGCTCGTATGCGCTGCGATCTGGGCTCTCATTGCGATCCCCCGTTGGCAGGTAAATGAATCGGTTGGGGTCATACTCCACCGGGATTGGGTCAAGGCGTTCGAACTGGAGAACGAGGCCCGGAAAACGCTCACCCAAATTATCGGTGGGGGCTTTGCCATCTTCCTTTTGTACCTGACCTGGTGGCGCGTGCGCGTCATCGCGCAGGGCCACATCACCGATCGCTATACCAAGGCCATCGAGCAATTGGGAAAAACTGAAGACGGCGAGCCGAATATCGAGGTCCGCCTCGGTGGAATTTATGCGCTCGAAAGACTTGCATTCGACTCCCCACGCGACCATTGGACGATTATGGAAGTCCTCTCCGCATACGTGCGCCGGAATGCTCCTTGGCCGCCAAAAGATAAAACCGCCGTAGCGGCGAGCGAGCCCCAAAAAACCGAAGTAGCGCCGCGAACCGATATTCAGGCCATCCTCACCGTCCTGGGCAGGCGTCGCCGAGGAAAAAAACTGGAGCCAGGGTACCTCGATTTGAGCGGTTGCGACCTGTGCGGCGCGGATCTACGGCGAGGGCACCTGGCAAGCACGTTCCTCATTCAATCACACCTGGAAGGCGCAAACCTGACGGGCGCGCACCTGAGAGGCGCGGATCTACGGCAAGCGCACCTGGGAGGCGCGCTACTCTGGTTCGCGAACCTCGAACACGCAGCCCTCGAGAGCGCACACCTGGAAGGCGCCTGCCTCCAGGAAGCGAACCTCGAACACGCCCACATCGAGCAAGCGAACCTAAAAGACGCGGTCCTCTATGCAGCGAACCTGGAAGGTGCGACAGCCACGAGAGCGAACCTGGAAGGCGCGAACCTTACGAAAGCAAACCTGGAAGGCGCGAACCTCACGAGAGTGAACCTGGAAGCCGCGCGGCTTTGGGAAGCGAACCTGGAAGGCGCGAACCTCCTGGGAGCGAACCTGGGAGGCGCGAGCCTCGTGGAAGCGAACCTGAACGGCACGATCCTCGACGGAGCGAAATTGGAAGTTGCGGATCTCCGCGCGGCGAAACTGGAGGGCGCACTCGGTCTCACCATCGAACAGGTTAAAGCTGCCAAAAAATGGGAACTGGCCCATTACGATGCGGACTTCGCGGCAGAGCTGGGCCTAGGCGGGACTAAGGCAAACGCAGAACAGGCCAAAACCGAAAACCCGGCCGCCACCGAGCCGCCACCGAGCCGCGACCGTAAGGGAGCGGTCCTCGCTAGCCGGGACTAAGGCAAACGCAGAACAGGCCAAAACCGAAAACCCGGCCGCCACCGAGCCGCGACCGTAAGCGAGCGGTCTCCCCAACGCCCACGGCAAACGCAGAACAGGCCAAAACCGAAAACCCGGCCGCCACCGAGCCGCGACCGTAAGGGAGCGGTCCTCCGAACGCCCACCGGGCCAAAGACGCCGAAGGCCAAGCGTACGCATATTCGCCCGCCTCTTCCGAGCCGCGCGTTTGATAGCTGCCTAAATGCAGTATTATCGTTGTCATGACCGATCCGGATGCGAAGCGCCGTCTCGCCGCAATCCAGAAGCTGCACAACGACGAGCTTTTGCTCGCTTATACAAGTGGCTTCACGAATCCGAATTTAGACTGCCATGACCCCGTTGTTAAAGCCGTCCTCGAAGGTCGCTTCTTGTCAACGATAGCGGATGGGATCCAAGAGCTTGCTCAAATAACAGCGGATAGTCAAATGCAAGTCACCCGGTTGGCGAATTCTTCCAGCAGACTTGAACTCCTCACAGTGAAGTTGGCTCGTCTAACGTGGGTTCTAATAATCATGACTGCCGTAGGAATAGTGATCGGTGGTGTTCAAACGTGGAAGACGTTTGCGCCAGGTGTACCTGAACCGCGGATTCAGATGATTCAGCACGCACCTCCGCTACAGAGCCCACCGCAAAAACCACGTTAGCGCTCTGCTCGGAGACCTGCATCCCCCTCCATCGCCAGCACACAAAAGAGGCCTCCGATTTCATTCGGAGGCCTCTTCCTTTTAATTCGGGCAACTTCCTACTCTCCCACACACTTGCGCATGCAGTACCATCGGGGCTGAAGGGCTTAACTTCCGTGTTCGGGATGGGAACGGGTGGGACCCCTTCGCTACAATCACCCAAAACTCGTTCTGAATATTTGACGGGCCGCCGCCCTCCAGCCTATCGGCCGGAGGCCGCATGCCGCGCGGCTAGCGCCACCCTGTGTCCACGATAAATCTTATGGTCAAGCCGAACGGGCTATTAGTAACGGTTAGCTCAACGCATTACTGCGCTTCCACATCCGTCCTATCAAACTGGTCGTCTTCCAGTGCCCTTCTTAGGTCTTGCAACCTTGGGAGATCTTATCTTGAGGAAGGCT
>CAWIHA010000015.1:0-111039 GCA_963835855.1 Bryobacterales bacterium | reverse complement strand
CACTTAACAAGAATGGAATCAGTTGATTGCGGCTGATTCCGCCATTCTGGTCTCTGCGCCGTTTTCCGCATTGTGCCCATATTTGTGCCCACCTTTGGCCTCGCGCGCCTTCTCCATCGCCTGCCGAATGGTCTGGCTCTGCGGATGGATGTAGCGCTTCGTGATGTTCATGTCGCGGTGTCCCGCAAGGTAGGCCAGCGTCCAGGGGTCCATGTGGGGTGCCCAGCGAGTCAGGCAGGTATGCCGGAGCGTGTACAGCTCGAAGCCGGCCAACGCGCGCTTCGGATCGCCGGTTTCCTCTCGCAATATTCGGGTGGCTTCCGAAATGGCCTTTGCGTGCTGTTTCTTCAGGCTGGAAGGCTCGATATGACCGCTTCGGGTGGCAGCCGGAAAAACCCATGCACCGCTGGAAGATTTCGAGACGCGCATTTCGAGTATCGCTTGTACGTTCGGCGTCATGGGGATGCGCCGCCGGGCATTGTCGGACTTCCCGAAGTGAATCTCAAGCATTCCTTCCGTCACGTTCTCGGGCCGCATGCGGAAGCATTCTTCCGGCCGTAAGCCGCAGTCCAGAAGAATGCGCGCCACGTCTGCCAGTAACCGCGGGTCCAAGTGCTGTTCCATCGCTGGCGAGTTCGCACCGCTGAAGTACAGCGTTTCTTCTTCAGGAGTCATTACGCGCTCCCGGTGATTCTCCCCCGGAATCATCTTCACGGCTGGAAGTTTCCTTTCCACCCTGCCCCACTCTTCCGCAAGGTGGAACATCCGCCGGAGCGCCTGTAGTTCTCGGTTGATGCTCGATACCTGAAGCCCTTCCCCTCGCCGCTTCGCAATGAATCCGCTGACGGTTTCGGTGGTGATCGAATCGAGCCGGGTATCCGCGAGTTTCTGAAATGCCACTAGGCTCTTTACGCCGGACTCGTAATACCTGAGCGTCTTCGGCTTTGCCACGGACGTCGAGCGAACAAATGGCAGGAAATCAGCGTCGGCAAATTGCCGTAATGTGGGCGCCGGCTTGCGATCCCGCAGCCCTACCTCACCTTTGGCCAGGGAAGCCTTATGCGTGGCCTCCATCTGTTCGGCTGTGCGTTTGTTTGTCTGCTTCGTGCTCTCCCGGATCGTCACGCCGTTCCAGTTGAATTTGTACCACCAGATTTTCCCGCGCTTGTAGACCGCCATCACCTGCCGCCTTTCTTCGCGTGCTTCTTACCGCTACCCTTCGGACGCCCGCCTTTCTTGCCGTTCTCGCGGGCGATTTCTTGAAGCCGTTCCAACCCGAACCGTTCCAGCCGCGCTTTGTAGCTGCGCTTGCCCAACCATCTCGTGAATTGTCGAATTTCCGATTGCCTCACATCGATATCCTAAATTGTTTTGGTTTATTAAACAAGCCGTTTCCTCGCTCCGTCACTTGGCAGGGCCATGGCCTGGCTGGTTTACCCTCTTGGCGCATCATGTTGAATCTACATGCGTTTCGACGGATGAGCTGATCCTCTCGAGCGTGGGCATACCAACGTAGGGTGAACTCTCCATTGAGACGATCCGCGATGGGCACATTTGCTCCCCGAGGTGAGTGCTCCCACGACGACGTGTGACGCGCATCAGGATCCCAATCCGTGCGACTCCTTGATACTCTTAATCAAGCCATAGTAACTTCGGGTGTCGTAAGCCAGTTGAAGGCGTGCCAGTTAAAAGCGTTAACGGTGGTCCGGGCTGCCAGCGACACCGCATGAACCGCTAAGACAGCGATGAAGAGATTTCCCCGCTTAACCGTCGAAGCGCTGAGAAGAATCGAAACCGCCGAAAAAGAAGCCGAGAAGCTCCTCGCTGACAATGTCCGACCATACACACCGGGGAACTCTAATTGGCGGCGGACCAGGGATAACATTCTAGAGGGCGGCTACCGCGTCATTGAGTTTATCTGCAGTTATGCCGAAACTGTTTTTGACACCCATGCAACGGAATATGATTGGGAAGCACTGAGGTCCAGCGGCATCGTGAGGAACCGGATCATACCGCTGGTGCGCAAACAAGCTTTCTTTGCTTGGGGCAGTTGGACGTTTGTAACTTCTCTCCTCGGGCCTCCTCGAATTAGTCGGGAAAAGGGAAGCAAGCCTGGTGAGATTGTGGTTCCCGCGTCACCGACGCAAAAGCGATATTTGGGCCTAGAGCATGTTTCGGAAGTGGACATGGCGTTTATCCCTGGTGACATTCCCGTTGACTCTCAACTAGCATCGGGCCGCGCTGAACTGGAAGAGCGATACCAATATCAGCTTGAACAGGTGCTGGTGGAACGCGCCTCCTATTGGGAGAACCGAGGGACAGAGGTGGCACCCACAGCTATGGTCGAACAAGAACCGGAGGGTTCTGGGGACTTGGTGGCGCGCGAGCGCAAGGCATTGATTACAGCGTATAAAGCTGAGGGCACAAAACGAGGGATTAGAATTACAGACCGAATGATCGCAGAAGCTGCATCCCCGACTTGGCATGAACGAACCCCAGTGCAGCGCTGGAAGCGTAATGATCCGCGCTGCACTCCGGTTGATGATCGTAAAATTCGTAGCGTTCTGAGGAAAAAACCGCACCTGCAATAATTTTTTCCGCATTTCCCGCACTTCCTGCGTTGACTCCCGCAATGCGGGATGCCGAATCCTTAGATCGCGGTGGCAATGACGCCACCACGAGAGGATTTTATGGCAACTGCAAACAACACAACTGAAAGACTACTAAATGAGCACGAGGTAGCAAGCCTGATCGGATTGTCCGTAGCGTCGGTTCGGCGCTGGCGGCTACTGAAACAGGGTCCGCGATTCCTGAAGATCGGCGCCGCTGTCCGCTACCGTCCGGAGGACGTTTCGGCATGGCTCGGCTCCAGACCCACCGGCGGGGGCGCGTAGGGAGAACTCCATGCCGGAAGACGAAACGAACATCAGCAACGGGCTGCTCGATCATCACCGCAACGATCTGCGCAAATCCGGCCTCTCTGATTCCACCATTACCAGTTGGGGCTGCTTTTCGGTCCAAGATCAGAACGCTCACCGCCTCAAGGGATTCGCCAAGGGCGTGACGGCACCGGGGCTGGCGTTGCCGATCTTGCCGCCCGGCGCCTTGGATCCAACCGGGTTCACCTACAAGGCGGACAACCCAAGGGTCCTTACGAGGGGCGGCAAAACTCGCACCTGCAAATACGAGTTTCCGGCGGGCGGCTCGAACCGGATCCACGCACCGCGCGGTGCGCAAGTACTGTTCCGCCAACCCGACGGCCGAGAGGGAAGACAGCGCATGGTCGTTACCGAAGGGCAAAAAAAGTCCGAGAAAGCCACTCAAGAAGGAATCCCATGCGTCGCGATTCCAGGCGTCTGGAACTGGTTTCAGCGTTTCGGCGGCGAGAGCATCCCGATCGAGGATCTTACGAGGATTGATTGGCCACGATACACGGTGGAAATCTGTTTTGACTCCGATGCGGGAAGCAACACACATGTGCGACGCGCCGAACGCGCGCTCGCGCAATGGCTGGCTCAGCACGGTGCAATAGTCTCGATCGTCCGGCTGCCGGCCGCCGCGGATGGAACCAAAGTCGGTCTAGACGATTACCTGCTGAGCAACTCCGCGGCGGACTTTGAGGCACTGCCTAGGCTCCCAATTGCCACGGAGTGCCCCATTGAAGACGCGGTGGAGGCGCTGACGGCGGATACCGAGAAGGCGGGGCGCACCGCGATCTTGGCGCGCATCGCTGACGAGGAGCACGATCCGAGTGAACAAGAGCGTCTGTTCAAGATTGCACACGATCGGACCGGTATCTCGTTGAAGGCTCTGCGAGCGACTTCACGAAGTGAGGCGGCGAAGGTCGATGCGCGCAGGCAGGAGCAGGAAGCTAGTATGTCGCCACCTTCTGCCGAGGAAGCCCAGGCGGCCCTGGAGAAGGAGCGGCAACAGCAGCAGGTGGCCGTAGAAGCCATCTTGAACAATGCCCAGACCACGACTGAGCTCCGAGCCCAGACCGCGGCCAACGGCCAGCTCGTCTACGTCGCATCGCTCGGCGAGGCGGGAACCGTGCTGGTGCCGAGTTCCGGACGAGTCATCTCCATCGCGGCGTTACCGCCGGGCTACCACGTGACCGAACCGCCGCCTGACCGCTCGCCGATGACGCCCACCGGGATCCGACAATTCATGGACGGCGGCGACGTCGACCCGGTCAAGCTGTTTGAGGAGATCCGCAACTTCTTTGCAGAACATGTTGTCTTCAAGCGCGCGTGTGTGGCGGGCACCCTGGCGTTATGGGCCATGGCAACTTACTGCTACACGCTATTCAATTACTTTGGCTACATTTGGTTCACGAGCCTCGGCCCCATTAGTGGGAAATCGCTTGTAGCAAGGATGCTGTCGATGATCTGCTTCAACGCCACTTCGCCACAGGTCGACCCCACGCCAGCCACCATTTTTCGAGATTTGGAGGCGAACTGCTCCACATTGGTGTTGTCGAGAGTCGTCGAATGCAGGTTGTCTGGGAAACACCCCGGGTCGGTTCCGAATAACGCATCCGTTTCATCCGCTTCGCGGCGCCGAGTACGAGTTGGTGACGCGCAGACTCAACTGGGGTGAGGATCGAGTCTTCTACTACGACCAGACCGGGGCGCTTAAGTCTTTTCTGAGCAACGTGACGGACGTGGTGCCGGAGGATGCCTTCACGCACGTCTCGGCGGGCCGATCCGCGTTTCGTGTCGATGATCTTCTGGAACTGTTTCGTCTCATCGATCGATATGGGCGGCGCGATGACACCGCCAAGGAAATGTAATGAGAATATCGCCGCATATGATAAGGGAACTTCGCCGCATTGTTTTGGCAGGCCCACGAACTCACTTGGACGAAATGACTTCAGTATTCCATTATTATGGCCTACTACAAAGCATAGCCCGAGCGCGATTATCCTTGACAAGCGCGTATTATAGGCATAATAATACTTACATACAGTTGGCTGGAAAATCCTATGGCCAAACTCAAAAAGCCCGATCAAAAGCTGCTGGAACTCAAACGCACCGGTACCCTCCACCCTCACCCGGCCGCGGTCTCCGACACTTTGTTCCGCCAGAATCCGTTCTTCGACCCCAAAGACTTGCTGCAAGTGCGCTACGAGATGCTGCGGCGCCACCTTGTGGAAGGCGCTTCTATCGTCGCTGTCTCTGCGACGTTCGGCGTCTCTCGCCCCACCTTCTATCAGGCTCAGGTTGCATTCCAGCAAGCTGGCCTGAGCGGCCTGCTACCGAAACACCGCGGGCCCAAACAAGGGCACAAGCTGTCCGCCGAGGTCATCGAGTATGTGCGGATCTTGCGAGCTGCCGAGGCCGGCTTGACCACCGTCGCTTGTGTCCAAGCCGTTCAGGAAAAGTTCGGGATCACGGTGCACCGCCGCAGTCTGGAGCGGGCGTTGGCGAGCAAAAAAAAACCGCGCCATTCGGCGTAAGGTCACCCATTCCGGCGGGAACCGTTGAAGCCTACGAAGAACTCCGCCGACAAGTAGTGCGACCGGACAGCCGCGGACAACACCTGGAGGGCCGCGCCGTTCTTACGCGCTGTGGCTTGGCAACTTGGGCCGAGATCAGGCCCGCGGCCGTTCCGACACGTCCACCCGAATCGCATTTTCCATCTGGGGCCGAAGCGCCAGTGCTCGACTCGTTGGGAGCCGAACTCGTCCGCCTGGTAGCAGGTCTGATTCTCGGCAACTCGACAGGAGGGTTTTCTGCATGCCTGAACTGAAAGTTACGCCGCAGCATCTTGAGCACGATGCCTATCTCTACGTTCGACAGTCCACACCCCGTCAGGTCCTGGAGAATACGGAAAGTACGCAACGCCAGTATGCCTTGCGTGATCGCGCCGTGGCGCTGGGCTGGCCGCTCGACCGTATCCACGTGCTCGACTGCGATCTCGGTAAGTCCGGTTCGCAGTCGGCCGGCCGGGACGGGTTTCAGAAGCTGGTCGGTGAGGTCGCCCTCGGCAACGCGGGCTTGGTGATGGGACTGGAGGTCTCGCGCTTGGCCCGGAACTCCGCCGACTGGCACCGGCTGATCGAGTTGTGTTCTTTGGCGGGCGCGCTCATTCTCGACGAGGATGGAATCTACGACCCGGCGAACTTTAATGACAGACTCCTGCTCGGGTTGAAGGGCACTTTATCGGAGGCAGAACTTCATTTCCTCAAGGCGAGGATGAGAGGCGGAATGATCAACAAAGCTCGGCGCGGCGAACTAGAGATGCCTCCGCCCGTCGGTCTAGTTTATAGGGACGACGGCGCCCTGATCCTCGATCCAGACGCTGAACTACAAGCTGCGATGCGCCTGGTCTTCGAGACCTTCGACCGGACCGGATCAGCGATGCAAACCGCGAAGGTGTTCCACGAGCAAGGTCTCCGGTTTCCCCGCCGCATTCGCAAGGGACTGAACAAGGGCGAGTTGCATTGGGTGCGGGCGGCGCACTCTCGAATCCTCCAGGTGCTGCACAACCCTCGCTACGCCGGCGCATTCGTCTACGGACGCGTCCGCACTCGCCTCCTGCCAGACGGCAAGCACCGCTCGACGAAGGTTCCCCGTTCGGAATGGCAGTTCGTGATTCCCGATGTTCATGTCGGCTATATCACCTGGGAGCAGTTCGAGGCGAATCAAAAGCGGCTCGCCGAGAATGCGCTGGGGTTCGGAGGAACACGGAGAGCTGGGCCCGCTCGCGAAGGCCCGGCGCTTCTGCAGGGCCGCGCCATATGCGGCGTTTGCGGCGAGCGGATGAGCATTCATTACAGCATTGCGTACCATCGAGTGACCCCCACCTATGTCTGCCAGGAAGCCTCCGTACGGAGGGCAGAGAAGGTCTGCCAGCGCGTGCCGGGCAGCGTCGTCGATCAGGCCATCAGTAACCTCTTGCTGGAACTGATGCAGCCGATGACCCTACAGGTCGCCCTCGCAATTCAGCAGGAAGTTGAGGCACGGGTAACCGAAACCGACGCCTTGCGGCGGAAGCATGTTGAGCGAGCACAATACGAGGCTGAACTCGCCCGCCGTCGCTACATGAAGGTCGATCCCGATAATCGTCTGGTCGCCGATAGCCTAGAAGCGGAGTGGAATAACAAGCTCCGTACACTGGCCGAGGCGCAGGAACAGTACGAGCGACAGACACAGAGGCAGCGTGTGTTGATTGACTCTCAGACAAGGGAACAACTGCTCTCCCTGGCGGCAGATTTTCCACGTGTCTGGAATGACCCATGCGTCGAATCCCGCGAGCGAAAGCGTATTCTGCGTCTGCTCATCGAGGATGTGACGTTGATCAACGGAGAAATGATCCAGGTCCATGTGCGCCTCCGTGGCGGCGCCACTCGAAGCCTAACTCTCGCCAGGCCATTGCCAATCGCGCAGATTCGAAAGACGAAGCCGGAAGTGGTCGCCGAGATCGACGGGCTGCTGGAACATTACTGTGATCGCGAGGTCGCAGAAGTTCTGAATCGCCAAGGACAGCGGACCTGGCAGGGTGAACCGTTCAACCTGAAAAAGATTGCGCATATCCGGCAGGCCTTCCATCTGCAGTGCCGCTACAACCGGCTGCGAGCTAGGGGACTCCTCACCGCCACAGAGATGAGTGTGCGGCATGGGGTGACGACCACCACAATCAATCTCTGGGCACGAGAAGGGCGGCTGCAAAAGCACCGCTACGACAACGTCCGGCGCTGTTTATACGAACCGCTGGACAAGGGAGCTATTCTAAAGGGCCAGGGCGGCCGACGAGCCAAACAGCCCACTTTCACCGTTGCACAAGCGGGATGAGGTGCAGTATGAAACATACGCTTTTCGATCCGGATCTGCCACGCGACATGGTAGAGGGACAGCACCGTAATGCTGGAGCACATCGCGGTACAAGGGGTTGAGCGACGGATCGTAGATGTCGGGGGCGAGCACACCCTCGCGCAGATTATCCAGCACAACGACGCGTGTACATCCACCCAGCCTGCGGAAGGCCTTCTCATGCAGTTCGGCCCAGATCTGCGAGCTGGACCGGAACACCAGCAAGCGAACCGACTTGCGACTGCAACCGAGAGTCATCACGAACAGCCGCGTGCGCCGGTACTTGCCGCTGTGCGGGTCGCGCACCATCGGGCCGGTGCCGTAATCCACCTGAAGCTCTTCGCCAGGCGCCGTCTCGATCACCGCGCAAGCTTCCGGTGACTGCTTTCCGCGAAGCTTGATGACAAAGCGCCTGACGCTCTGGTAGCCGGCGGCGAAACCGTAGGTGTCCACCAGATCCTGCCAAATCGCCATGGCGTTGCGGCCATGGGAGAGCCCGAGTTCAATGGCGTCCCGGTAGGGCCCACAGGCGCTGGCCGATGGACTGCGGCCGGGCTGCGGTTCGGGAGGCGCGCTTGTGCAGCCGGCCAACTCCGCGCCAAAGTCGGTGGTCACCTCACTGGCCGGTTTTGCGGGGACCGGCTCGGTGCTGACCTCCAGGGCGGGTTTCGCCGCCGCAGAGTCGGTGATCACCTCGATGGCCGGTTTTGCCGGTAGAGGCCACCCCCCACCGCCGGGCGGCCGAAAGGCGATTCCAGCGGCCTTTAAATAGGTAGCCGCCGTTTCGCGGCGAACACCGATGGCCCGCTGGATGCGCCGCAGCGACCATCCCAACCGCCCCAATGCTATGACTTGCTGTTTCTTTTCCTCGTTCAAGACGTTGCTCACGTTGACGGAGGGTATCGCCCTCGCGTCGAGTCAACGTCCTGAGTGATGGCCTATTAGTGGCCGGTTTTCAGGTGATCATGAGTGGCCGGTTTTGGGTGTTCACCGAGGGTCACCGGCGAGGGGGCAATCGCGCCGAGCTTTGACAGGGCTGGGAAACTTCTCCCGTCGATCGCCGGCGTCCCTTTCAATCGCGACCCCAGATAAAGTCGAACTTCGTCGAACGCCAAGCCGCACAGGTCCATCCCGAGCGAAGAGTGGTGATGTCCCTCTAAATCGAGCCGGTAAAACCGCGTTGGCATCATCCGGCTCAGTTCGTCGAATCGACGGCCTGGACAGAGCGGATCGCCGCTGTAACGGATCCCCAGCAGCGGAATGGTCGACTGGCTTCGCGCGTAGTCGAGATCGGACTTCGCAAGACCGAAACTCGAGCCCTTCCCCAAATGAAATATCGTCAGTATAGAAAACGGATTCGTGGGTTGGCACAATACGGCCGCTTCCACGGAATCGACATTCAGCAGCGCGATCGGAAACTCGCCCGTAAGGCACATGCCGATCACCCCGATACCGGCTCCCTCCGTCCACCGCTTCCGAATGTAGCCGCAAAGCTCCCGAATCCACTGCAATGGGGGCGGCGTTCGACCTGTGCCATCGCAGTCGAATTGATTCTTTCCGCATATGCTGAAATAGGAATGCAGAAATCGATCGTCGCCGGGCTTGCCAAACAATAGCGGCAGCACCGCAGTATAGCCCTCGGCGATCAGGAGCTTTGCCAGACGGATGTCTTCCGGCGTCAGACCTGGAAGCTCATGCAATACGACGACGGGCGGCCCAGCTCCAGCTGCATAAACGCTATGTAATGCACCGCTCGAATCCTTGAAATCGAACGGCTCGAAGCAGCTAATGCTGTTTTCACGGGCAGAACAATCCAGAGCGTGCAAGTCGGACGCCGCTCCCCACCCGATTTTCGAAGCGATGGCTCCCGCCCCGGCGAGAATTAGAAATCTTCGACTGAGTGTTGGCACGAAACGGATCTCCCTTGATGGAAAACGGGTTGACTCAACTGTGGCGGAAAAAACCTCATGCCACCTCTCCAGAGCTTACTTCGTCATCAGGGCCGACTTTGGAAGATCTAAAATCAGCTTGGGATTGTTCGGATCGGTCGCCTTATTCCCCCGTCCGTAGAGCTCGCTGCCAAAGTTCATCAGATTCATCTCCAGATTCATGACTGTTGCATTCCAGACATCGGGGTGATCTTTGATAATTGCCGCATCGACGTCGAGCGTCCAGATGGGATTTGCCGGAGTGAACTTTCCCTTGCGCCTGAAGACAAACCGGGAACCATTTTCGGCCTGAAACTGGAATAACTCGCCTTTGGTCACGTCGACTTTCTGGCCGGGGTTGACCGGGGTTGCCTCATGCGTCTGCAGCGGCATCATGAACGAAGCTGGGATCTGGCCCAAGGTGGCAATGGGTAAGAGAATTCGCGTCAAGAAATCCCTCTTCCCAGATATGGACATCACCAGTGGATACGGCTGGCAGCGTTCTGTCTTTGGATCAACGTCCACTCCGCATGATCTGGAAGGGTTCGTGCCCCCAAAGAACTCCGGCGAACGAGCCATCACCGCCTTGGAATAGTTCGCGGCTGCCTCGTCGTAATCCGCGCAGCCTTTCTTGTCATTCCTGCAGGGTTGGCAATCCTTGAGTTGCCGCCGCACGTTGACACCACCGGTCGCCGAATTCTCAAGCATAAACAGATCCAGCTTCGAAAGTATCGGGACCCGTGTCTCGAGTGCACTGCACTGGCTGGCCTGAATCGTTCCTTTGTTGCTCTTACTGAGCAATGCATGATCGAGAACCCGCCCGCCGAAGCTGTGCCCCTTCAGGACCACCCGATTCAGAGTCGTTGAGTCCGCCGGAGTGAGAGGGTTAGGCTCGACAGCGGACAAAGCGACCCGGTTCTGGGGATGCATGTCTTCAGCCCGGTCCTCACAATCACGCAAAGTACCATCGGCCGAAAGGGGGCCTTTGCCCCAACCAGCCAGACAATCGACATCCTGCCTGAGATCGCCGACTCCCACGATTCCTGCCGTGATGCCGCGGGTCCAAAAGCTCAGCCAATCCACGACGGGAGAAATATTGAGCGAACGTCCCCGCCATGCCAGGTACACGCCCACAATCCGACGCCGCGAATCGCTCTTCACATGTTCGGCGTAACGCATCACGTAATCGTGGAATTTCCCGACATCACCGCTGTTGTAAGCGTTGTTCTGCCAGCCATGGACATACATCAAAAGCGTTAGCGGCGTTCTGCCTTGACGCGCCTCTTCGATGACCGCCTTAACGACACCCCGTTGCGCCAGATCCCACCGCTTACCTTTATCGTTGTATTCGAGAAATGCGATCTTCCACTGAGTTCCGGTCGACGATTTCCCGGCAACCACTTCGGGCAGGTTGAACTTGTTCGGAGGGTTGCAGGCCGGGTTCCCGGTGGCTTGCAACTTCTTACACAAAACCTCGCTGCACCCACCGTTGCTGGTAGCGGAGCTTCCCTGTGTGCAGAACCGGTATTGCCTGTCGGGCAACAGGATTTCGGCATTGGCTACAATCCCGCCCGTCGCCAACAGCAGCGTCGCCGTCAGTAGTCTTCGTAGCATGTAAGTCCTATTCCCCCCTAAACCGCCCACGCATCACGCGAGATAATTCTTGCTGTTGCCGGTCCGGCCCTGGTCACGGTCGTGGTGGCCGTACCACGAGGGCCAACGGATCGCGTAGTCTTCTTCGTCGTTATGGTCTGCCAGCTTCCTCGGACTCCCTGAAACCATCGTCGAGAATCACCAATCCGGACGCGCTGTCCGCTGCCTATTTTTTGAGCTTTGGTTCTCGCTACTCTCGCGCTCCCACAGGCAAGGATCTCAGCCACACTAGACTCGAGAGGTCCTCCCCCTCGTCATCATAAATTGGATCCGATAACTCGCCGCACTCGCGTGCTTCGGCAACTTGGCGTCAACGAGCGCGGGCCGGTCCTTGATAGACTCAGCCTCGATTTCCGTTTCCGGCAGCCATAGATTTAGTTCCTCGTTGGGTACGGAGCTGCTTTGCGGGCCAGGACGGCGATCAGTGCTAGCCCTGGCAGTAGTAAGAGGAACGTCGCAGGTTCGGGCACAACCCCGGACTGAGTGTACTGAGTACCGGAACCTGAAGTGAATGTTGCCTCTGGGACCGGATCTCCCTGCGCGTCAAAGACCTTCAAGCCGGAGAGAATAAGTGTGTCGCTGGCATCCGCGATTGCCGAGGCCCCGGGTCCAACATCGGTAGTGGCAAACAAGCCAAAGTGGAAATCGAACGGCGTACCGTAAGTGAACCTGAAAAACTGAGGAAAGGCGAACGTACCTGAAACTGATGAAGTAAAGGTATTAGCCTGCGAAGTGAAACCAGGATCTACACAGTTGCCAATGACAAAGCTATAGTTGGAGCACACGAACGCACTGACCCCCAGTACTGCAGAGCTTGAGCTGAGCGTCCCCCCTAGTGCGACGGTCCCGTCAAGGGTGTAATCGACTTCAAGTAGCCCCATCGATCCGGTAAATGGAGCAAAATTGACCGTCATGATGTCTGTGACCTGTGCACCTCCGTTTGCCGTAGCTACAACGCCAGAGGCTGTCGACGTGAGTGAAGTGACTGAAGATGCCCTCATTTCGCCGAAGGCCGCCTGTGCAAACATGCTGGCGTCCAAAGTGCCACCACCTACGGAATGCTGTGTCGTGAGCTGTATGGAACCACTGGGAGGAAACGCGGGGTTCAATGAACCGAAACTGATTGAATCTAGCGAGGCACTTTGAGGCAATATCCCGTCGGATACAGTGATGCCTGTCCCGACTGGCAGAAGGTCAGCAAGAATGGGCGAGCAGCAGAACAAAAGCGAGATCGTCAACTTTCTCGTCATAAGCGCCCCCTAGGAGAATCCTGGGAAGTATAGGGAACGTGGCTCCCAAAGTCAAGACGTAAAGCGGAGCACCTCCAAAGCCCTCGGCATCGCATTACCTCGACTGTTCAAGGGGGTGGATAATCGCGCTGACGCGTTGGGCAAGCGTCCGCCCAGCAAGCGCGTGTGAACTCGGTGGCCGATTCTCTGGAGTCGGTGAAGCGCTTGCCGCGCCAACGATCGAAATCGCCGGAGTACCTTACGAGGACCTATTTCTATTGACCGCGTGCAGCAAGAGTAATCTGCAAACTTGTCCGCGTCCGGATTTCAGGTTTGCTTCGGCCCGCACCGAAGAGGGTCACCGAAGTGCAGCATTCAGGACCATCGCCCGTATGTGGAGGTCGTGATTCGACAATTCGGCGGCCTGCTGATCAAACCTCTGACGGGTTGCAGAGAGAGCGATGCCATCCTCGGTACGACGTTTGTCCTCTGGATCCCACTGCGCACATTGAAACCAGCCCACAACGTAGAGACCGTGGAGGATGACCGTCTCATTCATATAACGCTCAACTAGCTGAGTCTGCATTGCGTGGCCGACGTCCGCGTGCCACATCCCCTTCACCTCTATGATCAGAGCGACACGATCCAAAACTCCGGGCTCTTCTCCTGGCACTGCCACGCCAACGTAGATGTCGGTCCGTTCTCCGGGAGCTCCGCCGTGCGTGTGACGGATTTCCACCTCACGGTTTACAATCACACCGCTTTTCTTAAGGTCTTGCTCGAGATGGCGCTTGATGTAGTCGGACAACGCTTGTTCGTCTTTGGGCCAGTACACGCTCCGCCCATGTTTTTCGATGGGACCGTTCCAAAGATCGGTAGCTGCCGGTGTCTCTCCCTGAAGCCTTGTCTGAAGCCGGTCTAGGGACTCCCGCACGGTGTCGAGCAAGTCGGTTCCGTTCCGGATAAGCCGCGCCGAGGGATTAGCACCCAGCCGTAGTAATTCTTCCGGAGAAATCGGTACCCAGGTGTTCCGTCGAGCCAGTTCTTCCGCCGATCTGAGGAACCAGCGAACACCATCGAGGTGGGGAAGAGCATTGCTGATCCGGCGAATCGCTGTGCAGGCCTTTGTTGTGCCTCGGTTAGCCAAGCCATTTAACATTAAGCTGTGCCAGCGACTGAAAGCTTCGGCGGGTGCGATGGAGCCGTCATCGGAAGCTGCGGACGGCACTCTTTTTCGGTGGAGCCACAAGAACAAGTCGGCCGCGCGGTCCTCATCAAGCTTGCTGGCCACTGCGAGCCCCCCAAAGACGTCGCTCGACTGTTGAAAAACCTCCAGGCCAAAGGCTTCATTAGCCTGAACTACCGGCCAGACTATTCCCCACGCTGCGTCGGAGGTTTCAGCGATGAGCACGTTTGCAGCGTAGACGATCTGGAGTCTTTTCTCTCCCTTGGGCGGAATGCTTCCAGTAACGAGCTCTTCCGCGAATCTTCGCGCGTTGGAATCATGGTTTTCCAAAAGGTTGGATAACACAATCCGGAACGCGGCAGGCTTCAGGGTACCGCCCGTCAACTTGCGCCTGAGAAGCTCAGCAATTTGTTCCGTCCAAAGTTGCCGAATGCGCTGTAGGACGATAATTGTGCCGAAGCGTTCGTTGTCACTGTCAATAATTTCCCCGAGTACACGCAGGAACGCGCTAGCAGCACCGTCATATGTAGCTTGGATAAGCTCCTGTTCGGCCTTGCCGTCTTCGCTTGTGCTCGGCTCCAGCAAGATGATCGGAGCCCATACTGTCCAGGCCCTCTCATCCAGGGCGTCCAAGAGCGAGCGGGCCTTCTGGTACAGCAGGTGCATAGCTGCGTGACCGGCGAGCGCGTAATTTGGCATTAGCCCTTTCTTCCACCATTCGCCTGTGTCTGGCAGTGGCGAGTAGGTTATGAGGTACCGCTGGGCCGATTCCAATATGCGCGCTTGTAGCTCACGATTCAGGTTATTCCAGCCGCCTACCGGCTCTACAACGACGTTTGGAGTTCCGCGACTCTGCTCAGCAAGGGCCCAAACGGAATAGAACGCATCCGATCTCGGATTGTCCAGAACCTTTCCGATAGCGACCGAATCGGGTGCGCGAGGCACTGTGTCGGTGACGTCGCGTCGATAGCGTTGGAGTTGCTCGTACTCGGCTTTCAGGTCAGCAGCAAGCGTTGTCCCCAGCGGGATGGGCGCAATCAGGGGACGTAGTTCCTCGTTTAACACAGGGTTGCTTCGCGCTGCTTGCAGAATGGCATCAAAGGAATCAACATCCTCAGGGTCGCTTCGTCGAACAATGACCCACGACAGGAGACGCTGGCCGCTTGAGTCCGTTTGCCCAAGTTCGTCGAGCAGCCACGGGCTGTCGTGGGAGTTAATGGCACAAAGGTCCATTAGAATGAGAGATCCATGGCGATGCCCGACCAACAGTGGCAAAAGCGCGTGCGCTAAAAGTCGAGGAGCTTCGGCCGACCGACGAATCTCGACCATCACCTTCTTTGGCGGCATAAAGGACTCCGCGCCAGTGACCAGAGCTTGCGCCGCCAACCCGGCTACTTCGGGACTGCCGAATGAATCGATTGAACGGACAATAACGTTGATCGCTAGCTTCGTGAGAGGATCAAGTTCAGGGTGCCCTCCCAAATGACCTTTCGCCCACTTAAGGGCTACTACCAGGTCGTCAGCTTTCAGGGACCCTACAATGTCCGACTTGAGGAAACTCTGGTATGCGCCAGAAAAGTTCGTTCTCTTCTGCGGCGTCAGTGACGCGAAGAGCTCTGTGGCTGTAAGTGTGTGCGGCCACATGGCGGTCAGAGCGTAACCTTTTAGTTCATCATCAGGATCATTTCCTCCCTCATCGAGGGCGAGGGGTTTAAGTGCGGCTCGGGCGACGGAATCTCCCAACTGGGCGATGGCGTCAGCAGCGTGAATTCGAACCTGCTCTGCTTCTTTGCGATTCAGCGCGATCGTAATGAGCTCCGGCTGGAGCGTAGTTAGCCCGCAACGGCGTGCGATGTCGATGGCTGCAATCCGCGCGCCTGCGGTCCGGGACGTCTCCTGAAGATATGGCTGAAGAATGGAGTGGAGTCTAGTATTGGCTAACCGCGGAAGGAACTGCCACAGATCAAAGTCATAGAGGATCTGCTTGGTCTCGAACCCTCGGAGTAGAGCGCTGACCAGTTGTGCCCGATCTTGTTCCGTCGCGGATAGGACGTCGCTGCGCAGCAGCGTTTCCGGATCAGTCTGTGTGAGTTTTCGAAATACTTCGACATCCATTCCGGCCAGCCAGGCGGCCGCCTCTCGAAGCTGGGGTATGACCTTTCCAGAGCCGTCCGGGTGCAGCAGAAGCTGGTGACCTCGAACAGCGGGGTGCGTGTGGAGGTATCGGGCCGCCAAGAACTCTGCGTAGGTTTGATGAGCCCAACCCAAACGTTGCGGTCCTCGGGAGGTAAACAGCCCGGTGATCTTTACGGTCTCGTGAACAGCCTCCAGGGTGATCTCCGTCAGTGTTGAATCTGACCCCTCCGTCCCCCCAATCAAGGAATCTAATCGAAGATCTTCATCGAGCACATCGCCATCAGTCTCCCCAATTTTGATGGCAGAACACTTGGAAAAGATGGTGACAGCGGCAAGCCGACTGGCCACTTCAAGACGCTGAGCCGCCGTGAATTTCCGTGTGACATTCGAATCACGGCGGGTCTGACTGTGCTCCGCACAGAGGTGCAAACAACCTTGGAGGTAGAGATCTACTCTGGTACGAGGCAGCGGTTTGTCTGGCTTAAACACATTGGTCAGGAACTGTAGCGTAATCGGACGGTTCGCTAGCGGCGCAGCATCCAATTCCTTCACGGTGCTAAGGAATCGGCCTGGGTCGAGCCCTGCCGAGTTCGCCTGCAGGATGACATCCGCTTTTCGAAGGGGGGCGAGTTCGAAAACGCCGACATTCTCATCGCCCCACATTTCTCGAAGGCTTGTTTCGAGGCCAACCGGCCAATCTGCGGTACGGCACGCGATTCGAAGCCGCAGCCGCTCCACTGGCAGGTCGTGCAGCTCCGACTTCAAGACTTCGGCGATATTGCCGATTCGGAGCGACCCCTCATCCAAGCTGTCTAGGAAGAGGTGCAGTGTGGACGTACTAGCCTTGGCTTTCCAGGCGGTAAGCTCAGGGTGTCCGAACACCTTCTGCGCTAGGCGATAGTCGGTCTGGAATGCACGAAGGTCTTCGTAAATGAATCGGTCCGCGGTGGTCGCGAGGTCTGCTTCGACGGCGGAGCGCTCTTGATCCAAAGCAGTTGACTTGCCACTGCCTGGCTCTCCAAGCAGGACTAGGCATGGAAAGTGGCTAATGGATTCGAAAGAAACAACATCCATCTCATAGAAGGCGGCCGATTCTGAATCGGGATCTACCAGGAACCCATCGTCCGCAAGGGAGAACCTGCCTTCCCGAGGGACCCAAAATCGTTTCCAGGGGTGGACTTGTTTACTCATTGCAAGGGCGGAGGTTTCCGAGGATCAGGGGTTCGTTGGAAACCAATAAAAAACCTTATGTTTAGGACAATTGTACAGCCGTCCCACGTCTGTAGGTACCATCTGGCGATTGTGACTCGGCTTCTCAGGTTGGGTCTGCCGCGAGGCCGTTGCTCGTGCCGGTAGTCAACCCCCGTCCATAGAAGGCTCACCCTTTACTCCTCCCATGACTTCCGCTCTGTTACCCGTTGCCCAGCGACGAATCAAATTTCCAGTTGCCTCACTGCCTTCTGATACCCAGGTTGCACATCCGACATGCTCAGGTGCTGGTAGACTTCCAGGCTCTTCTTGCTGGCGTGGCCGCTGATCAATTGAATTTGGGCATCCGGCAAGCCCTGGGCCGTTAGCCAGGTCAATATCTGGTGTCGCAGCAGGTGGGGATGAAGCCGTTCCGGCAGTGCCGCTCGCTGTGCATAGTCGCTCACGATCTGCTGTACGCGGCGCGTGGAGAATTGCGTGCGCTGCCGGGACTCGAACAAGTAGCGGTTGTCTGGATGGGCGGCCAGGTGCGACTTCAGGATCAGCCGGAACGACTCGGGAAACAGAATGTACCGGTCCTTGTCCCCTTTGCCGCGCTCGATGAAGATTTTGCACCCGTCGAGGTCGGTATCGTCCACTGCGATGTTGACCAGCTCCGAAACGCGCACCGCCGTGTAGAACAAGAGCCGGAGCATGATCTGGTGTTGCAAGTTCCCGGCCCGGTCGATCTCTTGGTAGAACCGCCTCAGGCTGGCCTCGGGCAGAATTCGCGGCAGCCGGCGGGCGCGGCGCGGTCTGCGCAAGCCAGCTTCCTTGCGCACTTGTGCACAGACCCGGCGGAAGGCTTCGTAGTCCAGCCGGGCGCGTCGAACCAGGTTCGAAATGGCCCGAACGAGTTTCGCACTGGCGTTCGCGTCTGCGAAATCCCTGCCGTTTTCGATAGCGCTCATGCCGTTTTACCTCCCGATTGTGGCTCTAAGCTTCGCATTCTGGCCCTTCTGCGAAACTCGCTGGCCGGCCATATTTGACTGCCACAGCGGCCACACCCGATGCGGTCGTAGCTGCCGATCTCTGCACCCCGGCCACCGCCCGTGAACGCTTCATAGACCACTTGGCCACTGGCTAGCACTCGGAAAGGCTGCCGCAGAGTGACCTGGCACTCGCAGGTTTCCTTGCCGCATTCGCAGGCATCGCCCGGAAACCCGTGATCGTCAAACCCGATGAACTCCACGGTGTTGGCACAGTGCGAGCACCGGTAGTCGCCGGTAATCTCTGGACTCTCCGGCCCGCCATTCGTCGCCGTACAATTCGTAGTTTCGATTTCCTTCATGGCGAAACGAGCGCCATGAAGACGCTCGACTGGCATCCAGGCTAGGCTCATTTCGAACCGCCCTTGCCGCCCTTGGTATCACGCCTGGCAGCAGCCTTCCGCAGTTCCCGATTGCGCTGCTCGGCCTCGATGAGCACGTCGTCGGGATCTCTGTACCGCTTCTCCCACTGGTGGCGCAAACGGCCGAACCGCGCCCAATCCTCCTGCTCCCGGCTGTGCATGGCCTCGACCAACTCGAAATTGGCCCAGGCCCGCGTCTCTTCGACCATGACCTGAAAGTGCCGCAGGAACTCGCGCCGGAAGAAGGGAAACTCCCGGAGCCGGACCAGATCTGTCAGGACGTTCTCGAAGCCCTGGTTGAGCGAGTATAGGGCCTCGTATGCATGGAGTTTTTGAGGAATGGGTGTCATGCCGCGACCTCGTCATCGGCAAACGCGGTCTCATCCGTCCGGCCCGGTTTGAAATGCTCCCTCTGTCCGCTCAGCAGTTCGAGTTCGCGCCAGTACTCCAGTTCGGCCCGCACTTGTTCTTCGGCCATTTGGGACAGTTCCTGATACCGGTCCTGTCGACGGCGCCAGTACGAGGTATCGCTATCCCGCCGGCCGGCATTCTCTGGCAGGAACCATTCGACCTCTACCGCACGATCTCGGCAGCGCTGCACTGGAATTGGATCTGGTAAAAACACACGCCGCGGTGCTGACTCCCTGCGCAGTCTCGCTGTCCCACTTGCCGTAATCAGCAGGTGCAGGTCATCACCGTTCGGATTGAACTGCACATCGTAACTGAGCCCGTCTCGGTCCAGCGAACGGCAGATGGCCACGAACTTGTGCCAGTTCGTCTTGAATCGCTTTTCGTCCTGCCAACTCGCGAGCGGAGTGTAGATCAGGTATCGGCCTGTCATGCTGCCACCTCAGCAACGGACTCCGATCCCTCCGAGTGCTGAATCAGGTAGTCCGCGGCCTGTTGTGCCTTGCTGGCTGCCGTGAAAATGGCCCGCCTGTCGGCCTTCAGAACGCGCAGCCACGACGCAATGTATTGCGCATGGTCCGGACGTGGCTGACTGCTCAACCCCAAATGCGCCAACGTGAATGCAGCGGTCAATTCCGCTATCAGCTCTTCGACGCTGTAGGCGTTATCGCCGAAGCGCTTGCCCAGTTCGCGATTGCATCGGCCAGCCCTCGAACTCCAATGCCCTGTCTCATGTGCCCTCGTGCTGTAGTAATCCATGGCCGTGAAGAACGCACCAAACGGCGGTAGCGTGATCGAGTCGGTATCAGGAGAGTAGAATGCCCGATTCCCCTGGTGCACAAGCCGCGCGTTGATCCGTGAGAAGAACTGCTCGGCGGATTCGATCCGCTGCTCAATTGGCCTTTCCGCCTCAGGCTTGGGCGTGTAGCCGTCTACCTGGGCGGCATTGAACACGGAATACCCGCGAGTGAAGAGCAGCCGTGACCCTGACCTAGGTGTATCGTCGCCGCCGTCAGTTTCGGCGGCATTGTTGGCGAACTTCCAGAACACAACTAGCGTGGCCTTCTCGCCCTTGCGAACCTGTGCTCCGCGTTCCTGCCATTGGTGATACGTACCCCATTCGCCCCGCTCATAACCCTTGCCCTGCGCAGCGGCCCACAGGCACACGGTATTGATGCCTCTGTAGGGCTTCTTGCTCGTTACGTTGATGGGCGAGAATGCAAACTTGCCCGAGGTGTGCCACGGCATGCGCCAGTTGCTCACCCCTTGTTCAATTGCGTTGACGATTTGGGACGTGACGCGCGCGTAGACGTCCCGCTGACCGGTTGCGGTATGCTCGGCTGTAGACATCGTGTTGCCCTTTCAACTCGGTGTTTAGGAATCGGCGAGCGCTCTAACGTTCGCCGGTTCCGATTGCAAGTCGATACTAGGGCAGCAATCCCCGCGCAGTCAAGAGAAATTCCTTTTACTCCCCACTTAGTGTGCACTTGAACGAGTGATCTATGTGAGTTACTCGCTATCTAGCAGCCACTTATGCGGCGGAGTAACTCCGCATCACGCTAGCTGGCATTGCTCTGAGAACCGACCAGCCATCGGCCTGAGTTGAGAATGCGTCCCACGAACTACAAATGGTCTCGTCGCCGTGTACGATTCGGGCTTGCGGGAAGGCACAGGGGGTGGGGGTACCAGTTGGGGCGCCCTTTATTATGACGGTCGGCCTCAGCGGGCTCTATTTCCAAATATTTTCAACCAAAAATATTTCAAGCCACTTATTGTCGATCCCGGAGATCCCAACATCCAATATTGCGTGAGCCGCCGGTTTTCCCTGAGCTGGCTTGTCTACAAACCCCATTCCGGTCTGATCTCTGCGGCTCGAAGGATGAAGTGGGGTAATTGCCAGTTGGCACTTTCCTGGATCACGATCTGATCTCAGATGCCTCCGTGAGACTTGGGGAGCGTCCCACGAACATCCGGCAGCCACGCCATCCGGGACCCCGTCTTCACCACGGTGGCTATCTCTTCCATGGCCATTAGCATTGGTTCGACTTCGGCCATGTTCAACTTCGTCGATTCGATGGTGCTGAGGCCGCTGCCGGCCGCCGAACTCGACCGCGCCGCAGCATTATAACACATGATGCGGCCGAGGAATTCGAAATCATCAAACACGAAATAGCTCGGAATGGACGAACTAGAGAAAAAATCAGAGCGGCATACAAAAGAGCCGAGTGGCGATGACGCGACTGAACCGATGCGCCGGTTTCATACTTACTCGATGCAGTAGAGCTGCGCGTTTCCGAATTCGGCCAGCCGCCGAATCCCCCACAGACTCTGGTGTTCGCGGAACTCCCGCGCGAAGGGCGGTGCGTTGGCCAGAATGTAACGGACATTGCCCCGCTTGAATTCCTGGATTGCGGCGCTCCTCAAATCCAGCGGGGGCGCCGAGATTTCCTCGGCTATCCTTTGTTGCAGTGGGAACCAATTCCCGGCGGCGTTCTTGCCCAGCAGCACCCACTGAACGGGAGTCTGGTCCACCTTCGTTTCGACGCGCACGGTTGAGACGGGCTCTGCCTTCCCGAGATCGACTTCGAGCCGCGCTCCTTTCCGAATCTCCTGCCAGGCGTCCCAGCGCGTAACAGGACTGTGGTCGAACGCCAGCCGCGCCTCCCACGGAAATGGATAAGCGTCGAAATGCCAGGTGGGGTCCGGTTGCAACTCGCCGGAAGGACCGAACAATCGCACCTCGTTCACGCTCGGTGTAGCGGATGTGGCCGACCCGGTCTCAAATAGCCGCAGCCCACGCAGGGATTGCTTGGCGAATCGAAAAGTCAGAGTACGACGGGGTTGCCACTCCGCGACGAATCCCGATAAAAGGACCTCCCGCAGCCGCAAGTTGAAGGCTGAGTAGTGGGCCGGCACAGAAGATCCGGCTTCCTGGCGGAGTCACCCGTTCGATAAGGCGGACCATTTGATAGTCCGAGCCAATGAAGCGATGGAAGTACACGTCTTCAGGCTCCAGACGGAGGGCGGCACGCAGTGGCACCTCAGTGAGGCGCCAGGCGTAGGGATGTGCATATCGATTGATACACGCCGGCCAGGACAGAAGTCCGTGCGACACCAGAACGAGACACAGGACAGCGCCACTGCCAAGAGCAATACGGACCGGAATTACAACGGTACGCCAACCAAGGCGAGCCGGCACCGCGATCAATGCGTGTAAGGCCGCGATCAAGAATAGACTCGTGCCACTACCCAATCCGATGGCGATAGCGGGCGCGATAAAGGTGGCGGCGGGGAGAAGAAAGCGGGTCCCGAGATTCATGGGATAGGGAAGCAGAAAAACTAAAGCCGCCAGCAGGAGGCGCCGGCCGGAAACACTGCGCAACGCCAGCAGAGATAAGGGTGCGAGCAGGAAAACTGGGCCTAGCACGCCGGCCATCCCGAGCCCACCCGTCGTGGTCTCGTAAGCAAGATGCCACGGGCTGTGGATGTCGTACGATCGCATGTTCCTACTCATGACATCCTCGAACGAAACGTGCACGTACGGATTCGGAAAGAGTCGATTTAAGAAAGGCGAGACGGGATTGTGCACGACGATCCAGTTCTTTACAAGCGTCGGCAGGATCAGAGCAGCCGCGCACAACGAGACCCGGACTACAGACCGCAGCACCGGTTTCCGGGAGCGCCACAACTGGTACGAAACAAATGCGCCAGCGTACGGCGCAGCCACAAATCCTGTGTATTTGATGGCAAAGGCGAAGCCGGCAAGCAGTCCCGTCGGAACCAGAAGCGTGGTTTCGCGCTGCTCGCGCCAGATTTCGAGCAGCGCGAAGACGGAGAACGCCACCGCCGCCAGGGCCACGTCGTTATACGCGCTCGTGCCGGCGATCCCGGCGACGGGCGCCAGGTAGACTAGTAGCCCGCCAGTCGCGCCTACGATGGGTAATCCGATGCGGCGTCCGAAGTTCAGAATCAGCCACGGCAACAGAAGCAGATACGTGCAATGAACCAGCGCGGCTGAGGAGTGGCGGCCCCATACGAAGGCGAACAGAAACAGCATCTCCAAGCCTTCCGGCAGGCTCGCGTAGAAATTGTTGGTGATGGCCGGGAAACCGTGCTCGCGCGCGTACCGGGCGACCAGGGCCAGATGATAGGCTGTGCCGTCCGGACTGACTTCGGGCGCGAGAGCATGCAGGAAGTAGACGCCGCCGAACAGCAGCCACGCGCCGATGAATAGCAACTTCCAACGTGGCGGTACTGGCGGCAGCGGCTCTCCTCGCGGCCTCCAGACATGCGTGCGTTGAGCAGCCGCTAGGACCAGCACGCTCAACCCGAGAAAGACACCTCTGTAAGCGAGATGGAGTGCCGCGATCAAGAAGACGGCGACGCTCAAGCACGCCGAGCCGGCCAAGAACGCGAATATGCCTTCTTCCTGGTGCGACAAGCGGGCCGGCAACCAGCGCAGCAACAGCTTGCCCGAGCACCAGGAGACCATGACAGTGAGCCCCCAGCCAAACAGGATGTAGAGAAGTTGTTTCATCGGCGGTGGGGCGGGTCAGCGACCCGATCTCGGGTCATGGTTTCATCTGGGGCAGAATGAGGTTGAGCGGGAGCGGGATGGCCACTACCCAGGCCACAAGCAACGTCCGGCCGCGGTTGCGCTTGCGGAGCCCAACGCAAAGCAGCAGCGCCGAGATGGCGAGGCCGCCGGGAACTGCGCGCGCATGAGCGCCGACCGACTAAATCCAGTGAAGAAATCTGCATAGGAACCGTAGCCATAGGTAATGACCTAGACGATGTCTGTTTTCCTCTGCGCCGAGCTTGAAGCACGGAGCGGAGGCGGGGCTTGCGGGAGGAGCTGCTGGGCACCGAAGTGCTCTCAGCGATGCTCTACTACAAAAGACCCAACCGGGCGGTTTTCAACTACACCCGATTGTTGCGCGTACTATTCGGGACTATAGCAGCGGAGCGGCCCCGAAGCGGGCGTTCGAGGCAAATGAGTAGATCCGCGGCATATTCTTTCAGGACCGCTGACGATCCGAGCAACATGCAATGGCAGAGTATTGAGGATGCGAAAGCGAGGATCGGATCGAGGACTGAGCTGAGAATCGTGCTTGCATGGTCGGACCGCATAGCGGGCACGGTCCACGAGGAATCCATCCTCACGATCACCTACAAGCAGGCGCAATCGCAGCCCTGACGTTTACTTGATGGCGTCAATCGCCGGTTGCAGCCACCGAAACAAGAACCGATTGACCTCTGGGAGCTGCGAGGAAAGCAGCGTGACCAGAGGCAACACTCCATATTGCGCCAACCGGAGGAAGAAGGTTCCGCCCAGCTTATATTGGCGAAATATGTTACGTTTTCCTCTACAAGGTTAGGCTCTCTGTATCGTCGGCTTGGATGTCAATGTTCTCCGTCCAAGTGGTTGCCATCTACAGAGCTGGCATAGCGGGACCTTGAGATTTCAGGCTGGACCTCGCCCACCAACGTGCATCATTTAGAGCACTCAGAGCTAATGGTCACATCGGCGGCACGAAGGGCAAATCGCCGCCCAGAATGTCCGTGCGAGTGTCAGCGTTCTTTCGATGGCACTCGTCGAAAAATAGCGGCGGACCGGTTCGCGGGCAGGGCCGGTGATCAGCCCAGTCTGCGGTTCACAGGACGTACTCCTCTTTTCCTGATTCGCCAATGCTCAAGGATCCTTCGGATTGCAGTTTGCGCACCAAGGCAATGATTTCCTGTTGGGCCGCCTCAACGTCCTTAATTCGCACAGGCCCCATGGCCTCCATATCCTCCTTCAGCATTTCCACCGCGCGCTGCGACATCATCTGGGTGAAGTGGTTACGGATCGGCTCATTAGTCCCCTTAAGGGCAATGGACAGAATCTTCCGGTCGATCTTTGACACCAGTTGCTGCATGCCCTCCGTACTGATGTGCAGAACGTCTTCGAAGACAAACATCAAGTTGCGAATCGTGTCCGCGACAGCCGGATCGTCTTTCGACACTTCCTTCAGAATCTCTTCCCCGGCCGCGGTGTCCAGGCGATTCAGAATCTCAGCGACCGCGCGGACGCCTCCGTAGGATTCCCGGCTGGTTTCACCCAGCGCCTGTAACCGCTTCCCAATCATTTGCCCGATCCGGACAATGATCTCCGGCGAAATGTTATCCAGGCTAGCTACCCGTTTTACGACCTCCGCACGCAGTTCGGCAGGCAAAGCGTTTAGCAGAGCAGCCGCTTGTGCAGGTACGAGATGCGACACAACCAGCGCGATGGTTTGTGGATACTCATTGTAAACGAGCCGGGCGATTTGCTTTGGATCCATTTTCTGCATGGCATCAAAGCTCGCCATGTCGCCGCCCATGGCCTTGGCAATTCTCTCCAGCAAGGCTCTGCTGGTCTCCGGGCCGTACGCGCTCGAGAGCATTCGCTGGGCGAATTCCAATCCTCCCTCGAGATAGTATTGCCGGGCGTCCATGAGTTGAATCGCCTCTTCTACGACTGCCTCGACCTCCGTGTTGGAGACAGCACTCAGCCGGGCCACTTCCCGGCTGACTTTCTCGGCGTCCGCTTCGGACAGTTGGCGCAGGATCTTACCGCCAGACTCTTCACCAACCACCAGCATGAGAATGGCGGCTTTGCGGACACCCGACATGGGGGGAAGCGCCGTCTTGGTTTCAGTGTCTGTCATCAAGATGATTCTCCACTCAGACGGAGTGCAAACTCTGAATGCAGACGGCGCGGTGTGTTCCCGCGCTCCCCACCATAGCGTCGTATTTCCACTTGTCGTTCAGTGCGCAAGCAATCAGTCCGTCCGCAGGGTGGCCCAAAACAAGGACTGACCCCTCAGTCAACTTCATAAAATCACGCGCACGAATGGTGGCTTTGATCTGGGCTTCCAACTCGACCCCCGCGCTTAATAGCAGGTTCAGAGTCTGCTTTTCCTCGGCTTCATCCACTTCGAGAGCTTGTGCAGACCACTGCTTGTCAAACCGCTGCACCATGTTCTTTACGATAAGCGACGGAATCGCAAGGTTAATCAAACCGGTGTTTTCACCGATCCGAAACTCGATTCCAATTGCCAATACGGCCTCCCCCGGGGAAAGGGCACCCACCAATTGGCGGCCACCTTCGTCAGACTCCATCGTGAACTCGACATCCGCTACGCCGCGCCACGTGTTAGTCAGGTCATGAAGGATAATACGGTACACACGATCCAACAGATGCCGTTCTAGCTCGGTCAGCTCACGGCTCAAATTCTTGGCGTATCGTTCTTTGCCACCCAGCACCAGTTCCAGGATTGGGAAAACGAGGGACGGGTTCAATTCCAACACAGCGTGCCCCCCGCTGGGTTTCAGAGTCAATGACACCAGGCAAGTTGGGCTGGGAAGCACCTCCAAGAATTCGGCGTAAGAAACCTGCTCGAGGCTGATCAGATTGCCGGATATATACGACCGCAGGTAGGCCGTGAGGCTGGAGACCAGGGTGCGAACAAAATTATCCAGCAAAAAACGGATCGAGTGGAGTTGGGACTTCGGGATTCGATCCGGTTTTCGGAAGTCATACGGAATCGCTTTGACTTGGACCTGTCCGCTTTCGTCACCGCGGAATACGCTGTCGATCTCGTCCTGGGAAAGTTCGCGCACGTGTGCCACCTTATGCGATCTCGTCGAGCTGCGCCGTCACCCGGTTCGTGAGAGACTCGGCGTCGAATTGAAAACGATTCCGCGCTGCTTGCGGCAGGCAGTTATGGACCTCGTCGAGCGTCCATGTGGGCCCGGTACCCACGACTTTGAAACCAAGACTGTCGGCTAGCCGGCATCCCAAGGCCACGAGGTTGGGCACAGACGATTCGCGCGGGGCGGGCTCATCGTGGTGATGTTCGGCGGCCAATGCGATTTCTGGCGGGATTCCCCATTCTCCAGCCAGCCAAGCCCCGGCCTGGCAATGATCCAGATCGAATAGGTCACGCTCGGACTGCAGAAGATCGAACGACTGTTCTGCGGAAACGCTGAGGACGTTCCCATACTCGACGGGGTAACAGGCCATCAATCCGATGCGGCCGATGTCATGCAGGAGGCCCGCCGTATACGCGACGCTACCTGGGACCATGCAGGCGACTGCAAGTTCCTGAGACAATAGCGCTGTCGCCATGCTGTGGTTCCAGCAGCTCCTTAAGACTGGTACTTGCAGTGCAGATTTCACGTAAGCTCGCATGCCAACCGTGATGGCGAGGGCTTTGACGAAGTCGAGGCCTAGGATCACGACGGCCTTTTGGATGCTTGCGACCTTCTGCCAGCCTCCAAATAAGGCCGAGTTGGCAACACGCAGGACTTCAGCGGCAAACGCCGGGTCTGACTGAATACAGTGGACAACCTTGTTGATGGCGATTTCATCTTCGTCGCTGAGTATCGACATGATGCGGATCGCAACAGGAGGAAACGGAGGCGGTGCACTCAGCGCCCACGGGCATCGCGGTTCACCGGCGGCTACGATCGCCGGGCTATCTACCTTGCTAGTCATAGTTACTCCCTGCTTAGCTCTATTGCTACTTTTCAATCATTTCCACCAACGTCACTAGAAAGTCTCCAATCGGGCTCGAAAAGCGCAAACTCTTCGTGAGATTTTCCCCGCAAATGCGCAACGCATAGTCGCTGCCCTCTAACACGCTGGGCATGGACAAGGCCACACCTGGAGGCAACACTGGCTTGAGATTACCGGCAACCATGTTTACCAGTTCGCCCATCGCGTCGCGCACATCGTCATCAAACTGCGGCGCCGGCCCGTCGGGTATCAAGAGTGTAGACAAAGCCCACGCGTGTTCCGGGCTGGTCTGCAACAGAACGGCGCCCTTCCACTCGCCGGCGAAATGCACGCTGGCAGTCACGGAACCAGCAGTCGTGGGCTCTCCGTCACCTCGCGGCTCCACTTCCAGATCCAACATCGTACGGAACACATCCACGATGATGTTTGACACATACGTTTGGTAACAATCGATCTCAAATACAGGCTGCATATCTCTCCATCAGGGAGCCTGGTAGACGATGGCGCGGCCATGTGTCGCGCGAGTGAAGCTCTCGTCCAGATTCAAAGTTGTTTCAGCCCCGCCCAGTAACAGCAGACCTCCGGGCATCAGCGCCCCACGGAGTTCACCCAGGATCTTCTTCTTGGTCTCCACATCGAAGTAGATCAGCACATTACGGCAGAAGATCACATCGAATGGGCCTTTGGATCTCATACTTTCGCGCAGATCGAATTGCTCGAATTTGACCATCTGGCGTACATGGTCTTTGAGTTGCCATTCGAGCCCCTGACGCTCGAAATACTTCACCAGGTAGGGTGCAGGTAAGCCACGGTTCACTTCGATCTGCATGTAGCGGCCCTGCCGGGCCCGCGCCAGAATCGGCTCGGAAATATCTGTGCCCAGAATCTGAATATTCCAGCCACTGAGTCCCATATCGAGCAGAATCATGGCAATGCTGTACGCTTCTTGGCCCGAGGAAGCGGCGGCCGACCAGAAGGCCAGCCTGCGTGTCTGTTTTCGCTCCTCCATCAGTTTGGGGAGGATGCTTGTGCGCAACGCCTCGAATGGGGCTGCATCACGAAAGAAGAGGGTTTCGTGCGTGGCCATGGCCTCGACCACCCGTTTCCGCAGGGGAGGGCTCGCGCCATCGCGCAAGGCTTCGCACAACGCATCGAGGGATTCCAGATGGGATTGGTGCACCAGCGGCAATAGCCGCGCTTCGACCAGATAGTGCTTATCGTCATCGAGCAGTATCCCGGACTCGCGGTGAATGTATTCGCGTAAGAACTGATAAGTGTCCGCGCGCATCACTGGACTCACAGCTTGCGTATCGGATTGTTGCGAGGAGATCATTTCACTTCACCATCCTCTTGAGCATCGTTGGCAACACGCCGTCCAGCGGCACGACGGCGTCTGCCAGCCCTGCCCCCACAACAGCGCCGGGCATCCCCCAGACCACGCTGGTGGCCTCGTCTTGGGCAATCACGTAAGCACCGGCGGCCTTCAGAATACTCGCGCCACGCGATCCGTCGTACCCCATGCCCGTCAGAATGACAGCGATGACCGCACCGCTGTACACCTGTTCCACAGAGCGGAACAACACATCCACGGCGGGACGGCAGGAATTCTCGGGCGGTCCCTGATCGAGCAGTACGACCGTTTGTGTTCCTTTGCGCGCCACGCGCATGTGATAGTCGCCGGGAGCGATCAAAACCTTGCCCGCCTCAACCAATGCACTTTCGGAGGCTTCTTCGACCTTCAGCGCCGAGGACGCCTGCAGCCTTTCCGCCAGCAGCCGCGTGAATAGCGGCGGCATGTGTTGGACGATAAGGACCGGGAGTGAGAAACCAGCCGGAAACTGAGGCATGATTTGACCGAGCGCCGTTGGCCCGCCGGTGGAGACCCCGATGACGACTATTTTCGGGTCCGCCATCGGACGGAGAAGGGGCGGACCCACCAAGGTTCGGATTCCGTTCAGTGGCGGCGCGGGAGTTGTCTTGGCGGTTTCCTGAAGAACGAAGAACTGTTTGATCTTGGGGATCAACTCGTCGCGCAAACTGGCCATGGACCGATCCAGCGCACCCATGTTGGATGCCTTCGCGACATAGTCGTCTGCTCCCAGCGTGAGAGCTTCCATAGTGATGGCGGCGCCGCGCTCGGTTAACGTGCTGAACATGATCACGCGGATATCTTTGTAGGTCTGCCGAAGCCGGCGCAGCGTCTCCAGGCCGTCCATCTCCGGCATTTCAATGTCCAGCGTGATGACATCCGGATTGAGTTGGGGAATGCGGGATAGAGCGATAGCTCCATTGGCTGCCGAGCCCACTACCTCTAGCGCCGGATCTTCCGATAACGCGTGCGTGACCAGGCGCCGGATGACGACCGAGTCGTCGACGACGAGCACGCGAATCCGGCTGCCGCGTTGGATCGCTTTCTTGGACAAGGCCACCAAGCTCCGATCCCTCACTGCAGCAGGCCGAGCAAGCGTAGCTTGCCAGTGATTATCTCTTTCGTGAACGGCTTCATCACGTACTCGTTGGCGCCCGCCTCTAACGCCGTGGTCATCTGGCTCACTTCTGTTTCCGTTGTGACCATCATTAACAAGACCGACGAGTAGCGGGAGTCGGAGCGCAGCCGCCTCACAAACTCAAGTCCGTTCATGAGTGGCATGTTCCAGTCCACCAGGGCGAGCGAGATAGCCCCCTGTTCCTTTTCGAACACGGAGAGCGCTTCCTCGCCGTTGGTAGCCTGACAGACCTCATAACCTACTTCCGAGAGTGTCTTGGACAATATCATGCGGATGGCTTTGGAGTCGTCGATGATCATGGCCTTGGGCATTGGCAATCTCCTTTGTGCAACAAGCATCCGTCACGGTGAAGAACGGGAGCGCGGCCCGGTGCCGCGCCCCCGCGGGTATCAGAAGGTAAATTTGGAAACGAGAGACTGTAGCTGAGCAGCCATCGAACTGAGCGCCTGGGCCGCCTTTTGCGTATCCGCGGCTCCTTTGGTCGTGTTCTCCGCCGCCACCGCGACACCGCCGATATTCTTGGCAATTTCGCCGGTGCCCTTGGCCGCCTCGCCCACATTGCGCCCGATTTCGTTGGTGGTCACGGTTTGCTCTTCCACCGCCGAGGCAATGTTGTTGGAAATGTCGTTGATTTGGTTAATGATCGAACTGATCTCGCCGATTGCTTGCACCGCACCCTTGGTATCCCCTTGGATGGCTTCAATCTTCTGACCGATATCTTCGGTGGCCTTGGCGGTCTCTTTCGCCAGTTCCTTGACTTCGTTGGCGACCACCGCAAAGCCTTTCCCCGCCTCGCCGGCCCGCGCCGCCTCAATCGTGGCATTCAGGGCCAGCAGATTGGTCTGCTGTGCGATGGAGGTGATGACCTTAATTACCTTGCCGATCTCGATACTGGATTCTCCCAGTTTGGCGATGGTGCTGTTGGTGTTTTCGGCTACCCCGACCGCCGTCTTCGCGACCTTCGCCGCTTCATTGGCGCTCTTGGCAATCTCGCGGATCGAAGCCTGCATTTCCTCGCTGCCGGAGGCGACCACGGTCACGTTTTTGGACACCTGCTCGCTGGCTGCCGAGACGACATTCGCTTGCGTAGCGGTCTCTTCGGCATTGCTGGCCATCTGTCCGCTCACCGCCGTCAGCTCCTCAGCCGAGGACGCCAACGACGAAGCTTGGCTTGCGGCAAACTTCAGTGGCCCGACGACCGTGTCCAGTGTGTTGTTGAACCCGTCAATAATTTTGCGGAATTCCCCCTGATGCTTGCTGGCGTCGGCACGGGTGGCCAGCCTGCCATCCACTGCCGCCTTGGCCAGCAGGTTGACGTCATCAGCCATTGCTCGTAGTGTCGTAGCGACGTTGTTGATCGCCTGCTTCATTTTTTCGTGGTCGCCCTTGTAGGTCTGAGCGATCAGTTCGTCGATCCTGCCGTTGGAGATCTGAGCCAGAATGCGGTTACCTTCGCCGATGGGCAGCAGGATGGCATCCAGCATCTCGTTGACGCCTTTCACGATTCCGGCGTAGGCGCCTTGGAATTGGTCGGGTTTGCCGCGTTCGGAAAGTTGGCCTTCCCGCGAGGCCACCGTCAGGCGCCTCAACTCTTCCTGCAAGCCTTGCAAGACTGCAGCCACGTTGTTGATCGCCTGCTTCATCTTCTCGTGATCGCCCTTGTAGGTCTGCGCGATGAGCTCGTCGATCTTGCCGTTGGAGATCTGCGCCAGCACGCGGTTACCTTCGCCGATGGGCAGCAGGATGGCGTCCAGCATGTCATTGACGCCCTTGACGATGCCGGCGTAGGCACCCTGGAACTGTTCGGGCTTGCCACGCTCGGAAAGCTGTCCCTGGTGGGATGCCTCGGTTAGGCGCCCCAGTTCCTTTTGCAGTCCTTGCAGCACGCCGGCCACGGTGTTCACTGCCTGCTTCATCTTTTCGTGATCACCTTTGTAAGTCTGGGCGATCAGCTCGTCGATCTTGCCATTGGAGATTTGAGCCAGAATGCGATTACCCTCGCCGATGGGCAGCAGGATTGCATCGAGCATTTCGTTGACACCCTCGACGATCTTGCGGTAGTCGCCCTGGTGCTTAGTGGCGTCGGCGCGGGTGGCCAGTTGGCCTTCCGCTGATGCCTTGATCAGCATGCCCGTCTCGGCGACCAGCGCTGTGATGTTGTCTATGCAGTTGTTGAGATTGTTCTTGATTTCGTTGAAGTCGCCGTTGTAGCTATCTGTGATTTTCGGTGGAATATCGCCTTTGCTGATGCGGTCCACGTACTCAGCGGACACGTTCAACGGTTTGATCACGGCGTCCAGGGTCTGGTTGACGCCCTCGACAATCTTGCGGTAGTCGCCCTGGTGCTTGGTCGCGTCGGCACGGGTCGCCAGTTTCCCTTCTACTGCAGCCGTCACCAGCATCCCGGCATCGGCCACCAGGGCCTTGATGTTGTCGATGCAGTTGTTCAGGTTGTTCTTGATTTCGTTGAAGTCGCCGTTGTAGCTATCGGTGATCTTCGGTGGAATATCGCCTTTGCTGATGCGGTCCACGTACTCAGCGGACACGTTCAACGGTTTGATCACGGCGTCCAGGGTCTGGTTGACGCCCTCGACAATCTTGCGGTAGTCGCCCTGGTGCTTGGTCGCGTCGGCACGGGTCGCCAGTTTCCCTTCTACTGCAGCCGTCACCAGCATCCCGGCATCGGCCACCAGGGCCTTGATGTTGTCGATGCAGTTGTTCAGATTGTTCTTGATTTCGTTGAAGTCGCCGTTGTAGCTATCTGTGATTTTCGGCGGAATATCGCCTTTGCTGATGCGGTCCACGTACTCAGCGGACACGTTCAACGGTTTGATCACGGCGTCCAGGGTCTGGTTGACGCCCTCGACAATCTTGCGGTAGTCGCCCTGATGCTTGGTGGCGTCGGCACGGGTCGCCAGTTTCCCTTCCACCGCAGCCGTCACCAGCATGCCGGCATCGGCCACCAGGGCCTTGATGTTGTCGATGCAGTTGTTCAGGTTGTTCTTGATTTCGTTGAAGTCGCCGTTGTAGCTATCGGTGATCTTCGGTGGAATATCGCCTTTGCTGATGCGGTCCACGTACTCAGCGGACACGTTCAACGGTTTGATCACGGCGTCCAGGGTCTGGTTGACGCCCTCAACAATCTTGCGAAATTCACCCTGGTGCTTGGTGGCATCGGCACGGGTAGCCAGTTTCCCTTCCACCGCCGCCTTCACCAGCATGCTGACGTCCTCAGCCATGCCTCGTAGCGTCGTAGCCACGCTGTTGACCGCTACCTTCATCTTCTCGTGGTCGCCCTTGTAGGTCTGAGCGATCAGCTCGTCGATCCTGCCGTTGGAGATCTGGGCCAAAATGCGGTTACCTTCGCCGATCGGCAACAAGATGGCGTCCAGCATTTCGTTGACGCCTTTCACGATGCCGGCGTAGGCGCCCTGGAACTGGTCGGGTTTACCACGTTCCGAAAGTTGCCCTTCCCGCGAGGCCTCCGTCAGCCGCCCCATTTCCTTCTGCAAGCCTTGCAGTACTGCGGCCACGTTGTTGACTGCCTGCTTCATCTTCTCGTGGTCGCCACTGTAGGTCTGTGTGATCAGTTCGTCGATCTTGCCCATACTGATCTGCGCCAGGACACGATTCCCCTCCCCGATCGGCAGCAGAATCGCATCGAGCATAGCGTTCACGCCCTCGACCAGTTTGCGGTCGCTCCCTTCGAACCGCTCTGCCTTCCCGCGCTCGCTGAGACGCCCTGCGCGCGAGGCTTCCACTAACCGGAATATCTCCTCTTGCAACAGATCCTTCGTTTGCGTTTCGAGCGTATCGGTTGCCGGACGGTCCAAAACGGCGGCGCCGCTGGATGAGCTTCGGCCGGGAAGCACTCGCCGGCTGTCGTTTTCTAGTCTTGCCATCACTTTTGCTCCTTTATCTTCTTAGTTGAGTTACTCACTGCGCCGTCACCGGCGTCTGATTTTTGATCTGATCTTCCGTCCCCGCCGCCGGCGCGCTCCCGGTTGCCATGTTTAGCGAGTCACGCAGCCTCTGGTTGCAGCGCTCCGTCAGCGGAGCGCCGTGTCCGAAATAGATCCGCCGGACATCGCGGGCGCACAGCTTCTCCAACGCCGCCAGAAATCCCACCTCATAAGTGCCTGGCGAGGTGATCAGCAGCGGCGAGTCGCCAGCGAAGAGTACGCCGTCGACTTCGTTGTAGAGGCAAATCGAGTCGCTGCTATGGCCCGGCGTGTGAATCACCTCGAAATCCCCGTCGCCCATTTTGATCGTGTCCCCATCGCGCAGCAGGCCACCGACGCCCTCGATGTTCGGAGAAAACGCGAACACCTTGGGGTGGAACACCTCGCGGATTTGCGGCAACAGAGCGCAGTGGTCGGAATGGCCATGCGTGAGCACAACTTGTTCCACGGGCCATTTGCCGACCCCGGTGGGCGCCCGCTCGATACTTGCGAGGATGGCCGGATCCTGACCCACGTCCACCAGCGTGTTGACGTCCTCCAGCCCACTCGCATCGCCGAGCACCAGGTAAACCTGGGAGGTGTACATCCTGCCGCTGCTTTCCAACGTCACGATCCGCATTCGCCGGCCTCCACTTTGCGGAACAACGACCCATCGGGAATCACGCGCTGGAACAGCGAAGCGAGTTCCCGCGGCATCTCCTGGGTCTGCTCCGTGGCGAACAAACCACCGGGCGCCAGCGCCCTATGGAACATTCTGAGCACTTCGATCCTCTCCGGCTGCTGGAAGTGGAGCAGTACGTTCTTGCACAGAACCAGCGCGTACCCGTGACCAACTTCCTTGAAGGACAGAAGATCGTGCCGCTGGTACGTCACTGGCCGCCGGATGCTCTCGATCACGCGAAAGTGGTCAGGTTTGGCATTCGGTTCGAAATATTTGTCCAGGAAGCCCTCGGGCAACCGCGCCAGCTCCTCCCGTGGATACAGGCCAGCCTCGATCATCTGGGCGAACTGGCCCGAGCTTTCCACATCGGTTGCATCGATGCGGAGATTGTTGAATGCGAAGCGCCCCATCCGCTCGGCAAACATGATGGAAAGCGTATAGGGCTCCTGCCCCATCGCCACGCCCGCGTCCCAGATGCGAGGGTGGGTGCGTCCCGCCAAACTGGGGAGGCTGTGCTCGACGACCCGCTCCAGCACCTGTTGATCCCGGAAAAAGAAGGTGAAGGCCAACTAGGCGGCCCTCCCAACGGCGAGATCAATTATCTTTTCCGTGTCCAGGATCAGCAGCAGCCGATCCTTGAGCTTGTAAACGCCCCGGAGGAACTCGCGAGCGGCCGGATCGACATTGTCCGGCGGAACTTCAAAGGTCTCGGCTTCCACCTCAACGACATCGCCAATCTCGTCCACCAGCAGGCTGACGGCGCCTTCTGCGGTGCGGACCACCGTGTTCATGGGTGTCTGTCCGTCAGGACGCGGTTTCAGCTTCAAGCGCCGGCGAATGTCCACGGCGGTCACAATTTGGCCGCGCAGGTTAATCAATCCTTCGATCACCTCTGGCGCCAGAGGCACCGGCGTCATCTCCTGGTAGCGCAGCACCTCCTGCACCTGCAGGACTTCGACGCCGAAGAACAGGCCATCGACAAAGAATGTTGCGAATTGCCGGCTGGTCTGGGCCTCGTGCTCCACTACCGCCGTAATCGTTTCCTGTGCTGCCATATTCAGCTCCTGTCCCCGGCGAGCACGGGGGATGGCTCTGCAGCAACCGCCGCCGCCAGCCGGGCCACCGAACGAAGCATGGCCTCGCGGTCGAATTTCAGTTGGTAATCCTCGGTGTCCCCCAGATGCTCGCGATGCGCCTTTGTCTCCTCGGCGGTGTTGGCAAGCGCCAAGGTCGGAATCCCTGCAAACTTGGGCACGCGCTGCATCTTTTCGCGCAAACCGATGCCGCCTTCCGGCCGAAGATCCGCCGACGCCACGACCACGTCGATCTTCCGTTTTTCTAAAACCCGCAGCGCCTCTTGTGTGTCCGACGCCTCCACCACTTGATAACCGGCCATTTCGAGGCAGTTCCGCACCAGGCCGCGCGCGAAGGCAGACGATTCCGCTACCATCACCGTCACGCGTTCGGAAGGATGGTTCTCGTGGCTGCCAAACCACCGCTCGTCCGCCGCCTGGATCACCGCGTGCAGATCGAGAAGGTCAGCGACTTTCTTGCCGATCACCGCCGACCCCAGAAGCCCCTTGCGGTCGGCCGACCGCCGGACGGTAATGTTTTCCTCCACGATGTCCAGAATCTGGTCCACCAGGAGACCCACACTGCGGTCGCCATCCGTGAATACGATTACTTGTGCTGGATCCTGAACGCTGGCGGTGTCGGCCGCGCCGGCCTCGAGAATGGTCCCCAACGATGCCAGAGACAGTATCCGCCCACGGTATTGCACCACTCGCCGGCCGCCGGCATGCTCGATCTTGGATTGCGGGAATTCCTCCAGACGGGCCACCATGGAAAGCGGGACCGCCACCCGTTCGAACGAACCGGCACGGAAGAGCAGGAACGTCTGCCGGTCGCTGCCGGCCTGCTGGCTGTGCTCTGCCTCGGCCCTGGACCGTTCCCGCGATTCCTGCACCACCCCCGACCGTTGCCCGATCCCCAACACGTCCAGGATCAACGCCACCTGGCCATCGCCCATGATCGTCGCTCCGGCATAACAACTGAGTCCTTTGAATTGCTTGCCGAGCGGCTTGACTACGATCTCCTGGGTATCGCTGATGCCATCCACCACCAGCCCGAACTGCCGGTCTTCGGCTTGCAAGACCACGATGTTCACAACATTGGAGTCAAGCGCCTCTCCCATCTCCAGCACTTCGTTCAAGTAAACGATGGGCAGAAGCTGGCCGCGCCTGCGGTAGACTTGAGTCCCTTGGATGCGTTCGATCTGACGCTTTCCGGCGTCGCCTTCCAGCCGGATCAGTTCCAGCAAACTGACTTGAGGAATCACGAAGCGGTCCCCAATAGCTCGCTGCCCGCGCGGGGCCAGCCGCCGCTCCTTGGCTGTAACGATGAGACCGGGAATGATCGCCAGCGTGAGAGGGATCTTCACTTTGAGCGTAGTGCCAAGTCCCGGCCGGCTCAGCAGATCCACCGTGCCACCGATCTTCTCGATATTGCTCTTGACTACGTCCATGCCCACGCCGCGGCCGGAAACGCTGGTGACCTTATCCGCGGTTGACATGCCGGGGAGAAAAGCGAGATTGAGTACTTCGCGGTCGCTGATCCGTTCGGCCTGATCGGGCCGCAACAAGCCCTTTTGAATCGCCTTTTCTTTGACCTTCGCCAGGTTGATGCCGGCGCCGTCGTCTGCGATCTCGATATTGACCTGCCCCCCTTCGTGAAAGGCTCGCAGCATCACTTTGCCCTGCGCTGATTTGCCGTTGGCCACCCTGACCTCCGGGCGCTCGATACCGTGGTCGCAGCAGTTGCGAACAATGTGTGTCAGCGGGTCTTTGATGGCCTCAATAATGGTCTTGTCGAGTTCTGTATCGGCACCGTCAATCTCCAGCTGGATCTGTTTGCCAAGCGTCGCCGCCAGATCCCGCACCAGCCGCGGCAGCTTGTTCCCAACCACTCCGATGGGCTGCATCCGGGTCTTCATGACGCCTTCCTGCAGTTCCGTGGTGATCAGATTCAGCCGCTGTGAAGTGACGTTGAGAGTGGTGTCTTCCTGTTGCGCATTGAACTGCAGAATCTGGTTTCGCGTCAGCACCAGTTCACCGACCAGATTCATGAGCTTGTCCAGAAGCCCCACATCAACCCGAATGGTGGAGTCTGCAACAGGCATGCCCTTGCCAGCGCCGCTGCGTTCGCCATCCTGGCCCGCAACGGCTGTAGGGGAACCCGTGGTCATTTCTTCTGACTCCGGCTTTGCCGTGGGCTCCTGGTGATCCTCAGCCTGCCGCGGCTCTTGGCTCTTGCCCGTTTTCCCGTCACACGCTCGCGTCAGCCGGCCGCGGAGGTCTTCGTAAACCTCCCCACTCTCTTTCCCGGCAGATTCAATGTGAGCTAACTCCTTTTTCACCGCGTCTACGGTTTGCAAGATTAGGGAAGTCAGCTCTGGGGTCAGGCTACGTTCTCCGTTGCGGAGTTGCGACAGAATATTCTCCGCGATGTGCGTGACGCTCTCCAGATTGGAGAACGAGAGGAATCCGCATGTGCCTTTGATCGTGTGAATGGTCCGAAAAATGCCCGCCAACAGTCGGGGATCGTCGGGGCATTGCTCCAGCTCCACAATCTCTTGCTCCAGACGAGCCAGATTCTCCGTGCTCTCGATTAAGAACTCTTTGATAATCTCCTGGTCTTCCACCGGTTTGCTCCTAACGGATTAATGTCTAAGGGAGAATGAATGCCCGTGGGCGAGCTCCGTGATCGTGCGCCGCCTGCTCTTTGGGCGTCAGGCAGATCTTTACATCCAGCCGGTCCGCGCCACACCAAAACGGCACCACGGTCCACGCATCGCGGCCCAAGCTCCGCGCGGCAAAGTTCCGGCCGTGAATCACTGTCGGAATGCTCAGACCAATCGGACCCAGGTGCTCTTCCACTTCGTTCTTCACATTGCCAATGATCATGTTGGTGAGTTCGCCAATGGCGTCGAGCACCTGCTCGTCCACCACTGGACACTCCGTCATCAGAAACTTCGACGACAAACTGCAGGCGAACTTGGAGCTGCAGCAAAGACTTCCCGTCCCCGCCCAGGCGCCCGCCAGCCCGATGAATGAAACCACGCCATCAAAATGCTCGGGAGGAACTTGCTCGACATAGGCCGCATCGGTCTTAATCGCTACGCCAAGCATTGTGGAAAAGACCTCATCGGTGGCCTTCCGAATCATCTGTGCGAGGTGTTCCTGTTCGAGTCTCTCGGCCATGCGGTCACTCCCCCGCCGATAACATCGTTCTCACATCAACCCCGCAATCTTGTCTTTGATCTGATCCGGGGTAAATGGCTTCTTCAGGTATCCGCTGGCCCCTAACTGGGCTGCTTCCATCACTTTTGCTTGACTGCCTTCGGTCGTGATCATGACTACCGGAACATGCCTCCACGCTTCGTTGGCTTTCAACTGGCTTAAGAACTGAATCCCGTCCATGTTCGGCATGTTGATGTCTGAGAAGATGAGGTTAACGGTCTTCTCCTTGAGGATGGCTAAGGCTTCGACACCGTCGCCCGCCTCATAGACATTTCCAAGCGGAACCTCGGCCTGGTGCAATACTCGCTGGAGTATCTTCCGGATAGCTGCCGAATCATCGACGATCAAAAGGTCCAGGGGCATAGTATTCGCGTCAGGGCTCCCGCATGGTAGCGGCCCACAATACCGCCATTAGTCGCGGTCACACTGGGTGATGCGGCGGCTCTGCGGTTTACAGTGTGGGCGACGCTACTTGCGTCCGCTGCCCAAAACACCGGGCGAATACGACTGTAAGCTACCGTGGATAACCCGGCAATACCGGCGTGCCATGATGACCGCAGTTACCAAAATCGTCTAACCTAAGTATGCGTAGTGGCTCTGTCGGTGGAGATCACACAGCCTGTGATTGCGATAACTTTAGTTATGCGTCTCGGTGGAGCTAAGCCGAACTTGAGTGACGGCGATCCGCCGATCCATTCTGCAGCGCTCACCCTTCCGCGTCGAGCAGAGCGTACTTGGTCAATTCGGCCAAGCTGTGTACGTTCAGCTTTTGCATGATCCGTGCCCGATGTGTGTCTACGGTGTTCACACTGATGTTAAGTTCGCTCGCGATCTCTTTGCTGCTTTTGCCGGTGATCAGCTTCTGCAGGATTTCACGTTCCCGCGAAGTCAGCGTGCCATAACGGCCGGCAACGGCCCGATGCCGGAGTCGAAGCGCATATTCCTCGAGAATCATGTCATTCAGAACCCGGCGGACATCGTCTGTGAAGTAGCTTCCACCCCGGCAGGCAGAGTTTACCGCCTTGACCACGTCGTCAGCCGAATCGCTGTCCAGATAACACCTTGCGCCGGCGTGAAACGACTCCGTCAGCAAGGACGGTTCCAGGTTATGGCCACAAATGATCGCCGCGATCGTTGGCTGGCGCCGAATCATCTGTCGCGTGAGTTCGATCCCATTGATTCCGGGAAGGCTCAATTCAATGACGGCCACGTCAGGAGTCATGGTCGCTAGAGTGCAGAGGGCTTGATTGGCGTCGACGGCCTCACTCACACCCTCGACTTGTTCCAAATCGCTGAGCGCCTCGCGCCAGGTTCGTCGTAACGCGTTGTCACTATGAACGAGCAGTATCTGCTCTCGGCGCGAGCCGTTGTCAGAGGTCACCGTAGGCGAGAGGACCGTCCGTGCATGAGGCCGACTCAATATGCGCGCATCTGGACAGAGTCCGGATGAGCCTACCAATCTCTCAGTCAGGTGATTCATTCCGGCGAGACACACTCAATTGCCCAGTCCGGCTCAACGAAACCTTGTGGCAGGCAACGGCGCGCCGGCTCTGCGCTGCGGCGGCCGCTTTGTAAGGTGCCGATATCCGGGCGAGACGGAGCGGCTTGGAGCTGCCCACCTTCATATTCACTGCCGTGTCGGTTCCTGGTCATCTTCCAGCCCAGGTGCCGCACGGCTCGATTAACCGATATACCGTATTAAGTAACGTCTCAGGTGGTGTTGGTTTGAGCAGAGTGTCCGCTGCTCCGGCCGCTAAAGCTTGGTGAGGAACGTCTCCCACCATGAATCCCGAAATTGCCAGAATTCTCAAATGAGGAGACGCTGACCGCATCTGACGGATGACTTCGAAACCGTCTTCGTCTGGCAGGCTCAGATCCACCACGGCAACATCAAATTCCCGGCTGCGAACCTGCGCCAGTGCCTGACGTGAACGTCCGACAACCGTGACGTAGTACCCAACCGATGAAAGCACCTGTTCAAATAGAACCTGTATGCTCGGTTCGTCATCGACGATGAGAATGCGGATTGCGTAGCTCAAGAGAATCTCCCCGCTGCGGCGGTTATATCCTAGGTAAGGTCCCTGTCTCGTCGTCTTGTTGCGTGGTTCTCATAGTTTTGATATTTGACACAACGTCGCTCCAATGTGCAGGAATAACGGCTCTCAAGTGAAACAGATTGGTGTCAGGCTATTTGGATGCCTTAGCCGAAACACATCCTGCTCGGAGCGCGTCTCCAAGAGCCTCAGCGGAGAACTCCGCTGACGAGTAATGTCCTGTCGGAGATCTCGTCTGAGAGCCGGTAGCGCCTCACGCCATCCTGCCGATTGAGATTGGTTTCGATGCCTGGCAAGATCGAACCGGCCGGGCCAAGACGCGTCGGTTCGGCTGAATGAGACCGCGAGTCGGTGGCATTTCCTGCTCGGTCCGGACAAAAAGACAATACTCTTCGAGCGAATTGATGAGCCGGTCCAGTGCAGCTCTTCGCAAGCACAGATGCTTTATCTCTTGGCGCAAGCATGGTGTGGCGGGGAACATGTACTACTCCTTATTAAGGCGGATAACGGTGCCGGCCTGATCGGCCCATTCCGTTTGCGTCCGAGGTTGCTCTCGACGTTCGGTACAAGTGACCGCAATAACGCCGCCTGTGAGCTGGCCAAAACTGGTGCAGCTAACCCGGTCCGGAATTGTCGGACAATTCAGGTTACAGTTGTGTTTTGACATGGGGAAGTACTTTTCGGTAGTTAACCGTTAATTACAGCACTCCCGGGTGGCTGGCTAAACTCCGGGCGAGCTTCGTACGGTCAACCCGGCGCGGTCATGAAGTTTCGCGCGATATTTATCCTGTGAAGGAATGAACGGTACCGGTGGTCAGACTCGAGAGGCGCCGCGATTGGCAGATTGGGGAGCACAAACAGCCACGGGTCGCGCATATCGCAAGCCCTCTCCAGCCACGTAAACACCTGCTTTCTCTGATTCAGAGCGACATGGGACATGGCGATCCAGAAGGGAGACATGTACTCTTGACAGGCACGAGACTCGAGCTCCTGGATGTACTTCCGAGCTTCGTCGTGTTTTCCTGAGATCGCATGAACGTGCGCGAGACCAGCGAGGGTCTGCGCCATGAAAGTTGTGCCTCCCGCCAGTTCACGGACCTTCTCAAGGTTTCGTATAGCCTCTGGGTAGATTCCACTCTGTGCGTAAGCGAGCCCAAGCAACCAGTACGGGCGGAAGAAACTGGGATCCAGGTCGATTGTCTTCCGGCACTGCGCTATGGCATCGTCAGGCCTTCCGGCAAAGTAGGCCAACAAAGCCGTGTCCGTGTTCACGGTCAAAGAAAGGGGATCGAGCGTGATGGCCTGGTGCAGTTCATCTATGGCGTCCTGCAATCTGCCTGTGGGAGACAGGCTGAATATAGCGTAATAATGGTGCGCCGTGGCATAACCTGGATTGAGATGAATAGCACGCTGGAACATTTTCCGTGCTTCAGTCCACTCCCAATCGTAGGAAGCCTTGACACTCCCCAGGGACGTATATGCTTCCGCAAGGGTGTCGTCCAATTCCAAAGCCCTCTTCGCTGCGGCACTGGCCTTTGGCATGACATCCTTCGGCGCGTCCGTGTCAGACAGGCCCAGCGACAGGTAGCAATCCGCCAAGCCTGAGTATGCCGGGGCGTACGCAGGGTCCTGCGCGATTATTTGCTGGAAAATGGAAGCACCCATCCTAAGGGCCTCCTCCGTCCGTCTGTTCCAGTAGAAGCGGCCACGAAGATACTGATCATAGAGCTCTGCGTTCGCCTTGTAAGTGCGCCGCGACAGTCGCTGCTGTTGTGATCTGCTAGACCTGATATTGAGGGTCTTTATAATCGCCTTAGCTACCTCTTCCTGGACCGCAGAGACGTCTTGTATTTTCCGGTCAAATGAGGCCGACCAGAGCACATAGCCCGTTTCCACGCTGGTCAGCCGTGCCAAGACCCGTAGTAGATCTCCCTCCTTGCGAATACTGCCCTCAAGCACTGCCTGGGCGTTCAGTTGAGTCCCAATCTGACGAACGTCCACATGTGTTCCCTTGAATTGGAAGGCAGAGGTTCTGGCGACTACACTCACCTGCTTGATCTGCGAAAGGGCATTGATGATCTCCTCCGTAACACCGTCGCAAAAGTACTCCTGGTCGCCACCGGGGCTGAGATCAAGGAACGGCAGCACTGCGACGGTCTTTGCGGCTCTCTTGTGTCCTTCGTGCGGAGTGTGGGCGGAATGGATAGCCTGAATGCTGGACTTATTACTTTTGAGAATATGCAAAATGGGTCGTCGCTCGATCCGCGGAACATATCCTCTCGGAAACTCAATAAGAACGGGATCATTTTTCCCGTCGCCGGCGTAGTACTCCCTCAGCTTCGACCGCAGGTTGCTGACTTGAACTCGAACGATCGGGTCCAAACGAGGGTCGTAGGAGGCGGGACGACCAAACACTCCCCTGCCCACCTCATATTCTTTGAGCCCGTCGCCCCGCCCTTCCAGAAAGCGTTCGACGAGAAACCGTAGCAGAAGCCTCCGCTTTTCGGCGGCGGCGAACAGGGGACTCTGTAAGATCCTTCCCAATTGCTCCCTGATGCCTTTGCTCGTCACACCGGCGGTGATACTAGCATCACCACCCGGTGGAATTCCCGGCCGTTTGGCACCCTGATCCATGGGACGCCTGCCCGACAGCATTCTACTCCTAATAGCTTGCTGTTGTGCCTTCTTTTTTGTGGTGTTCTGAATTCATGGCTTGCACGTCGGGGGACTATAATAGAGCCCAGGTAGGGTAGTACTTAGTGGCACAGCACAGCTTATTTGACCAGTGCTTGTACTTAAGGGCAGGCCAAGGTATAGCGCCCCAACTGTCCCCCTGTGTGGTTCACTCGTCCGCGTCGAGCAGAGCGTACTTGGTTAATTCGGCCAGGCTATGTACATTTAACTTTTGCATAATCCGTGCCCGATGTGTGTCCACGGTGTTCACGCTGATATTGAGTTCGCTCGCAATCTCTTTGCTGCTTCTGCCAGTGATTAACTTCTGCAGGATTTCACGCTCCCGCGAAGTCAGCGTGCCGTAGCGGCCGCTAACAGCCCGGCGCCGCAAACGCAGCACATACTCCTCGAGCATCATGTTATTCAGAACTCGGCGGACATCCTCTGTGAAGTAGCCGCCACCCCGGCAAGCAGAAGTTACCGCCTTCACCACATCGTCAGCCGAATCGCTGTCCAGATAACACCTTGCACCGGCATGAAACGACTCCGTCAGCAAGGACGGCTCCAGGTGGCGGCTGCAAATGATCGCCGCGATCGTCGGTTGGCGCCGAATCATCTGTCGCGTCAGCTCAATCCCATTGATTCCGGGAAGGCTTAGTTCAATGACGGCCACGTCAGGAGTCATGGACGCCAGACTGTGCAGAGCCTGATTGGCGTCGACGGCCTCACTCACACCCTCGACTTGTTCCAATTTACTAAGCGCCTCTCGCCAGGTGCGCCGTACCGCGTTGTCACTGTGAACGAGCAGTATCTGCTCTCGGCGTAAGCCGCTGTCGCCGCTCGTCGGCGGCGTCCGCTGCGCCGCCATATCTGCGGCATCAGGAGTGGGGTAGCCCATATGTGGCGCTGACTCACTTGCCCGTTGCTATCCAAGTGACAGTACTTCTAGGCGTCCTCCTTCGCGGCAATTCCATCCGCGTTCGTGCTGGCCTAAGAGTCGCTGCTCTAATCGCAGCCCAACCGGAGCTTGCCCGTTACTCGCTCGCGGCGAAGTGATTCACTCGATGAATGGGAAATTAATGTCATACAATAGCACTTCCAATGCCACTCGTAACTCATAGCAAATGAAAGGCAAGTAAATAGTATCTCGTGGCGAAATCCGGGCAATTGTCGAAACCTCACCATAAAAATGGCCATGGCCGCAAGATACCGGCATGGGTTGTTTATCGTTAGAGGCGCACAAGAAATCTTGTTGCCCGCGGATTGGATCTTACTTATGTCGGCTTGAAGCGATGTTTATTGATTCGCAGTGCTCTGATCTTCGCTTCCAACGTCGACCGCGGAATGCCGAGCTTGATGGCAGCGCCGGTTGGGCCAGCCACACGGCCTGAGCTTTCCAACAAGGCTGCCTCTATCATCGCTCTTTCCCGCTCGGCCAAGGTCGTAGCAAGAGTGTTTAAACTGTCAAACGGCCCGAGTGATGCCGGCCGCAGCCAGGTTTCATCCACCGCGAGGGTTTCGTTTTCTGACAGGATCACCGCCCTCTCGATCACATTTTGCAGTTCCCGAATATTGCCGGGCCAGCGGTAGGATTGGAGCAAATTGAGAGTACGCTCATCAATCTTTCGAATCTTCTTGCCTGCTATCTGGCTATACAGCTCGACGAAATACTCAACCAGCAAACGGATGTCCCCTGCCCGCTCACGCAGCGGCGGCATCTCGATTGGAAAGACGTTGAGTCTGTAGAACAGGTCCTCACGGAAGCGGCCAGCATCAACAGCGGCTTGCAGTTTACGATTCGTCGCCGCGAGCACCCGTACGTCGACCCGCACGGTATGTTGCCCTCCAACGCGTTCGAACTCGCGTTCTTGGATTACCCGCAATAGAGCAACCTGGGTCTCCAACGGGATCTCGCCGACCTCGTCCAAGAAAACCGTTCCGCCCTCAGCCATCTCAAACCGCCCTATACGCTGCTGTGTGGCGCCGGTAAAGGCGCCCTTCTCGTGACCGAATAGTTCCGATGCGATTAACGTGTCGGGAACAGCCCCACAATTCACGCGGAGAAAGGGCTTGCGCGAACGGCGTGAGTGTTTATGGATGGCGCGAGCAACGAGCTCTTTGCCAGTGCCGGTCTCACCGGTTATGAGTACTGTAGCGTCAGTCGGCGCCACTTTTGCTACATACCTCATCACCTTTTGCAACGCGGGCGAGGAGCCAACAATTTCCTCATACATCGACGACCGGCTGATTTCTTCCTTTAGGGCGAGATTCTCTTCATAGAGCCGGTCTTTCAGTATTCTGATTTCTTCGTACGCGCTCTCAAGCGCCACGCTCGCTTCGTGTTGGAAGGTTCGGTCCGTTGTCGTTCCCAGAAGTTCAACCAATTCGCCGGAAGCGTCGAATACAGGATGGCCGATGTTGTGTACGTGTTTGATCGAACCGTCAGGAAGAACGAATCGGCAATGAATTTCAAAGTCTTTCCGCTCCCGTACCGCGATTCTGACTGCTTCTAAGACACTATCCCGATCCTGCGGGTGAAGGCGGTTTTCAATCTCTTTGGAAGGGGGCGTGCCTTTTCCTGGATCGAACCCGCATATGCGGTATTGCTCCAGCGACCAGTGGACGCTCTCCTTCCTTGCGACACTCCAGGCCCAACTTCCTGTATGCCCCAGCCTCTGAGCCTCGGCTAGATACGTCTCGGTCCGTCGCAGTTCGTCCTCGGCTTGCTTTCTTCCCGTAACATCCATAGAGGTGCCGAAGAACTCTAGATCGCCTGAGCGGTTCACAAAACACCGCGCCACATCATGGATGTATTTCACGGTCCCGTCAGGCAGAACGATTCGATACTCCCCGTCGAAGTCTCTCCGCTCCCTCACACAAGCGCTCCCGCCTTGCTCTACGGCGGTCCTGTCATCCGGGTGAATTCGCGCCAGAAACAGTGAAAAGGAAGGCTGGTCCTTCTCTGGATCGTAGCCAAAGATGCGAAAGTGTTCCTCCGACCAGAAGGCTTCTCCAAGGCTGACGTTCCAATGCCAGCTTCCTACATGGCTGATACGCTCTCCTTGAGCAAGTAAGCTTTCGCTTCGCCGCACCGCGTCGTGCGCCTTCTTACGCTCTGTAATATCGAGGGCGGTGCCAACCACTGCAAACACCTCGCCTACTTTGTCTCGAATTGCGCTGCTGATTCCGTGGATCCACTTGATGGACCCTTCCGGCTGAACGATTCGAAAGTCGTATTCGGCCCAGCCGTGCTCCTGCGCCAACTTCTTGTGTTCCCCAAAAAACACGTGATCGTCGGGATGCACGCACCGGTAAAACGCCTCCCATGAAGGTTCGGCCTTTGCGGGATCTAGGCAGAGAATGCGAAACAGTTCCGGTGACCAGAGAATCTGGCCGGTTGAGGAAATGCGGACCCAACTCCCCGCTGGGCTAAGCCCTGGCGTTTCACCCAGATATATCGTGCTACGGACAGGGTTGGCCTCATCGTGACGCGCGCGCCCCTGATCTGGCAGCGCAGATTCAACCGCTGGCGAAGGGACTCCTGGGGTTTCTGGATCGGTGAGGCCTGCCTCCGCGCCCATCGGTCTGGCTCCGGCGGCCGGATCTGGCTTGGCATCGTCCATAGAGAACTAGACCTGCTGAGCTAAATCATGCTGGATCACGCGGCAGACCCCGCGCCTCGCATTCGCTCAATGAACGATGGAGCAACTCGATGTGCGGCCCATATTATCCCGTTGTGCAAGAGCGCCCCACTCGTGCGCCTGCACCCAACGGTTCCCCCTTTCCTTCGTTATCTAAGTGTAGGCGGAACTTGTATTCAAGAGATTGCGCAACCCACCCCTGAAGGTACTGAAACTCACAACCCCGATCCGGAGGATAACGGCAGCTATCCGGCCGGGTATCATCGCCTGTCAGACTTTTGACAGCATCGGCGTCATTACGACAAGCTCTGACACGGCTGCAGACGGAACTGCTTGAAAATAATAAAGATGTTTTGGTAGCTGGATTGCACTCGGTTGCATCTATCTGCCGATCGATGGCCGACGCTGGGTTTCTAATTATGACGGCAATCAACAGAGATCGCGAAATGGCACACCTGAGTGATGTTCCCCTGGAAGTGGAAGTGGAACTGGATCGCCACGCCGCCACAATCCAGGATGTTCTGCAACTGGCTGCAGGGAGCATACTCACTCTAAATAAGGCGGCCGGTGAGCCGGTCGAAGTCAGAATAGGCGGGACGTACGTAGGCGTTGGCGAAATCATCGCTTTCAATGACAATGCCGGAGTGCGCATCTCTGATCTGACCGCCGAGCACTAAGGGGCTACGCGAGACGTGACAGTGAGGTTGGGCGATGCCTGAAACTTCGGGGTTGATCGAATCGGCAGGGGCCGTCGAAAACGCGTCAGCCAACGCGAGAGCGAAGGCACTTTTATTTGACACCAAGTGCACGCTGCGAGTCGTCGTGGGAAGAGCCTGGGTGCCATTTGGAAAGCTCCGTAAGCTGGCGAAAGGCGCCGTGATCGAACTGGAGGGCAGCATACAAAAACCCGCTGAACTCCTGGTGAAGGATTGTCTGGTCGCAAGAGGCGAAGTGGTGATCGTCAAGGGCAATTACGGCATTCGGGTCACCGAAGTCGCTACCCAATCGGAGCGCCTCCAGGCCACCCAACTCGCTTCGGAGTGAGCCGTGTATGTGGCTTGCCAGGCGTGACCGTTAACATCCGATTATGAGCGAGCCCGAGACATTATCGGCCGAGCACTGCTGGTTGCTGGAGCAGTTGGGAACGGGTCTGGCAACATCAGTGGAGTCGATGGGCTGCGACCGGCCTGTTTGTACGGTTAGCCCAACGGCGACCCAGCTGGCCCGTGATGGTGAAATCGATTGTTTAGTCTATGATCTGAATCTCACCGGAGGTCCTGTCCTCGGAATTAACACTGCCGCCAGCGCCTGGAAAGATATCGCCACGCGAGTGTTAACAGCCGTAGGGATGGAGGCGCCCGAAGACCAACTCTGTCTCGAAACCTACCGGGAGTTGATTGGCCAGGCTGTCTCGCTTTTGGCGCAGAGTCTCAGTTCGCGCTTCAAGAAAGAGGTTGTATTCAAAGCCACACAATCAACTGCGTTGCCATTCGACTCGGCGGCTGCCTCTGTAGAAGTGACGTTCGGGTCGCAACCGCCGGTTCTGGTGTATGTGCAGGTGGCCGCGCCGCTAGTCGAACTGCTTGCAGCACGGGAAGCCGCAGCTGCCGCACGTGAGGTCGCCGCCCCGGGCAAAGCAACGCCGGAAGATCTTGGCACACTCGAGGACCTGGAAATGTGCGTTACGGTCTCCCTGGGGACCGCTCGCCTGACGCTCGCAGAAGCCATTTCCCTGGGACCTGGATCCGTGGTTCAGCTCGGCGCAAAGCTCGATGACTTGGTGGTGGTCAAAGTCGATGGGAAAACCGTTGCCCGTGGAGAGGTCGTAGCCGTCGACAATAGTTATGCTGTCCGAATCACTCATCTTGCTGATCTTCGTGGGGCGGCCATCTCGGATCGATCGTCCGCAATCCCGTCTAAGCAGCAGATGCAGCGCGTGTTTAAGAATTGATGCCGCGTCTCCCTGCCGGCAAGGTCGACCTCCAAAATTGAGTCGCGGTTGATGCTGATAAACCTTCGTTAGCCATCACAACTCTTGCTTGTTTGAGCGATCGGAGTCTCAAATAGAATAAAATGCGGAAGGTAGCCATTCTGTGAGCAGCCGGCCGCTGCTGCGCCTAAGTAACTCCATTACGCCGGAGGAAACCTCGTGACTGCTGGTTGCATGCTCATCGTAGAAGACGCCGCAGCCACGTCGGATTTGATTCGGCCCGTGATGTCTGAGCGCGGGCTCGACGTACGCACGGTCAACACCCCGGAGGAAGCCATCCGAGTTCTTTCGGAACTGCACCCGAAGCTTGTTTTAGTGGATGTCGAACTCGCTGGGGGCGGTGGGCTGGAGATCGTCAAACGGCTAAGATCCAGCCCGGATGCTCGCGGCACGCTTGTCTTTGGTCTTGGGAGCTTTCGCAGCCAGCATGACCAACAACAACTACTGGACGCAGGTTGCAGCGGCTGCATTTCCCGGCCAGTTGATCCAGGAACTTTTCCCGCTTTTGTCGAGAAGTACTTGAGTCCGCATGCCAAGGCATCCAACGCCGCGGCGCCCGCTGAGAATGTGGATCTCACTCCAGATCCGGAGATCGACGCGCTGCGAGAGGAGTTTGTAGCGGAAGCGATGCAGCAGGTCAAAGAGCTCCTTGATACGCTCGATACTGGTCTTGACGGAAAAACCCTGCGGATCGTCGCGCATCGTTGGGCCGGGAGTGGTGGCTCAATCGGGTATCCAGAGGTCAGCCGCATGGCACGCGAGCTCGAGGCGGCCGTCCAGGGCGACATGCATCCGTCAAATGCACGTATCCGCGAGCTGCTGGATATGCTTCGGCAACTCTTCTCGAACGCGCAGGAAGAGCTATCTCGAAAGCAAAGAACAGTCCCGGCGCCGCCTCCGGACGTTTCGTTCGCTGCGCTAGCGCAGAGTCTGGCGGGAAAGCGGTTCGCGTTGTTTGGCTTCCAACAAGACGAATGCGCCCGCCTCGCCCGGGTGATCGAGCGTTACCAAGCCTTCTCACGAACTCTGGTTTCCGCCACACTACCGAGTGCAGAGATGGTCCGGCCATTCGACGCCGTTATTTTGAGCGCAGTGTCCGGTTCCGCCGCTGTTCCACCATGGAACCATCCTTTCCTGCTCATAGGGAAACAAAGCGCGCTCATGGAGCTTCAGCCAGTCCGTGACGGCGCGGTCGAGTGTATGTTTTCACCTTGGACAGAGCAGGAATTGGTATTGCGACTATACCGTGTGCTGCACCCTGCCTCCCAAATGGAACGGCAGGCGGCCGTCACAAGTGGTGCCAAGCGCCGTGTGCTAGTAGTAGACGACGACTCGACCATGCGGGAATTGGTCAAGACAACGGTGCAGCGCGCGGGGTTGGAGTGTCGAGTGGCCGCTGATGGTGATAAAGCCCTCGAAATCGTCCGAAGCTGGCAGCCGGACTTGGCGGTAATCGATATTGAAATGCCCGGCAAGAACGGATTTGAGGTGCTCGCTTCTCTGCGCGGCGGTCTGATGACTTTCGATATTCCTGTGATTCTCCTGACGGCCTGCCAGCAGGACAAAGAAGTTATCCGCGGGGTTCAACTGGGGGCCAACGATTATGTCGTCAAGCCGTTTGATCCCGCGGCACTCCTGGTTCGCGTAAGAAAGCTGCTCAAAGATAACGTCCGCAGGATCTGGATGAGCACGCCCGGCTCGGGAGGAGTCCTGTACACCTAATGTTCCCCGTAGCATAAGCTTGCGAATCGGCAGGTTGCGCTCGACACATACTGTTATGAATCTCACAGAACGCGGCCTGCAACGCGGTGAGGCTGTCATTAAAAGCGGACAACCGGGTCGTTAACATTGTTAAATTGAAGTGAAATGACGCTTAAAAATAGCCTGTTTTTCGGCGCGGTCCTTCTAGCTCTTGCTGCTTCTGATGCATTCGCGCAGGCCGCCAAGAGCGAACCGAACCCAGGACCCGACGTTCTTGTTTTCACCGACGGGGAAAAACTCATTGGCCATTTGGTGCGCTCCACTGGAGACAAGGTCACTTTCAAGAGTGACATGGCGGGAGAAGTCACCGTCGAGTGGAAGAAGGTGCAAGAGCTTCACACCTCACAACGCTTCGCGGTCATTGGGAAGAATGTGAAGCTTCGCCATCGCGAGGAGGACGGCATTCCGAGGGGCACCATCGCAATGACCGGTCAGAAGATTGAGGTAAATCCCGGAGGGGCAAATCCGCCACAAACCGTGGCCGTCGCCGACACCGTCAACATCATTGATGAGCCCGGTTTCGAGAAGGCGCTGCATCGCCCTGGTCTTCTCGAAGATTGGAAAGGTGCATTCACAGGCGGCGCCTCGCTGGTTGAGGCAACTCAGGACAGCACGACTCTTACGGGCAGTGTCGCTCTGGTGCGAGCCGTCCCGACTGAAGGCTGGCTCGAGCCCAGTAACCGCACACTCATCGATTTCAGCGCCTCGTATGGAAAGGTGACCCAGCCCAGTACTCCCACCGTGAAGACTTCTATTATTCACGGCGATGCCGAACGCGACCAATACTTCACGTCACGCGTTTATGGTTTCGGGCAATTGGCATACGATCACAACTTTTCCCAGGGGCTTAACCTACAGCAATTGTACGGCGGCGGTGTGGGGTGGACCGCCCTTAAGACCGCCAATGAAGCGCTGGATCTCAAAGCCAGCGTCAGTTATGTGAACCAGAATTTCCAGGAGTCTGCCAGTAACCAGAACCTCATCGGCTCCACGTTTGCCGAGCACTATAGCCGTACGCTGCCGCACGGCATCCTGTTCACAGAACTACTTTCCGCGACCCCTGCCTGGAATAATACACGAGCCTACTCCGCGGTTGCCAACGCCGGGCTAACTCTACCGGTCTATAAGCGCTTGAGCCTGGCGGTCAATAGCATCGACACGTTCTTGAACGATCCACCTCCCGGTTTCAAGAAAAACTCGTTCCAGTTCACAACCGGCGTCACGTACACTTTGCCCTGACGTCACATCAGAGTGAGTGGATCGACGTCGATTACCAGCGCCGTTGCCGGCCATTTGTTGTTTAGAGCGAAATCACGCACGCGCCGCAATTGCTCATTGAGAATCTTGCGGCTCGCAGATTTGATCAGCATCTGGTAGCGGAATTCGTTCTTCAGCCGCGGTACCGGCGCCTCCGCCGGGCCCATCACTTTGATGCTCTCCGGCGCGGGCGTTAGCAGCCGCCCGAGTTCCGCGCTAAGCCGCAGCGCCTCCTCCTGCTTCTCGCTGCGCACCAGGAGGTTGGCCAGAGCAGTGAAAGGCGGGTAATGCATCATGCGCCGGAAGTTGAGCTCCTTCTCGTAGAACGCCTGGTAGTCATGTGACGCCGCCATGCGAATGGCGTAATGTTCTGGATTGATGGTCTGGACGAGCACGATGCCTGGCAGATCGCCGCGGCCCGCGCGCCCAGCCACCTGCGTCAGGAGCTGGAACGTGCGCTCGGCGGCGCGAAAATCCGGCAGGCCCAGGCCCACGTCGGCCGAAACCACGCCAACGAGAGTCACGTTGGGAATGTCGTGGCCCTTGGCGATCATCTGCGTACCCACCAGAATGTCGTAACTGCGCTCGCGGAACCCTTGCAGAATCACTTCGTACTGCCGCTTGCCCGTGACGGTGTCACGGTCGAGCCGTGTGATGCGCGCGCGGGGGAACTCGCGGTGCAACTCCTCCTCCACCTTTTCCGAGCCGACGCCCAGAAAGTAAATGTGCTCGCTATGGCATTTCGGACACACCGACGGTACGCGCTCGGCATAACCGCAGTAGTGGCAAAGCAAGCGGCGATCGCGGCGATGATACGTCAGCGTAACGGAGCAGTTGCGGCACTGGATACGCTCGCCGCACGCGCGGCAGGCCACGAAGCTGGAAAATCCGCGGCGGTTGAGCAGCAGCATGGTCTGTTCACCGCTATCTAGCCGCTGGCCGATGGCTTCGATGAGTCGTCGCGAGAACGTGGCTTGTTTGCGCGTTTCCAGAAACTCTTCGCGCATGTCGATCAGCTCGACCGTGGGCAGCGGACGCTGTTCGATGCGCTCCGGCAGTTCCAGTAACGTGTACTTGCCGCGCTGCGCATTGTACCGGCTCTCCAGGCTCGGTGTAGCCGAGCCCAGTACGACGCATGCCCTGGCAGCCTGCGCGCGAACGATAGCCACGTCGCGGCCGTTGTAACGGGGCGTTTCCTCCTGCTTGTAGCTTTGGTCATGCTCTTCGTCAACCACGATCAACCCTAGGTTGCGTACCGGCGCGAAAACTCCCGAACGCGTGCCGACCACCACTCCAGCGGCTCCCGAGCGAATGCGGCGCCACTGCTCCGTGCGCTCGGTGTCGGTGAACGCACTGTGCAGGATGGCCACGCGGTCGCCGAACCTGGCGAAAAACTGGCCTGCGACCGCCGGCGTCAAAGCGATTTCCGGTACCAGCAACAGCGCGCTGCGGCCCTCCGCGAGCGTCGCTTCAATCGCGCTCAAATAGACCTCTGTCTTTCCCGACCCCGTAATCCCATGTAACAGAAAGGTGCGGAATTGTTTCTCCCGGATGGCTGCCTGGATCGTCGCGAATGCCTGCTGCTGTGCGGCATTCAGCGTGTGCCGCGCGCGAACCGGGCCCGCGCCCACGGCGGACATCGGTTCCCGAGTCAACTTGAGGATTCGCTTCCGCGCCAGCGACCGTGCGGCCAGACTTCCGTTGCGGACCTGCTGCTCGACGTCTTTGAGATTGTGCGAGCCAGGATGCAGCATCAGAAACGCGATCAGCTCACGTTCCGCCTTTGGCAGCTTGCGTTCGTCTGGCTCGTGCTCCAGCTCCACGCGCAGCCTCTCTGATGGAGAGCGCAGCGGATCGCGTTCGGTGTGATGCTCTTCCGCGACCAGGAAGCCTTTCCGTTCGAGCGAGCGAATCGCCTTGTCCGCGAGCGGGAGTTTCTTGTTGAGATATGCCGCCGATAGCGGGCGTTTCTCCAGCATTCGCAGCACAGCAGCCACGGGATCTTCCGGCCCCGCATCAAGTAGCAGTTGCCGCGCAGCGTCGAAACCGGCAGCGGTCAGCGAATAAACTTTGCCCGCACGGACTTCGCTCGCGAGCGGCAGCATGGCACGCAACACCTCGCCGAGCGGAGCGCAATAGTACCCGGCGATCCACCGCGCCAGCGTGAGCAGCTCTGCATCGAGCACCGGCTCGGAGTCGATCAGCCTCAGCGCATCACGCGCCTCAACCGCTGGCACGTCATCGTGACATCGTAGTGCCACGCCGGTGAGCTTGCGGACGCCAAACGGCACGATCAGCCGGCACCCCGGCCGCACCCGGTGCCGCAAAGTTTCCGGGAGCGAGTACGTGAAGGGCCGGTCGAGTGGCACCGGCAGACTGACGTCGCAGTAACGGTATGCGCCTTCGGGCATCTGGCGCTATTTCGGCTTCCCGGGAAGGCCCGCGGGGTTCTCGTGAGTGCGCTCGCGGAATCTGCCCCGCATGCCGGAGGCAAGCGAAACCGCCGATTCGCCGTACTTGTCGCGCAGCCGGTCCGCCGCGGCCAGCGCCTGCTCCCAACGTTGGTGCTTCTTGTCTTCGCCAAGTAAATCGAGTTGTGGCCCGGCGTCTTCAAACGACGCCGCATGCACACCCAGCAGCCGCACCTTGGCGCCCTTTTCCCAATTCGCTTGAAACAGCGCTCGAATCTCTTCGAAAATTTCGGTGTCTACTTGGGTTGGCCGAGCCAGCGTGTGCGCGCGCGTAATCGTCGAGAAATCCTGATAGCGCAGCTTGAGCTGGAGTGTGCGCGCGTGCAGGCCATTCTCACGGAGGCGGCGGCCAACCATCTCCGAAAGCCGCGCGAGTGTTGCCTCTAGCACGTCGGCGTCGCCCGTGTCTTCGCGGTAGGTGTGCTCGTGGCTGATCGATTTCGCTTCCGTGTCGGCGCCGACCTCGCTATCGAACCAGCCCCCGGCATCTAGACCGCGCGCCTTACCGGCCAGTGCTAGCCCCCACTTGCCGAAACGGCTTTCGAGAAAGTCTTCATCGAAGCGCGCCAAGTCGCCGACCTTGTGAATACCCAGCGCGTTCAAGTTCTTCTCCGTCACTTTGCCCACGCCCGGAACTTTGCGCACATCGAGCGGTGCAAGAAATCGCACTTCTTGGCCGGGAAGAACCCACAGTACACCGTTCGGCTTGGCTTGGTCGGAAGAGATCTTAGCTACCAGCCGTGAGGTTCCGATCCCGATCGAGCAGTTGAGCTGCGTTTCTGCGCGCATGGCCTCATGCAGCGCGTGCGCCGCGCGCAGGGGCGGGCCATGCAACCGCTCGGTCCCGGTCATGTCGACATACGCCTCATCAATCGAGGCCATCTCCACTTGCGGCGAGAAATGGTTCAGCACGCCAAAAACCTGGTGCGAGCAATCGCGATACCGGTCCGGATGCCCGTCCACGAAAATCGCGTGCGGGCACAACTTGTACGCTGTGCGCAACGGCAACGCTGAGTGCACCCCAAACTTGCGTGCCTCATATGACGCCGCCGATACTACCCCGCGCTCGTTCGGCCGCCCGCCCACCACCACCGCTTTGCCCTTCAGCGAGGGATCAAACAGCTCTTCCACGGAAACGAAGAAGGCATCCATGTCGACGTGGAAGATGGTACGCATCGGCTAAGCCTGCTCCATGCGGCCAGGAAGAATCGCCGCAACGCGAATTTCTTGCGAAGAAATGGAGTAATAGAAATAGTATCCGAGTGCGTTGAAATAGCGATAGCCTCGCATCAGCCCAATTCGGCGCACAGGATACATCTGCGGGAACACGGCAATTAGATCAGTAATCCTGGCTGCCCTGACCTGCGCCGGACGCGGAAGTTCCTGAAAAACTTCAGGAATACCCTCCCCGAAAAGAACCTTCACAGACGATTAAGTTTTCTTACTTGCTCCCAGGGAACTGCTGTTCCGTCGCGAAAACTTTTTTCAGACCGGACCTTTTGCCTGCGCAACTCACCACTGTAAAGGCGCTCCATTTCCTGCAGCATCGACTCGACCGTTTCATGCGTCTTGAGCACTTCACGAATGGCAAGGCTGCGATTGCCGTTGTGGAGCTGCGCCATTCCGTCCAATATACGATCGCTCTGATCGTCCAATACAATCTGACGCCGCTTCATGCCAGTTATTATCCCTCGCTCCCCCAACGCGCCACCAGCACTCGCGGAATCCCGGCTAAATCCGGCACATCACGCACATCTTGCCAGCCCGGTCCGAGCATGCCCATCACCCGATCTCGACCATTGTAGCCAAGCTCTACCACCATCCATCCGCCGCGACGCAAAACGCGCCGTGCGTCGTTCACCAGACGCTCGTAAATCTCGAATCCCGTCGGACCCGCAAACAGCGCCACGCCGGGCTCGTAGTCGCGCACCTCGCGCTGCAGGCCTTCCCGATCGCCCAGCGGCACATACGGCGGATTCGATGCAACCACGTCCACCGATGCATCCGCAATCGCCGACAACAGATCGCATCGCAAGAGTTCCACCGGCGCGCCAAGCCCCCGCGCATTATCCGCCGCCACAGTCAATGCCGCCGCTGAGATGTCGGTCCCGCAAACCTGCGCCTGTGTTTCTAGCCCCAGCGTCACCGCTATCGCCCCCGATCCGCATCCGGCGTCCACAATCCGCCGTGCATCGCGAGCGACATGGAGCACGGTCTCCACAACCAGCTCCGTCTCCGGCCTCGGAATCAGCACGTCCGGTGTGACCCGGAACTCCCGCCCGTAAAACTCCTGCCGTTTGGTGATGTATTGCGTTGGCTTGCCGTTCAGCCGCTCGTGCAGGTAACGCCCGTAGTGGATCCATTCCACTTCCCGCAGTTCACGTTCTGAATGCGCATAGAGAAACGGCCGGTCACCATGCACCGCATGGCAGAGCAGCACTTCCGCTGTCAGCCGCGGGGCGGCAATGCCTCCCTCCTCCAAGAGCTTCGTGCCTTGAACGAGAGCTTCCTGAAGCGTCATGACGCCCCTTTAGGCCGTCACGCCTTCTTGTTTGAGTTTCTCGGTTTGATAGTGCGCCGTGAGCGCTTCGACGATCGGATCAAGCCGCCCATCCATCACGATGTCAAGCTGGTGCAGCGTCAGCCCGATGCGATGATCGGTCACGCGGTTCTGCGGAAAATTGTAAGTGCGAATCTTCTCGCTTCGGTCGCCTGTTCCCACCATGCTCCGGCGCTCCGCCCCAAGCTGTTCCTGTTGTTTCTCGAGTTCGATTTCATAGAGCCGTGATCGCAGCACACGCATGGCCTTGGCTCTGTTCTTAATCTGTGATTTCTCATCCTGGCACGAAACCACCACGCCCGTAGGTAAATGCGTGATGCGCACCGCCGAGTAAGTTGTATTCACCGACTGCCCGCCCGGCCCCGAGGAGCAGAACGTGTCAATGCGAATGTCTTTCGCCTCGATTTCGACCTCGACCTCATCCGCTTCGGGCAACACCGCAACCGTGATCGCCGACGTGTGCACCCGCCCCTGCTGCTCCGTCACCGGAACTCGTTGCACGCGATGCACGCCACTTTCGTACTTCAGCTTGCTGTACACGCGCACTCCGCTCACCAGAGCGATCACTTCCTTCAGTCCGCCCACCGCCGATTCGCTCATCGACGTGATCTCTATACGCCAGTGTTGCGATTCTGCGTAGCGCGAGTACATGCGGAAGATCTCCGCCGAGAACAGTGTCGCCTCATCGCCACCCGTGCCCGCGCGGATTTCGAGCACTACGTTCTTTTCATCGTTGGGATCTTTGGGTAGCAGCAGAAACGTCAATTCCTGCTCGATCTCAGCCAGCCTTGGCTCCAGTCCCACGATTTCTTCCTGCGCCATCTGCTGCATCTCGGCGTCCGAATCCGAGAGCATGGCGCGCGCCTGGGCGAGCTTGCTTGATACTTCCTTCCACTCGCGGTATTTCGAAACAATCTCGGAAAGCTCGCTGTGTGCCTTGGCGGCCTTCCGGTATTGGTCCGCGTCGCCAATCACCGCCGGGTCAGCGAGTTGATTCGTCAACTCCTCGAAACGCACTTCGGTTTGATCGAGCCTTCGAATGAATTCCATGTGTGGTTAGGCGATGACCAGCTCGCCGCCCTGCGCCGTTTCGAGCGCCATGGCGTGGTCAAGAGCGCAGATCGCCACCTCGGCCTGCTCGTTGGAAGGTGGTTGCGTGGTGATGCGTTGCAGCCATAGGCCTGGCGCGGTCAGCAGCGCCAGGAACGATCCGCGCCGCTTGGCGGCAAACCGGATCAGTTCATAGCTCAGCCCCGTGATCACCGGCAGCAGAAGGATGCGGCTCAGCAGCTTCATCCCGAAACCCTGAAACGGTATCAGCGTGTAGACGATCATCGAGATCACCATCACGACCAGCAGGAAGCTCGTCCCGCAACGCGGGTGAAACGTCGTGAAGGTCTGGGCGTTCTCCACCGTTACCGGTTTGCCCGATTCAAAATTGAACACGACCTTGTGTTCCGCACCATGATATTCAAACACCCGCCGGATATCCTTCGAGCGCGACATTAAGAACAGGAAGCTAAGAAAAATCGCCAGGCGGATCACTCCGTCCACGGCATTGAACGCCAGCCGCCCGTTGACCGCTGGATACGCCTTCCCCAACCAGGTCGCCAGATACAGCGGGACGAATTTGTATAGAAAGATGAAAAAGGCAAAAGAGAACAGGATTTGAAGAGCCATCGCCGAAGACGAAATCTCCTTCGGCTTCGCCTCGGTCTTGCCATCATCGAGTGCGGTGTTGGACGAAAAACGCAAGGCCTTAATGCCCAGCGACATCGCCTGCCCAAGAACCCCCAGCCCGCGAATTCCCGGATACTTGAAAAGCTTGTATTTCTCCGACATCCGCGGCACGGGCATTTCGTTCGTAATAATTTCGCCCGAGGGCTTGCGCACAGCAACACAATAGCTGTGCGGCGCCCGCATCATCACCCCTTCAATCACCGCCTGCCCGCCGACGAGCGTCTCCTCGCCACTTTCGAGCACGGGCATCATCTGGATATGCGCGGCAAGCCGCAGGAACTTCCGAAGCGACACAAAACTCCTTTCCCACCATTATACGGCGAAATCCCAAGTTTCCCGCTTACACCGCCGGCGCAGCGGCCTAAACGATCCTGCTGAGGACCACCTTGCCTTTTGCCTTTTGCCTTTTGCCTTTTGCCTTTTGCCTTTTGCCTTTTGCCTTTCGCCTTTACTCTTTCCCCCACCCTCCTCCACCCGGCGTCTCCACCCGCAACACGTTTCCAGCGTGCACCCGGAAGTTCGCCTTCCCCGCAATCTTCAGGCGTTCTCTACCACGAAGAAGCGTGTTCCGCCCCGTCGCCCCCGCATCGCCACCGGCGAGTCCATACGGTCCTCGCGTTCGCCGGTCGGAAAGGATCGTCACATCGCACGGCGCGAGAAATTCGATCTCCCGTACGATCCCGTCTCCACCCGTGTGCTTTCCCCGGCCGCCCGATCCGCGCCGCACCCCGTACCGCCGCACCCGCAACGGATATTGCCTCTCAAATGCCTCAATCGGCGTGTTCCAGCTGTTCGTCATGTGCGTGTGAATCGCGTTCTCACCCGGCCCCACCGCCGACGCCCCCATGCCGCCTGCAATCGTTTCGTAGTAGGCGAACGTCCGCCCCCGCCGCGGGTCCCAGCCGCCAAGCGAGAGGTTGTTCATCGTGCCCGAACTCGCCGCCGGAATGCGGTCCGGCGCCGCCTGCGCCAGCGCGCCCAGAACCACATCGGTGATGCGCTGTGATGTCTCCACATTGCCCGCCGCCATCGCGGCCGGTAGACCCGCATTCACCACTGTCCGCTCCGGCGCCACGATCCGGATGGGCCGTAGTAGTCCGGCCGTGTACGGCACATCGTCCGCCATCAGGCACCGAAACGCGTACATCGTGGCTGAGAGCGCCACCGCAAAGTTGGCGTTCACGGGTCCGTCCACCTGCGCATCCGATCCCGTGAAGTCCACCTCCGCATTTTCGCCCTGAATCTTGATGGTCACCTGGATCTTCACCGGTTCGCCCGTGACCCCGTCGCCGTCCAAGTAGTCTTTGAAACGGTAAACCCCATTGCGCAGCTTTCTGATCGCCGCACGCGTCATGCGTTCGCTGTAGTCTTGCAGGTCACGCATATTGCGCTCCACGCGCCCCAGCCCGTACTTGCCAACGATCTCGCCGAGGCGCTCCTCGCCGCGCCGGTTCGCCATCATCTGGGCCAGCAGATCCCCTTCCCTTTCCTCCGGCGTCCGCACGTTCGCTAGCAACAGCCGCATTAGGCCGTCTTCGACAACACCGGCACGCACCAGCAACACCGGCGGAATGCGAATCCCTTCTTGAAAAATCTCCCTCGCCAGCGGCATCGATCCCGGGCTCATCCCTCCTACATCAGCGTGGTGCGCCCGGTTTGCCACATAGAAAGCCGGCCGCCTGTGTCCCTTGAGAAACGCGCCCGCTACCGCCGTGATATCGGGCAGATGCGTACCGCCCTGGAATGGGTCATTCACGATCGCCACATCGCCCGGACCCAGCCGCAACGCGTCAATGGCGTGCCGCACCGAGAGAGGCATCGCACCCAGGTGCACCGGCATGTGATCGCCCATGGCCACCGTCTCGCCGCGAGCGTCGTACACCGCACAGGAATAATCTCGCCGCTCTTTGATGTTGGCCGAGTACGCCGTCTTGCGCAGCACCACGCCCATTTCCTCTGCGATGGAGACGAATAGGTTCCGGAACAGTTCCAGTTCTATCGCACCGGTTCGTGCCAGTCCGTGGGGCTTCATCGCTTTGGTGGCTTGACTTGAAAGGTCGGCAGGTTCTCGGGTTTTGGAGCCGTGTCCCCTTCCGCGGGTGGCGCCGGCGCAGGACGGGAAACTGGCTTGCACACTCCAATCTGCACCAGGAAATTCGCCACCGCGCTCCAGTGGTCATCCTTGCGCTTTTCGATCGCGAACGATTTCGAGCGTGCGTCAGCGTGGATTCTCCAGTCACTATCCGCCGGGGCCTGGGCAGCCCTTGGGATCTCGAGCGGCCGCTCGCTCGTGCGCCGGATCATCCAGGTCTCGCCGCCATTCGGCGTTTCGTACAACTGGTAGCGCGACGATTCGGAGCTTTGCATCCGGTCCAGCACTAACGCGCCGTTGGTAGCCGAGTCAAAATGGAATTGTTGGATCCCTCCGCCAATGCCGTCGGCCACTACCGGGCGTAGCCGCCAGTTCTTCCCCCCATCCGACGTGATTAGCAGAAATGGATCCCGCGACACCGGAACCAGCGTCTCGCCGCTGATCCAGCCGTTCTGAAAATCGAGGAACTGGATGTGGTCGACCCCAACACCTCGCATCCGCTCGTATGGCTCCCGCCACGTCGCGCCCGCATCCTCGCTCAAAAGGATCAAAGAATCGAGAGTGGTGGTTTCATTGTGGATATTTCCCAGCGCGATCAGCCGGTTGCCCAAATTCTCAACCGCCGAGAGTTCCAGATACACCGGGCAAGGCTGTTCTTCTGAGCAGGTCATCCCGGCCCACTCCATGTCTTCTTCGGTGCACGCAAACGGAATCAGCATGGGCTTGCCGTCGTTGTGCAGCAAAGCAGGTGTCTCCGTCTCGGGCCCGGGCGTGCTGGCCCCGCCTGGATTCGGCGGCACCTGTGCCTCCATCGCGCAAACAAGGATCAGTGCCGCCACCAGTCTCATCCTGCGAACGATTTTAACTTACGCCTGGAATCGGATCAGCGCGTGCGCCGTACAGGCATTAAGAATTCGTTAACTTCCGTGCGCGATCCGTGCGTTTTTGGGACGCCAGAGACACTAGCTGTTACATTCCTTACAATCGGAAAATATTCTGGCGTTCAACGGAACGAAATCATTCGCGCTCGCGTCTTATAGGCAATCCCCGTTACGACAGCGGGCGCACTCACCCCTATCACCCAATAATGCGCCCGCTAATTTAAGTCGTTTTGTAACGTGTCGCAGACACGCGGGGGTTATTCGTCGAAGAGCCCATCGAATAGCGGGCTGGTGAGATATCGCTCCGCTGCATCGGGGAGCACCACCACGAACATCTTCCCTCTGAACTCCGGCGATTGCGCCAGACGCACCGCGGCGGCGGTTGCTGCGCCACCGGAAATTCCCGCAAGAATGCCTTCTTCTTTGGCCAGTCGCCGGGCCATTTCAATCGACTCTTCGCTCGTCACCGGCTCCACACGATCCACCAGCGATAGATCCAGCGTATCCGGGATGAACCCCGCGCCGATTCCTTGAATGGCATGTGGGCCGGGCCGCAGCGGTTGGCGATGCAGTGTCTGCGAGATCACCGCACTAGTCGTGGGCTCCACAGCCACGCTGATGATCTTCTTGCCCATCTGCTTCTTGATGTAGCGCGAAATTCCCGTGATCGTCCCGCCTGTGCCTACACCCGCAACCAGCACATCGATCGCGCCGTCAGTATCCTCCCAGATCTCGGGACCCGTGGTCTTGAAATGGATGTCCGGGTTCGCTGGATTCTTGAACTGCTGGAGCAGCACGTAGCGGTTGGGATCTGCCGCCACCATCGCTTCGCAACGCTCGATAGCTGCGGTCATGCCCTCCGAGCCGTCGGTCAAGATCAGCTTGGCGCCGAGTACTTTGAGCACCTTCCGCCGTTCAATCGACATCGTTTCGGGCATGGTGAGCGTGACCGGATAGCCCCGCGCCGCGCCCACAAAGGCCAGCGCGATTCCTGTGTTACCGCTCGTCGGCTCGATCAGCTCCTTGCCTGGCTTCAGAATGCCGCGCTTCTCGGCGTCCCAGATCATCGAAGCGCCGATGCGGCACTTCACCGAATGCGCCGGGTTGCGTCCCTCGATCTTTGCAACCAGAGTCGCCGGCGCTCCTTGTCCAACACGGTTCAGCCGCACCAGCGGCGTCCGGCCTATGCTCAGCGAATTGTCTGCGTATATCAAGCGGGTTATATCTCCCAGTTGGGCACGAACTTGGCGCGCTTTTCCTTCCAAGCCCTTTGTAGGTCGGCGAACGAGGTCTGGTCCAAGACCTCGGAAACCGAGCGATTCACCCTCTGCCACATGTCCGAAAACGGTGAATCCGCCTGCCGGCGAACGCGTGACTTCTCGTCGCGCGTTCCTTCAATAAAATGCAGTACCTCGCCCACCTTGATGGCGTCTGCCGTCCGCGCCAGCAAATATCCGCCCTCGGCTCCGCGCCGCGATTCCACAAACCCGCCTTGCTTCAGGCTGGCCAGGATTAATTCCAGGAATTTCTGTGGGATTTTCTGCCTCCTGGCAATGTCCGCGATCCGAACCGGCTGCCCAGGGGGTTGCGAGGCCAGGTCAAACACCGCGTGGAGCGCGTACTCGCCTTTAACAGAGATATTCATCAAATCAGCTCGAAGCAATCCCCTCTATCTACGTAGAGATTATTGAATACAGCCGAAGAACTGTCAATTACGGGAAGGGAGATTTGTTCGGGAGGAGGGAGGGAATAAAAACCGGATTGCCGCGTAGCCGGGCAAACAGGCTACGCGGCGATCCAGAAAACAACAGAATTCGCGAGCCTTACTTCTGCTCCATCTTGGTGGTGTCGTCCTTCTTTGCGGACTTCTTTGCCTTCTTCGCCTTCTTTGCCTTCGTCTTGGTTGTGTCGTCGGTCTTCGCATCCTGGCCAAACACTACGGTGGCCATACCGCTCATCAGTGACAGGCCGAGCAGGGCAATCATCAGTTTCTTCATTTTTGCAGTTCTCCTTTGGAGTGACGATATCCTCGTCTGAGCGTATGATATCGGAACCGACATGAACTCACCCTTAAACAGTTATTAAAATACCTTCATTAAGTCGCTCGAGCCGGTCACAATCGTTCCTTGGACGCCAAAACAGCCTTATTTCAATGGAATGGATGCCCTTACCCTCATTCCTGCACCGTCCGCCCCATATCAGCGTTGTTAGGATGAAATCAACATGAAGAAGCCAGAGTTGGCAACACGGCTGGCGAAGCAAGCGGGGGTCTCGCAAGCCGAAGCTGCCGATCAGTTGGACCACCTAGTCAGCCAGATCATCGCTGATCTGAAAAAGGGCGCTAGCGCACAACTCCCGGGTTTAGGAAAATTCACGCCGGGGCCGAAATTCGAGTTCGAACCAGATCAAAAAGGTGGGAAGGCACCGGGGCGCCGTGGTAAACGGTAGCAAAACGTCCGCCGTACGCGTGGCACGCATCGTCCGCGACTGTCTGGAAGAGGGCAAGACGGTATTCATCGACGGCCTGGGCGCGTTCCGGCCACATGGCAAGAGCGGCTATCGCTTCGTAGCCCGATCGTCTCCCTCGGTCTTTCTGGCTTATGTTCAAGAGGATACGCGCCAAGTTGAACGCCTGTACGATGCCCTCGAGGCGCGAGGGTTCGACCCCTGGTTCGACCGCCGCAAGTTGCTGCCCGGTCAGAACTGGCCACGTTCCATCGAAGATGCCATAGAGTCTACCGACTTCGTGATCGCGTGCTTTTCGCAAAATTCCGTTTCCAAGAAGGGCGGGTTTCAGGCCGAAATCCGCTATGCACTAGATTGCGCCCGCCGCGTCCCGCTTGATGAAGTTTTCTTAATCCCGGTGCGACTGGACGGCTGTTCGGTCCCATCCAGTATCCGGCGTGAGATTCAGTACATTGACCTGTTTCCGGACTGGGAGCGCGGGTTCCAGCGGATCGTCACGATTCTCACCCGTCAACATCGCAGACAGCTGATTCCAGCTTAGTGCTTGCCCCTGGAAAGTTTCTCTAATTTCTTTCGAGCCTCGGGGGCGCGCTTGTCATCGGGGGCCAAGGCGAGGAATTTCTCGTAGGCCTCGCGCGCTGCTTTCCAAGACCTGTTCTTTTCCTCCGCCTCCGCCAAGCGCAAGTACGGTTCGGGAGCGGTCGGGTTCCAGTTGGTTGCCTCACGGAAACGCCCGGCCGCAGCTTTGAAATCCCCCTTGTGAAAGTAGAAATTGCCGACGTTCATTTCCTTCTCCGCCTGGAGAGGGTTGAAGGAATACTCTTTCGGCTTCTCCTGCTCGTCCTCCTCAGGCGGCGCTTGTTGCTGCTGGGCCGGTTTCGGATCCTGGCCCGCAGCAAAGGCGCCGGTCATGAGGCAAAACAAAGCTGCTCCCAGCCAGCGTGACATAATCAAATTATATTGCCTGCGGTAGAACTCCGAGAGAAGGCTGCGCAGTTGCCCCTCGATCCCGGAGTGTACCTGTACAAGGATGCTGCCGGGCGGGTAATCTACGTCGGGAAGGCCAAGAGCCTGCGGCTGCGCGTGCGCAGCTACTTTTCCGACGAGCGCATGGCCAACTCCAAGACGGGGACGCTGCTCGAGGAGGCGCGCGATATCGACTACATCCTGGTCGATAACGAAAAAGAGGCGCTAGCTCTCGAGAACAACCTGATCAAGCAGTGGAAGCCGCGGTTCAACATCCTGCTGCGCGATGATAAGACCTATCCGTACGTCAAGCTCACCAGCGAAAAGTATCCGCGCGTTTACGTGACGCGGCGGCTGCGCAAAGACGGCTCGACGTATTACGGCCCATATTTTCCCGCGAATCTCGCATACCGGCTGGTGAACTTCATTCATCGTAGTTTTCTGGTGCCGTCGTGCAAGGTAGACCTCACACGCTTTCACCCCAAGCCCTGTTTGCAATACCACATTCATCGTTGCCTGGGGCCTTGCGTCGAAGGGCTTACGACGGATGACGCCTACGCAGGAGCGGTGAAGAACGCAAAGCTGTTTCTAGAAGGGCGGCACGCGGACCTGGCGAAGGGATTGCGCGAGCGTATGCAGGAGGCGTCGGACGCCATGCGCTTCGAAGAGGCCGCGGCGCTGCGCGACCTGCTGTCAACGGTAGAAGAGATGGAAGAGCGGCAGAAGATGGCAGCCGTCCGCGGAGACGATATCGATATCTTCGCGGCGTATGCGGAACCGCCGCTAGTGGCGCTCAATCTTTTCCACTTGCGCAACGGGCAGATCGTGGACCGCCGGGAGTTTTTCTGGGAGGACCAGCACGACTTCGACGAGCCGCAGTTCTTCTCGGCGCTGATCAAGCAGATTTACCTTGACCAGCAGCATATTCCCTCCATCATTCACGTGCCGGTGGATTTCGAGGATCGTGAAACGCTGGAAGAATTGCTTTCGGAAAAGCGCGGGCGGAAAGTGGAGATTCACACACCGCAACGCGGGCAGAAGAAGGCAATGCTCGACCTAGTGGAGACTAACGCCAAGCACAGTTTCGAACAACGCTTTCGCGTGATGAAGCCGTCGTCGCGTGCGATCCAGGAAGCTTTGCAGGATGCGCTGGGGTTGCCGGACGCGCCGAAGCGGATTGAGTGTTTCGACATTTCTCACATTCAGGGCACGGACAAAGTAGCCAGCATGGTGGTGTGGGAAGAGGGACGGATGAAGAAGTCGGACTACCGCAAGTTCATCATCCGCGACGTGGTGGGGAACGACGATTTTGCGAGCATGCGAGAAGTGGTGACGCGGCGCTACTCGCGGTTGCAGGCGGAGAACCGGGAGATGCCGGGCCTGGTGCTGATCGATGGCGGCGTCGGCCAACTGCACTCGGCGGAGGATGCGCTGGAGGCGATCGGCATTATCAACCAGCCGCTGGCTTCAATCGCGAAGCGCGAGGAGATCATTTACGTTTACGGCCAGGAAAATGAGCCGGTGATCCTGGACCGGTTCTCGCCGATTCTGCATCTGATCCAATCGATTCGCGACGAGGCGCACCGGTTCGCTGTGACGTTTCACCGCACGCGGCGCAATGCGGCACGGCTGACTTCCGAACTGGACCAGATTCCGGGCGTGGGCGAGAAGACGGTGCAGAAGCTGCTGCGGCATTTCGGCAGTTCGGAACTCGTGCGTGGCGCGACGGAGGATGAATTGATGAAAGTCGTGGGCCGGGCGGCCGCGCGGCGGGTAAAGGAGTTTTATACGCCGGTAGAGCATCCGGAGAACGCATGAGCGAATTGCGGCAGGACGTGTGCCCGCTGTGCGGCGGGCCGAACGATTGCGGCATGGCCGCGGGGAAGAGCGAGTGCTGGTGTTTTTGGGTGAAGATTGCGGCAGAGGTAATCGAGAGAGTGCCAGAAGAGGCAAAGGGGAAAGTGTGCGTGTGCGCGAAATGCGTTCAGGCCGCGAATGCACGCGAATAAACGCGAATTACTGGCGTCGGATACTTCATCGCCGATCTCGATGTGCTGTCAAATCTGGCGGGTCAGGGCCGATGCGCAAATGGGTTATCGGGTCAGAAACCAAGCCGAGGTTTAACTCCTTGCGTAGGTCTCGGCGAAGCGATTCGAGCAAGTCGTCCAAAACGGCAGTTTTCTCGGCGGCAAATTTCTGAGCGAATTCTCGCGCACGGCGGACCTGTGCATCCGAACCTAGGAGCTGAATATCCGCTACGGCCGACTCCAACGCGCGCGCGTTTTCAGGTGTCATGTTTCGATTCGAGGCTGACTCCAACGTGCGGTAGGCGTCAAGCAGGTATTGAGTTCGCAGATCGCGCTTCTTTGCCAGACGATCTTTTCGCACCGCTAGCCAATACGAGAGCCACCAACCGCTCAACGCGAGGAAGACGGTGATTGTCGTTGAGGCGACTTGGTCAGTTGGCAGTGGCCCGGATTTCTCCACCGCAATCTAACTGCGCTAGTGCAATTCTAACGGGCGGGCAGCGTTTCCATCAGGGACTCCACGCACACTTAAGACTGGCATTTGTTCAGGCCGCCTCACGGGGTTGCACCGTGCGCTCGATGTCGGCGAGCCTGGCTTCGGCTGCTTTAGCCAGATCGTACGAGGCCTGGAGGTTTAGCCAGAACTTGGGAGTCGTATTGAAGTAGCGGGCCAGGCGCAATGCGGTGTCGGCTGTGATGCCGCGGCGGCCGTTGACGATTTCGGTCATGCGGGTAGCTGGTACCCGAAGTTCGAGCGCCAGCTTGTTGACGCTCATCTTCAGCGGCTTCAGGTAGTCCTCGCGGATGGTCTCGCCCGGATGGGGAAATGGGATGCGGTCGGGGTGTTTGCGTTTCATTCCATGCGTCCTCAATGGTAATCGGTTATCTCCACGTCGAAAGCGTGCCCGTCTTGCCAGCGGAAGCAAATCCGGTATTGATCGTTAACGCGGACGCTGTACTGTCCGGCACGATCGCCTCTCAGCGCTTCCATCCGATTCGCCGGTGGTGACGCTAAGTCTCGCAACTCGTCCGCACTATCGATCTGAACCAGTCTTCGTAACGCCACAGTCGCAATCTGCTGGAATTTTCTGACGCGCTGCTGGCGGAAGATCGACTCCGTGTCTTTCTCACGAAAGGAACGAATCAAACGACTATCATACTACGAACTGCGTTGTACGTGCGACGATAAAAAGCAACCGCTATCTTCCAACGGCCAGCCGTTCCGCTAACACGTCGGGCAGTTCGGCCTTGTAGATTTTCTCTTGGGCGGCACTGATGTCGTAGCGGGTGCGGCGGTAGGCGATGTATTTGTCTTCGGGATTATAGAGGACGTAGGCGCAGCGCGGGTCAGTGTCCCGGGGCTGGCCGACGGAGCCCGGGTTCACGAAATACGCGCTATCGGGGTCGAGTTCGAGGACGAATTCGGTTTCGCCGGGCGCGGGACGGGGGATGACGCGAACACGGCTGCGGGTCCACTCGAAGCCACCCTGAATGTGCGTGTGGCCGAAGAAGGCGAGCGACGTTTCGAGATAGGGAAAGGCTTGGCCGGCGTCGGCAGCCTGCACCATATATTCGTCTTCATCGAGCAGGGATCCGTGCATGACCTGGAAATGCTCGACGGTGATGGGGCCTTTGGGAAGCGTGGCGATGTAGTCGCGATTCTCGGGCGTGAGTTGGCGGTGGGTCCATTCGGCAGCAATGCGCGCCACGGGATTGAACCAAGCGAGGTCTTCAAGGCCGGCGCAGGCGCGGTCATGATTGCCGCGAACCACGACGGCGGCTTTGGCGCGGACCCAATCAGTGACGGCGTTGGGATCCGCGCCATAACCGACTAGATCGCCGAGACAGAGGACACGATCGTAATCACCGGCGGCGGATTCGAGAACGGCGGTGAGAGCCTCGAGATTGCTGTGGAGATCGCTGAGAACGAGATAACGCAAGAGCGGCGTCAGGCCTTTCGCAAGCGCAATAAGGATATCTCAGGCGGCGCGCCGATGCGAGTGGGCATACCGATGGTGCCGATGCCGGGGGTGACGTAAATGGCGGACCGGCCGGAGTGGTACAGACCGCGGACGTACGGCGTATAGAAGCGGGCGATGTTCAGATTGTGATGCAGGATCTCAAAGTTGACCTGGCCGCCATGGGTGTGGCCGGCGAGGGTGAGGTCCCAACCCTGGCGCGCGGCCGTGGGGAAGACGTCGGGATTATGTTGCAGCAGGATATTGAGGGAGCCGGGCGCGAGTAACTTCTCAGCGCCTTCCAGGTAGTGGTCTGCCCAGCTCATTCGCTGATAATCCACGCCGGCGATGTTGATTTGCGCGTTTCCGAAACGGAACCGGCGGGTCTGGTCGCGCAGGAGGGGAATGCCGAGGCGCGCGGCCTGATCAACCGCATAGTCCTCGACGCCAGCATAGATTTCATGATTCCCCAGGCAGCCCAGCGTGCCGGCATCGGAGCGCAAGCGCGCGATCTGGCGCAGACAGGCGTCAAGTGGGTCGCCATGGACTGAAATCAGATCGCCCGTTACAAGCATCAGGTGCGGGCGGAGATCGTTGGCCATATCCACAGCGCGGGCAAACTCCTGTTCGCTGAGAAACGGGCTGAGGTGGATGTCGCTGAGTTGCAGCAGGCGCAGCCCCACGAGATCGGGGTGGAGGTTGGGGATGGGTACGTCAACTTCTCGCACCTGGAAGTTGGTTCGCTCAATGACGGCGCCATATCCGACAAACGCAAAGGGCGCAACCACGACGGCGCTGCCAGCAGCATGGAGCAGAGCGCGACGCACAGGATCGACGGTTTCCCGCGGAGGCTTGTGGGCGCGGAGAAGGCGATACACCAACCAGGCAGGGGCGGAGGCAAACCCCCAGATGAGGGCGGCGCCGCGAAACCAGCCAAAGAAGAATCCAGGCAGCGGCAGTTCGTTGGCGTTCGGCAGGTGGAGGCTGAGGCCGAGGATCACCAGGGTTGCAATCAAAACGACGGCGTAACGGGCTAGGGTTCCGCCCCGCGCATCGTGCGCCGGAAACCCCAGTCTCGCGTGGTCTACCCCTGGGTGTGCTGTCCATGTCATTGATTGCGTTAACGTTGTGAATTCCGTCCAGGTGCCGTTTGTAATGCATGTGCTGCGCCACCCCACACGAAACCCTGTCAAGCACTTTGCATAAGTACTGTTTTTCCAGTCGCTTAGTCTCGCCTCGCCACGGGCGGGACACGAGGGCTTTGTAACACAACCTACGCGCCGGCCACGGGCGCAAGACCTTGGGGCCGGAATCCGTTTCTCCACTACCCGCGCAGCTTCTTTCTCCGCCAATCGAACGCACCCTTGTCCGTATGGTCGTTTGCAAGTCGGCTCATCGGGGTATCTTGAGACATGGACTATCGCACACTTGGTCGCACTGGCTGGAACGTTTCTGAGATCAGTTTTGGGGCCTGGGCTATTGGTGGCGCCTGGGGGAACGTGAGCGACGCCGAGTCTATGGGCGCCCTGCACAAGGCCATCGACTCCGGCGTGAATTTCATTGACACCGCGGACGTCTACGGAATGGGTCGCAGCGAACGGCTCATCGCGCAATTGCGGCGCGAGCGCCACGAGCCAATCGTGGTTGCCACCAAAGCCGGGCGTCGCCTATCTCCGCACACTACCGAGGGCTACAACGCGAAGAACCTCTCCGCGTTTGTCGAGGACAGCCTCCGGAATCTCTCCACCGACTGCTTGGATCTGGTTCAATTGCACTGCCCGCCGACGGATGTCTACTACCGGCCGGAGGTCTTTGGCGTGCTCGACCGCCTGGCTGAGGCGGGCAAAATCCGCTATTACGGCGTGAGCGTGCAGCGTGTGGAAGAGGCTCTGAGGGCCATCGAGTACCCCAACGTGCAGACCGTCCAGATCATCTTCAACTGTTTTCGCCACCGCCCGGCAGAACTGTTTTTCGAGCAAGCCCGCAAACGCAGGGTGGGAATCCTCACGCGCGTGCCGCTCGCGAGCGGACTGCTTACCGGCAAGATCACGCGCAATTCGCAGTTCGCTGCCGACGACCACCGCAACTTCAACCGACACGGCGAGTCGTTCGACGTCGGGGAGACCTTCTCCGGTGTCGATTACGAGACGGCACTCGACGCCGTCGAAGAGTTGCGTCCGCTAGTACCTGAGGGGGCCAGCATGGCGCAATTCGCTCTGCGCTGGATCCTCATGTTTGATGCTGTGAGCTGCGCCATTCCCGGTGGCAAGCGCCCCGAACAAGTGGCCGAAAATTGTGCAGCTTCGAACCTGCCACCGCTGTCGGAAGAGACCATGCGTGCCGTCCGCGCAATTTACGATACGCGAATCCGCCCAAGCGTGCACCCGCGCTGGTGAGAAAGTTAGCACCGCTGCTATGTGTGTCGTTGCCCTTTGGGACGAGCTTGACGCCACATCCACAACGGGCCACGCCATCCCGGCAGCCGGGAACGGCAATGGTTCCTGCAAACAACGGCGCACAAGGTCTCGGACGTGGACTCCCAGAGCGTCCGATATTTTCGGCATCTATCTTCGAAAGCGTAGTGCAGTACGACACGCCTCACTGCGTGGGCCATTCTGTTGTCGGCTATGATCGCCGTAAATCGATCGCCCGGTCGAGGTTATCCACAAATTGCTTCAGGCTGATCCCAAACGCCCGACAGAACGCCCGGAGTTCGATCACGTCAATTCGCCTTTCACCACGCTCACATTTGCTGACGAACGATTGCGTCTCTTTGAGTTTGGCCGCCAAGTCTATCTGAGTTAGCCCGGCGCGACGCCGCGTCTGGCGTAAAACTCTGAGGAAGGCCGCGTAGTGGGCTGAGTGAATTGATTTCTCCATTGCGGAGCAAGCGCAATGGATTTAAGGTAAAGATTGTTTTAGAATAGTCCACAATGGACTATTTGCTTGCGCCCAAGCGAGTCCGAATCAGCGAAGCCATCGGTACTCGGGTGGCTGTCGCGACTGTGCGGGGATCTTGCTACTGGAGCGGGCGACCGGCCTCAAGGTGGCGAACACGGGGAGTGGTCGGAGCTTTTCTTGGCCGCACTGCTGGAGCCGCACCCAATGAAGGCTCACTATGAGTCTAATCACTGGGCGAAGCTGCAGGGGAGCCTCGTTTGCAACTTTTCTGGCGCTGCTGTTAGCCCGAAGCGCGGCGCCGCAAACCGGCAGCCTAATCGCCAAAAAAGCATTTCCATCCGTAGTCCTTCTGACTATGGCGGATTCGCATGGCCAACCGCTGTCGTTTGGAAGCGGTTTTTTTGTCACTGAGGACCTTATCGTAACCAATGTGCACGTAGTCTCTGGCGCGTCACAAGGACGAGCGAATTGCGTCGGGCAATCGAACTCGTACACCGTTGCTGGGTCCGTGGCAATAGACGAACAGCATGACCTGATCCTTCTAAAGGCTGTGGGCATCAAGGCACCGGCTCTGGCATTGGGTGACAGCGAAGCGGTGTCCGTTGGCGATGACGTATACGCAGTTGGCAATCCCCAGGGTCTCGAAGGTACGCTCTCGAACGGCATAGTCAGTGCAATTCGCCAAATTGAAGGGCAGAAGATCCTGCAGATAACTGCGCCTATCTCGCCTGGAAGCAGTGGAGGGCCGGTATTCGATCGTCAGGGGCAGGTCATAGGCATCGCTGTCGCCACCTTTCGGGGTGGACAAAATTTGAACTTCGCCGTCCCGGCATCATATTTGTCGAAGCTTCTCTCGCGCCAAGGCTCAGTATCACCCCTATCCTCCAGGCTCGACACAACTCATTCGGCACTTGATGCGCTGGGTGGGCGTCTGACAGAAGGCGTTCAGATTACCAACCGCAAGATATCGTGTCTCGGTTCCTACCATATGGAGTTCTCGATCCGGAACACACTTCCACAGGCAGTCGACGATGTGACTGTCCTATTCATCTTTAAAAACCAATCCAGAGAACCAGTAGATACCACGACCACAACATATTCCGGCCTCCCTATACCGCCCGGTCTGGCGAAAAGGCCGTCGTTCCTGGATCTTCCGCACGTACCAGGCGATCTCGTCGACGAACACTTCAGTTCGGGAGGGCAATATACGCCGAAATTCAGAGAATGTGTAACGGACCCGCTGTCCTCTGGGCTCACGGCGGAGTCGGATCTCAACTTCATCGAAATCCGTGTGCTGGGCTTTCGGATCCTGGATGAACAGCGGTGACCGGGATCTGCAAACCGAAGGACGTGCCTGGAGTACACGCCGCGGCAAGTTGCCGAGCGCGTTCCGTGCTCTCTGTCACTCGTCTATGAAGTGCGCGGGAAGAGCGATCTCGCCAGAATGAGGCACGAGACCTTGGAGCTTCGGCTGGGCATGCATGACTTGTTTGACAGGGTGGCTGTCCTCGAAGGCAAACCGGCTGACATCATCGAGCGTTTAGAGCAGCGGCGTCACGCATAAACGGGCATCACCGGCGAGCATCTCGATCGTCCTGGCGCACAAGTGACCGTGCCGTACGTTGGCACGCTACTTCAACCTGGCGACAAGAGCCCCAAGGAAAAACAGAATGAGACATCCAAACATGCCGGCGATGCCGAGGATGATGCTTCCCTCGCGGGAGGGTCCCTTCAGAAAAGCGAGCCAAGGCGGAATGTGATCGTATGCGATGCCAGAGGTGAAGCATACGAGGAAGACAATACACAGAATCCCCGTTTGGATTAGCCCCGGATACGAAGTGAACTTAAACCGCGGTGGCCGCGATGTCATGTGCCTGTGGCCTTCCGTCCAGTCTGGATGGATCGGTCGCCGCCCAAGATCAGGCTGGCCGTCGGCACATCAGCCGTCAACGGACCCGCTCGTCATAGAAGTACCTCAGGCGGAAATTCCCTTCATACCACCTCCTACTGATTGCCTTAATTAGATCACCCGCAGTGCGGCGGGTTCAACCTCGGGGCCATCTACCATCAGGAGCACCGCAATCGCGGACAGGCCGGTAAGGAACTGTCGTTAAGCTACTTGGATGCCAATTCCACACCCATCCGCCGCCTGACTTCGGTCCGCATGGATTCGGCTTCGTCGGCCGTAAATCGTAAGTAGCCGCGATCATCGTCCCGCAGCCCTTTTTCCGTCAATCGGGCTCGCATGATGCCCGAAGCCGAATGTGCTGCTGACCGAAGCAGGAGGTGGCCCAATTCGTGGGCCATGGCGAGTCCGAGAAGATCGGCGGAATTTGTGCTGCCAAAAACAGCGCGCTTCTGGATGGCGTCGGCCAGCACCACGGCATCGCCATTCTCCAACGAGAGGCAAAAGCCCAAGGTCTCGGAACTGGTGGGCCGTTTCCCCGCCACGGCGCGCGGCCACAGCCTCAGCTGGAGAGAAGCGGCGGCATTCCCGCTTTCACTCGGCGCGTTGTCGTTGAGGTCCGCGGCCAGCAGACCGGTGGCCCAGGTAAGCTGAATTCCGGTGTAAAGGAAGATCTTCTCCGCCTCTCGTTCCGCGCGGCTGAGCTCGCTGGACGACAGATTGACCCCGTTGTACACGTTCACCACGACTCGAAGCTCCGATGCTGCGTCTGTCACTCCGCGCGGCCCCGGCTGCGGTTTTTCGGCCGGCCGAGACTGAGAGTAGTCGAGAATCAGGACGGTGAGGGTGTGATCGGCTGTTGGTAGATTCTCCCGAGCGTCCGCCGCCACTGCCAACCACGCCGCGCCCAGCGCCGCCAGCGATATCGTCTTCCATGAGTTGTTCATGGCTCGACACTGAGCCAGCAGCGACGCAAACTCGATGCACGGCGTCTGAGACCTCGCTGACATCGATCTCACACGGCAAGCGCTTCAAAACACTTGAATTAAGCTGTTGAATTAGGCTTGTCACGCGTGCCCGTTGGCGGTAATGTTAGGCGAGGTTGTATGGCTGCCGCAGGGGCTGTACGTCCGGTTCGCTTCGGCGTGTTCGCGTTCGACCTCTCTTCCCACGAACTGCGCAAGGGCGGGACCCGGCTTCGCGTGCCCGACCAGTCCCTCGCGATCCTGGCCATGTTGCTCGATCGGCCGGGCGAGTTGGTCACCCGTGAGGAGATCCAGGCACGCCTCTGGCCGCACGGCACCGTGGTGGAGTTCGAGCACAGCGTGAACTCGGCGGTGAAACGCCTCCGCGAAGCACTGTCGGACACAGCTGCTACGCCGCGCTATATCGAGACGCTCCCGCGCAAGGGGTACCGGTTCGTCGGCAAGCTGGAAGCTGCTGCCCACGAATCCCCCCTGCTGGTTCCGGGTGCGGTGATCTCGCACTATCGGATCGTGGCAGAGGCCGGGAGGGGAGCCATGGGCGTGGTGTACCAGGCCGAGGATCTGACGCTGGGCCGGACGGTGGCACTGAAGTTCCTGTCCGAGGAGTTGGCGACGCATCCGCCGGCGCTGGAGCGCATGCGACGCGAGGCGCGCCTGATCGGTGCCTTGAATCACCCCGGCATCTGCACGCTGCATGAGCTGGGCGAAGCCTCAGGCCGGGTCTTCCTGGCGATGGAGTTTCTGGAAGGCGAATCGCTGCGGGCACGGATGGCGCGGGGTCCGGTGAACAAGGCGGAGTTCTTCGACATTGCGATGCAGGTGGCCCGGGCACTGGAGGCAGCGCACGGGCAGGGGATCGTGCATCGCGACATCAAACCGGACAACCTGTTCGTGACCGGCTCAGGACAGACGAAGCTGACGGACTTCGGCCTGGCGAAGCCGGTGAGCCAAGAAGACGGGGCCGTGGCGCAATCGGCGGTGACGGGAACGAGCGGGTATATGTCGCCGGAGCAGGCGCGCGGTGAGCCGCTCGATGCGCGGTCCGACATCTACTCCTTCGGACGGGTGCTGGCCGAGTTGGCGGGAGACGCGCCGGCATCCGGGGTGGCGCCGGTGATCGCGAAGGCGTTGGCGAGCGACCCGGCCGAGCGGTGGCAATCCGCGGCCGAGTTACAGACGGCGCTGGAGCGGATACGGCAGGAACCGGGTGAGAAGATCGCCCGGCAGGCCTCGCGAAAACGCCGGCTTCGTCTGATGCTGATGCTGTTGCTGGCTGCCATGCTCGTCGCTGGCGGATTGTACTACCGCTCGCATCAAGCGAAGCCACTGACTGACAAGGACACCATTGTCCTCTCCGATTTCACCAACACGACGGGCGATAGTGTTTTCGACGACACGCTGAAGCAGGGACTCTCGGTACAGCTTGAGCAATCGCCGTTTCTGGCCCTGCTTTCTGACCGCAGGGTAAATGAGACCTTGAAGCTGATGGGCCGTCCCGCCGGTGACCGGTTAACGCCGGAGGTCACCCGCGAGGTGTGCCAGCGCACGAGCAGCAAGGCCATGCTGGCCGGGTCGATTGCGGGGCTAGGCCGCCAGTACGTGATTGGCCTGAAGGCAGTGAACTGCGACACGGGGGACGTGCTGGCGGAAGCACAGGAACAGGCGGCAGCCAAGGAATTAGTGCTCAAGGCTCTGGACAACGCGGCAGTCAGTTTGCGGAGAAAACTAGGCGAGTCGCTCAGCTCGGTTCAGAAATACGCCACGCCGTTGGAGGAAGCGACTACACCATCCCTGGAGGCGCTGAAAGCTTACAGCCTGGGAGTAAAGACCGCCTATGCGAAAGGGTTCGCCCCATCGCTGCCCTTCTACCAACGGGCGGCGGACGTTGATCCGAATTTTGCTATGGCCTACACCCTCATAGGGGAGGATTACGTCATCCTCAACGAAGCGGCGCGGGGGGCCGAATATATACGCAAGGCTTACGACCTTCGGGAGAAGGTAAGCGAACGCGAGCGGTTCTGGATCGAGGGGGACTACTACTTCTTTGCGATGGGCGAGCTGGAGAAGGCGGCGCAGACCTACGAACTATGGCAGCAGACCTACCCAAGAGATCAGTTGCCTTACGCAATTCTCGGATGGGTTTCAATGGCCCTGGCAAACTGGGAAAAGGCATTGGAGGAACATCGAGCGGCGCTGCGCCTGGGGCCAAATATGGTGGGCAACTATGTCAACCTCGGTGTCGATTACACGGTTCTCAACCGGCTGGACGAAGCGGGGGCGGTGTACGAGCAGGCGGAGGAACACAAGCTGGAGGCCGAGCTTCTGTTCCAGACCCGCTACTGGTTGGCTTTTCTGAAGGGCGATGCAGCGCAGATGGCGCAGTTGGTCTCAGCCGCTATGGGCAAGCCAGGCGCGGAAGACCTGTTGCTAGCCGCGCAAGCGGATACGGAAGGCTGGTATGGCAAGCTGGAGAACGCGCACGAGCTGACCAGGCGGGCGATGGATTCAGCCCGGCGCAACGAAGCCAAAGAGAGTGCCGCAGAATATCAGGCAGCGGCAGCGCTGCGCGAGGTGGAATCGGGAAACCGGGAGCAGGCGCGTGCCGAGGCCAGCGCGGCCTTGAAGCTGGCCCCGAACCGCGATGTGCGGGTGATGGCGGTGCTGGCCCTGGCGCGGGCAGGCGATACGGCAGGGGCGGAGAAGCTGGCGGCCGAACTCGACAAGACCTTCCCGCTGGACACGCTGGTGCAGAGGTATTGGCTGCCCACGATCCGGGCGGGGGTCGCCCTGGAACGCAAAGACCCAAACCGGGCAGTCGAATTATTGAAGGTGGCGAGCACAATCGACCTTAGCCAGCCAATGAACCTCGCGATATACATGTGCCCCCCTTATTTGCGTGGAGGAGCCTATCTGATGCTCCACGACGGCAACCGAGCGGCAGGAGAGTTTCAGAAATTCATCGACCACCGAGGACTAGTGATGAACTTTCCCTGGGGTGCGCTGGCCCGCCTCGGACTGGCGCGAGCTTACGCCATGCAGGGCGACACAGCCAGAGCCCGAGGCGCGTATCAGGATTTCCTCACACTCTGGAAAGACGCCGACCCCGGCATTCCCATCCTGAAGGAAGCCAAGGCGGAATACGCGAAGCTGCAATAACCGTCAGGACCTGAGCCCCGCGTGGTTCTCAACCGAGCACATGTCGATCGGCCCTGGCAGCGGCGGCTAACTCCCAGGGCTTGTGACCGAAGGTCCGGGCGGTACGGCGCCTATCGGTAGAACGCCCCAAAACGAAAATTCGACTACTGCTCTGAGAGAGCCGGATTCCTGGTGATAAATCATTAGGGCAAATCCCTTTCGCTCCACTAAATGCCTCGGAAGTCGCCTAGCATTTGCCCAATCTGTCTGGCGTCGTCCGCCGTTCCGATCGAATCACAGCCGATCCGGGCATTTTGCGCCATCCGTTTTGTGAGCTACGCATTCACCGCCTTGATGAACTCCTTCCGCCGCTCGCAAACCGTGGCAACAAACGCCTTCCGCTGCTTCATATGGGCACGTTGGAGAGGGGGGAAGCGAACGTCAGCCTCAGCAATCTGGCGAAGATCTCCAAAGCCCTCGGCATCACGTTACCTCAACTGTTCAAGGGGGTGGACAATCGCGCCGAGGCGTTGGGCAAGCGCCCGCCCAATAAGCGCACGTGAACTCCGACCTCTGCAGAGCCGGCCAAGCGGCTGCCCTGCCAGCGACCGAAAGCGACTGGATTACCGGGCACTGGCCGATCACACGCGCAGAGGCTATATCGAGTTTGGACCGTGCCCGCCGGACTGTCCTGGCGGAGATGCTCCCCCGCCCAACGCAATGCCTAGCGATCGATATAGTTCTGCCTCAATCGGCCGCAGGAAACTCGATCACGGTGACGGAGTGCGCTGGGAACCGGTACGAAATCGGCGAACCACCGATCTTCATGGATTTCTCCCGGATATTCACGTTGTCTGAACTGCCGAAAGGATTGGCCGCCAGTTTGTCCTTTCCGTTCAGTTCCAGCACGGCGGCGTTCGCTCCCTCGCGAGAAGTCCACCCGCGGATCAGAATGCGGGTATCCAGATCTTGCTCTTCGTCCCGGTTCACCACGGCCAGGTATAAGGTGTGCCGGTCTGCGCTTAGTGTGGCTATGCTGTCCAACAACGGCAGACTTTCATTGAAGGGGGCTGCCGGACCTGTAGTTGACGTGCTCAAGACCGTGTTACCTGTGTGTTTGCGGTAAAGGAGACAGACGAAATACTCCGGAGTCAGTTTGATGGAAGTCTGATTGGCTTCGACAATCCCTTGAACATTGATTAGCGATTCGATTTCCGCGATATATACGTGCTGTGCTCGCCGAAACAGGGAGTGGTACACACTCGCTAGGTACAGTGCGTCAGCCAGACGCAAGTCCGCGTCGGTTCTTTCGGTGAGCCACCATGACTGGAACTCGGTGACCGCCAGCCGGGGCCGATCGAGAAAATGGCCGCCCACACTGTCGACAACCGATTGCAACTGGCGGTCGAAATCCAGGGGCTCGGCGACTACATGCCGGTAAAAGTGATTCAGATCCAGGATCCGGGTGTCGAGGTCGTTGATTCCGCTCCTCTCCCCGGTGTAGATCGACACGCCCAGAAAATCGACGGGCGTCAGATCCAGCAGATCGTGATTCCATTTCAGCGGCCCCGGACCGGCTCCCACCGCGAGAACGGTGACCGACGGGTCCTGCTTCAAAATAAGATCTCGGTACTCCTTATACCGGGTGGCATAGCGATTTACATCGTTGCTGCCGATATACTCATCCGAGCAAAGCTGCTGGACCTCGTTGCCCACGGCCCACAACTTGATTCCATATGGCTGGGGATGACCGTTGTGCGCGCGCAGACTCCCCATACGCGAATCTGCCGGACCATTGACATACTGGACCCACTCGGCCGCTTCCTCGGCCGTGCCGCTCAGATAGTTCAGGGTAATCTGCGTGTCGAAGCCTAGTTCTTGGCCAAAATCCATGAATTCGTCGATGCCGAAATCGTTGGGCTCCCATTCGCTCCAGATGGGAGACCAGCGTTCCGGGCGCCGGTCGCGGTCACCCACGCCGTCCTTCCAGTGATAGGTGTCGGCAAAGCAACCGCCGGGATAGCGTACGAGAGTTACTTCGAGGGGCTTCATGGCCGCTACCACGTCGGCTCGCATACCGCGGAGATTGTCCGCAGGCATCAGTGACGCGGAGTCCACCCACAACACACCTGGGCCTTGACTGGCTATGCGCACTCGTCCGTGGTCCGTGTCCTCGGGAGCCGTGAATTGTGCCGAGTATTTGTTCCACCGGTCCGACACGCTGGGGAATTCCTGGCGTGCGTACAGCGATTTGCCGAGGCTGTCAAACTCCACCCAGGCCGATCCCTTGCCGCTGCGCTTCAGGTAGACGTAGAAGGTATACTGGTGGCCCTTGCTAAAGTGCAGCCCAACCTGGTAGATGCTGTCATGACTGGAACTATCGCCGTAGACCTCCATGGCCTGGGATGCACCCCCGCCATAGTACTCGGCATGGTCAATACGATAGCGGCGGCTGGGGCCGCGACCGTCCACCAGTTCTTCGTAACGGTTGGCGACCCGTTCCTCGGGGACCCATCCGTTGGCTACGCCGTCACCATCCAGATCGCCTTCTTCGAATTTCCGATCTCGTAGCATCTCTGCCCACAATCCGCCGGTGTGGAAGCCATGCTCGAGATTCAGGTTCTGCTCGCCACCGCTGATGGCCCCGTGTTCGTGCTCCACATTCTGCCCGAATAGATACTTTGAAATGGTACCGACAGGTTTGGAGACATCCACTTCAATAGTGGCGGAATCTTGTTTGGCGGAGGGCTTGCGGGCAGCGCCGGCCAGCACAATGGCCGCCAGTGCAACGACGCCGAGCTGAACGAACCTGTTGTCTAAAAGCATGCGATCACAGTCAGAACGTATCATAGGTTGCAGCGCGAGTCACCAAAAGCGGCCGTTGCTCGCGCTGACGAGTCAGATCTCCAGTTGCTTCACTGCCTTCTGATAGCCGGGTTGCACAGCCGACAGGCTCAGGTGCTGGTAAACCTCCAGGCTCTTCTTGCTGGCGTGGCCGCTGATCAGTTGAATCTGGGCATCCGGCAAGCCGTGGCTTATTAGCCAAGTCAACATCTGATGCCGGAGCAGGTGAGGATGAATCCGTTCCGGCAGTTCCGCTCTCTGCGCATAGCGGCTCACGATCTGCTGTACCCGGCGTGTGGAGAACCTCGTGCGCTGTCGTGACTCGAACAGGTAGCGGTTCTCAGGGTGGGCAGCAAGGTGCGATTTCAGGATCAGTCGGAACGCCTCGGGAAACAGGATGTACCGGTCCTTGTCCCCCTTGCCGCGCTCGATGAAAATCTTGCACCCGTCGAGGTCGATATCGTCCACCGCGATGTTGACCAACTCTGAAACCCGCACCGCCGTGTAGAAACGCGAGCGGCGCGATCTGCGCAAGCCGATTTCCTTGCGCACCTGAGTACAGACCCGGCGGAAGGCTTCATTGTCCAGCCGGGCGCGTCGAACCAAGTTCGAGATGGCCCGAACGAGTTTCGCACTTGCGTTTGCACCTGCGAAATCCTCGCCGTTTTCGATACCGATCATGCCGTTTCACCTCCCGATTGGGGTTCTGAACTTCGCATTCTGGCCCTTCTGCGAAACCCGGACCACGCAAACGGCTCGCAGTCGGCGTGCCACGTACTCGGCAGCTCGCGAACCACTTGGCGGTTTTCTTTTCGGCCATGATCCCACCTCCTGCCTTTGTTTTCCGCCCCGCCGATCCGAAGCCTGGGTTGCGCAAGCCTCAGGTCGGGGCCAGCAGGTGTATTTACAAAAACTGACACTCGCGGTCGGCGCTCCACCGTCTCCTCAAGTGGGAAGAGGAAGTTTCCCGGAGCACCAAAGTGGCTCCTGGAACGGGACGACGCTATGGTCCTGAAGCTCAATGCCGACGAAGTAGAGGAAGTCCGCATGGCACTCTCGTCAGCGCACAGCAAGGTGATCCGGGACTTGGGCCAGTCTGGCGGGATCGGAGGATACGACGCTGGCCTCGGACTGTGCCGGCGAAAGTGGGCGATTGAAGCCGTACTCCGGCAATTGGATCATCCTGCCAAGCCTGCACCTGTTCTCAACATGGTCCTGCCGGATAAGGACCATGAGGCGGCTCTGGTCAACGCTGCGGCGTAGTGGCAGCAGTCAACGCCGGAGTGCCGCTCTGCCGGAGCACGGGCCAAAGGCACGTCCTGCGCAGCCCGCACACTTTGCTGCGGGTGGGTGGCCATAGTTTCCAGCCATTCCAAAATCTTCACCTTTTGGAAGGGCAAAACGGCCCCCCCCCACACCTCAAACACGGCAACGGGTTTCTGGCGGTGGTTTCGCCGGGAGTTTGGAAAGGCACGGAACTCTTTCTGCCTGAGTTGCGTATCCCGGACTGCAATCCGTGTTCGCAAAAGCTTGGGAGGACTCATGAACAGATTGTTCACCGTGCCAAAACTGGCGTTGCTAGTCCCGGCATTTTGCTTGTGCTCCATCCGCGCACAGCCTCTGGAGAGCATTAAGTCTCAGGAAGAGCTTAACGGGGTCGTCGCATCCCTCGATACCGCCCTATTCGATTCCTACAACCGTTGCGATTTAAAGAAGTTCGCGGCGTTCTTCTCCGACGATGTGGAGTTCTATCACGACCAGGGCGGCGTAACCCTCGGCAAGGCAGCATTGACCGACAGCGTACGAAAAAACATCTGCGGCAAAGTGACGCGAGAACTCGTTCAGGGAACGTTACAGGTTTTTCCCATGAAGGGCTACGGCGCAGTTGAGATGGGTGTCCACCGCTTCCACCATCCTGGACATGAAGACACGGAGTCAGTTGGCGAGGGGCGGTTCATTCATTTGTGGCAATACAAAGACGGCGCGTGGAAGATTACTCGGGTCATCAGTTACGACCACCATGCTACGGGGAAATAGGGGAATCGGTCCCATTGCTGGGCACGCAGCGATTGATAGCGGGGGCCATAAACAACTACTTCTGGCACCCTACAAACCGGCATCTCCGGGAACTGATACTGCTGGATTTGCAGGCTGAATTTCGGCAGGGTTTTTGGCCCCTTCGGATCGAGTGCACCATAGCAGTACAATGGCCGTGCTGGAGGATCACCATGAAAAAATGGCCGCTTTTGCTGGCAGTACTGTGCTTCGCCCTTCTGGGGCAGGACCGAAGCTGGGTCCAGGATCGGGAAGCCGAGTATCAACTGGTCCCGTTTGACTCCATCCGTGCCGACGTGCCACTCCGCATCGTTCACGGGCGTCCCGATAGGCATGGATCTCTTGAGACGTTCCCTAGCCCGCTGATCCAGACCAAAATACTCGCTATAACCGCCGACGAAATGGAGTGGAATCATGATACCGGCGAGATCAGACTAACCGGAAATGTCCGGGTGACTGTGCCGACCGACATTCTGAACCACCACGCTCAACCGTCAAACGCCCACTGAGGGTCGATCCTCAACGGGCCTCCGGCTTCGCGTCCTTAGCGTTAAGTGAGTAAAAGCGTACGACAACCGAAGGGATTCGTACACCTCACACGCGACGTGATTTGCCGTTTGTTTTCCCGCGCTGGCCAGTGCCATTCTTGGCCACAGTTTCCGTACACTCCCGGTACGCATCCAGCGCCGTCATCACCGGAATGCCAAGCTGCGAAGCAATAGCGCGCCAACTCTGGCCGTCTTCCCGCAGCCGCACCACCTCATCCCGGCGAAACACCCGCTTCGGTCGGCCAACATGCTTACCGTTGGCTTTGGCAAGGCGAAGCCCTAGCAAAGTGCGCTCCCGGATCAGTTCCCGCTCAAACTGCGCCACCGCAGCGAGGATGTGCAGGAGGAGTTTGCTGGCGGGGTTGGATTCGTCGGTATCAAGCCCCTGCGACGTGGCGATAAACCGCACGCCCAAGCTGGCCAATTCCTGAATCCCGCTCACACAATCCACGAGTGATCTGCCAAAGCGGTCCAGCTTCCAGACGAGCACGACATCAAACCGGCGCTGACGGGCATCCGCCATCAGCCGATCGAGTCCCGGCCTGCTAGCCTTCGCGCCACTGATTTGATCCTGGTAGGTGGCGGCGAGTTCCCAGCCCCGGCGCTGGATGTACTCTGTCAATTCCCAGACTTGAATCGCGTTGTGTTGATCCGCTGTGCTAACGCGAGCGTAGAGAGCGGCCCTCATTGGTCAGCCCCCAGCGCCAGCGCAGCGCCGAGCATCACCACCATGACCATGGCCACTTCCACCACTGGCAGATCCGCCCACAGCGTCAACGATGCCGTGAAGCCAAACATCAGGCCATCCCAGAAGTGCCGGCGATCAGTCATGGCTTGCTTCCCCTGCTGCTCTTTGCGCGGCGCCTGGCAGCAGCCGTCCGCAGTTCCCGCTTGCGCTGCTCAGCTTCAATCAGCACGTCGTCGGGGTCTCTGTACCGCTTTTCCCACTGGTGGCGTAGGCGGCCAAACCGTGTCCAGTCGTCCTGCTCCCGGCTATGCATGGCCTCGACGAGCTCGAAATTGGCCCACGCCCGCGTCTCTTCGACTACTACTTGGAAGTGGCGCAGGAGTTTGCGACGGAAGAAAGGAAACCGCTGAAGCCGCCCCAGATCTGCCAGGACATTCTCGAAGCCCTGGTTGAGCGAGTGTAGGGCGTCGTAGACGCGGAGCTTTTGAGGAGTGGGTTTCATGCCGCCACCTCGTCATCCGCAAACGCGGTTTCATCCGTCCGGCCCGGTTTGAAATGTTCCCTTTGTCCGCTGAGCAGTTCCAGTTCGCGCCAGTACTCCAGTTCGGCCCGGAGCTGCTCTTCGGCCATTTGGGACAATTCCTGATACCGGTCCTGCCGACGGCGCCAGTACGAGGTATCGCTATCCCGCCGGCCGGCATTATCCGGCAGGAACCATTCGATCTCCAGCACCCGCTCGCGGCAGCGTTGCGCGGGCAGTGGGGGCGGCAGGGTAAACGTACGTGACGCCGAATGCTACTGCGGTTTCGCTGTCCCGCACGCCGTAATGAGCACGTGCAGGTCGTCGCCTTTCAGATTGAACTGCACCTCATACGTAAGCCCGTCCCGGTCCAGGGATCGGCACAGGGCAATGAACTTGTGCCAGTTCGTCTCAAACCGTTTTTCGTCCTGCCAACTGGCGAGCGGAGTGTGGATCAGGTATCGGCCTGTCATGCTGCCACCTCAGCTACGTTGCGCTGCTCTTCATCCGTGAGCCATCGCCATCCGGAACCGTCCCATAAGGCACGGCGCCCGTAGATGCTGCCCCAAAGGTAGAAACCCGTGGGGCCTTGCGCATTCGCCTTGAGCCAAGCGACGGCTTCTCTATAATCAGGCCAACGGATCATTGGCGCACTCCCGCTTTGAGGATTTGGTCCGCAGCGTGGAATATCTTCTGGGCGGAACGCTCGGGAATCTCTCTGCCCCACGATTGGATGTAGCCGCGAGAGAATTCGGCACCCGCTAACCCCAGCGACTCACAGCAGAGCAGCGCGACCGATTCCGCCTCTACCTCGCGAAGGTTTCGCGGTGTGTGTTCGCTGCCGTCGTTGAGATTGCCTTCGGCAGTGTGGCTCAGAACCACGTGGGCCAGTTCATGGAACAGCGTCTTGTGGGGCATTGCTGCAACTGGCGAGACTGCAACCTTGCGAGCGGTTGCGTAGCCTTGGGTGTTGCCGTCAAGGACATCAAACGGAATACGTTCGATGCTCAGCGCTGCAAGGGTTCGGGACTCGTCCCAATCTGGCAGTGTTTCCGGCTTGTATTCGGCGCCTTCGGTTTGCGACAGCACAAACCAGTTGTTGCGGTAAACGAACCGGGTAAACGCGGTCTCCTGCTCGGTCTCGTTCCCTTGTTCGTCCGCCGTCATACGCTTCGCCTTGCAGGTGACCGGCATGCAGAGCGTGATTGCTTTCTCACCCTTGCAGACGTGCCGGCCGAGTTCCTTCCACCGCATGAACGTGGCGATAGGGCCGGGTTGCAAACCGCGCGCTTGGCACTGCATTAGCGCCAATAGTTGATTGCCGACGGAGTAGTTGTGGAAGCGCGAATAGGCTTCGTGAATCGCGCCAGGTTGGTTGATTGCGTCGTGGAGGAGCTTCTGCCACGATATGGACAGGTCTGACATTTGTGACACCTCACAGTGTTGGATTTAGGAATCGGCGAGCGCTCACGACGTTCGCCGGTTCCGATTGCAAATCGATCTTAGGGCAGCCCTCACCGCGCAGTCAAGAGAAATTCCTGTTAGCCCCCAATTAGTGCGCACTCGGACGAGTGATCTATGTGAGTTAGTCGCTCGTGAACGGCTACTTACACGACGGAGTAACTCCGCATCACGCTTGCTAGCGTTGCTCTAAGAACCACAGCCGTCGATCTGAGTTGATAATGCACCCACTGAGCTACTGAATGACCTCGTCACCGTGTACGATTCGGGCTTGTGGGAAGGCACAGGGGGTGGCGGTACCAGTGTGGGCGCCCTTTTTTATGACGGTCGGTCTCACCGGGTTCCATTTGAAAAAATATTTGCAAAAATAATTAGACAATCATCCGGACTGCAAAGATCAACATTCTGTGGCGCTGGCGTTGGCTCGGTCGACTAGCCGTTCGACGGCCGCTAGGGACAAATTCCGGACGTACCCCGGAGCGGGCCGGGCTTCGGCGCCTTGGTGTATACTCCCGCCCATGGAAACTGGGGATTATCCGGGATCCGAGGGGATTGATCTTGAAGACTACAAGATTGGCGGCGGTTCTTCTTCTTCCGGCAGCAGTGTGGGCTGCGGATGGGAAGAAGGTGTTCAGTGAGCGGTGCGCGGGGTGTCATGGGAGCGACGCTCGGGGGACCGGCAAGGGGCCGGGCCTCGTGGGGAATCCGCGGCTGAGCGGGCAGTCGGTGGAGCAGTTGCGGGGCGTGGTGCAGCGAGGATTTCCGAACTCGGGGATGCCGACGTTCGATCTGCCGTCGGATGAATTGGATGCTGTCGCCAGTTACGTGCGGAACTTGAACGCGAGGGTGACCGTTAGGCCGGTCGCTGGGAAACGGGTCACGTGGGGGAAGCCGAAGCCGGGGGACTGGCTCACTTACAACGGGAAGTTGAGCGCGAACCGGTATAGCGAGTTGAAGCAGATCCACAGGGGGAATGTCGGCGCGCTGCGTCTGAAATGGGTCTTTCCGATTCCTTACTACGGACTGGAAGTGACGCCGCTGGAAGCCGGTGGGGTGATGTACGTCACGGGACCGAACCAGGTGTTTGCGATTGACGCTTTGACCGGAAACCAGATTTGGAAGTACTCGCGGCCGCAGACTTGGGGACTGGACGGCGATGCGGCGCTTGGGACGAATCGCGGAGTGGCGATCCGCGATGACAAGGTGTTTTACCTGACAGACAACGCGCACCTGCTGGCCCTAGACCGCGCGACTGGCGAGCTGGTGTGGGAGAAGACGACGCCTGAGGAGCCGCAACATTATGGAGGGACGATGGCTCCGCTGGTGGTACACGACACCGTGATTGCGGGGGTTTCGGGGGCGGACGAGGGGATCCGTGGATTTATCGCCGGCTACAGAGCGGAGACTGGGGAGTTGCTTTGGCGGCACTGGACGGTACCGCGGAAGGGCGAGCGGGGATCGGAGACCTGGCAGGGGAGCGAGCCGCTGCGGGGAGGCGGATCGACCTGGCTGACCGGCTCCTATGACGAGGCGACGGATACGTTGTACTGGCCGACGGGGAATCCTTTCCCGGATGACGACGATGCGGATCGGGGCGGAGACAATCTGTTCACGAACTGCATCTTGGCATTGGACCCGCACACCGGCGAGCTGAAGTGGCATTACCAGTTCACGCCGCACGACCTGAGCGACCGCGACGCGACGGAGCCGCCGGTGCTAGTGGATACGGCGTATGGCGGGGAACCGCGGAAGTTACTCCTGCATGCGGACCGGAATGGTTTCTTCTATGTGCTAGACCGGATCAACGGAGAGCTGCTGCTGGCCAAGCCGCTCCTGCGGAGAGTGGATTGGGCGACGGGGATCGGGGTGGATGGACGGCCTCGTGTGACAGACCCGAAGGGATGCCCGGATGATGCCACGAACTGGAGCTCGGCGGCGTTCAGCCCGGTGACCCGGCTGTTCTACTTCCTTGCCCTGGAGGAATGCACAGGAAACCCGCAGGGTTATCCGGACCAGACGGGACAGCGGTTTCTGCGTGCGCTGAATATCGAGACGGGGAAGATCGTTTGGGAGGTGCCGCAGCCAGGGGCGGCAAAGGCGAAGACGTGGTCGGGAGTGCTGGCGACGGCCGGCGGCATAGTTATCTACGGGAAGCCGAACGGCGGATTCGAGGCAGTGGATGAGCGGGATGGCAAGGCGCTGTGGCGGTTTGAGACGAATGTGCGGATGAAGGCATCGCCTATGACGTTCGAGGTCAAGGGGGAGCAGTACGTTGCGGTGGCGGCGGGGCCGAATATTCTGTGCTTTGGGTTGTGAGGCGGGGACGGTGACCGGATGGCGGCGGGGCAGTTCTCATGCCCTTGTTGACAGACACTTACCGCCGACGCAGAGGTTGAGAATTCTAGTGTTCGATTCGCTTTAAGAATCGATCACTAGAACCAGCCCCAGAACAGAGCTTACCGGCCTAAGGTACAAGAGGAATCTGCAAGTATCTTTCGACGCGCGGTTAGGTGTCGCGAGAACCAAGTAGGCGAATTCCACCGCACGATTGAGTTGTCCAGGGGTACCCCGGCACACCCCGGCGTCGATGCCACCTGAACGCAGGCACTATTGTTTTTTTGTCCCGTGAAAGCTCGACTTTTCCGAGAACCGCGCGGAGAATCCGGACGATTGGGTAGTTTGAAATCCACCCCCAACGAATCAGGAGCTATGCTCTAGGAAGCAAACATGGGCGAGTTTGTCCAGATCGACATCCAGCTTTCCAAGTCCAGTACCGTTACTTGCGCACCGGTGCGCCGCTCCAATGCAGTGTTCTGGCTTCAGGGAATCACCCTCATTTGGATGCTCGTCGAGTGCGGCCTGTCACTCTATGCGGCAGCGGCGGCACATAGCCCCGCAATGCTCGCATTCGGCTCCGATAGCTTCGTGGAGCTATTGTCCGCGGGAGTGGTTCTTTTGCAGTTTCTGCCTCAAGTTTCCATCTCCGAGCGAAACGCCGCTCGTGCTGCTGGTGCTCTACTGTTCGCTCTTGCTCTTGTTGTCTGTGTCATGGCAATTGGTTCTTTGGCGTTGCACCTGCACCCTGAAACAAGCCGCCTCGGTATCGGAATCACCGTGGTTGCTCTGATCGTGATGCCTGGTTTGGCTGAGCTGAAGCGCCGGGAAGCACGCCGCAGCAACAATGCCGCTCTCGCAGCCGACGCAATGCAATCGGCCACGTGTGCTTATCTGGCCGTTATTTCTCTCGCTGGCCTGGCGATGAACGCGCTTTTCCATATCGCTTGGTTTGATTCACTTGCCGCCCTAGTGGCCGTACCGTTGCTCGTGAAGGAAGGTCGTGCAGTCTGGCACGGTAAAGCTTGCGGCTGCTGTTGAGCCTCACCTGTGGATTCAGACTGACCCACTGCCGACGAGCGTGCCAGATCGGGCCTGTTGCACGTTTATTTGCCAAGCTGCGATACATTTGTACTGTTAGGAACATTAGAGTAACTTAGTAACTTATTGAGGATTGAAGAATATAGTGACACTTCTGGCTTCCTGTGCTATCGTGCGGCCATGAAAAGAGCCTTCGTATTGTTTGCTGCATTGTGCATGGTCTTGCCCATGGCCGCGCCGCAGACGGCCGCACCGAAGCCTGAAGTGCGCGAGCGGTCGATGAGCGCCGACGAGGCGGCCATCCGGCAGGTCTCGGAAGACTGGATCAGGTTCTATAACGCCGGGGACGCGGCGAAAGTCGCGGCTTTGTACACCGACGACGGCTACTATCTCTCGGCACACATCCTGGCGCACGGGAGCCAGGCGATCGAGGCTTATTGGGAACGCGGCATCAAGGCGGGCGGGTACATCGATTTCATCAAGCCGCTGACGCTCTACTACACCGGGGACCTCGCCTATTGTGCGGGCACCTACCAGGCGACCAACGCCGGTGTGACGGTCGATGGGCGCATTCTAATAGTGCTGAGGAAAGTGAACGGCAAGTGGCTGATGGCCGCGCATGAGACGGTAGTGCGCGACCAACCGCTATGAGTCGGGATTTTCCTTTTGAGTACGGTCACATAGTTTAGGGATGGGGCGTCATTGCTCTTGCGCCGCTGACCTTCTTGCAGCTCTCCTCTTCCCACATCGCCGGCTTGCCGTCCGCGCCAGTCACTTCGAGATACGCATCGTAGGCCGCATCGCCTTTCTTCGTCAGGGTGTGCTTGACGGGCAGCTTCTCCGCGCCAATGATCATGTAACCCGTATAGATGAGCTTGTCGCCGTCCCATCCGGGCGAGGTCACGTCCACCCGTGAGCCGCCTATGTTCATGTCCCGGCGGACGTGCACCTTGGCGTTGGCGTCCCAGGTACTCGATCCGATCAGAGTTTGTTTGCCCTTCACTGGCCCTTTCAACTGATCGATTTGGTAGATGAGCCATGAGCCGCGTAGCGTCATGTTAAAACTGAACCGATCGGTGAACTTCGCCCCAGGCCCTATCCGCGAGGCATGTTGTGTGCCCTCGCAGATCCAGCCCCCGACGAACCACTTCTCGACCGACAGCTGCTGCGGCAGTTTCTGTTCCTCTGCGGCCTTGACGGGCTTGTCTTGGGCCAACGCGGACAGAGCGAAGAGCGTGACAGCAAGGATGAGCATCTTCTTCATACTATTGATCCCCCTAAGAGATGGGCCATTAAGGATCGGTAATCATTGAAAATCTGCATAACTACACTTACATCGGAAACAGGTCGGCCTGCTGCCAGAAGGCGATCACCAGGGTAGGCCGCTTGCGCATACGACGAAGCGCCTGACGCGCATGATGGCTCAGCTGCCCGAAAGTCGTGGGGCAGAAGTTGGGTAACTCGTGCTGCTTCCAGTGCGACCACAGATACTCCACGGGGTTTAGTTCCGGGGCATAGGCAGGCAAGAACTCCAACCAGAGTCGGCCACGTTGCTGGTGCACGAAGTCCCATACCATGCGGCTGCGGTGACCGGGCAACCCGTCCCAGACGATCAGCAGCTTGCCCGGAATGTGGCGCAGCAAATGTGAGAGAAACTCGATGATCTGTGGGCTGCGGATCGCTCCAGGAAACAGCCGAAAGTAGAAGTTCCACCACGTCACCCCCGCCATCGCCGACAGCATCTTCCAGTTGAAGTGATATTGCAGCACCGGCGTCTGTCCCCTCGGCGCCCAAGTGCGGCAGCGGTGCGGGCGCTCGCTCAGTCCGCTCTCGTCAATGAAGACGATCGTCCGGCCTTCGTTTTTGGCTTTTTTTTTAACTCCGGCCAGCGCTTTTGTTTCCACACCCGGATCTTCTCTTCATCTCGCTCTAGCGCCCGCCCAGTGGGGCGCTGACAGCTCCATCCCAGCTGACGCAGGATGCGCCAAGCCTGCGAGGCATGGTAGCGGACCCCGCATTCTTCCTCGATCAGGTGCGCCACCCGCCACGCCGTCCACAAACCGGTTTCGTAGCCCAGAGCTTCCGGCCCACGCTTCAGCCCGCGCTCGATCTTATTCAGATCTTCCACACGCAGCCGAGGTTTGCGTCCGGCGCGCCCCGCTTTCCGCAAACCGGACAGCCCGGCTGCCTCTAGCTGTTGGGCCCAGCGGCTGACCGACTGCCGATGTGCCCTGACTTGCCGCGCCACTTCGGACTGATGTACTCCCTGCTTCAGCAACCGCGCCGCCCGCAAGCGCCGCTGCTCCAGCGCTTGAAAGTCCCGTCGTACTCCCGCCGGATTCCCCATGGGCCAACGGTAGCACACACAGTCAGGAATGTCACTATATTATGCAATACTCAATAGCAGGCTGGTGACGTATTAAGGTTAACCGGATGTTCTACAGCTTCTCAGTCCAGTCTCTTTGACCAGCAGGCATCCGCCATTTCTCCACTTCTACGAGGAGTGCGTTGCCAGTCCATATGAATTGAAATCATCCTGGCCTGATTGGACAAATTACACCGGATAAGGTAGTCAGAAAGCTCACGCCTGGAATCTTAGAGACGACACAGGCGTGCGGCAAGCGGAAATATTGGGCTAGCTGGCCACCGCAGACGACACACCCTGGCGCACATAGTCAACAAAGTCTTCCCTTATCAACTCATAGCGATCTTTCAAGAACGCGCTGAATAGTTCGCCCGTGATGGGTGTCTTCAACGGGCCAAGGAACGATTCCGGGATCTGTAGTAGCCGACGCTCTGGTGCGGTCAATTTGCCGAGATAGCTTGGAGGAGTCTGCGCCCGTGCATCTGAGTTTGCTTTTCTCGAAACAAAGATACGGTTTAGTACTGAATCTCGCAGTGCAGCCCAAGTCTGTTTGTCTTCCGCTTGGACGCGGTTATTCAGGAGCCAGTCTCTTGGAAAGATGTGGTGATCTTCCTGCGTTTCAGTGGCCGACCTAGCGCAACCTGCCCAGTCGACGCCTCGCCGTGCGAGATTGAATGCCATCAGGGTTCTGAAAATAATGCTTGCTTTAGAAGTCGCGTCGCGAACTTGCTCAAAGTCCGGGAAACCTTCTTCCAACCTCTTAATGACCATATTCGGTACCAATTGTCCGTTGAGCAAGTCTGTAAGCTGTTTGAACGCCGCTTTGGTCCTGTCGTTCGTGCTACTGTCCCAGTCTTCCACCAGACAAATCATCCAAAGGAAGGCAATCGCGCGATCCTTTATTTCATCCCAGCGATTCGAATAGGTCGCCCCGATCAGGGCTATCAAGTCCTTGAATGGCAGATAGGAGTCGTCGATGACTCCCATGTGGACGGTCAGAGTTGATAGTGCGCAGTTCAGTCCAATACCGGCATCTCCAACAACATCGAGAAATGCCGTCTTCTTGGCCTTCAGGATTTCTCCCTTCTTTAGCTCTATACCAGCGCGAAGCGCCATGAGTCTGGGGAGCTGCTGGCTGGCAGTACCACCAAGTGACCGTTCATCATCGAACTTTTGAAGCAGAGGCCTGTCAACACTGGCCAGCACCAGCTTTCTGAGATTGGCTGTTTCATTCTGCAGCGTCTTCCAAGTACCCAAACGAGCGACGAGAAGGTCGAACACAGACAGACTCAATCCGGTACTGTTGATCGTTTCGAATATACGTGCCAGCCCCTCAGGCTGATCATTTCCGTGAATCAGGCAAGTTAGCGACTTTGAGTTCAGGGTAGCTTGGAAAACCGATGTGAACCAGTCCGCCCACCGGTCCAGACCGCTGTCAACGAGAGCCAAACGGTCATCTCGCGACTCGGGAGCCGAATGCGCGTCAACCTTACTCTTGAGTTCGGCCTCAACGTCGCGACGCAATCTCAAGAAGTGCGACTGCTTGTTTTCAAGGAAGGCACGTGTCAGCGGCAGCCACCGCCTTCGTTGGCATATCAGGAGGATATTTTCGTCGTTTAGACGTTGTGGAGCCTTGTTTCCACTAACACTTCGATACTCCTTTCTCAGGTCCGAATGGCGTTTCTCGACGATCGCCGATGCAACTACATCTGGGTCCTGGTAGCGGCTGAAATCCTTGTTGTGAAGGTCGTCAAGCCCGCGCGGCAACCCGAGTTTTTCTAGATCAAGAAAAAAACGTAGCCCCTTGAATCGGGAATCGAGTTCGTGCTCGGTTGGTGAGAGGACTTCCGGGAATAGCTTGTAGATCGAGGTAATTCTCTGTTGTCCGTCAAGGATGAAGTCGATTTCTTCGGCCTTCAACTCGTCATGCGCCTCAGGAGCAGTGTCATCCTCGGCATCCCCATCGGAAAATTGCACATCCTCGATACGACGAAACTCCAGCATCGTACGCTGCGTCCGCCAGAACAGTGCTGCGCCTATAGGGAAGTCAAGAAGCAAAGACTCCAGCAGCTTGCGGATGTCCGGAGTCTGCCACTTGAATCCTCGTTGAAACTCGGGAATCACGAGCTTGTCCTGGTCCACCCGCTGAACGAGCTCCGTCAATCGTAGGTCGGGCATAACGTCCTCCGATTGTAAACCTTCGGGGCCGGAAATGGGGACCACGCCGCGCAGAACGCGACGGTGTGAGACGAGCAGGTCTTTCCATCTACTTGGCCGGTGTGTGATTTAAAAGGTCGACTTAACCATGCTCTGAACATCGAGGCCCTGATCACCCCGGCAAGGTAGTACATGGGCAACTTGTGGGATCGTTGACAGAATCACCGATGTTGCCGGATCAGCTGTTGTGGCAGGCTTCACTCGTCCCCGGCTACCATCCCGCGCGCTGATCGGGGGCCGTTTCCGGGCTGGAATGCTCCGTTAATACGTGACCCCTTCTGCGGCCAGCACGCGGACCGCGCGCATCATGCTAACCTTTCACGCAGATGCTATGACTCAGTTCAACGATGAGTTCTCTAGGTACAATTGGTTGGAGCTGGGGCCGGCAGCCGCCGGTGGTCTGCTGGCCGTTACTAATGCGCAAGCTCAGCCGGCCGCCGCGCGCAGTGTCGGGTGGGTAGTTGATTATATTCCTAAAATCGAATATTCTTAACATTAGATGCAGCATCTTCTTCGGTCGTACAAGGCTGGCGTCTTCCAGGCACTCGGCCACCCCACGAGGATTGCCATTGTGGAGTTGTTGCGCGATGGCGAGCTTTCTGCCGGCGTTATCCAAGAGCGCCTTGGCATCGAACAAGCCAACGTTTCGCAACATTTGGCAATCCTGCGAAACAGGCAGATCCTAACCAATCGGAAGGAAGGCAATCAGGTCTTCTACTCTGTGCGTAACCCCGTCCTTGTGGAGGTGCTGGATATTATGCGGCGCTATTTCCAGTCGAATCTGAAGGAGGCTGTGCAGATGCTCGATGAGGTCAAAACAGAGAGGCGGGGACGGTGATCCGCCACGCCGCCAGAGCGGAGCGATCGCAGCCCGGGCCAATACAGAAATCTAGCCGGAACGCGAGCGCACGCGCCTCAACGGGTGAGGCTGTAGCGGTTTGATCAGCCACGATCATTCGCCGCCACCGCGACTGGACAAATTGCGCCAGGCGGTCGAACACGCTGCGCACGTGCTTCCACGCCAGGGTCCGATCGGCGTGTTCGTCCACCACAACACACTGCACGCATTCGAGGATCGGCCTTTCGAACAGGCTGTGATCGAGGCCGCGAATCTGTTCGGCGCTGAGCCGTATATGGCTGAAGCGGCCTACCGGTCCGAACTGGCCGGTGGCCGGATCCACGTGGAGGATATTGATGCCGTACTCGATCACGAGCCGGACGCCACCATCTTCCCCAGGCTGAGCCGACACTCGCTTCGCCGGGCTATGATCACGCCCGGGGTGCGCGAGTTTGACGCCGCCACAATCCTCTGGCGCGCCGAGCAGGGCGATTTGGCGAGAGATTTCCGGCAGCCGGCCCTGCGCGCGTTATTCGACGCTTGCTTTGCTCGCATGATCGCTCCTGAGGAGGAGCCCGCGACGCCTCGCCCCGTAGACGAGATTATTCATCCGTGGCTGATCCGGTTGTGCTCGGTGTTTCTGGATCAAGGCATGGCGTATTGGCCAATGCCCAACCGGGAGAAGGGTTTTTATATCAGCGTCCGCACGCTGTTCGCACGCCGCGGCGGTATCTTTCCGCGCTATTTAACGGGATTGGACGAAGAGCTCGAACGGCAGGAGTACTTCTCCTTTTCGGCCATGGACGCCGTCTTGGACTACCTCGACACGCTTTATTTTGCCGAGGCCGATTGGGATGCTGCGCTTCAGGCCGAGTTGCTGGCTCTGCCCGGATGGGCAGGCTTGATGCGCCGGCTTGAGGAGGACCCCAGCCTGGCGCCGCATGAAGCCGTGCCATGCTCGCTCATGGACTTTCTGGCCGTGCGGCTGACCATGGCACGCGTCGCCTCGCGCGAGGGCGCCGCCGAGACCGTACCTCAGGAGAGCCCGCTCAAGACGCAGGAGAAGCGTCGTCTTAGCCGAGCCGCCCGCGTCTATGACGCAGCGCGCGTCGTGTCACTTTCCGCTGACGAAGTGACCCGCCTTCCCGAAGCCGAGTGGGCCGCTTTTGTGAGCGAAGTGAAAAGCTGCAACGGGGTGGAGCGCCGCCGCATCCTCCATCTCGCCTACGAACGGTGGCATGAACGGGAAATTCTGCGCGGTCTGGCTAGCCATCGGCACTACCGGGGCCTGTCGGAACCTGAGGCCAGGCCCGCCGCTCAGGTATTTTTCTGCATCGACGAACGTGAGGAATCCATGCGCCGCGCACTTGAAGAGGTCGATGCGGCGGTGGAGACCTTCAGCTCAGCGGGGTACTTCGGCGTGGCCGTCGACTACAAGGGAATCGACGATCCGCACGGCGCGGCCTTCTCTCCGGTAGTGTTGAAGCCCCGGCACGCAGTCCGGGAACAGCCCAGGGCGGAAGACCGCGAACTGCTGGAGACGCGCCGGTGGCGGCGCCGCCTTCTGGGATTGCTCGCGCGCAACTCGTTTGTATCGTCACGGACGCTCATGCGCGGCTGGCTTTCCACCACGGCCTTGGGTTTGCTCTCGGCAGTTCCTCTAATCGGCCATTTGTTGGCGCCGAGGCGCTACGCACAGCTGCGTGAGTGGATGAACAAGGCATTCCTCCCTGAGCCGCGAACGGAGCTGGCGCTAATGCGCAACACGGCGCAGTCGCAAGACGCCATGACCGGTTTGTTGACGGGATTCGCGCCCGCGGAAAAAACGGAAAGAGTGGCGAGCGTTTTGCGCCCGGCGGGTTTGACGCGGTTCGCCCGCCTCGTCGTGGTCCTCGGGCACGGATCGACCAGTCTGAACAACCCGCACGAATCGGCCCACGACTGTGGAGCGTGCGGCGGGCGTCGCGGCGGCCCTAACGCGCGGCTCTTTGCGGCCATGGCCAACCGGCCCGAAGTCCGAACGAGCTTGCGCGGACTCGGCATCGACATTCCCCCCGACACCTGGTTCATCGGAGGCTATCACGACACTTGCAGCGACGACGTAGAACTCTACGACCTTGACGTTGTTCCGGCCACGCACCTGAACGACCTGAGTCGCATTCAGGAGTCGCTCGAAAAAGCCAGAGCGCGGAATGCCCATGAGCGCGCGCGGCGGTTCGAATCGTGTCCCAAAGACGCTTCGCCGGACATCGCCCTTCGCCATGTCGAAGAGCGCAGCGAGCACCTGGCGGAGCCCCGCCCCGAATACGGGCATTGCACCAATGCCGTGTGCATCGTGGGCCGGCGCAGCCTGACGCGAGGGCTGTTTCTCGACCGCCGGGCGTTCTTGGCCTCCTATGACGCCACCGAGAACCCCGGAGACCAGGGCCTCGCCGCTGTGCTGGCCGCCGTCATTCCCGTCTGCGCTGGCATCAGTCTCGAGTATTACTTCTCCTTCGTCGATAACGATCACTACGGATGCGGTACCAAACTCCCTCACAACGTAGCGGGGCTGGTCGGCGTGATGGACGGCCATGCGAGCGACCTGCGAACTGGATTGCCTTGGCAGATGGTAGAGATCCACGAGCCCGTCCGCATGCTCTTCGTGATCGAAACGGCGCCGGAACGCCTCATGAGCGTGGTAAACGCCAGCCCCCCGATCCGGCAGATGGTCGAGAATCGTTGGATCCGCCTCGCTACAATCGACCCGGAAACGGGCCGTGTTCACGTCCACAGGAACCACGGCTTTGAGGCGTTCGATGGGGCCGTAGAACGGCTGCCGGTCGCCTTCTCCTCCACCGAGTGGTACGGCGGCAAAATTGAGCATCTCCCCATGGCCTGGATTCAGGCCGGAGCGGGAGGCCGGTAAGCGTGGACTATTCGCAAATCCTGCTGGTGTTTGTGGTGCTGGCGCCCGGCGTGATTTTCGCCCTGTTGGCGCTGGTGTGGCTGGCGGGCTGGGCTCCGTCGGAGCGACTTATTTCCAATCTCACCGGCGTCACGTTCTCCGCCTCTATTCTGGCGCTGGCCATGATTCTCTGGGGACTGGCAGCCACGGGCGCCCCGTCCGTGTCAGTCACCTTCGGCAACTGGTTCACCGTGCAGGAGTATCACTTCCCGCTCGTTCTCCTCGCCGACCGCCTCTCGCTGCCCTTCTTGGGGATGACGGTTGTGCTGGTCGGATTGATTGGACGATTCTCGGCGACCTACCTGCATCGGGAGCGCGGATTCCTCCGGTTCTTCCTGCTATTACACCTTTTCGCGTTCGGATCCTTGCTTGCCTTCAGCGCCGGTTCGTTCGATCTGCTGGTGGCGGGTTGGGAAATCGTGGGGATCACCTCGATACTACTGATTGCCTTCTTCCAGCAGCGCACGCCTCCTGTCGAGAACGCGCTCCGCGTCTTCGCTATTTATCGTGCTTGCGATATCGGATTATTGGTGGCCGTGTTCGCCATGCATCACTGGGCCGGAACCGCCTCGTTTGACCAGGGCCTCCCCAGACTGACCGGCCTCCAGTCGGCCGTTGTCTGCCTGCTTTTGTTGCTCGCGGCCGCCGGCAAGGCCGCACAGGTCCCGTTCTCGGGTTGGCTGCCACGCGCTATGGAAGGCCCCACGCCTTCGAGTGCCATTTTTTATGGTGCCATCTCGATTCACGCTGGCGCATATCTCCTGCTTCGCGTGCAACCCATGCTCGCCAGTTCCGTATTGGCTTCGGCCCTGGTAATAGTTGTCGGGTTGGCGACTGCCATTCACGGCACTATGGTGGGCCGAGCCAGCGCCGATGCGAAAACCTCGCTGGCATACGCGTCACTGACGCAGGTGGGCGTCATTTTTGTGGAGATCGGAATCGGCTGGAAAGCGATCGCGGTGATGCACATTCTCGGACACGCAACGGTCAGGACCCTACAGTTTCTGCGGGCACCGTCGATGCTTCACGACTATCACAAGATGCACTCCGCCATGGGCGGCGAGCTCTCGCCGACTGGTCAGTACCTCGAAGACCTGTTTCCGGAGAAGGTGCAGTTGTGGCTCTACCGGTGGTCGCTCGACCGCGGCCATCTGGACACAATCCTCGATCGTTGGGTCGTTTACCCGCTGATGCGGCTTTCCAGGCTACTCGCAAGGCTTGACTATATAGGAATTGAGCGGCCGAAAGATCATCGGAAAGAAGCATCGGTTTCCATTCACGGGAACGCCCGCCCAGGGAGCATCGGATGAGGAGCCAGCCGCCGTGGCTTCTTATTGCCGTCGCGGTCGGAGTTCCATGGCTGGCCGGCATACTCACGGCAGTGGCCCGGCGGCGCGCGCGCGAGATCGGTTTCACGGCAGCTTTGGTCTCCGTGGCGGCGAGCACGCTGCTGTTGCAGGCCACTCCGCCCAGGGAATCGTTGGGTGAGGCGCTGATGGTCTTGTTCTCGTCACTAACCCTGGTAGCGACCCTGGTGCTTCCGCGACGCGATTGTACCCCCGGCACGATCGGCGGGATCCTCCTCCTTCTCGGCTCCACAATGCTGGCGTACTCGACCGGCGACCTGCGGGTCCTGCTCGCCGCCTGGATCCTGTCCACGATCCCCTTCTTCCCGAAGCAGTGGTTCCGGGCTCGAACCTGGCGCCCGTGCTTCGGTCTGGTTCTCTCCAGCATCGCCTTGGCGCTTGCCGTCGGCCTGATTGCGGCAAAAGGGCACAATATGTCGATCGGCAGTTTGCAGGGCCGAAGCCCAGGAGGGATAGCCGTTTTTGGACTCTTGGTCTTGGCCGTCATCTTTCGGAAAGGCATCTTGCCGGCTCATGCGTGGGTCGCGGATGCTGCCGAAGGCGGCCCCGCGATTCCCACTGCGCTTCTGCTGAACGGCCACTTCGGGGCCATGCTTGTGGCCAGACTGATCATGCCGTTGTTTCCCCATACCGCGCGCGATCTGTTCCCCGTGCTTTCCGATCTTGCGCTCGCCACTGCGCTCTACGTCGCCATCCGCGCCCTCACGGAGAATTCGCCGCGCCGGCTGCTGGCCTTTGTCGCCCTCAGTCAGTCGGCCTCTATTTTGGCGGGCTTAGAAAGCCGCACGGCGGAAGGAATCACCGGTGCCTTGGTGCACTGGTTCGTCGTTAGCGCATCCACCATGGGACTCTTCGGGATCTTGCGCCTGCTCGAGGTCCGTTTCGGGGAGAATCTGACGGCGAGCCGGCATCTCGGTTTGGCGGAACATGCACCCAGGCTGGCCGTTTTCTTTATCGTTTTCGGGCTGGCGCTGGTTGGTTTGCCGGGCACCCTGAGCTTCTGTTCCCAAGATCTTCTGATACACGGTACACTGGCCTCGCATCCGCAAACCGGACTTTTGCTGCCGATCGCGACCGCGATGAACGCGGTGAGCGTTTTCCGCCTCTTCGCTCGTCTGTTCCTGGGGAAACGCAGGACGGGCTTCACCGTGATGGCGGATGCCTTGCCGCGGGAGAGGTGGATTCTGACCGCCGGCATTTTGTTCGTCGTTCTGGGAGGATTGTTCCCCAATGCCATTGTCACTTTGCGATCGGCGGAGGCCGAAGCGGTCGAGGGGGCGATTGATTCGCCGGCAGACCGCGATCCAGCGCCTAGCCACAAATCGCCCGCGGAGTCCTGGTCCAAAGATGAGGGGCTCAGGGACGGTCCAGCCAGTCATCGCGGACAACAGAGCCCCTCTGCATTTGATCAAGGCCCTCATAGTGACTTCAAAAGGTAGATGGGTCGGACTTGATTCCCGCTCTGGTTTCCGGCTTGTTGTCCGGAAGTCCGGTCCATGAGGCATTCGTTTCAACTTGGCCACGTGGCAATCGCGGTGTTGGCAGTTCACTCGAGCAAGAAACCGGGTTGTCGGCGGCGCCTCGCGAAACCAGAGGGTGTCGTTCAGCCCGCGTCGCAGGAGCGGTTGCTTACCGGCTTTCTTCGCGGCGGCCCATCGCTTCTTCGTAGCCAACGCCAGCCGCGTCCGGCCCTCGTCGCTCAGCTTACCGAGAGGCTGCAAGCTCGGGTAGCCCTTCCTGCCGCCACTGCTCCCTGCAGGCGGCGATCACACAGTCGACGGCGTCCGTCGCGTTCCCGCCAGCTTGTAGCATAGCGTGCTGAAAAACTTCGTGAAGCTCCAACAGCGCGTCTGTATCGACCATCTTCAAAATGTCGACATTCGGTTGAAGCGCGCGGGCCTTGTCGCTACTATCGACCACGACTTCGACAGTCGCCCGCTTACCGGAGCCCGTAACTTGCCTGAACGCCTCCGCTGGGAGCGTCTGTGCGGCAGTAATCAGCTCCGAGGTAATGACAACTCCTTTTCGCTCGAGTTGCACTAGCTGGAAGGCATTCGAGAGGTTTTGGAAATTCTGCAGCTCCGTTTCTGCCAGCTTCCGCAGCGCTGGTGACATGGCGAGCGTGAGTGCCGCATATCCTGTCTTCGGGCTTAGGCCAGTGATCCGGGTAAATCCGTGCGCCATGAAGTCGGCCCAGGTTCTGTACGCACCACCAGCCCCATTTTGTTCATCGCCGACAGATCGTTCCATTTGGGACCAGAGCCGGCGCTCCTGAATCTTGAGCAGTCGGCGGCCAAGAAGAAATCGGCAGAACACGTCCGCGCGACTTAGCCACCGGAGAGCCTCTCCGCTCCGGGCCAAGAGCGCCAGAGCACCGGCGGCGTCATCTGCGACTGCACTCAAACTCAAATCCGAATCGAATCTATTCTCCAGGTATGCTGCATTCACCATGTTGTTCTCCCCGCTGCTGCGACTATGTTCTATAGACGAGCCGGTCTAGAGAAAGTTGCAGAGTTCGTAGCTTTGTCACGCCGATATTTGGGTTCACCAGAGTGGCGACGCGAGTCTGAAGGATCGCGATCTGTTCCCGCCTCACTGCAACGGAATCCGTCTCCCCAGTACGGCGGGCAGCGAAACTTCTAGAAGTTTAGCAACCGTGGGCGCGACGTCGACATTCGCAATCTTCTCCAACCTGACGCCGGCGCGGACTCCGTATCCACTCGCAATGAATATCGCGTCCATGTCGGGATCACTGGCTAAGTATCCGTGACTACCGGCCTGCTGTGGAACCGCCGCCGTAACCGGGCCTCCAGTGGCTCCCGAGAAGGAATATCCGTCTTTGGCCGTGAGAAGCAGTTGGCCCATTTGCTGATCCCGGTCCGGCTGCGGCAAGCCGAGTTCTGCAAAGCCAGCCGGGCCAATAATCTTGTCGATGCCTTCGACCCCTTCGAGTGCCCGAGTCACCTTCGTGGTCAGTCCCGCTGCTTGCGCTTGATCGAAGTAGACAAAAGCTGATCCGCCTTCCGGTAGGACATATGCAGTGCCTGCGAGACCAGCGGCCGCTAAGGCCACTGCAGGGCGAATTTGTTTCGCATATCTTTTGAATCCGTGGTCGGAGACGATGATGAAGGTTGTGTGCTCGCTCATTCCCGCGTCATGCACCGCTTCGATCAGTCTGGCAACGCAACCATCCAGAAACGCGAACGCGGATAAGGCAGCCAGGCTGCCTGGCCCATACTCGTGGTGAACCGAATCCAGTGAGAGCAGATGAAAGAGCAGCAGGTTAGGTTTGTGCTCGCGGATGAGATGGACTGCGGCCGTCGTCCAAATCTGGTCACGGAACAAAATGTTGGACGCCGCAAAGTGGTCGACATCGGAAACAGTGATCACCCCCTTGCGAATCATTTCGCGTTCCACCATTCCCTCCGGCGACGCCCATTCACTGAATTCCCACGTTATGGTTGGCGCCCGGTTGATCGCCACCCAGTTTACCTGCGCGGTCGTGAGCCCGGCTTTATAGGCAGCATCATAGACGGTGGGCGCATGCACCATCTTTTCCTTGTCCAACATCGGCTCGACCTTGACCGGAGGCCAGCCGACGGTCCGTGAGATCGTTCCGTTGGCTAATAGGCCGTGCTGATCGGAACGGACGCCAGTGACCAAGGTGGTGTGATTGGGCCAGGTGATGGTCGGATTGACTGTGGTCATCCGGGCGCTAACTCCGTTCTGAATCAGGCGGTGCAATGTGGGAGTCGGAAGTTTCGGATCGTCCAGAGCAAACGCGGGAAAGCCGTCCAGGCTGATCATCACCACCATACGCTGCTTCGCGGGTTCTTGGGCGAAAGCAGGGCTGAGCAAAGCTGCGATTGTTGCCAGAGCAATCAGGATTTTCATGGGCTCATAGAATTCTACAACCGGCTACACATCCGGCATGAACTCTACACTAGGCAGAACGCAGGTTTGAGCCTCGCGGCCCCAAAGAGAGGTATCGATGGCGTTGGGTATCGGCGCCAACACCGCCATCTTCACGCTGATCGATCAACTGATGCTCCGGCTCCTGCCGGTGAAGGATCCCAAGCAACTGGTGATGATTTGGACCACTGGACCGCACATGGGCAGCAACCGCGGCGACCGCAGGGCGTCCTACCCGATGTACCAGGATTTCCAAAAGAACGCGCCTGCCTTCTCGCACGTCTTCTGCCGGTACCAAACGGCGCTGTCCATCAACTTCGGCGGCCAAACCGAGCGCGTCCAGGGCGAGTTGGTCTCGGGAAATTTCTTCCAGGCGTTAGGAGTAAAGCCCTTGATCGGCCGTGTCCTTTCCCCCGAGGAAGATGACCGCGTTTATAAAGGTCATCCCGTGGTAGTACTCAGCCATGAATATTGGATGACACGCTTTGCAGCCGATCCCAAAGTGATCGGACAGAAGATCATGGTGGACAACTACCCCATGACGATTGTGGGTGTTTCGGCCGCCGGGTTCAATGGGCTCGACCCAACGGTTGCACCGCAGATCCGCGTACCCATCCAGATGAAACCGCTGTTGACTCCGGGTTGGGATGAGATCGGCGACCGCCGCAGCCAGTGGATCCAGATGTTCGCGCGCATGAAGCCGGGCTTCACGCTGACTTCTGCCAAAGCCTCGCTCCAGCCGCTGTTGAGCCAGATCCTGCAATACGAGCTAACCCGTCCGGAAATGCGCGACACGACTCCTTACTACCGGGATCGCTTCCTCAAGCGGCAAATCCAAATGGAACCGGCGGCAAGCGGCTATTCACAGGCTCGCTTGGCCTGGCGCTGGCAATCCTGGTGATAGTGGCCGTCGGCGCCGGCTTTCTGCCGGCCCGCAGGGCAAGCGCCATCGACCCGATCCAAGCCTTGCGTTATGAATAGTTCACGGCCCCAACAACCCGAAAGCGTGGCTGCGGGCATGCGTACCGGCAACAACTCAACCTCTGGGAGCGTCAAGCGGACGTGCATCCACGATCAACGGAATCGTGGTCCGATTGAAGCTGGAACACGGCAGGCAATTACTCCGATATTGGAGTATTTCGTGATCAACCGATCGCGGATCTGCGTGCCACCAGGAAATCCAGCCCACATCGTGGGCCTTCGCTAGCTGCATTTCGACTCTCGATCGCGTGTGATTGTCGGCGAGTTCCCAGAGCGGTAAACTCCGGCCAGGAGAGAAATGCATGCGTGCGACTCTGTTTCTCTCATTGCTGGTAAGTGCTCTGGCACAGACTACACCGGCCGGCTGGAAAGTCATCAGAGATTCCAAAGGCGTCTGCCAGATCGCGGTTCCGCCTGACTGGGAGCCGCTACCCGAGACAACGGGTGCGGCGGTGTTTCACGACGTCACCACCGACATCGCCGTGGTCACCAGCCAGGCCGGCCAGGCGTTCAAACCGCTCACGGAAAACTTGCAGAAGATGTTCGGCATCCGCAAAGACAAACTTTTCGAGAATACGGCGAAACGAATCTTCTATCAGGACAAGATTTCCAAGCGTTCAGAAGACCCGAACGCATACAGCGCCAGCGTGCCGGGTAAGGGTGGCACGTGCAGTTGTCACGTCGTGTTTCTACCCAGCATTCCCGAGGAGACGGCGAAGAAGATCGCGCTCAGTCTCGGACCGGTCCCGGAGTAGACCGATGGGTTCCGCCCCGATCAGCTAGCGGCGAAAGTTCGCCAATATTGGCGGGTTTTCGCCCCTGGCGGAGTGCATCTTGCTCCAACTGGAGGCAAATGGCCTCATCGCGGTCAGCCGATCGCAGCTCCGTGAATTGAAGCAGGCTGCCAGTGCTCTTCGCCCCCACGCTAGTTCTGCGTCATTCCCATTCGCTCGTGCCCGGTGGTCGCGGGTCGTGGCCTCCTGCACGCGGGCCGTAGCCATCACCGTAGCCAAGCCGGTGGACATCGGCGGAAACAGGGGACGATTTGGACCAGACCCGGCTCGCAAATCGTCGATTTATGGTCGCGGGCGGAAGTGGTGGACGACGAGCCTCCGAACTACGAACCAGGAAACTGGGCGGCGGATAAGCATGCCAACCGGAAATCGGCACAGGGCTCGGATTTCGATTGAGAGCGGGGTCCACCTCACTACTCCCAGCGTTGGACTTTAGGGCGGATGGGCCGTTCTCGGCGAAAGCGAAGCGTGAGGAGCGTGAGGATGACTTTTGTTATCGGTTCGAGAATGCAGGCGCGGATCCTTTTTTTTTAACTTGCCTAACGGTCCTAACGCTTTTCTACCAGGTGGCGACCGGCATCTGAGCGTGCGTCTACGCTGCCCGCAGCGCAAAGCGGTCGAGCAAAATAGGCACAACGGCGGGCCGGTCCCTATCCATTTGGTGTGCCCAATTCTGTGCCCACCCCCTGCGTAGAAGCCTTGCCCATGCTTGCGAGTGTGCCCGGTTCTCTATACTCGAAATGTTTGAAAACTAGTGACACTAGGGCATCGAGCATAACCCTTGTGCCTATTGCTAACTTACTGATTCCTAAAGCGTTGATGGCTACGAACCAGAAGGTCGGGAGTTCGAATCTCTCCGGGCGCACCATGAATTTCCGTTTCTCCCGCCAGCGCAGACTTCACTCGAATCGACGTGACCCTTTCTCCCGAGGGGCAACGGGAGAGGACGAAGCACGACGGCATTGACGACACTAAAGGCGGCTGTGGTTGCTCCGATCCCCAAAGGCAACGTCGCGATCCTGACCATCGCGAATCCAGGACTCTTGGATAGCACGCGCACGGCATAGTGAAGGTCCTGCTGTAGCTGTTCGATCCAGTCAACGGTATCCACGTCCCGCGTCGTTTTCTTCAAGAGCGTTTGGTTGCCAAATAGTCGTGAGCGCGGGTCGAAAAATGCTGCGGGCCCAAGCGGGCGTGGGTCAAGGTGCTCGAAAAGAAATGCGCAGGCGAGGCGCATGGCCTGACGTGGAAAAACGTGGGAGAAGCAACTTCCGCGTCTAAGGGATCACCCGGATGGTCACGGTCGAGGTAGCCGAGCGTCCGGCACCGTCTTCCGCGATCAGCTTGTACTCCGTGTCTCTCGCGGGAGAGACTTGCAAACAGTAGCTCAGGGCCGGGTGAAGGGTAGCGATCGCAGGTTCCATCCGGACGCTTTGCGCGCCGATCACGCCGAAGCAGAGGTTTGCGTGATCTCCGCGGCGGATCGCACCCGGAGTTGCGTAAAAGCTCAGAACCTTCAGACTGCCGCCTCCGAGCATATCCAAGGCTTTCCGCGCAGCTACGGCTTCCTTCTCCTGCCGAATGCGCTCAGCCTGCCGTGCATAGCTCCAGCGCGAGTAGAAGACCCAGCCGTCGTATGCCACAGCCGCCAAGAGGCCAATGGTGAGAAACGGAAGCATGCGGTGGAGAAGCGAGACAGGTGATTTGGCCACACCCACAGCGTAGCGCGACCGGCGTGGAGTGGCTGTGTGTGATCGTACATCCCGAGTGTCATAGAGCGGTGGTCTCGGGCCGGCTCTCTTTGGAATGTTGTGGAATTGGTGAGACTTGAACTCACGATCTCCTCCTTGCCAGCCTCCGCCCGGTAGTGCGACGCGGTCTATCCACTGAGTTATAATCGGCTCTGTTACTCGACTACCGAAGCCGTAGTGAATCCAGGAGAGCACTTATATGCCAACAGGACGAAGAATTGCCGACACATCCTTACTCGAAGCAGCGCTAATTGGATTCGAGCAGATGAAGCGGAACGTTGAAGGCCAGATAGCCGACATCCGGCAACAGCTCGGGTCCGGAAACGGCGCGCAAGTAGCAGAGCCGAGGCAAACAGGTAGGCGTCCACTGAGCCCGGCTGCGAGGAGGAGAATAGCAGCGGCGCAGAAGAAGAGGTGGGCAGCTATCAAGGCGAAATCGAAACCTTCGAAGCCGGTCAGCGCGAAGCGTACCATGAGTCTCGCGGCACGAGAGAAAATTGCGGCTGCGCAACGAAAGAGATGGGCGCTGGTGAAGGCGAAGACGGTCGGCTAAACGACGACGAGGCGGACGCATGGGTCTCCCGCCACTCGGCCGTATCACGCCGCAGACCGGAAAATTGACAGCAGTGCCCAGGATAAATGGCGACAAATTCACTCCGCAGCAGTATGACCGCAGCGTGAACATCGAGGTACGGTGTTCCGGTGGCGCACGGAACCGAACACGGCACTTGCTCTGTCCGAGCAGTCGATGGTAATGTAACGGCTCGCCATGAATCAGTCTCGCAGGTTTGCGGTGCGCGCAGCGCGCGAAATCAATAAGGACACTTTCATTCAGGAGTGGCCCGAGGCCGGACTCGTGCTTCTCGGGGCCACCGCTGATCCGCATCCTAGCCTGCGCCTTGAGAATGGTCAGATTGTCGAGATGGATGGTAAACCGCGCGAGCAATTCGACATGATTGATACCTTCATCGCATCCCATGCCATTCAGCTCGATGTGGCCGAGGAAGCGATGGCAACGGATTCACTCCAACTCGCTCGCATGCTGGTGGACATCCATGTGCCTCGCGCGCAAGTGATCCGGCTCATGAATGGGTTGACGGCGGCAAAACTGGTAGAGGTCGTTAGCTATCTGAACGTAGTCGAGATGATGATGGCGCTGCAAAAAATGCGAGTGCGCCGTACACCAGCCAACCAAGCTCATGTCACCAACCGGAAAGATTCCCCGGCGCTGCTGGCAGCTGATGCAGCCGAAGCTGCCTTCCGGGGCTTTGCTGAGATTGAGACTACGGTCGGAGTGGCGCGCTATGCACCTTGGAATGCGCTTGCGGTACTGGTCGGTTCGCAGACCGGCCGCGGCGGTGTACTGACGCAATGCGCCGTCGAAGAGGCGATGAGTCTCAAGCTTGCAATGAAGGGCCTCACCACATATGCGGAGACTCTTTCCGTTTACGGCACCGATCCAGCTTTCATAGATGGTGACGACACGCCTTGGTCGAAGGGATTTCTGGCTTCTGCGTATGCTTCGCGAGGGGTGAAGATCCGTTTCACAAGTGGCACGGGCTCCGAAGCGCTGATGGCGCATGCGAACGGACAATCTATGCTGTACCTGGAGGCGCGTTGCTTGCTCATGACTAAAGGTGCTGGCAGCCAAGGCGTGCAGAACGGGTCGATTAGTTGCATCGCGCTACCGGAATCGTTGCCGGGCGGGGTGGCCGCAGTCGCCGCGGAGAATCTGCTGGCTGCCATGCTGGGTCTGGAAGTGGCCACCGGCAATGATGCGATGGCCTCGCACTCGGACATTCGCAAGAGCGCCAAGCTGATGTTGCAGTTCTTACCAGGCGCGGATTTCATCTTTTCCGGCTATAGTTCCATTCCCAAGCAGGACAACATGTTCGGCGGCGGCAATTTGGACGCAGACGATCTCGACGACTATTTGGTACTGCAACGCGATATGAAAGTCGATGGTGGGCTGCGTCCCGTCGTCGAGAATGAGACTCTGGCAGTACGGCGGCGCGCGGCCGAGGCACTGGCCGTGGTTTTTGCCAGATTCGGCTTTCCCCCTATCACAAAAGCTGAAATCGATGCGGCGGAAACAGCATATGCCAGCCCGGATATGCCGGACCGCGACATGGCCGCGGATCTCGCGGCGGCCGAGCAGTTCCTGTCCGGTCCCGATACCGTCTTGGGCGCGGTGCAGGCGCTCGCAAAGAATGGATTTCTCGACATCGCCCAAAACATTTTCGAGATTGAACGGCAGCGCGTTATTGGGGACTATCTTCAGCCCTCGGCCATTTTCACTGGTCGTTTCGAGGTTTTGAGCGGCGTTAACGATGCCAATGACTATATGGGACCGGGAACCGGCTATCGGCCGAGCGGCACTCGCTGGGAAGAGATCTGTAACATTCCGCAGGCTTATGATCCCCGGATTCCGCGGCATGCCGCCTCAGCCGTTACGCTGGCAGTTGAAGAGTGCGGGGAGGCGCAGCCGGGCAATCGGTTGGAGGTTGTCATCGCAGTCGGACCGGCCTTTGGGACCAGGCTGCAACAAACAGTCAATGACTTGCCTCTGGCCGAGGTGCTCGCTCAGCTGCAGGCCGGTGTAGCGGACGAGGGCGTTACCGCGCGGGTGATCAAAATCTACAGGACGTCAGATCTCGGGCAGATTTCTTTCGAAGGATCTCGGCTGAGTGGTTCCGGGATCGCTATCGGAATCCAATCGAAAGGCACGACAGTTATCCATCGTCGTGGATTGCTGCCCCTAAATAATCTAGAGCTGTTTTCGCAGGCGTCTCAATTGTCCCTAGAGCATTACCGCAGTATCGGTCGAAATGCCGCACGGTACGCATCCGGCCGGCCGGTCGAGCCTCTCTTGGTGCCGGTGGACAACATGGCGCGGTTAAAATACATCGTCAAGACAACCATTCTGCACCGGCACGAAACCGAGTGTGTGCAGTCGGGCCGCCCCGCAGAGTTGCTCAGGATCAAAGCGCAGGAGCCCACACCTTTATGACTAATTCTGAGAAGAATACGAGTAGAGCCGCACGCTTGCAGGATCAGAGCATCACCAGCAAGACTGGCGTGCCCCTCTACGACTTCTCGTTAGACCGCGTTGCCGGCGGCTGGGGCGGGATGGAGGACTTTTCCATCTCCCAGCAGGCTTTGTTGCATCAGGCCGAAATAGCCACAGCCGGCGGCTGGCGGCAACTGGGCGAGAATTTCCGGCGCGCCGCTGAACTGGTGGAAGTGCCCGACAGTATGATCCTGCAGATTTACGAAGCTCTTCGGCCTTTTCGGGCCACAGCCGCAGAATTGGGAAAGCTCGCCGGTCAATTAAGATTGCGATTTCACGCGCCCGAGTGTGCCCGCTGGGTCGAAGAAGCAGCTGAGGTTTACGCCAGTCGAGGTCTGTTGAAAACCGCTCATGAAAACAGCGATCGATAGCTACTGCTATCACAGGTTCTTCGGCTCTGGCAATCCACCACCAATCAGACCGCAGTCTTCAACGCATTGCCATCGGCCAGCGCGCCGGGTTTCTTTTCTTCGACGCCGACTCGCGCCCAACAGATTTGTCATGAGCAACACGAAGACGTTCGGACCGCCAATGGTGAACGACGCGCGGGTCAACTTCTTTCGTACCTCCACGCGCAAGGACCAACCACAGGGCAGTTTCGCGAGCTTGAGTTTCACCCGGAATTAAATCCAGAACCAGATCACATTAGGGCCAATTGAATCGGCGTAGGCTTAGAAAGCTGAACAGGACATTCTGGTCTAGATATGCTGGAATGTTACCAGGAGACGCACATGCCAATGACGTTCAGCCGAAGGGACGCGCTGCGCTGGTCCGGCGCGGCCTCTATCGCAACCACTTTCTTACCCTTGTCCCGTTACCGGGCATTCGCCCGCTCAGCCGGTGACAAGCTGCAAACCCGCGTATTGGGTCGCACCGGCCGTGAGGTGACTACCTTCGGCATCGGCGGAGTCACGTGCC
>CAWIHA010000014.1:0-41070 GCA_963835855.1 Bryobacterales bacterium | reverse complement strand
CGGCGGGGGACGGCAATATCGTCCAGGAAATACCAAAAATCCTGATCGCCAGTTACCAGACAATGAGAATGCCCAAACCGGCAATAAGGGTTAATCCTTTTCCGGTGGTGAGCTTATTAGTCAGGCTCGGTTTCTTTCTCACTGTTTAACACCCAATAAGTTTTTATCTGAAGGTGTAGCTGCTGAAATAGATACCGTATTTTACTGGTAACCCAAATCCTGGGATAATTGGCTGGCTGCATCTTTGACCAGAGCAATATATCCGTCTTGCTTTTCCAGGTAATTCCCCACCTGTAACCACGAGATGCTCAAGGCCGCGTGACGCTGCCCCTCCAGTTTTTTACCGGTGCAGAGACTGTCGAAGTATATTCAATATATTCTCCGTGACTGAGCGCAAACCCGTTTTGCCTGATTGTTTCTAATTCCCGCAGCAATTCTTTCTTGTTCGTAATGGTCTTATCCGTAAAGCGCTGCAGATGGGTCTCTTTAATTATTTCGTCCCCTTCAGTCTCAGGGAGAAAAGCCATCAACAGTTTGCCAGGAGAACCGGCATATAGGGGGCTAGTAATATGTTCCTTTTCAATCACATGCCTTATCAGATTTTACTCTCAATCCAACCGAGGCAATAACGCTTATTATCTTTTATGGTATGCAGCAGAATTAATTCGTTAGTTTTATTACTAAGTCTTGCAGATAGGGCTCGCGATTGTCCTCATATCAACCTGAGAAAGATAAACCCGAGCCATTTCGACTAGTTTTTTATCCAGGAAATATTTTTTAGTTTGAGATGACCTTTTGACAAATCCAGCAATTTTCAATGAAATCAAGAACCGACTGGCCGTAACCCGGTTTATCTTCAAATCTTTGGAAACGTCAGTTGTTCCTAATTCCGACTTGGCTTTCTAGAAAATGGTTTAGAATACTCAAACAGCGGTCAATTGATTTATTTGAGTTCACATCATCATCCTGGACAAATTTGGCTAAAAAATTTGAATATCACCAGAATATACAAAAATATACACACCATGTAGCATGACTAATAATATATGCAGATTAAATGTTTCGACATAAATATTATATCATGGCTGTCAATATATTTAATATTTACCGGCGGAACTGAGATAACCTAAACCCTCTACCGGTGTGCTGGCGCTTAAAATCATAAACAGGTGCTTCTTATGATATAAAATGTTTACACAATACTGAAAATGAATATATTGACACTCATGATATAATTATGTTTAAATCGTAATATACTTGATTTTACTATCATTATCTTGAATGCTTATTTCATTCTCTTTTAATAATATTTATGGTCAGCCACCTTGAAATTTAAATCATCCAAAGTGAGGACCACCCTAATTCCTTGTTCAACCTGATTAACATCCTTTTCTCTATTAATTTTTTAATTAATAAATTTGAAATCGAGGGAGGAATCAATGAAAATGAAACTGTTACTTCTAGCATTCGCACTTTGTCTAATCAAGATCTAACCTTTGTAAGTTGTTCATCTTCGGCTCCTGCGCCTGCCTCATCTTCAGTTCCTGCGGCTAAAGCTCCGGCTCCGGCTTCAGCTACGGCCACAACTGCGGCAAAGGCAATTGAATTAAAGTGGACCATCATGGACCCGGACACCGATCTGGCTATTGGCGCTAGCCTCAAAGAGATGGCCCAGCAAATAGGGAATAAAACTAATGGTAGAGTTAAAGTCAATATCTTCTGGGGTGGAACGCTGGGGAAAGCGACACGACTTTCTCAAAATGATCAGTGAGGGTGGTATAGCTCAGCAGGCATCACCCACACCACATACAACGTTTGGGAGCTCCCCCTGTGGGCGGCTCACGGCCTGCCGTTCTTTACCAATGATCCCTTCGCCAAGGTCAAAGCCACCTGGGCGATAGCGCCAGGACTGGGCGCCCATGCAACAAGAAGTCGCCAACTGGAATATCAAACCGCTCAGCCTTTGGCCGATGTCCAAGTACCGTGTTCTTTTAATGAAACCCATTAATTCGCTGGCCGATTTAAAAGGCAAAAAATTGACTGCTATGGCATTATGGCCCAAGTTGATGCCCGCACTTGGGATCACAATGGTTCCTCTGACGGCGCCGGAAGTGTATGACGGCATGCAGAAAGGTGTTATCGAATGGGACTGGGATCTTTTACGGCGGGTACCAACTATGAAATTTTATGAGCTGGCTAAGTATATGTACTCTCTCGAGCCGTTTGGCGGAGATGGAACATTTTTGAATGCAATCAATGTAATTCCAATGAATCAAATTTCCGCCACGGACAAACTATGAGTCAATAAACGAAGACTTGATGAATAACTATTATCCAAATCTGACGAACCGGGATAATACCGACCTGCAAACATTCTATAAAAGCCAGGGCGTAAGTCCGGATATCGATTTATTCGGCCGCGGATATCGCGACAGTCATGAAATCGGGTAAGGATGTCATCTGGAGCGATTGGTTGAAGACAGCCAAGGAAAGAAACGTACACGGGTGATGAATGGATGCAGCGTTATCAGGATGCGCTTAGCAAACTTCCCAAATAGCCCAAAGATTGAGATTAAAATACGCTTATAAAAATTACTCTTGAACAAGCTGTTCAACGCAATTAAATCAGCCAATAAACTATTTTATATTTTGGCGGCCGTTTTCCTGTGGGCGCTGTTGTTTCTCATGTCCTCGGATGTCCTGGGAAGGTTGCTCTGCGATTCACCGATTAATGGCTCCATAGAGATAAGTACCTACCTGCTGGCAGCTTTAGCCTTCCTCGGCCTGGGTTATGCTCAACTCAAGGGACGGCTCGCTAAACTTGACATGCTGACCTCGCATTTCCCTAAAATAGTCCGCAAGGTTTTAAACATCATCCTGTTGTTGCTATCATCCGCTTTTTTCGCCATGATGTGCCGGCAAACTGCGCTGGTAGCTTATAAAGACTGGCAAATGAAAAATCTTTTTTCAGGGAGCGTAGTTAATTTGCCTGTCTGGATAGTGAGCTTTAGCCTCAGCCGGCTGTGCTCTGCTTACAATCATCCTGCTGGTCCAGGTGGTCCGTCTGGCAATTGGGGAGAAGACGGAACAGGCATAAAAGGGGGCTGTACTCATGAGTCCGGGACTGGTTGTTGTGGCAATGATATGCCTTATGATGGTTTTGATGGCCTTAGAAATGCCCGCAGCCTTCGCCATGACCGTAGCCGGTAGCCTGGGTATCGTGTTAATTCAGGGCCCGGAAACATTGTTGTATACACTGGGCAGCTACCCAGTCAGCCAATTGCCACCTATGCCTGGACCGCGCTTCCCTGTACATTTTCATGGGCAACCTGGTTGAAGCTTCCGGAGTAGGCGCCTCAGCCTATGAGGTAGCCCACAAATGGTTCGGCAATATCAAAGGCGGACTGCTTATTGCAACTACTGTCGCCAGCGGCTTAATCGCGGCCACTACCGGCTCGGGCGCTACCAGCACAATAATCATGGGCAAGATAGCCTCGCCGGAGATGGAAAAATTGGGCTATGACCGGGCTTTCGCTTCCGGTGCCGTCTGCTCTTGCGGGCCGTTGGGGCAGCTCATACCTCCCAGTATCGCTTTTGTCGTTATCGGTATCTTAGCCGAATTATCAGTCGGCAAGCTCTTCATCGCCGGCATCGTGCCTGGAATAATCACAATTGTTCTCTTTTGCATCATGATAACCGTAAGGTGCACGCTAAATCCGAAACTGGCACCTGTAGGACTCGCTTTAGCTGGAAAGATAGATTTGTTTCACTTCCTAAATTATGGGGCGTCTTCCTGATATTTGTGGTAGTCGTGGGTGGACTCTATACCGGCGTGGCTACGGCTACCGAAGTGGCTGCGATTGGCTGTTTGATAGGTTTACTCACGGTGCTCATCTCGATTGTGAATAAGAAGAGCAGTTGGAAACAACTCTGGAATGCCTCAACCGAGTGCATCAGCATCAGTGCCAACATCTTTGCCTTTATTATTGGAGCTGGAATTTTGAGTTTGTGCGTGACTGTATCCGGACTTTGTCCAACAATCGGCAGCGTTAATACAAACCCTGGCCTTGCCCACCACAGTGATAATTCTCATGGTTATGGTCATTTACATTGCCATCGGTTGTTTTGTCGACCCTACATCAATGATAATGATATCCGTTCCGGTCTTTTTCCCGATACTCGTGAAAGGACTTGGAGTCAATCCTATCTGGCTCGCCGTGTTTGTAGTCATCATGGTGGAGGTAGGAGCGCTCACTCCTCCGGTTGGGTTGTCAGTTTTTACCATGCATGCGGTGTCTCCCAAAGCCTCACTGATAGAGATTACGCGAGGCTCGCTATGGTTCCTGTCAATGCACCTTTTATTAGTCGGCCTGCTAATTGCTTTCCCGGCAATCGTCACCTGGCTGCCCGGGGTTATGTGGAAATGAGAATTCCCGAGTAAACCAGCCAGGTTGAAGCCAGTTTATTGGGCTATTATCAAATAATCGTACAGGAAGAAAAGGATGAATATTACTGATGCCATAGCCTCGTTCATAGCCGGAACTCCTTCCACAAATTCCGGCAGAGGCAATTCAGGCTGCCAAACCTCTTTTTCTCAATTCTGTCGGAATCAGTTTGGCACTCTGCGAAGTGGCCGGCAGGTAAGATAGGCATTAATTATATCCGGGAAACTGCGGGAAAACCGGAAGCCAGTGTTATCGGCGCCGGGATAAAAACGGCAGCCCCAGAGGCGGCTTTTATTAACGGATATCTGGCGCGCTCCCTTGAATTTGATGATTGCTGGCTGGTTGGGACATCCGTCATCGGCGATTGTTCCTGCCTGTCTGGCGCTGGCGGAGTCAAGAGCGCTTCCGGGAAAGCCATGCTGGAGGCATATGTCATCGGAGTAGAGGTGGCTGCCAAACTGGCGGTTGCCTGTGGCGACCTGGTAGCTAAAGGTTATGCCCTGAGCGTTTATGCCGTGATAGGAGCCGCAGCCGCGGCGTCCGGTGCCGGATGCCCTGAATGCTAAGGAAACATCCATGGCCCTGGGCATTGCCTCTAACACAGCCGGAGGGCTGGCCCAGCCCGGCATGCTTTTTGCCGTCAGTTGGGGCAGCGCCGCTCGGCATGCGGTCATGGCGGCTTTACTGGCAAAAGACGGTTTTATAACTCCGCCGGGTATCCTGGAAAGGCCGAGGGGATTCGCCAGCGTGTTCCGGGGAGAGCATGGGCGGGGTTTTGAGGGCCTGGTTAAATCCCTGGGAAGACCTTTAACGTTGTCAGCCCGGGCATCGGCATCCGCAAATATCCGATCATATTTCTTCCAGGGTGTGGCTGACGCCGCCCTGGAATTGGTTAATTCCCAACCAGATTTCCCTGGATGAAATCGAAGAATTGCGAGTTACGATTTCTTCCCGGCAATTTGAGCATTATGGAACGCCTGAGCCGCAAAGCGGGTATCAGGCGAAGTTCTGCCTGGCTTACATACTGGGCGCCGCCATCTGCGATAAGAAGATTGGGCTGGAAACCTTTACCGACGCCGCCATTCGGGAACCCCGCCGAGTTGAGGCGATGAAAAAGGTTAAAATGGACATTGCCTCGCTCAAAGATCCTTTCCTCAGGGAGTCCCGGAAACCTATTTCAATCCTCCGGTCAGCCTCAAACTAAAGGACGGCCGGAGCTTCAATAATCGTATTGAACCGCCCGAGATGTATGGAAAGACCCGACCCCCGGTGGAACGTCGTTCTTCCCAAGTTTCAGCAGGTTTCAAAAGCTGTGCTGGATGAAAAAGGCGTCCTGAAAGTCATCGACCTGGTGGAAAACCTCGACAGTCTGGATAACCTGGAAGAACTGATGAGGATAATTCGAGCCTGATTGGATACCGAACCTGCCGCTTGAGTCGATATATTCAAAGAAGTGAGGTAACCATGAGCACATTGACCGAGTTTGCCAAAATGGCAACTGCCGTAAATTATAGTGATTTGCCGGCCCCGGCGGTAGCGGCAATTAAGAGGCAAATTCTGGATACTCTGGCCGCCAATTTAGCCGGAAGTATATCCACAGACATCCAAAAATTCGCTAACTTGATCAAAAGCTGGGGTGGTGCAGCCGAAAGTACTATTATTGGATACGGCGGCAGAAGTTTCCCAGCGCCAACGCCGCCCTGGTCAATGGATTTACCACCGTCGTCCTGGATTTTGACGGTTTTCATGAAAAGGACTTCATCAATACCCAGCGGGCCACCATACCCGCCGCGTTAGCCCTGGCTGAGCGCAAAGGCTCCGTCACCGGCAAAGAATTTATTACGGCGATTGCCCTGGGTACCGACGTTGGCTGCCGGTTGGCGCGAGCCGCCCTGAGTGGGACCCCCGTTCATGGATGTGCCGAATTATTTCGCCGCGGCTGTAGCTGGCGGCAAGACCCTTAATCTTAATGAGGAACAGATGAGGGATGTTCTGGGGCTCTGTCTCATGCAGGGCGTTGGCATCGGCAATGGAATTTTTGAGGCTATAAATATTAAGGGCTATAACGGCGGCGTCATGGCCAGGGTGGGCGTTATGGCGGCCTTGATGGCCGAAATCGGGTTTAAAGGTCTCAGCGATACCATCGAACGTCGATGTGGTACTGCTTCAGCCAGAACAGCGCGTTCGAGATCAGGAAGCACCGCACCTCGTTACGGCCATAGTTGAAAACCATCGTGCCCCATTCGCGGTGTTCGCCTTTGCGCGGATCGGCGTGCTCGTAGAGCGCGGTGCCGTCGAAATAGGCGAGCCCATGCGCGTCTTTGGGGAAGTGCGCCGGCACCCAATCGACGATCACGCCAATGCCGGCCTGGTGAAAGCAGTCGATGAAGTGCTTGAAATCCTCGGGCGCGCCGAAGCGCGACGTTGGCGCGTAGTAGCCGATCACCTGGTAACCCCACGAGCCCGAGTAGGGATACTCCATGATGGGCATCAGCTCGATGTGCGTGTAGCCCATTCGCTTCACGTACTCGACGAGTGTTTGAGCGAGCTCGCGGTAGGTGAGCAATTGGTTATGCGGTCCGCGCAACCAGGATTCCAGATGCACCTCGTAAATTGTGACCGGCCGCTGGAGCCAGTCCGTTTTCGCGCGCGCTTCCATCCACTCACCGTCGCCCCATTGGTACCCGTCCGCGTCGTAGACGATCGAAGCCGACTTGGGCGGAGTCTCACAACAGAAGGCGTACGGGTCCATCTTCATCTGTTGATACCCGCTGTAGCGGGAGCGGATGAAATATTTGTACCTCGTGCCGAGCTTGAGTCGGGGACAAAGAGTTCCCAGACGCCGGCCGTGCGCATGCGCATCGGGTTGCGGCGCGCGTCCCACTCGTTGAAATCGCCGGCCACCGAGACTACTTCCGCGTTGGGCGCCCAGACGGCAAACCGCACCCCGGAGACTCCCTCCACCTCCACAATGTGCGCGCCCATCGTGCAGTACGATTCGTAATTCGTGCCTTCGCTGAACAGGTGCAGCTCGAAATCGGTGAGCAGCAGCGGGAAGCGGTAGGGGTCGTCAAACTCGCTCACGTCTCCGCTCCAGGACTTCACGCGAAGGCGGTATGGCTTTGGCTCGCCATCGAGCGTTGCAATATAGAGGCCGTTCGGATGCGTTTTCTTCATCGGCCACTCGCCGCCGTTGACGGCGACCGAGGCTTCGGCGGCCTGCGGCAGGAACGCCCGGACTTCCCAGCACGCTTTGCGGCGGTCTACAGAATGCGGCCCCAGAATGCGGAACGGATCTCCGTGATAGCCGCCAACAATGGCTTCGATCTCTTCGCGATTCATGACTAAAATGGGATGCCGCTCGCACATATGCTCATTCGGCTCACGCCGTGAGCACACGCACAAGCGCTGCGTCTATTATGGCAGGGTGAGCGTTTCTTATCACGCCCTGCCGAAAGCCGAGCTGCATCTGCACCTGGAAGGTTCGCTGGAGCCCGAGACCCTGATCGAGCTCGACCCCTCGCTCACGCCGGAGGCCGTCGATGCGCGTTACCGCTTCCCCGACTTTGCCGGTTTCATCGAAAGCTACAAGTGGGTCACTGCCTATCTGACCGGCCCGGGACAGTACGCGCTGGTGACGCGCCGGCTGCTCGAGCGGCTCGCGGGCGAGAACGTTCGCTATGCGGAGGTCAACCTCTCGGCGGGCGTGGTGTTGTTTCGCGGGCGCGATTTAGCTGCGATCTGGGGCGCGGTACGGGAGGAAGCGCGGCGCTCAGCGGTTGAGACGCGATGGATCTTCGATGCCGTCCGGCATTTCGGGCCCGAGGAGGCGGTGCGGGTTGCCAAGTTTGCCGCGGAGCGGACGGGCGAGGGCGTAGTCGCGTTCGGCATCGGCGGCGACGAGGCGCTCGGTCCTGCCGAGTGGTTCGGCGGAGTCTTTCGTTTTGCGCGCGAGCACGGCCTGCGCCTGACCGCGCACGCCGGCGAGACTACGGGGCCGGAATCGGTCTGGGCTGCCCTGCGGCTCGGGGCCGAGCGCATCGGGCATGGCATCCGCTCGATCGAGGATCCCGCGCTCCTCACCTATCTGCGCGAGAAAGACATCCCACTCGAGATTTGCATCGCCAGCAACGTCGCGACCGGCGCGATATCGCGGTTGGAGGATCATCCCGTGCGCCGTATTTATGAAGCGGGGGTGCCAATCGTTCTAGGCAGCGACGATCCCGCCATGTTCCGCACCAGTTTGACGCGCGAATTCGAGCTGGCCGCCCGCGAGTTCGGCTTTTCCGAAGAAGAGTTGCGGGGAATTGCGGAAAACGGCTTTCGGTACGCATTTGCAGGTGGCGGGCGCTGACCGCGCCTCAGGCCGCCTCACGGCGGAGTGGCGCCCCGGGGACGTTTACGCCTTCTTTCATCGAGCGGGCAGGCGGAACCGGCGGCCGTCTAGATTTTCCGCGCCAGCTTCTCTTCGGCAAGCGTGCGGACTAGCTTCTCAAGCTGCTCGACTCGCTTGGCGAGAACTTCGATTTCCAGGGCTTCCGGGTCCGGCAGCTTGCCGTGCTCGAGCACGTCCTCTGCCACGTCGATGCCGCGAGTCCGCACCACGCGGCCAGGCACGCCAACGACGGTCGAATGGTCCGGCACGGGGTGGACCACCACTGAGCCGGCGCCGATCTTCACGTGGTCGCCGATGCGGATGTTGCCGAGCACCTTGGCGCCCGTGCCGACCACGACATGGTTGCCGAGCGTCGGATGGCGCTTGCCCTTTTCTTTTCCGGTGCCTCCCAGCGTTACGCCCTGGTAGAGCAAGACATCATCGCCGATTTCCGTGGTCTCGCCGATCACCACGCCCATGCCGTGGTCGATGAAGAAGCGCCGGCCAATTTCAGCCCCAGGGTGGATTTCGATGCCTGTCAAGGTGCGGGCCAATTGCGAGATCATCCGGGCCAGCAGCGGCATGCGCCAGTGGTGAAATTTGTGCGCGATCCGGTGCAGCACGATGGCGTGGAAGCCAGGATAGCAGAAGAGGATTTCGAGCACACTCTTCGCGGCCGGGTCCTCGCGATAGATCGTGTCGATTTGCTCTCGAATCGCTCGAAACATTTGGTCACATTATAGCGGATTGTGTATCGTGGGTCGCTGGCGAAGGCGCGTAACCTGCACATGCGATATTGTGGTTCTATGCCGGGCGGTTATATTCCGATCTTCCTCTTCGGAGTGATTGCCATTCTGTTTCCGGTCGCCGCCATCCTGGCTGCGAAGCTGATCCGGCCCTCCGCTCCGATTGCCACCAAGTTGGAAGCGTATGAATGCGGCATTCGGGCCGCGTCGGATTCCCGGGGACGCTACACGGTCAGGTTCTACATCATCGCGATCCTGTTTGTGATTTTCGAGGTGGAAACCATCTTCCTGTTCCCCTGGGCGGTGCGCTACCGGCAACTCGGCTGGTTCGGCGTCGCTGAAGTCGCGGTGTTCCTCGCGATTCTGATCGTCGGCTACATCTGGGCTTACAAAAAGGGCGCTTTGGACTGGGTATAGGATCGCACGCAAGCGCCGCAGCAAACCCCATCCCCGCGCTCCCCGGCGGTCGCGACTCGGTGACGAAAGTTTCAAGGCCGCGCGGCCATCGCTGAAACCGTCCCGCACACGGGACGGTAATTCGAGTACGTATCCTCTTCCTGCGAGTTGTGGCTGATGAATCCCAGAATTTTGGATACGACGCTCATTGAGAAGCGCGTTGGCTCCCAGATCCCATTGCTGACGGGCGCCTTCTCCAACGCAAAGCGCGTGCCCGGATACACCCGCGCCAGAAAGCCTTCGATTGAGACGGGCTTGACCACCTCGGCCTCCACTTTCACCCAGTGGTAGTCGGACTTGTCGAGCCACAACTTGCCGTGCATACCCGTCAGCACCCTGGCTTTCTGGTTGGGCGGCCGGTAGCCCGGCTTCGGTCTTGCATCGAAGATGTAGACGTTGTGCCCGTTTAGCTTCCCCTCGCCAAGAAGCGTGAAGTCAAACGCGTTGGCTATTTGCGCCATCAGCAGCCGCTCCTGCCGACGCAGCTTGTTGTATTTTGAGATCCGGTCGGCGCGCTCCCGGGCGGTTTCCTTCTGCCGCGCCGCGATAGCCTGCTGCATTTTCTGCTGCTCTTTTTGCTGGTCGTCTGGAGGGAGCGGCTCGCCGCCAATTGCCACTAGGCGCTGGTAAGGCGTGCCGAGGATCATCATAACGTCGTAAGTCCTCGAGGGGTTGTCGTCATCCCGGTCTGTCTCACGATGGATGTAGTTGGGCTGGGCGTCGAGATCAGCGTTATTTGCGGCTACCGATTTGCGGATCATCGCCTGTACATCGATCTCAGCGGCGAACGCCGAAGCGGTCGAAATGGATAGAAGCACAAAGGCGCACCCCACTCCCCTCATACATAATTCGATGTGCGCCGTGGGGAAGGCGTTGCCTGATAGTCTGGTAGTGTCTGAAAAGATCCTCACAACGCAGTTTCCAGACACTACCGATGGTCTTATCCCGCCCCGCCGCGTTATTCTGGAAGTAGAATTCCTGATTTTCGATATGCTTAGGACGAAACTCCCGGCTGGGGACGATCTGAATCCTGAAGAGACCGCCGAGTGGCTGGAAGCCCTCGATCAAGTGGCCGATGGTGCGGGCCCGGATCGGGTCTCCTTCCTCTTACAACGCCTTATCGATCGGGCCAGTGTGTCCGGCGCGGCCCTGGAATACCGCGTTAACACGCCCTACGTCAACACGATTCCCGTTGAGGAACAGCTTCCGTATCCGGGCGACCGGGCGCTCGAGCGCCGTCTCAAGAGCCTGATCCGCTGGAACGCTCTGGCCATGGTGGTCCGGGCGAACAAGTACGATGCGGGCATTGGGGGGCATATCTCGACCTACGCTTCGCTGGCAGGGCTGGTGGAGGTCGGCTTCAATCATTTCTTCCATGCTTCCTATGACGGCCAACCCGGAGACCTCGTCTATTTTCAAGGCCACGCCTCGCCCGGCATTTACGCCCGCGCTTACCTGGAGGGCAGGTTCGACGAAAAGCACCTCGAGAATTTCCGGCATGAGCTGCGCCAGACGCCGGGGCTCTCCTCGTATCCGCACCCCTGGCTGATGCCGCGCTTCTGGCAGTTCCCGACCGTTTCGATGGGCTTGGGGCCGATTAACGCTGTCTATCAGGCACGCTTCATGCGGTATCTCGAAAACCGGGAGCTGCTTGGGCCGAGCCCGCGCAAGGTCTGGGCGTTTCTGGGCGATGGCGAGATGGACGAGCCCGAATCTACGGCCGCGCTGCGTCTTGCCGCCAACGAGAAGCTCGACAATCTGATCTTCGTCGTCAACTGCAACTTGCAGCGGCTCGACGGCCCGGTGCGCGGCAGCGGCAAGATCATTCAGGAGTTGGAAGCCGTGTTTGCCGGTAGCGGCTGGAACGTCATCAAGCTGATTTGGGGTAGCGATTGGGACCCGCTGCTCGCGCGCGACAAGACCGGCCTGCTCGTGAAGCGCATGAACGAGTGCCTGGACGGGGATTACCAGACCTTCGTTGCGCGTGGCGGCGCGTACATCCGCAAAGAGTTTTTTGGCAAATACCCCGAGCTGCTCGAGCTGGTGGCGGATCTCACCGACGAGCAACTCGCGAAGCTGCGCCGGGGCGGGCATGACCCCGACAAGATCCATACCGCCTACCGGCGCGCGGCCGAGCACACCGGTTCTCCCACCGTCATCTTGGCCAAGACGATCAAGGGCTATGGCCTGGGCGAAGCCGGCGAGGGCCGGAACGTCACGCATCAACAGAAAAAGCTGAACGAGCAAGAGATGGAGCACTTCTGCCGCCGCTTCGAGATCCCCATCACCGAGGATCGAATCCATACCGTCTCCTTCTACCGGCCACCCGAGGACAGCCCGGAGATGAAGTATCTCCACGAGCGCCGGCGCGAGCTGGGCGGCTATCTTCCCGAGCGGAATCCGAAGCCCATCACGATCGAAGCGCCGCCGCTGGAATACTTCAGCGAGATGCTGTCGGGATCCCAAGGCCGCGAGGTCTCGACCACGATGGCCTACGTGCGCATCCTCACGTTGTTGTTGCGCCATCCCGCGCTCGGTAAGTTCGTCGTGCCGATCATTCCCGACGAGGCGCGCACCTTCGGCATGGAATCGCTGTTTCGGCAGATCGGAATCTACGCAAGCCAGGGCCAGCTCTACCATCCCGTGGACCAGGAGATGTTCCTCTATTACAAGGAATCTGAGAACGGCCAAATCTTGGAGGAGGGCATCACCGAGGCGGGCTCGATGGCCTCGTTCACCGCGGCGGGAACGGCGTACGTGAATTACGGCTTGCCGATGATCCCATTCTTCACCTACTACTCCATGTTTGGGCTTCAGCGGATGGGCGATCTCATTTGGGCATTTGCGGATGCGCGCGGCAAAGGCTTCCTGGTGGGCGCCACTGCCGGCCGCACCACGCTCGCAGGCGAGGGCTTGCAACACCAGGACGGCCACAGTCACCTGCTGATGAGCGTCCTACCGACTTGCGCCGCATATGACCCCGCGTACGCTTACGAGATCGGCGTCATCATCCAGGACGGCATCCGGCGGATGTACCAGGAAAGCGAAGACCTGTTCTATTACTTGACCGTGTATAACGAAAATTACCCGCAACCACCCATGCCCGAAAGCATCCGGGAGGGAATCCTGAAAGGCATCTATCGCTACCAGGCAGCCGAAAAGGGCAAGGCGGTTGCGCACCTCTTTGGCAGCGGCCCCATCCTCAACGAGGCGCTCAAGGCCCAGCGGATCCTCGCCGAGCGCTACCGGCATCCAGTGGACGTATGGAGCGTCACCAGTTATAGCGAGCTGCGGCGTGATGCGCTCGTGGCCGAGCGCTGGAACCGCCTGCACCCGGCTGAGCCCGAGCGCAGGCCATACGTGCTCCAAGCACTGGAAGACGCCGAAGGGCCGATCATTGCTGCAACCGACTACATGAAGGCTATCGCTGACCAGATCGCGCCCTGGCTGCCCGGCCGGCTGACCTCACTCGGAACCGATGGCTTTGGCCGCAGCGAGAACCGCGAGTATTTGCGGAATTTCTTCGAGGTGGGCGCGAATGCGATCGCCGCAGCGGCGCTCTCGCGTTTGGTGCGCGGCGGCAAGTTCAAGGCCGCCGAGGCGCGCAAGGCATTCACCGAGTTGGGCATCGACCCTGATGCCGAGGACCCCGCGCGGGCCTGACAGGTTTAGCCCGGAAACTGCTGCTAACGCGAGAGTCGTGTACCAATCTGCTGGGAAATCGGGGGCTGGCGGCTCTGCTTATTCCTGAGCCGGCATCTGCTGCTCGGATTCATGCCAAGCGCTAATCTTCAGGCGCCGGCACACCCAGCACAGTTGGTCGGGGGCATTCGAGGAGCACTCGGCGCCGCACACCACGCACTTGTTCCGGCTGGGGAGCTTGTCCGGCTGCGCGGCTTGCTTGGCCGTGTCGAGGATCTCGCTTGCAATCACCGGCTCCGAAGTTGGGATCCTTCTCCTCTTCATCTAGATTCCACTCCCTCTCAATACAACACAGTATCAGGCTCTATAGCAAGCAGCCGAAGGTTACTAGCGTACCCGGTACTCGCGCGGGCGTCGGTTCGAGCTCATTCATTCGAAAGGGGCGGTCGCATAGATCCCCGGGACAGCCTGCAAGCTGCTGAAAACAAGGTGCGAGACCGCCGCTTCCCCATTTGTGAGACCGGCTCTAGGCCGCACTCTCGTACCTCACCACGGATGCGGCCTCGAGCGCCGAGCCGCACCGTGGGCACCTCTGGCCAGGTTTCACGTACATCTTCTTGCCCGACAGGATGACCTGCGTCTCGACCGTGTGGGTGCAGATCGGACAGTACGCCCAACCCTTCGACTCTTGTTGCGGACGTTGCGTCAGCATCACCGGAATCATTTCCATAGCCCCCAATCTGTCTAATGGACGCTGGCCGGGGAGGCCGGGTTCTAGGAAAATTGCGAAAACTTTGTAGCGGGCGCGGCCAGACTTCGAAAGTGAGTTTAGGCGGGTCCAGAAAGAAGGTTGTCGATCAGACGTATCGAGCCGATCCAGATCGCGGCTGCGATTGTTACCGGTCCTGTAATGCGTTCCACCGGTTGCATTTCCTCCGGATCCACAATTTCGAAATACTCCACTCGAATCTCGGAGTGCCATGCGAGCGATGCGAGCGACAGGGCCTTGATGGTTTCAGGCTCCGTGAGGCCGCTTGCGATCATCTCGCTGGCATTCTGAAGCGTTTGATACAGCGCCGCGGCGATGGACCGTTGCTCGGCGGTCAGAAGCTGGTTGCGCGAGCTGATGGCAAGACCGTTTGGCTCGCGCACCGTCGGCACCCCGACGATTTCCAACGGAAGGTTCAGGTCCTTAACCATGCGCCGGATCACCGCGAGTTGCTGTGCGTCCTTTTCACCGAAATAGGCACGGTGAGGCTGGACGATGTTGAGCAGTTTAAGAACGACGGTTGCGACGCCGCGAAAATGTCCCGGCCGGTATTTGCCGCACAGGTGCTCGGAGACGCCCGCGACCTCGACAAAGGCGCGCTGTGGACCCGGATACATCTCCTCTATGGCCGGCGCGAAAATCAGATCGACGCCGCGCTCGCGGCAAAATTCCAGGTCCATTGCGAGCGGCCTGGGATAGCGCATGTAATCGTCTTGATCGTTGAATTGAAGGGGGTTGACGAAAATGCTGACAACGACGTAACCGGTTTCCCGCCGCGCGGCCTCGATCAGCCGCCCATGGCCGGCGTGCAGCGCTCCCATGGTGGGCGCAAAGCCGATGACGGCGCCGGAGCGCCGCGCGTCGCCCAGCGATTCCCGCACGCCGGCGATGGACTCGATTACTTGCATATTTACTTCGCGCGGTTGCGCGCTGCCGAAGCGGCCTCCTCTTGGGCCGGGAAGCGGCCCTTGCGCACGTCTTCCGCATATGCCTCCGCGGCAGACATAATCGCCTGAGCGAGTTGGGCGTATTGCTTGACGAACGGCGGAGCGGATTCGCCGATCAAGCCCAACGCGTCGTAGCTGACGAGCACTTGGCCATCGCAGTGCGGGCCGGCGCCGATGCCGATAGTCGGGATCTCGAGCGTCGCCGTGACGGAGCGGGCCAGCTCCGCGGGGATCGATTCGAGCACGATCGAGAACGCGCCGGCCTGCTCCAGCGCCTTGGCGTCTTCGAGCAGTCGCAGGGCATCCTGTTCGCTCCTGCCCTGCTGTCGGAAGCCGCCCAACTGATGCACCGACTGTGGCAGCAGCCCGAGATGAGCCATAACGGGAATCCCAATCTCGACCAGCCTCTCGACAACTTCAAGCATGGGCCGCCCGCCTTCAATCTTCACCGCCGCCGCTCCGGCTTCCTGAATCAGACGGCCCGCGTTCCGGACGGCCTCGCGAACACTGACTTGGTAAGTCAGGAACGGCATGTCGGCAATGACGAGAGCACGCCTGGCGCCGTTCGCGACTGCTCGCGTATGATGAACCACGGCATCGAGCGTCACCGGCAGCGTGGTTTCGTAACCGAGAATCACCATACCGAGTGAATCCCCGACCAGCAGCACGTCAATGCCGGCGCACTCGATAAGGCGCGCCATGGTGGCGTCGTACGCCGTGAGCACCGGGATCTTCTCACCGCGCCGCTTCCTCTCCTTCAAGTCCGTTACCCGAACCTGTTTTGTTTCAGGCATTTTCGTGCTCGCCTTTCCGGACGGCTGAAAAACTCTCTCCATCGTTCCCTTGCGGCCGCGGCGCGGAATGGGCAGCACGCGGTTTCAAGCATTTGCATTCAGCCGGCCGCGCGCGTGGCAAGCGCAATGGGCAGGAGTTTTCAACGGTCCTTTTCTATCAGCAGTTCCTCCAACTTGCGGGCCTTTTCGCCCGCCAGACCGCGGCCACACGCCAGCGGGAGGAGCTGGGCGCCCGCGGCGCGATACAAGTCCCGGAGGGACGGTTCGACTCGCGCGAGAGCGGTCAAATGCCGGGCTACGGTTTCGACATCACCGCGCTCGATGGGACCGGTGAGAGCTTTGAGAGGTCCGAGCGCCAGCGCGTTTTCGCTGCTCGCCCGCACAAGCGGGGCGATGGCGCGCAGGGCCCGGCCCGGCTCGATTCCGGCCGCACTCATTAGCATAACAGCCGCATCCACTAGGGCCACCATATAATTGCTCGCCATCACGGCGGCGGCATGGTAGAGCGGTCTCGCCTCGGCGGCGATGCGCAACGGCTCACCATCGAGAAGCCTGGCAATCGACTCGGCCCACAGCGCGGCCGGGCCATCGCCGGTGATGCCGAAGGCGATGCCTTGGAGCGCCGCCAAGCCGTGCTCGCGGGTCGGGACCGTTTGGAGAGGGTGGAGCGTTGCGCAGGAGACTCCGTTGGCGGCGAGTGGCCGAAGCGCATCCGGCCCGCGGCTGCCCGCGGTGTGCAACGCCGCGCCGCCCTTCATCCCCGCTTCGGCGAGCGTGCGCGCGACCTCGGTGACGGCGTCGTCTGGAACCGCGATGAGAATGCGGCGCGCGTGGCGCGGAAGCTGTGAATAGGCGACCGGCTGGACTCTTTCGCCCATAAAGCCGGCGGCGTCGCGGGCGTGAGCCAGGTCGCGGCTCGCAACTCCGGCGACGGATTCGCCGCGCTCGATGAGCAGGCGCCCAAGCGCCTGCGCGATCCTGCCCGCCCCGGCAATGCCGATTGGGGCTTCGATAGCGAGACTCTCCGCGGCCACGTCTTTAGTGTCGCGCCGGACGCACCCTCCCGTCCGCAGGGGCTGCATATTAGCCCTGAACCAGTCCACCGGCCGTGGCTAAAAGGGATGGCGCTTCGCTCATTTTTTTCACATCTTCCGTAGGCACGTTTCCGCGCCATGAAGTAGGCTAGTAGCTTAGTCTATGGCGAAATTCAAGCCGGCGCGGCCGAAGGCCAAGGCGAAAGCTCCCAAGGCACGAGGCGCCGTTCCCTGCATTTTGTTCCTGCTCCTGGGAATGACGCTGCTGCTCCTGCTGTTTTACGCTATTCTCAAGCCGAGTTGATATTCACTATGAGGACGGATGGACGCGCGCCGGACCAGATACGGCCGGTGCGGATCGAAACCGGTTACCTACTGACGGCCGAGGGCTCGGCGTTGATCGAGGTCGGCAACACACGCGTGCTCTGCGCCGCGTCGGTCGAGGACAGCGTTCCGCAGTTCCTGCGCGGCAGTGGCAAAGGATGGGTGACCGCGGAGTATTCGATGCTGCCCCGCGCTACCGTGAAGCGCACGCCGCGTGAGGTCACGCGTGGCCGCCCCTCCGGCCGCACGCACGAAATACAGCGGCTGATCGGGCGCTCGCTGCGATCTGTAATCGACCTTTCCAGGCTGGGCGAGCGCACCATCGTGCTCGATTGCGATGTGGTGCAGGCGGATGGAGGCACGCGGACGGCGGCCATCACCGGAGCGTTTGTCGCGCTCTCGATCGCGGTGCGGCAATTCGTCGAATTCGGCGTGCTCAAGGCCTCCCCGGTGAAGGATTACGTGGCGGCGATCAGTGTTGGCACGGTGGATGGCCAACCGATGATCGATCTCGCTTACGACGAAGACTCGCGCGCCGAGGTGGATATGAACGTCGTCATGACCGGCGGCGGCCGTTTCGTCGAGGTGCAGGCTACAGCGGAGCAGGTGCCCTTCGACGACGGCCAACTCTCCCAATTGCTAACGCTCGCGCGCCACGGCATCATTCAGCTCATCGCAGTTCAAAAAGGGCAGCTCGCGGCGTGACGTTGTATTGCGCCACGACGAACGCTGGCAAGTTGAAGGAATTCCGGCTGTCGGCGGAAAAGTTTGGGCGCGCGAAGCTCGACATTGCGCCACTCGAGAATCTGAAGCGAATCGAGCCGCTCGAGGAAACCGGCAGGACGTTTGAGGCCAACGCCGTCGGGAAGGCCGTCTATTACAGCGCGCACGCGCCGGGATTGCTGTTCGCCGACGACTCCGGCCTGGAGGTGCTCGCCCTGGGAGGCGAGCCGGGCGTGCGCTCGGCGCGGTTCGCCGGCCCGGATGCAACCGATGCCGCGAACAATCGCCTGCTTCTCGAAAAGTTGCGCGGCGTGCATCCCCGCGCGGCGCGGTTTGTCTGCGTCATCGCCCTGGCGCAAAAAGGGCGTCTGGTGTGGACGTTCCGCGGCACGGTGGAAGGGCGGATACTCGACGCCCCGCGCGGCGAGAACGGTTTTGGCTACGACCCGCTGTTCTACTATCCGCCGTTCGGCTGCTCATTCGGCGAACTCACCTCCGGGCGGAAGCTGCTAGTGAGCCACCGCGGGCGCGCGCTGAAGGAAATGCTGGACTGGGTGGCCGGCCAGTCCGGCTTCTAGCGTCTCCGAAAACTTGCTCGAGTGTCCACTACCTGGGGGCGAGAAGAATTCCACCTCTTTGAGCGCGGCTTGAATTCGGGTGAGGTGTGCTTCCCCGGACCGCTCACCGTTTAAGTGTTCCTCAATGGCCTGTTCCACGATGCGGACCTATCCAGACGAAAGGAAATCATTCCGCTATTTCTGGGCGTGTAGGCCGCTTAGTCCGGCGGCGACATGCAAATCATATAAAAAGTAAGTTCCGTTGCGGTGGGCAAGCGCAGTCGATAAATCTCCACGTTGCCTGGTCGTTAAGTAGTAATCGGCGCCGTATGCATCGCGAATGCTTTCGATTCGCCGGCAGTCGAGGGCCGGGTAATGCTGTTGCAGTTCCTTCAAAATATTGAAGCCGACGGAGTGGAAAGGCGCGCCGTTCAGCGCCACCAGCCGGGCGTACCATTCTTGGATGCGGTTGTTGTGCGGCTGCCGCTTGAAATTGACCACTTCAGCGCGCTCCGCCTCAAGCCAAAACGAGCCTTTCCAGGGCGGGGCGATGAAGATGGCCGATGGTGGTGTGTGGCCCCGAATCCAACGCGTCATGTCTCCCCACGCACTCGCATCGCCCCGGGCATACTTCGACCAGGTGCGGACAAAGATCCGGAGATCGTGGATTTCCAAAAATGCCAGTCCGGTCCCGCAAACTAAGCCGATTGCCAGCCAAGCCTCCCGCGGAACTGCCATGTTGAACTTCCGAAAAAGTCCGTTCACCAGCCCCGCCCCAAAATCCGGCAGCACGAGCCAGAACAGGAGCAGCACCATGACATCAGCTACCCGGAATGGATACGTCTTTAGAAACCATAGCCAACCACATCGGCGGGCGATCAATCCGGCTCCGAACTCCCCTAGCAGCATCAAGAGAAACGAGGCCGCAGATGCAGCCTTATAGCGAGTCGTGACGTGCCTCATGCCGATCACGGTCACGGAAGCCAACAGGCTCGCGAGCGTAATCTCGCGCCACCCTCCAAAATAGTTGGGTATCCAAGTGGTGCGGATTGCGAAACAAGACGACGAGCTGGTTCGTGTCAGGCGGGTCAGCCGAGGGACCCGCTGCGCCCGCATATCTCAGAGCTAGGAATACGGCTGGCAAGCTGAGGGCCGTAAGTGGGCCGCAAAATTGAATCAACCGTCGCAGTCCAATTTCGTGTACGCGCAACAACAGTACGCCTCCGAGCGCAACCGCTCCCCACCCGCCCACTAGCAAATGACACAGAACGGCCAGGCCGCTATAAACACCCGCAACCAGAAATCGTTGGTTCAGGATACTCGTGAGAGCCAACGCCATGAATGTCACATTAATTAAGCGCGGGCTGCGTTGTTGCCAGCGTGCATGCTGTTTTCTGGTTCGGTAGTCTTGTTCTGTAGAGGAAAGACTGTGGGCTCTTTCCTACAGCTACTCGGCGCAGGATGTCTGGTGCTGGTTGTTCTTACTCATGTTTCTGAAGCACTTCACCTGTTTCCTTGGATGCATTGGGGGCTTGAATGTAGCGTTGGCCATTACCTCGATTTCTGGAGTGCCGTACTTGGTCTCACGGTGTTTCCCATAGGATATCTGCTTCATGCGCTTGCAAAGCGGCCCAGCTAATGGGTTTGTCCAACGCATAATTCTTCTTTTGCGCATTGTCAACGCCCACTTTACCGGCGCGAGGATCACCTCGCGCCGACGTACATATTCCGAGGCTTCACTTCGTCGGCGAAACGATACGTACCGTTCGGCTCCAGTGCCTTTCGAGCGCTTGGCCGATAGCCATGCGGTGCTCGGGCCGAATAGAGGCGAAGTCGTCTATAGCTCCAAACGTTCTCAATTGGAATTGTCTCATTGGAATTCTATTAGGCGGTCTGAGGCCTAACCGCGCCAGTTCTCGGCCGCATCTGCGGCACATCTCGACCTCCACAAGTGCAAGAGGACGACAATTGCGATCATGTGGGTGGATGGTGAGCCGATAAGCATCGTGCGAAGCGATGCGGCAAATCGCCCGGTTTATGATCTTGCGAATGGTCATCAATGCGCGCCCTCCCGGCACCCGTTTTAGCTCTATTCAGTGCCGCTTTCCGGAGGAGCGCTCTCCGCGAAATGAGGGTGCGTCAACGCGGCTGTACGTGGCTGGCGTCGCATGGCATCGGCGGTGCCGTGCCACTGCGTGAACGATTCACGAATGATGCGGAAGATCGGGCGCCGATTCTCCGCGATCAGCTTCATCCATTGCCAGACGCCCTTCTTGGGGAAATAGATGCCGCGGAAAAACAGCCGCGCCACCATATGGCTGATCTTGTAAGGAACCGGTTCATTGCCGATGGCTTCGAGGGCCCGCTCGGTGGCGGCGGGGCTGTAGGAGTTCATCCAGGCGTAGCGGACTTCACCCTGCACTTGCGTAATCGTCATGTTCAGCGGCGTGTGTGCCATGCGAAACGGGGCGAACTCCAGCCAGTGTTTGGGGCGCGTGAGGCGGCCCTCCTTTTGCAGGCGGTCGTACAGAGGCGTGGCCGGGAAGGGCGTGATTTGACCGAAAACGGGGAGCACGGGCGGCCATTGGCGCATCTGTGTTAGGGTGCGCTCTCCGACACCCGGGGTGTCGTTGTCCAGACCGAAAATGAAGGACGTGATCGCGTAAATGTTGCGTTTGGCCAACCGCTCCAGGACTTCGGCGTATTCGTTTGGCTTGTTGAAGCTTTTCTTAACGCTCGCGAGGTTGGCGGGGTCCAGTGATTCCATCCCAATGAAAATCCATTTGCCGCCGGAATCCGCAATCAGGTCCACCAGTTCCTCATCGCGCAGGAGGTTGGCGCTGATCTGCGCAACCCAGTTGAGTTCCACGCCAGCAGCAATGATATCTCGCAACAGCGACTTGGTTCGTTTTACGTTGATTGCGAAATTATCATCCACGAAAAACACGGCGATCTGGCCGCGCGTGCTGCGGGCGCGCACTTTCAGGCGCAACAATTCGTCGATGATGCTCTGGTTCGTGCGAAAACGGATGGAATCTCCGAAGAAGCCCGTGACCGTACAGAATTCGCAGCCATACGGACAACCGCGCCCGGACTCAATTGGAATGATATGGAAGGTCTCCCACTGGTAGTGGAAGTGTTCAATGACAGGGCGCACGAAAGCGGGGATCCGGTTGAATTGGTCCATATCGAGCGACTGCCACGGAATCCGCGGGTAATCCTGCAGGCTCGGTTTTCGTTCCTGGCCGAAAGTATCGACAGGCGTGTACACATCCTTCAATTGCCCGCGTACCGCGTCTGCCACGATCCGCGGCCAGGTCTCATCCGCTTCCCCGAGCGCGATCGCGTCGGCATGGCGCGGTCCGCCGTCGCGGCCAAGGGCTTCATCGGGCACTTCGGTAACGTGAGGTCCGCCCATCACGACGAGAACACCGGCGGCGCGCAGGGCATCGGCCACATGGTATGCCTTGGCGACCATACGGGTCATGGCGCTGATACCGACCAGTCCAATTTCTGAGCGGCGGACAAACTCGACCAGTTCGGCGTCGGTCATGGGCTGCGTATTGCCGTCGATTAGGAGCACTTCGTGGTCGAGCGGCGTGAGGGCCTGGAGGAGAAACATCCACAGGTGCGGCATGAAGTTCTGGGTCACGCCGTTATCGGGGTTATACAGTAGGATTTTCATGGACTGCCAACGGCCCGCATCAGGGGGTGGTGAATTCCTCTTCCCGCTCCCAGGCTCTGGCCACAGTGGACTCACGCAATCAGACCTGCTGCGAGCGCCAGCCAACCAATGCCCAACGCGCGGGCCAGTCGCACAAGGGCGAAAAGCAGGCCGACCCAAACCATCAAACGCCCGGCCAAAGCGACCATCGTTGCGTTCTTAAAAACCAGCCACAGCGGGGCCATGACCAGAGCAAAAGGTGTGTCGAAAATGCTATCGCCGGTCCCGCGGGCCTGTATCCAGTCCCGATTCAGAAACGAGGAATCCAGCAATTGGCGGGAGTAGACCAGCTTCCCCGCCTCGTTCGGCTGGAGTTCAGGAGTCAAGAAGTGGAGCGCAAGAATCAGGGCAACCAACACGGCTGCTACCCGGTGTCTTCCGGCGCGGTCCAGCAGATTACCCCACGCGTTCATTGAGTTAGAGTCTCTCAAACTTCTATTGAAAGAGCCATGGGATAGCGAGGATAGTTCCCGCCGTACAGTCGAGCGCTGCCGGATGGCGCAAGGCTCGCGCACCCAAAATGATACTCCTCTGGGCGGCCTTAAACTGAACTACCCTGCCTTACAGGCGAGGGTAGTTCAGTTCGTGCTGCCAGAGGATGATCTGGTCACGGGCGGCTTGAGAGTCCCGCGCACCGGGAAATATCTCGAGATAGCGCTGCATCTCGAGGACCGCCTGCGCATAGTCCTTCAGTCCTCCATGGATCATGGCGGCGTTGAACCATCCTTCGGCCCAGTAGGGAGCCACCGCCACGCCCGCCTGGAACTGCTGCGCGGCCTCTTCGAGCTTTCCCTGCCGGTACGCGGCCTCGCCAAGTATCCTGCTCTGCCGATATGTGTTGTCGGGCCAAGCGGCCGCGCCACCAGCCTGCCGCCATGCGCGCAGATCGGCCCGAAATTGTTCCAGGTCCAGGGCGTCGCCGGCGTACGTGTTGTTCTCTTTGGAAGTGAGAATCAGATTCAATGCGGTCAAGAACCGCTCGGCGATGGCTTCCGAGCCCCACACCAGCAGCCTCTTATCGGAGAGGTACACGCGTAGGTGGTCGTTCTCCGCCTCCCGCCTGCTGCCCGTCAGCAGCCCTCCGTACAGATTCTTCTGAGCGAACGTAGTGAGGTGCTGGACCTGCACCAATTTTGCGTACGGGAAAGAAAACGTTTTGGAATGAGGCCGCCCCGCCGCGTCCTGCCAGCTTTGGTGAAATTCGAAGCCGTCGTCGAGGATCTTCACACCGCTGATGGAACTCACCCCCCGAAGACTGTCGAAAATTATCGCCCTGGCTAACACGGTCGAAGCGCATAGGTACCCGCCAAGGGTCAGCGTTTTCGCGGCAAGATTCGGCTTGCCGAACCAGGAATCGTTCAGAGGCGCATCCAGCTCGATGTCGTCAACAACGCTGAACTCCAGGGGATTCCCGTACTGGTCGAATTGACGCAGCAGGTGCGGAAACATGATGCCATTCACAGGGTGGTGGTCGCCAATCTCGATACGGAATTGGACTGCGCCTGCCGAGTAAGCAGTTCGCTCAATCTCGAGGAAGGTTGCAGCATCCAGACAACGGGACTCGACAGCGCCCTTGTTCGTTGTCGTCTTCAGCTCATAGCAATCTCTGCCACGGACCTGCCTTTTTCCGGCAAGTTCCACCGAGTACCCTTTGGCCTTGTAATTGACAAATGGTCCCTCGAGAATGTCGGAAACCGGCGGGTATCGGCGAGCCCGCTCGGCGCTCATGGGTGCGATACTGTAGTTCTCGAATTTCCAACCGGACGTTCCATCCGAGCTTTCAAAATCCCACAGAAACGCGCCCATCCAACTGCTGTTGCGTATGCTCGAGGGCCGCTTGAACTCCAGCACTTGCCGTATCACCCTACCGCCTGAAATCCTGTGGCGCGCAATGCGGACGGTCTCGACGCCAAGCAGCTTATCGAGACCGCGGGCGGCAACGTGCTTGGCGATAATTTCGTCCACGGTTTGCGCACAGCCTATGCACCCAAACCCTCCGAAGATCCCTAGTGCCAGTAGTATTCTTTTCATGTTTGCCAGTTGAGCACGGCCGGCGGACTGAGATCAGGGAATGATGACACCGGAGCAATGCCCCTTAGTGCGCCGCGAGCGCTTCTTCCGCTTCAAGCAGTAGCTTTTCCGCTCGCTCGTGAGCATCCCCGCGCCTGCATTAGCGCCTCGTGGGAACGTCTGGGCCACCCCCTGCGCGATGCCCTGCGCCTGCGTGTCGTTCAGCTCTTGGGTAAGCTGAAGCGCCGCCTCGGAACACTCCAGAGATTCTTGCGCGCGCTCCTCCAGGCGGATCGCGTCTTCCAACTGCCGGAGGTCGCGGTCCCGCCGTTCGCGCAGCGCAACGGTCATGTTGATGGTCTTTCCCTCCAGCCCCGGCGGACGCTGGAACTGCGAGCTGCTGGCGATGTCGTCCGGCTTCCAGCCCTCGATCCGCAGCCCCGTCGCTTTGGAGAGCGTCTCGATGGCGGCGCTCGAACAGACTAACCCCGACGCGAGGTAGCGTTTGTTCGCCGCAATGTACTCCGCTTCCGCTACCAGCACGGAACGCTGCAGCGTCGAGGTGTCCTTTAGCCGGAACACATCGAAAGAGCCGTGGCGTTTGCGGTTCTCGATCAGGAACGTCTGCTCGTCACGGATGAGCCCATGGTACTGATCGGTATCGGATCGAAACTGGAAATCCAGGAACAATGCCTCCCCTGTCTTCTCGTCGCGGCCCAGATACAAGGCCGTGTGCCCGTGTGCGAAGAACTGGCGATCTTGCGTAAGATGCAGCGTCATGAGCCCTTCATGAAAATCGATCACGTCACCGGGTTGTAACGTTACGCCCTGATAGGTGAGCGTCTGCGGCAAAGTCGTGTCGCCGTTCGGGTGTTGGTTCGCGCGAAGCGAATCCAAACATCCTTGTGCGTTTACCGTCTTGCCGGGGAGCAGGCCGCCGGGCATGGCCGGAGCACCCTCCCTGGCCGCAGGCGCTGGAGGCGCCTGCGCCTGCCACTGTGCGGGCGGGGCCTGCGCTGGTGCTGCATGCATTGCCGGCGCCGGAAGTACTGCCTGTGCTGGTGCTACCTGTGCTGACGGCGCGCGGACTTCCGGTTGCGCCGCCGTCCCTCTCACGCGAGCCGGCTCGACCACAAGGACCCGCGCGCATCGTAGATCCACCGAGCCATCACTGGTCCCTGGAGTGGAGCAATCCGGGGCGGCAACTGCCGGAGCCCGTTGCACGGCTGAGGGGCTCGATGTCGCCGCGGCCGGTGCTCCAGGCCCTGTTGCACCCGCGCCAATCGGCGTGTCGAAACCGGCTCGCGCTTGCGCGGATGCGTCTTCCAGCACCGGCGCCGCCGCGGCCGACTGCGAAGCAGGCGCTAGCTGCTGCAATTGCGTCAGCGCCGGCGACGGTGGCTGCCCTGGGAGGGTATTGGGGAGCCCGGGGGAGCTGGCATTGGTCGTACTCCGCGCCGCCGCCATGAGACGCTCTTGCTCCTCGGGCGGAAGGTTGCTGACCAGCTCAGCCATGTCCGCCGCCTGCTGGGGAGTCATGTTGCGGGGATCGGGCAGAGCGGCCGCCTGCGCCTGGGCAGCCGGAACCGGTTGCGGTTCCGGGGATACTGCGGCATCCGGTGGCGCGGCGGCGCTGTCGCCCATCTTCAACTGCAGCTTCGGCTCGCTCAGGCCGGAGTCAGGACTGGGACCATTGGTATATATCCCCGGCAGCCCTGGAATCCCGTAAGGTACGTTCCCGCCGTTGAGAGCGATGCCGGGAAGATTTTGAATTCCCACATGATCCTCGTTCGAGTCGCCGAATTTCAGTTGCAGAGGACCAGCGAAAGCGCTCAACTTCATCTGTAGGTCGGGCAATCCGGTCAGCTTCAACGTCCTTGAAAGCCGCTCAATCATCTCACGCAAGCGGCGCGCTTCCTCCAGCCTGTGCTGGCGTTCCGCCTCCAGGCGAAGGCGTTCCGCCTCGATCCGGCGACGTTCCAACTCCTCCATCATCTGCCGCCGTCGCTCCGCAGCCTCAGCGTTACTCTGCAACAGCGAGGAGAAGAAGTTCGTGAATGCCTGCTGCATGAGCGTGGAAGAGGCAGAGCTCGAGGAACTGGAGCCGCCCGGCCAGCCGCAGGCCGTCTTACAGGCAGCCTCGCTGCAAGGCGGAGGCACCATCTTCCCGCAGTAGCAGCCGCACCCTACTGCCGTACCCGGCACCTGCGCCGTGGCCGTAAAGGAACTTGCGGCGATCAGCAATAGCGCCAAACACAACGACTGTTTCATGACCTCTCCTCCGGCACCGTGGCAGCACCTTCGTATCGAATCGGCTCTTTGAGGCGTCTTCTTCAAGCGCCGTGCGTGGGCGCCTCCGCTTACTTCGCCTTGCCAAACTTAGAGCGCGGTGGCGGCGTCAATTGCTCCGGAGCGGGAGCGGCCTCGGTCTGCTGCCTGAGCTTGTCCTGCCAGATCACCATCTGGTCGCGGGCCTGCCGCGCGTCGCGGGCATCGGGGACCAGTTCGACATAGGACCGCATGTGCCACACGGCGTCATCGTAATCTTTCAGTTCGGCGTAGAGCAGAGCGGCGTTGAAATGACCTTCCGGCCATAATGCATCGATCTCCAAGCCGGATTCGTAGTGTTCGACCGCGGACTCGAGTTTTTGGTCGCTGAAATCATGCTCGGCGAGCACCCGATGCTGCCGCACCTCTTCGGGAATTGGGGGCTTCACCGGGAGCGCCCGCCAAGCGGCGGCTTGTTGCGCGAAGTCGCGCCAGGCGGCGCTCTGGGCCTCTTCGCCTGCGCCACAGGCACGAGGAAAACGCTGCGTTGACGGGTCATAAAGGCGGGCGTAAGCACGCAGGCGGTTCATTGCGTCGGCAAAGGCCTGAGCCTCGCCGGCGGTGTTCCACACCAGATATCCGAGGATCAATACGCCGGGATTCCGCCGGTACTGGCTTGAAAACGGCTTCTTCCCATCGATCTCTAAACCGAAGCCATCTCTCCCGGCCATGCCGGCTGAGAGCACGCCGATGCTCTTCAAATCCACGTTATAGCTGCCAGGCGGGCAGACCTCCTTGCGGCGCGTATCCGCGTAGAACTCAATCTCCCCGGCACGGATCTTAATGTCGAATAGCGCCTGCTGGAACCAGGGACGAACCCTGACCTTTCCCAGTTCCGCAATGACTGTCCTGCGTGCTCCGCAGACGGGCATCGCACGAACAGCTTTCGGCGCCTCGACGGGCTGCTGCCGCTGCTTCACCTCGGCTGTCCCCACAAGACCGCTGATTGCGGCCCAGAGAATCAGTGCGCGTCCGATGTGTTTCATTCTTTGCCCTCCCATGGCGGAGAAAAGCAGTTGTGGCGCATTGCTCGCAATCTGGGATTCTCCGGAGATTCTTGAGCACTGGCGCGGCGAACCGTCGCGAGGAAGATCATCGGGCAGAAGGTAACCGCTGCACTCGTTTCAGCTGCGCACATCATGACAACTTCCTCATGTCAGAAGAATCGTCTTTTCCCGCCCAAGTATGCGCCTCTTTATCTAGTGTGACAAGTGTAAATAAACTTTCAGGCCTGAATAGATCGAAACCGGAATTTCATTCTGGCCGCAGGGCCTGTTGATCCAGAAACGGAAGCGGTTTGCCGGTTCGGAATCCTAAGGCTTGACAGATTGCAATGACGCGGCCGTCTTGATCGTTCACCTGGATACCGTAGTTGGCGGTTTGTGTGGTGCGGCTGACCTCCCGCGCTTCGGCCCGCAGCCGCGCCCCTCTCTTGGGACTCCTTACGTAGGTCACGCTCACGTTCAGCGCCACGGTAATCGTGCCATCAGTCTGGCAGGCCGTCTCAAACGCCTCGTCGATCAGAGCGAAGATTGCGCCGCCGTGGGCCCGGCCGAACAAATTATCCATGAACGCCGGCTGGTAGTCCATTTCCACCGCCGAAAAACCGGCCTCCAATTCCACCAATTCCATTTTCAAGGTCTGAGCAAACGGCTCGCGCTCAACCGATCGTTGGATGGCATCTTTGATGTTTGGGTCCATACTCGTTCTCTACAGGAAAATGGCTGGCTCCGCCGCCGTGGAGAATTCGATTGGAATTTGCTCCCAAGCCGTGTGCGTGATCGCTATCCATAAGGCGGCGAAAGGCGCCAGCACGGGTTCAGTCTATCATCGTTAGTTTGCGGCGTCCCATGGTCGAGGCGTTCTGTCATCAAGGCGTCTATCATCGAAGTATGGGCCAATACCGCACGGAGCACGACACCCTGGGCGATGTGCGCGTGCCGGCTGAAGCGCTCTATGGCGCGCAAACGCAACGCGCCGTCGAAAACTTTCCGATCAGCCGCATGCGCTTCACGCGCCCGTTCATCCGCGCCCTGGGGTTGATCAAGGGCGCGGCCGCGGAGGCGAACCGCCAACTCGGAGCGCTCGAACCGGACGTCGCTGAAGCGATCGCCGCCGTTTCCGCCGAAATCGCCGAGGGCGCGCACGACTCCGAGTTCGTCATCGACATTTTCCAGACTGGCAGCGGGACCTCAACCAACATGAACGCCAACGAGGTGATCGCTCACCTGGCGAACCGGAACCGGACCGGAGGGAAGATTCACCCCAACGATCACGTCAATCGCAGCCAATCGAGCAACGACGTAATTCCAGCGGCGATCCACGTGGCCGCCGCCGAACTCGTCCGGCGCGAGCTGCTTCCGGCCATGGCCGGGCTCGCCGAATCGCTTGGGAAAAAAGCGGTCGAATTCCAGGACGTGATTAAGCTCGGCCGCACTCACTTGCAGGACGCGGTGCCGATGCGGCTCGGCCAGGAGTTCAGCGGCTACGCGCGCCAGGTCGAAGCGTCGATCGAACGCGTGCACGCGGCGCTCGATTGGATTTACGAGCTGCCTCTCGGCGGCACGGCCATCGGAACCGGGCTGAACGCCGCCCCAGGCTTCGCCGCCGCCGCGATCCGTATTCTCTCCCAGCGCACCGGCTTGCCGTTCCGCGAAGCGAAAAACCATTTTGAGGCCCAGGCTGCGAAGGACGGTGTGTCTTTCCTAAGCGGCGCGCTCAAGACGTACGCGGTGGCGCTGACGAAGATCGCGAACGACATTCGCTGGCTCGGCTCCGGCCCGCGCTGCGGCATCGGCGAGCTGCGGCTGCCTGAGGTGCAACCTGGATCGAGCATTATGCCTGGCAAAGTGAACCCGGTGATCGCCGAAAGCGTTCTGATGGTGTGCGCGCAGGTGATCGGCTACGACGCCACGATCACCTGGTGCTGCGCCTTCAGCAATTTCGAGCTGAACGTCATGATGCCGGTGATGGCTTACGACCTGCTGGAATCCATCGAGCTGCTGGCGGCGGCGTCGCGGAACTTTCGCGAGCGGTTGATCGATGGGATCGAGGCCGATCGCGAACGCGCCGGCGCTTTCGTCGAGCAATCGCTGGCGATGGCCACCTCGCTCGCCCTTGAGATTGGCTACGATAAGGCCGCGGCACTGGCCAAGGAAGCGTACGCCACCGGAAAGACGATCCGCGAGGTGGCGCGAGAGAAGAGCGGGATACCGGAGCGCAAGCTCAACGAGTTGCTGGACCCTGCGAAACAGGCGGGTTGACGTTCTCATCCGTGCGGCCTGCCGGCGCAGGCTGCGCGGATGAGAACAGGAAACGGTCGCACATTTTGCTGAGGACAGAGGAGCATATGAACTACTTCGAACAGAACCGCAATGCTTTCCTGGAAGGACTGAAAACGTTTCTGCGCATTCCGAGCATCAGCACCTTGCCGGAGCACGCGCCGGATATACGCCGGGCGGCCAAGTTCGTCCGCGACGAGCTGCGCCGCATAGGCTTGGTGGACGCCGAGCTGATCGAAGGCGACGGCAATCCGCTGGTGTACGGCGAGTGGCTCGGAGCGCCCGGCAAACCGACGTTGCTTTTCTATGGCCATTACGACGTGCAGCCGCCGGAGCCGCTCGAGGAATGGAAATCGCCGCCGTTCGAGCCCGAGGTCCGTAACAACAACATTTATGCGCGCGGCGCCTCGGACGACAAGGGACAGACTTACCTGTTGATCAAGGCCGTCGAAGGCCTGCTACAGATGAACGGCAAGCTGCCGGTCAACGTGAAATTCCTTATCGAGGGCGAGGAGGAGATCAGCGGCCAGCATATCGAAAGCTATGTCGCGCAGAAGCCGCCGCGCCTGAAGGCGGATGCGGCCGTCATCTGCGATACCGAGATGTTCGCGCCGGAGCTGCCGACCATTTGCATCGGTTTGCGCGGCATCGTCTACACCGAATTGCACGTCGAAGGCGCCAGTCACGACCTGCACTCCGGCATTTACGGCGGCGTGGCGCCAAATCCGATTCAGGCCATCGCGGAAATCATCTGCGCTCTGAAAGACCGCGACGGGCGCATCCACATTCCGGGCTTCTACGATCGTGTGCAGCCGCCGGGCAAGAAAGAAAAAAAGGCCTGGGCGCGGCTGCCGTTCAACGAGGAGGAATACCGGAAGAAGGAGATCGGCTCTCGCGAGCTGACGGGAGAGCGCCGCTACAGCGTCTTCGATCGCACCTGGGCGCGCCCGACGTTCGAAGTGCACGGAATCCGTGGAGGGTTCACCGGGGAAGGCGCAAAAACGGTGATTCCCGCCCGCGCAGTCGCCAAGATCAGCATGCGGCTGGTCGCCGACCAGCGGCCTGCCGAGGCGCTCAAACAGTTCAAGGCCGCCGTCGCCAAGGCTTGTCCGCGTGGGGTGAAGGCGGAGGTGAAAACCGTCCACGGCGCGCGGCCATCGCTCGTGAATCCCGATAACCGGTTCATCCATGCCGCCGCCGATGCCATGGAACAAGTCTTCGGCAAGAAAACGGTTTACATTCGTTCCGGCGGATCGATCCCGATCGTCGGCTCGTTCGAGCGGGAACTCGGCATTCCGAGCGTGATGATGGGCTTCGGCCTGCCGGACGACAATCTGCACGCGCCGAACGAAAAGTTCTACTTGCCGAACTTCTACCGCGGCATCGAGGCGGTGGCGCGGTACCTGGAAATCCTGGGTCAGTGACAGGACCGCTCGCACTCGTAACCGGCGCATCTAGCGGCATTGGCGCGACGTTCGCGCGGGCGCTGGCGGCGCGGGGCTATGACCTCGTGCTGGTGGCGCGGCGCCGGGCGCGGCTCGAAGCGCTCGGGCGTGAACTCGAAGCGGCGCATGGCATCCACGCTGAGGCGCTCGCCGCCGACCTCACAACGGATGCCGGTATCCAGCCTGTCGAGGACCGCATCGCAACCGCGGAGAGCCTCGATTTGCTCGTGAACAACGCCGGCTTTGGCACGCTCGGGCGGTTCTGGGAGGCAGACCTCGAATCGCAGAGCAAGATGCACCGGCTGCACGTGCTCGCAACCATGCGCCTGTGCCATGCGGCGCTGAAAAGGATGGTCCCCGTCAACCGGGGCGCGATCATCAACGTGTCCTCGGTGGCGGGCTTCGCAACCAGCCCCGGAAGCGTGAGCTATGGCGCAACCAAAGCGTGGATGAATCGTTTCACCGAAGGGCTGTACATGGAGCTCGCGAGCGCGGGCTCGGCCGTGCGCATCGAAGCGCTTTGTCCGGGCTTCGTCTACTCGGAGTTCCACGATGTGATGGGCGCCGAGCGCGGCGTGATCCCGGCCTGGCTGTGGTCGCGCCCGGAGGATGTGGTGGCGGCCGCACTGCGCGGACTCAAGCGCGGCGAGCTGTTCGTGGTGCCGGGGTGGCCTTACAAGCTGCTGGTCGGACTATTGGGCGTGATTCCCGGCTTTGTCTTCCGGCCGCTCGCGTTGTGCTACGCGCGCCGCGCGCGCCGCGAGGTCCGGCCGGCGTCCGGTTAGCGGTCTACCAGCGAAGCGCCGGCCAGCGTTTTCGGAAGTAGACCGCGCTCGGAATCGCTAAACCAAGCACGATTGCAATCGGCCACAACGCGGCCAGCGCGTTCGCCGGCGCCTTCCAGTTCACCTGGATAACTATGTTGACCGCGCCCATCAACCACAATCCGAATAACGCCAGAACGCCGATGCGGCGTCTCATGAGCAGTCCGATACCAGCGGCAATTGAAAGAGCAATGAAGAGCAGGCCGAGTTTCACACTTGGCCAGCTCCCGCGCCCCAACATAATCCATCCGAGAATCTGTAGCAAAACGACGAGGAGCGCCACATAGCCGCAATATACGCCCCAGACATAGGGCAGCTCGAGTTGCGTCCCGGCCGGGCCAGGCACGGCCACGGGAGTCACACCACGGCGCTTCAGCAGAATCAGCGCAAGGACCAGGCAGGCTATCTCTAAAATCTGGACACACAATCCAATTAGCCGCATAGTGTCACGGTACAAGATTTTGAGGCCCAGCGGAAGTGCACTAGATGCGGTAGCGGGTTGTGGATCGGAGATCCGAAGCAGAAGGCCGGAGGGGATCTCCCCGCTACCGGCGCGGGGAACACGGAGTGCGCTTGCGCATCAGCACGTGGTACAGATCCGTCTGCCCTTCCTCGAAGCTCAAGGCCGAAGCCGCCAGGTACAGCAGCCAAGTCCGGTAGGTCTCGGCATCCACGAGCCGCAGGCACGTTTCCACATTGTGCTCCAGGCGCCTCACCCAGTCACGGCAAGTCAGCGCGTAGTGCAAGTGGAAATTCTCGACGTTCCAGCACCTCGAGTCCGGCCTCCTCCGCGCTCCGGACGACCTCAGCGAGGTGTGGCAACTCGCCGCCAGGGAAAACCCTCCGCTGGAGGAACAGCGTCTCGGGATCGTCCCTGACCTGCTGCGGGCGCACGATGCCGCTATTAAAGAACAGCCCGCGCTCATCGAGCAGCGCGGCGATCTTTTCGAAATAGGCATGTAGCCGATGCCGCCCCACGTGCTCGTACATGCCGACCGAGGCGATCTTGTCGAACCGGCCCTCCAGGTCGCGGTAATCCAGCTCCCGGAAAGCGATGCGGTTTTTCAGACCCCGCTGTTCTGCTTGCGCCATCGCGTATGCCCACTGCCGCTGGCTGAGTGTGCAGCCGGTCGCCTGGACGCCGCATTGCTCAGCCGCGTGAATCGCGAGTCCGCCCCAGCCGCAGCCGATATCGAGGAACCGCTCGCCGGGCTGCAATTCGAGCTTGCGGCAAATATGATCGAGTTTTGCGGCCTGCGCCTGCTCGAGCGGCCAGGAGGCATCCTTGTAATATCCCTCGGAGTATTGCATCCGCGAGTCGAGAAATTGCCGGTAGAACTCGTTCGAGCGGTCGTAATGGAAGCGGATGTTGCATCGAGCTCGAGCGAGCGTCTGGAACCACGTCTCGAGGCGCCCTGGAGCAAAATGCGCCAGCAATGAAAGCAGCCGATGCGCGAGCCCGCGCGGCGAATGACTGCGCTTAAACCGGATCGCGGCGATCAGGTCGCCGCGGACCGTGAATTCACCGCGAAGGAACGCAAGACCAGCCGAGTAGGAGTCGGCGCGAAGCAGCCACTCAAATTGGCTGCGGTTGGATACCGCGATTGAGAACGCGCAAGGGCCCTCCCCAATAACCTGCCGGGGCCCGTCGCCGAATTCGACGGCGTAGGTTGGAGAATCAGGTTGCAGTCTCAGTGCGGTGCCGCTCACAACCATCCCCTCCAGTCTCTAATGTAACGCAGCCCAGTACTAGGAGCATGAGATAATTGGGGTAGGATCTAGCTGGCGGCGCCCCGGCCAGCCACTTGCCAGGATGAAAACACCGATCTACATGGATAATCACGCGACTACGCCGCTCGATCCGCGCGTGCTCGAAGCTATGCTGCCGTACCTCCGGGAAAAGTTCGGCAATGCCGCGAGCCGAAATCACTCCTTCGGCTGGGATGCCGAGCAAGCCGTGGAGCGGGCCAGGAGGCAGATCGCCGGCCTGATCGGCGCCAATCCGAATGAGATCGTCTTCACCAGTGGGGCGACGGAATCAAACAATCTGGCTTTGAAGGGAGTGGCCGAGGCTTATGCCACTAAAGGCAATAATATCATCACGATTGCTACAGAACATAATGCGATTCTTGATGTCTTGAACAGGCTCCAGAAGCGCGGTTGCCAAGCCACATGCCTGCCCGTCGGCCGCGACGGCCTCGTCGATCTAGACATCCTCCGCAATGCCATCACTGAGCGCACAATTCTGATCAGCGTGATGTGGGCGAACAATGAGATCGGCGTCGTCCAACCAATCCGGGAGATCGGCAGAATCGCCAAGGCGCACGGCATCCTGTTCCATTCGGATGCGGCCCAGGCGCTCGGCAAGCTGCCGGTCAACGTCCTGGAAGACAATGTGGACCTGATGTCGCTCAGCGGTCACAAGATTTACGGACCGAAAGGCATCGGCGCGCTGTACGTCCGGCGGAAGAATCCGCACGTCGAGCTGACGGCGCAGATGGATGGCGGGGGGCATGAGCGCGGCATGCGTTCCGGCACGCTCAACGTGCCGGGTATCGTGGGGCTCGGAGAAGCGTGCGCAATATGCCAAACCGGAATGGCCGCGGAGAGCGGACGTCTGCGGCGTCTGCGCGACCGCCTCAAGCAACGGCTTGAGGCCGGGCTCGATGAGGTGTACGTGAATGGCAGCATGGAGCACCGGCTGCCGAACAACCTGAACATGAGCTTCGCGTATGTCGAGAGCGAGTCGCTGTTGATGGGCATCAACGAAGTGGCGGTTTCGAGCGGTTCGGCCTGCACCTCGGCGACGCCGGAACCCAGTCACGTCTTGAACGCGCTCAGCATAGGCGACTTGGCGCATAGCGCGATTCGATTCGGCCTGGGCCGGTTCAACACCGAAGAAGAGGTGGATTACGTGGCCGGCCGGGTCATCGAGGTAGTCAAGAAATTGCGCGAACTCTCGCCGCTTTACGAGATGGCTAAAGAGGGCATCGAATAGGCCAGCGGGAGCATCGAATCGAAGTAGAAGCCGATGATCCACGTCACACCCAAAGCGGTTCAGAAAATCAGAGAGGCTTTCGCTAAAGAGGGCATCACGGATGGGGGACTGCGCCTGGGCGTCCAGGGCGGCGGCTGCTCCGGGTTGAGCTATCTTTTCCGGATCGAGACCGGTGGGCGGCCTAAGGACAATGTGTACGAGTTCAACGGCGTCAAGGTCTTCGTCGATCCGAAGAGCCTGCCGTACCTCGACGGCATGACGCTCGACTACCGCGAGTCCCTCATCCATTCCGGGTTCGTGTTCGAAAACCCGAACGCAAAGAAGGCCTGCGGTTGCGGAACTTCGTTCTCGGCCTGATGGGCCCGCTCCCGCCATGTTATACTGCGAAGGTTTAGAGGACTGTGGGAGCGGATTCCTGTCTTACCGAAACCCAGGAAACAACCAATGCCGAAGTTGAAGAGCCATCGTGGCGCCGCAAAGCGTTTCAAGAAAACGGGGACTGGCAAGATCGTTCGCAACCACGCTTTTGCCCGCCACATTTTGACATCGAAGTCGCGTAAGCGCAAGCGGAGACTGACGGCGAGCGCGGTCGTTGACCCAACGAACGCGCCCAGCGTGAATCGAATGCTCCCCTACTGAGTGCGGGCGTGCTTCGCTCAGTGAGCGCGGACGGAGTGCTTGGCACGTACCCGTTCCGCCTCGATGAGGCCGCCAAGCGGCCCACGGCCGGTTAGAAAGCAGCGGCCGGACATCACCCAAGGAGGTAAACGTGCCTAGAGTAAAACGCGGAACCAAGCGGAGAGCGTACCGGCGCAAGACGCTCAAAGCCGCTTCTGGATATTTCCTCACCAAGAGCAAGCTGAACCGCTCGGCCCAGGAAGCGGTCGAGAAGGCGCTGCGCTATGCCTATGTCGGCCGCCGGCAAAAGAAGCGCGATTTCCGCGCGCTGTGGATCGTGCGCATCGGCGCGGCCTGCCGCCAAGGCGGCATTTCGTACAGCCGCTTCATTTCCGGCCTGAAGAAAGCCGGCATCGGCCTGAACCGCAAGGTGCTGGCGCAGATGGCCGCGAGTGACGGCAACGCGTTCCGGCTGTTGGTCGAAAAGGCCAAAGCCGCCTTGTAAAGGTTGAGTAATGGAAGTGCCGCGTGAACAGGAGACGGATTCCCTCTCGGCGCTCGAAGAGCGCATCAACCAGGTCATCGCACTGGCGGGCCGCTTGCGGGCCGAGAAGGAAGCGGCACTTTCGGAACGCGATGCCGCTGTGCGCGAAAGCGCGGCCGCGCGCGAGCAGTTCGCCAGCCTTTCCCGGGAGCTCGAAGCCCTGCGCGCCGAGCGCAAGCAGGTCCGCGGCCGGATTGAACGGCTCCTCGGGCAGATTGAATCACTGAGCGCCGTCTGAACGGAGTGCCGCCGTGAGCGACAAGCAAAGCATCCAGGTCACGATCTTCCACCAAACTTACACCCTGCGTGCGGCCGGCAACGGCCAAGAGGTCCAGGAACTTGCTGACACGGTGGACCAGCTCATGGCGGCGATCGCTTCCAAATCGCCGAACGCGGACCCGCTCCGCGTGGCCGTGCTGGCCTGCCTGCATTTGGCCGACCGGCTGCGCACGATTGAGCGCGACTTGAACGATTTGAAGCAGCGCGTGGATGCGAAAACCGCGCGGTTCCGGGTGATGCTCGATCAGGTCATCGGGGGCGGCCCGCAATAAGGGGTTGCGGAGACGGCGCGCTAAAAAAGCCGGTCCTGTTTCCGGAGCGTGCCGAACGAACCGATATTGGCGACCGCGAAGGACACGCGGAACTGGCTTTCATCCCGCGCACCGAAGTGAAACCTTCCGAATTGAAAGCTGATGCCGCAGCAATCCGTGTTGTAGGTCACCTGGCTATTGATGTACGGCATCACCTTCGCGCGGAAATCGTAGATAGCGGCGAAACCCGCATTCCAGCCCCGCCGCGTCTGGTTCCCGACGTGAAACGAGAAGTTCACCTGGTCGGCGGCCGGCGCAAGCACAGGTACGGGCACACCGGTGGGCGTAGTCAGCCTGATCTCCGGGTTGGTGCTGACGGTGTTATCTCCCGCCGAAAAGACGTACTTGCCAAAGGCGACCCACGCGGAAACCCCGCTATCGACGATCTTGCCCCGCAGCGGATCGTAGTCCGAGCGCCACTCGATGCTGAATCCAGGCCGTGGAGTCATCTGCAGGATCGACACCACCGGGGAATAGTTTCGCGGTTGATCGAGAAATGCGTAGGGCGTCAGCTCGATTGCGTCCAGCACGACGTTGCGCTGGCCAGCCACGATGGCGCCGCCGAAGGTCGGGTCGAAGTACCGCTCCTGGGCAATCTCCCAGCTCAACACCTCATCGACTGCGCCGTCCTTGCGCTTGGCATACAGGCGGTTGGTGATGGAAACCTCAACCATGTTGGTATTCGAGTACAGTTCGGTATCGTCGAACCGGACGATGCGATCGAAATCGCCGCCCACCCCGCCGACATAGTGGTAGGTGACCCTCGGTTCGATGACGTGCTTGATCTTTTTGCCGAGCCAACCCGGGCTGTCATAAATGTGCTCGAACGACGGGGGCACGAGCGCCACTTCGAACTCTCGCGCGCTCCGGGTGAGGGACCGGCCAAGCGCAACGCTGCTGGCCTGGGTCTCGCTGCAACCAGGCTGGGTCTCGCCGCAACTCGGCTGGGTCTCGCCGTAATACGTCTCGCGGAGCGAGAAGCTGGGGACCAGGCTGAAGCCCCAGAATCGTAACGCTGTCGTCAGGTGCGGATACAAATCCGCCCGGTTCACGAATCCGGGGGAAATCAAGGAATTTTGTTCTGCCGTCCCCGTTTCCCGGCCCACGAAGCCGAAGCTCGAATCCCACGAGAGCCAGATAGGTAGCGACTGCCAGATCTGATGATCGCGGCTTGTAAACTCCGCCTGAGGCAGCTTTTGGATAACGATCGTGTCGTTGGGGGTGGTGCTGAGGAAGTTCTCCACGTGCTGGAACACGAAATCCAGGCCGTAACTCGACCAATCCTTAGCGATGAAGCCAATCGAGTGCACTTCGGTGGTGATCGCTTCGTTGTAGGATTCGCTCCAGGCCTGGCGGAACAGCAGCGAGCTCAAGTAATTCACGTCGAGGCGGGCGTAAAAGCCGTCGCCCAGCTCCGATTTGGCCTGCACCGAAGCCGTGACCCCACCCTGATGAAGGCGGTCGCTGACGCCATACAGGACTGCGTCGAAAACGGTTTTATCGTCCGGCCTGCCGCGGAGCGCGAAATTGCTGGCGAGGCCGCGCGAGGTGAAGTACTGGCCGTGGGCCATCAAGTCGTAGCTGCGGTTGATCGCCCAATAGTAGCCTAGGCCGAACATTTCACCGCGGCTCGAGCTGTGCCCGATGTTCGGGAGCAGAAACCCGCTCTTTCGCGGCAGCCGGGCGAGCGACTTGTAATAGACTGGCGAGTAGAAGAGCGGTATCCCTTTCAGCCAGAAGGTGGAGCGGTAAGCTAGTGCCCGGTCCCCGGGGATGATGTCGAAAACCGGAGCGCGCTCGATCCACCACGGCTTCGGCATCTTGCAATTGGTAGTGAAACCGTCGTGCAGGATGTATTTTTCCTTCAGCCGCTCCGCCCACTCGCCCTGGAAATAGAAGGGATTGCTCGTGGTCAGCACGCCTGGCCGGGCCTCAATGTGCACGGGTGAAGAACCGCGCACGTTGTAGAACTTGCCGGTCTCGTCTCTGACGTTGTAATCGGCGTGGTCGGCCCAGAGTTCCTCGCCGTCCGAGAAGTGCAGCAGGTAGACGTGGCCGCGCGCTTCGGCATCGCCGGTGTCTTCGTTGTAGTCGATTTCGTCGGCCTTCAGAAGGGCGGTGCTGGTTTCGACGCGCGCGTTGGCGCGCAGGTGATACAGCGGGCCCTCCTTATACTGAGTGAGCGCCTCGATCAACACGTCGCCCTCGGCAACCGTGTTCGGCGGCTGCACGAGGAACTTGCGTGGCGCCTGGGGTGTGGCGGATGGCGAGGGCCGCGGAATGGCGAAGTACGGCGGCAATCCGGACTGCGGCAGGGCCGGCCCGGCCGCGAGCGCCGTTAAGACGCCCGCAAAAACGACGTGACAAATCCCGCCGATTATGTTACTAAGACGGTGAGAGGAGTTGTGTCGCGTTCGGCTTCGAGTGGCCAACTGACAATCCTATCATGAGGCGGCCAGTTCGCTTGACGCCCGCGCGGCCTGACGCTGAAGGTGCGCTGCGAATATTGCGGACATCTGAATGCCGGGGACGAGCACCGCTGCCAGCGATGCGGGCGCCGTCTCCAGGCCTCGGGGACGGCCGTGCACGCCCCCATAAAGTCGTCCGCCGTTCCCGTCGCCGAACCCCCTTCGTTCGCGGACACGACGGCGCACGGCCAGACCGCATCCGGCTACGGACCGCGCCAAGGGTCGCTGTTCGACGCGCCTAAAGTCATCCCGTTCAAGTCTCTCACGCCGCGCCGCCCTGCGCCGCGCCGGCGTGAGACCGTCCGCCGGCCGCCGTCCACGATTAGGCGCTCCAGGACCGTGTGGCCGGGCCAGCCATCGTTTGACTTCGAGCCACGCACGGCGCCCGCCGGACGGTCGTGCCGGACGAGGCCCCGATTGCCGCGCGCAAGCTCCGGTTCAAGGCGGCCGTGGTGGACGCGGCGCTGCTCGCCGCCGGTGTCGCGCTCGCGGGAGTGACGTTCCATCTGATGGGCGGCCATTTCACTCTTGCCCCAAAGGCGCTGTACGGCTATGTGGGGACAATCTGCTCCATGCTGCTTTTCTATCACCTGCTCTGGTCGGTCCTGGGTCGCGAGACCGCTGGCATGCGGTGCTTCCACCTCCGCATCGTTACCTTCGACGGATACGAACCGGAGTGGCCGCGCCGCGTGATGCGGCTCGCGGCGGCGTGCCTGAGCATCGCCGCGCTCGGCCTCGGATTGCTCTGGGCGCTGGTCGATGAAGAGGGTCTCACTTGGCACGACCATATCTCGAAGACGTTCCCGGCTTTGCGTGGCGCGGAACCTGGTATGTTCCATCGCAAGTGAGGCGGGCCGGGGCCTTTCTTTCCAGGTGACAACGTTTGACCACTTTGTGACCCGCCAACAACGGGGCCTGCGCCGCCAATAGGCTAAGGCAGTCCGCGCTGTGGTCCAATAGCAAATAGATCTACTCGTTGCGGCTGGTGGCACATCACTATGCGCATTCAATTCGACGACACCAACCTGATGGCCGACATGGTCGGCGGGAAACACGGACTGACACGCCCGGAGATCCAGCAGTATACTTACCGGGCGCTCGTAGCCCTCAACGGTTTTAAGAAAATCGGCGAGGCGGGGGGCCAAGTGGGCTTTCCTCACCTGCCGTTCCATGCCGAGGTCGCGAAAGATATTCTGGAGTTTTCGAGCGGTGTGCGCCGGTACCTTCGACACGGTTTGCCTGGTGGGCATGGGTGGAAGCGCGCTTGGTGCGTGGGCGCTCGATTGCGGCCTGCGCGGCCCGCATCCCATACAGAAGGCGTTTTCGGCCAAGAATCCGCGGCTCGTCATCCTCGACAACGCCGATGCCTCATTCGTCGTTGCGGCGCTGGATTCGATGAACCCGAAGAAGACGTTCGTGGTCGTCACT
>CAWIHA010000013.1:0-84659 GCA_963835855.1 Bryobacterales bacterium | reverse complement strand
ATTCCGGGGGCAGGTCAGTGCCGAGTCTGCCTACATGGAGCAGTATGGTCCGCAACTCATCAACTGGCAAAATCCAGGGCGTGATCTCGACTATGAGACGTTGGACCACTATTGGTCCGCTAAGAAAGCAAACCAATTATTCGTTGCAGAAACTCGCCAACTGGAATCCTCTGATCTCAATCAAGCAGTAGCCCGGTATCAAGAAGCAATGTCCAGGATGTACGAATACGAGAACTTGGTCCTGGAGCACGGCTTACTGGCCGAATACAGAAAAGAGACAGGATTGGACGAATATCGGAGGGATCGTAATATTTTGGATCGCCTAACATTGTGCCTTTGGAAGTCTGCACGCTACCGAGAGCTAGTAGACGCCGTAGACCACTTCGTAAATCTGTATCCTCGTATCGGTGGCCCGATGATGGAAGGGATACTCAAGCGCAGAGCAAAAGCTGCGGCGAAATTCCCGGTGGGATAGCGCCTTCAATGGCGGGGCGGCGGAATTGTCACGGTCTAAATATCGGCGTGACCGTGGAGGGTCAGGCCGGATGATTGATGATCCACATTCCGCTGCTATTCACGCCTTTTTGGATGGCGAAGGCTCTATTGAGGTAGTTGAGCAAGAATTTGCCGAATGGCATCGAACTCAGAAACTTTATCTTTCTTTGATGCAAGATTTTGGGCGTGACCCATCGTTGCTGCCAAGGATTGTTCAAATTGCTGAGGAGCGCCATTTAGCAAAGACCGAATAGCACTTTCAATGGCTGTAAGCCGTTCAGTGTTGCTATTTGCTTGCTCCTTGACATGATCAACCATATCATAAAGGACTGTTAGAAACCTTCGTAACTCTTTGTCGTCCATTTGAATGGACTAGCACAGCATTTGTGGTGGCGTCAAGCAGGAAACACAGTACCAGGATATGATTTGAAGTGTTAGTTGTTCAATACGTGTGTGAGGGCGGTCTTCATCGCTTCAATCGTGAGTGCGCCACCCGCTTTCAAGACGAAGGCTTTTGCTTTCTGCCAAACGCTGTCGTTCTGGGCGGCGGCGAGAAACCTATGCCCACTGGATGTTATGCTTCGGAATTTCCAGCAGCATGGAGCTTGAAGGTGTGAACAATCTATAGCTTCCACCAATCCGTCGTCATGTAGCAACTTTATGTGATAGCTGACTTCTTCCGGTGTGTGCCCATCAATCTCGATGTTGTGCGCTGGGCCAAGAGGCAATTCCTCTCCCTTCAATAAAATAGCCCGCATCAAATCAACATTCATCTTCATGGTATTCTCCTGATGAGATCAATCCCACACGTTAAAATTGTCTCATCGAAACCGAATCTGTCAACTTTGCTTATCCTTCCGGCGCTTAACTGCTTTCTTTGCTGGTTTTGGCTCACGCTGACGCTTGGGTATGTCCGGTTCAGGAATTCGCACCTTGGGCGTCATCAGTCGTTGCGCCAGCGATTTGAACCGTACGAACTCGTCCGATTCCTTTGGCTTCAGGTTGTGGTCCTCGCTCATCGTAGGATCGTACACCGATCAGTTGCATGTGTCAAGTATATCAACCCCCAATGTTGAGCCACTACCGCTCACCCTCGACTACCGCGACGGCCTCATAGGCTTCGATCGCAGCCGGTAAGCTGGGGCGGAGCTGGTCACGCCTGTTCATTTCTGAAAGGGCGTCTGGCTCAGCCACACTCGCAGTCGGCTCTCGGCGAGATTCGACCGCTCGGATGGACCCTTAAGCGTCGGGTGAGCCACTTGGCGATGCCCCGGAGATAGGCGGCGGAAACCGGCCTTGAGCAACAGCTTCCACTTTTCCAAGCAGGATTGTAGAGAGAATCCCCGGCTCATTTCTGATCCCGAGGAGAGTATAAGACACTTCCGTTCAAACGGCTGAAGAATTTCCAGCGTGTGTTAAGCGCCGGTCGCCCGCCGGGAACGAACTTCCCCTCCGGAGAGTTGGCGCCCCGGCGGTAGCGGCGCCAATATGGCCTCCGCTTCGCTGACAGCCTCACTCTCAGAGCGTCCACCTCGCACAAGAATGCTCACCATCATTGCTGTAATCTGACGCTGCTCGCGCTGGAACTTCGGGTGAGTGGTGGGATCAGTGCCTTCGATGTCTGATGCCATGAACGTCTCCCAGGCCTCGATCTTATCACAGCTCGACCGAAATAACCCCGGGGAACAATTTGGATGGTGGCGCCGCAGGGCATTCGCGACCCGCGGGTCGATCTCGGCACGGGCCAGGCGTCCGGCTTCGCTTCCATCGATTTCCCGAAGCTCCGGCAGGCGCAGGGCCAGCCGATGAATCGGTTCCTCGCCCAGCTCCTCGCGGGCGAGCGGCCGGTTCGCGTGGACGTGCGCATCCGCTCGAGCCGCGGCCAGGCTGTCGTGGATGTGGATCGCGTCGAGATCTCCGGCTTCGCCATCTCCGGCGCCGCGCTCGACTACCTTATCCGCAACTTTCTCTGGTCCTATTACCCCAAAGCTAAGGTGGGAAAACCGTTCAACCTACCACGCCACATCGACCGGCTGGAGGTGCAGCCGACGGAAGTAAGAGTGGTGATTGGGCGGTAGGGGTGGCGCGGATCAGCGCATGGTTCTTCTATGCCCTGCGCTTACGCCCGGCTGATCCGCTCTGCCGCTTCCTTGCCCATGCGGATGCAATCCGGGATGCCGATGCCGTGATAGGCGTTGCCGGCGAGGTGAAGGCCAGGGAGTGCGCCCATGCGCGCTTCGATTTGCGCGACGCGCTCAGGGTGGCCCACCGTGTACTGCGCCATCGACCGCGGCCAGCGCGCGATATGCGTGAACAAGGGCGTCTGGGCGACGCCCATGATGTCTCGCAGCTCTTCGCGCACGGCAGCGGCGAGCGCCTCATCGCTATCTTTCAAAATCGCGCCGTCCTCGCCGCCCAAGAAGCAGCGCAGAACCGCCAGCTCCGGCGGCACGCGGTAGGAGAATTTGGTCCCCACCCAGGTGCAGGCAACCAGGCGGCGCCGTTCGCGCTTCGGCACCAGAAAGCCGAAGCCGTTCAGCGGATGGAAGCTTGGGGGTTTTCTGTAGCCGAGCGCGATCGTAATCGAGTGCGAGTACGGGATCGAGGACAGCAGCGAGCTGAGTCCGGCATCGAGGCCACTGGCCAACGCGCCCGCTTCGTACGCCTGGCACGCCAGGACCACGCGCCCGGCATCGAGCCAATTTCCATTGACGCGCACGCGATAACCGGACGAACTCCGCGTGAGCGCTTCAGCCACACCGCGCCGTATCTCCACCCACGGGTTCATCGCGGCCATTATCGCCGGGACCAGTTGGCCGAGCCCGTCCTTGAGCGTGCGGAAGAGCGGCTGGCCCCTGGCTTCCTGAGCCACTTTCCGCCGCTCGTGCAGCACGCCTTTAGTCAGGCTCCCGTAGCGTGCTTCGACTTCGATAAAGCGCGGCAGCACGCTCGCGACGCTCAGCTTGGCGGGATCGCCGCCGTAAACGCCAGCCAGTAGCGGCTCGGCCAGGTAATCGACGGCCTCCTCGCCGTAATGCTCCGCCACGAATTCGGCCACCGATTGATCGCTCCTCGGCGCGCCCGAGGGTTTCCGAAACCATTCCGTGGCCATGCGCAACTTGGTCCCCCAGCCGAGCAGCGGGCTGCCAAGGATCGGCAGGATTTTTGTGGGGATCATGAACATCAGACCGTCTGGCAGCGGCACCAGGCGCCCGCCCTTCAGGACGTAGGTGACGCGCAGATGGTCGTTCGACCCGATCACCTCGCCGCCGAGTCCCAGCTCTCGAATCAGGTCCATCGCCCAGGGCTTGACGGCGAGGAAACTGTCGGGACCGGCTTCGAGCACGCAGCCGTAAATGGTTGCGGTTTCAATGACTCCGCCCAGGCGCGGCTGGCGCTCGATGATGGTTGACGCGATGCCCGCTTTGGAAAGGTAATACGCGGCGGAGAGGCCGGAGATGCCTCCCCCGATGATCGCTACGCGAGCCATCTGCGTGCGAGCGTCCTCATGATCGCAACTTCTGGGTGGCCACCTCCGCCAGCGTGGCGATGAAGGCCGGCGAGTCGTTCAGCGATTCGGGCCGCTGCAGACGGATTCCGCGGTCGCGGGCGTAGCTGCGGAACAGCACGTCCACGTCGTAGAGGATCTCAACGTGATCGCATACGAACCCGATCGGCGCGAGCACGACGTTCCGGATACCCGCATCCTTGTATCCATCGAGCACGGATTCCACCGCCGGCCCGAGCCACTTCTCGTCCGTAAAGCCCTGGCTCTGGTACGCGAAATCCCAGTTCTCGAGGCCGGCCCGCGCAGCCACCGCCGCCGCGGTTGCCCGCGCTTCGGCGCCGTAAGGATCGGCGCGCTCGAGTACGCGCTCGGGCAGACTGTGCGCGGTGAACAGGACCCGTTCCACAGGCAGCAGCGGCGCGAGGCGTTCGTGGAATGCCTCAATGAGCAGTGGAGCGTTATGGAAGCTCTTGGTCCAAACGATCTCGGCCTTAAGGCCAAGCTCCTGCTTGGCCTCCTGCGTTCGCCGGAAATAGAAGCCTACGCTGGCCTTGGAGTACTGGGGCGCGAGGCAAATTGCGACGATCCGCTCGATGCCATCCGCCGCCATGCGCGCCACCGTCTCTTTGATGAACGGATGCCAGTTGCGCATGCCGAAGTAGACCGGGACGCCACAACCCTTCGCAGCCAGCAGCGCCTCAAGCGCTTCAGCCTGCGCCCGTGTGCACGCGAGCAGCGGCGAAGCGCCGCCGATCTCCGCGTAGCGATGTCTGACTTCCTGGACGATTTCGGGCGGTGTAGGCCGGCCGCCGCGCACACAGTTCAGGTAGGCTTCAACGTCCTCGATCCGCTCCGGCGCGCCGTGCGCAAGCAGGAGCACCGCCTGGTTCACGGCTTAAATTCCCGCACGAACTGCACCACGGCTCTCACGTGGTCCACCGGCGTTTCCGGCAGGATGCCGTGGCCGAGATTGAAAATGTGCCCGGGCCGCACGCCCGTCCGCTTCAGCAGCTCGTGCACGCGCATTCTCAGTTCGGGCAGAGGCGCAAAGAGCACCGCGGGGTCGAGGTTGCCCTGAATGGCGGAGCGGTAGCTGATGTCCATCCAGGCCTGGTCGATATTGACGCGCCAGTCGATGCCGAGGACATCGCCGCCAGCCGCGTGCAGCTCGCGGAAGAACCCGCCCGCGCCGGTCCCGAAATGGATGACCGGCACGCCCGTCGAGCGCACGCGCTCGATCAGCGCGCGCGAATAGGGAGCGACATAGCGAACGTAATCATCGGGACCGAGCGCGCCCACCCAGCTATCGAAGATCTGGATCGCGCGCGCGCCCGCGGCCACCTGAAGGATTGCGAACGGCCCCAACACGTCCACTAGCTTGCCCATTAGGCGGCGCCACAGCGTCTCATTGCTGTACATCATCTCCTTGGTTTTCAGAAACGTGCGGGAGGTCCCGCCCTCGATGATGTAGCTGGCCAGCGTGAACGGCGCGCCGACGAAGCCGAGCACCGGCACCTTGCCGCCGAGCGCCTTGGCAACTATCTGAATGGCCTCGCCCACATAGCCCAGGTCGTCCGTATTCGATATCGATAGAGTGTCGATGTCCTCCGAGGTGCTCACCGGGTTGGAGATCACCGGCCCCTCGCCGCCGGCGAATTTCAGCTTCAACCCCATCGGCTCGAGCGGCAGCAGCAAGTCGGCGAATATGATCGCCGCATCGACATCGAGAATTTCTACCGGCTGCAGCGTCACCGCCGCCGCCAAATCCGGCCGCTTGCAAATCTCAAGGATTCCGTGCTTGGCGCGGACCTCGCGATATTGTCTGAGATAACGGCCGGCCTGTCGCATAAACCACACGGGTCTTGCATCTGTGGGCCGGCGCCGGCAAGCGTCCAAAAACCGGCTATTCATTGGAGCCATGCGCATGGCTGTTCCGCTTTGTCCTCGCATACGTGAACCCGTGAAAATCCATGGGATTGTGGCCGCTGATTCGGTGCGGGCCGCGATTTTTCACTTTTCTCGCCTCCTATCGTCCGCCATCCTGGTGCATCGGCCGCCCGCTCTCGCCCACGAGCGGCAGCCAAAACAAAAAATAGCACGAAGTCTACCATGTTATGAGCTGTTTTTTGATGATTCAGAAACTTTTTTTCGGCCCTTGCGAACCCGGGCCAGGAGTACTTCGATCCGGTCCGCGGGGCCGCCCGGCGTCTCCCGAATGAAGTGCAGTTCCGGTACCCGAAACAGCCGCATGCGCGCCGCCAACTGCCGGCGGAGATAGTTCCGCGCGCCCTCGAGCGCCTCCATAGCCACGTCCCCCTCGCCGGAATCCGCGCTCATGAGGATGCTCACGTGGGCATGGCGCATATCGGGCGTCACGTGCACCTCGCCGACAGTGATGCCATAGAGGCGCGCGTCCGCGAGCTCATATCCGATAAGTTCGGCTAATTCTTCCCGCAACGCTTCGGAAACGCGCTCCGTGCGGTGCCGATCCATTCGAGCCTTACTCCAGCCACTCCACGGTGGCGTTGACAAGCCCAGCGCCCAGCAATGCGACCGCTTCCTTCTCGGCCGACTGCAGCACCAGGGCGGCGTGGCTACGGTCGCTGGAAACCGTTACGGCGGCAACAACGGCACGCTGCCAGAGCTCCTGATATTCGATTTCGGCCACCGCCACATTGAATTTGTGACGCAACCGCTCCTTCAGGCTCTGGATGACGTGGCGCTTATCCTTGAGCGAGTGCGAGCCGTCGAGCCGTATCTCGAAGGTCAGCACACCAATGTTTGCCATCTCGAGATCAGGCGAGGGCCTCGGCGGCCACCCGCTCCGTCACGAACGCCTCGATCACATCCCCCGGCTTGATGTCGTTGAAGTTCTGGATGGCAATACCGCACTCGAGGCCGCTGCGCACCTCCCCGGCATCTTCCTTGAAGCGCTTGAGCGAGCCGAGCTTGCCCGTGTAGACCACCACGTTGTCGCGCAGGATGCGCACTTCGCTGTCGCGTGTGATGGAGCCGTCCACCACCAGGCAGCCCGCCACCATGCCGACCTTGCTGATCCGGAACACCTCGCGGACTTCGGCGCGGCCGCGGTGCACCTCCCGGAACACCGGCTCGAGCATGCCGGTCATGGCGCGCTTGATCTCGTCCGTCAAGTCGTAAATGATCGTGTACAGCCGGATGTCGACCTTTTCCTGCTCCGCCAGCGCGCCGGCATTGCGATCGGGCCGCACATTGAACCCGATGATAATGGCGTTGGAGGCCGAGGCGAGCAGCACGTCGGTCTCGGTGATCGCGCCAACACCGCTGTGGATGACCCGGATCCTGACCTTGTCGGTCGAGAGCTTTTGCAGCGTGTCGCTAAGAACTTCGGCTGTACCGCCGACGTCCGTCTTCACAATGACGGACAGCTCCTTGACTTCGCCTTCCCTGAGTTGCTGGTGCAGTTGCTCAAGCGTCACGCGGGCGCTCTTCGACATAGCGAGCTCGCGCACCTTGGCCTCGCGGTAAAGCACGATCTGCTTGGCTTTTGCCGTGTCGGTGACCGCCTGCAAGGTTTCGCCGACTTCAGGCAGCGTTTCCAGGCCCACCACCTCCGCCGGCCGGCTGGGCTCGGCTTCCTTGATGGGCTGGCCGCGGTCGTCGAACATCGCGCGGACCTTGCCGAACACCGAGCCGCAGATGAAGTAGTCGCCGACGTACAGCGTGCCATTGCGCACCAGCACCGTGGCGACCGGACCCCGGCCGCGGTCGAGCTTGGCCTCAAGCACCGTTGCCAGCGCCGGCCGGCTCGGGTTGGCCTTGAGGTCTTGCATGTCGGCGACGAGCAGAATCATTTCGAGCAGCAGGTCGAGGTTCTGCTTGGTGCGGGCGGAGACAGGGACCATCACGGTTTCGCCGCCCCAGTCCTCTGGAACCAGCCCGCGGTCAGAGAGCTGTTGTTTGACGCGTTCCGGTTGCGCGTCGGCCTTGTCGATTTTATTGATGGCGACAATGATCGGCACCTGCGCCGCGCGGGCGTGGTCGATCGCCTCGAGCGTCTGCGGCATCACGCCGTCGTCGGCGGCAACCACAAGCACAACGATATCGGTAACTTTGGCGCCGCGAGCGCGCATCCGCGTGAACGCCTCGTGGCCAGGCGTATCGATGAAGACGATGTTGCGGCCGTTCTTCTCCACCTCATACGCCCCGATATGCTGGGTGATGCCGCCGGCCTCGCCTTCGGCAACGTTGCTGAGACGGATCGCGTCGAGCAGCGACGTCTTGCCGTGATCGACGTGGCCCATGATCGTAACCACCGGGGCGCGCTTGAGCGGCCCCGTCTCTTCCCCGGCCGGCGTCGGCTCCTGCTGGATCGCCTCTTCCTCATAGGCGACCGTCGAGACGCTCGCGCCGAAGTCGCGCGCCAGCGCCTCAGCCAGCTTCAGGTCGAGCGTCTGGTTGATAGTGGCAAAAACCTTGCGGTCCACCAGCTTCTTGATCACCAGGTTCGCTTTGAGGCCGAGTTTCTCTGAGAGCTCCTTAACCGTTATGCCTTCGGCCACGGTGATCTGTTTACCTTCGGCGAGCTTGCTGAGATCCTCTCGCCGCGCCATCGGAACGCGCAGATGCTTTTCTTCGCGATCGAGCTCACGATCGACCGCCACCCGAGCACGGTCCTTCTGCGCGCGACGCTGATCGGTAGACGGCACCGCCGGCGGCTCGCCACGCAGGGGCGTAGTCGGGTGCAGCCCGCGCACGCGCGGCGCTGGTCCGCCCGGCGCAGTCGTTCGCGTGCGCACGAATTGGTGGCCGGTGCGAATCGGCCCTTTGTAAATCGGCTGCCCTGGAATAGGCATGGCCGCCGGCCGAACTGGCGCGCCGGACCTTGCCTGCGGCTGGCCGGGGACCGCTTTGGTTTGCGCGAGCCGCGCTACCAGATCCGCGCGCGGCGGCACGACGGGCCGCGCAGTCGGCTGGCCTGCCAGGTTCTGGCGCGGCCCTGCGGCCGCCGGCGGAGCAGCGGGCGCGTTCGCAGGTGCGGGTAAATGTGCCTGCGCGGGCGGAGCTGCACGTAGCGGCCGCGGGCCTTCCGCTGTACCGGCAGGGAACGGTTGGCGGGGGCCCGAGATAATCTGGCCAGGCCGCGGCGTGGGCAGAGGTTTTGCGGTGAGGACTGGACGCGATGCGGCTGATCCAGGTCCCTCCCTCGCGAGCGGCGGCCGTACGGGGTGCGCGGCCGGCCGCCCCATCATCCTTTCTTCCGTCGTCAATCCCTGGGAAAACGAAGGGCCGGATGGCATTGCGGGCTCGATGGCCTCTTCGGAAGACCGTTCAACATCCTCGGCCTTGGCCAGAGCCGCTTCAGCTTCCGTTATGGGTGGCTCCCCGATCCCGGCACGCGAGGCTGGGCCGGCTCCTTCGACACCCTCGGCTGCCCGGCCTTCAGCTAAGGCGCGAAAGTGCGCCCGAATCCTATCGGCGACGTCTTCGTCGATCGAGCTAGAATGCGTCTTCTTTTCAGTCACGCCGAACTGCAGCAGAATCCCGATGATCACGCCGTTCGGCTGCTCGCATTCTCGCGCCAGCTCGTTAATACGGATTTTCTTCATACGTTACTTGCGTCTGCCGGTAAGGACACACTAACCCCCGCACTACCCGACCCTGCCGGCGCCGTCCCGGGCGGGTCTATCCTCGATTCTCCTAACCTCGCGGAACCTCAAGCTTGCGTCCTTCATCCTAGCAAATCCCCTGCAATCTAATCGGTTTTGACGGGCCTTTCTCCATCGGATTCCGGTCCATCCTCGGCGGCTTCCGCACCGCTAGCGTTGGTTTCCAAGGCGCTTGGTTCAACCGCCTCGCTCGCGGCCTGCTGGACCTCGCCGGCCGCATCAGGCTCCTGCTCAGATCGAAGCTCCGGGGTCTCTGCGCCTGCGTCCGGCACCGGCGCAGCGTCCGCCACGATCTCCTGCGGGGCCGCTCCGGGGGCCTCCTCGAACTGGGCGTAGTACGTGTTGACCGCCACCTGAATGGCTTCCACGGTCTGGGGCTCGATACCCGGGATCTCCTCCAGTTGCTCAGGAGTCATGCTTCCCAGCTTCTCGATGGTGCCCACGCCGGCTTCGAGCAAGAGCTCGACCACCTTGTCGCTCAGGCCATGATCGATCAGGACCGAGACCGGCGCGCCGGAGACCACCAAAGCCGCCATCTGCGACTCAACCTCCTGCCGCTTCTCCTCTTCGCTCTTGATATCGATCTTCCAGCCGAGCAGCTTGGCCGCCAGCCGCACATTCTGGCCTTTCTTGCCAATCGCGAGCGATAATTGCGAATCGTCCACGATCACTTCCATCTCTCTCTGGTCCGGGTCTAAGATACTGACGCGGCTGATCTTAGCCGGGCTCAGCGCGTGAGTGACGAACGTGACCGGGTCGTCCGAGTATTCGATGATGTCGATTTTCTCGCCGCGCAACTCGCGGATGATCGACTGCACGCGCATGCCCTTCATGCCGACGCACGCGCCTACGCTATCGACGTTGCGGTCGCGGCTGAGCACAGCGATCTTCGTGCGCTCGCCCGCTTCCCGCGCACAACCTTTGATCGCCACGGTGTTGTCGTAGATCTCCGGAACTTCCTGCTCGAAGAGGCGCACCACCAGCTCCGGCGCGGCGCGCGACACCAGCACACCCGAATCCTTGCCCGTTTTTTCGACGCTCTTGATGACGCATCGCACGCGGTCAGCCACGCTGAAGCTCTCGAGCTTCGATTGCTCCTTTTTCGGCAGGCGCGCTTCCGTCTTGCCGATGTCCACCACCAGGTCCTGCCCCTCAATTCTCTTCACCGCACAATTGACCAACTCGCCGACGCGCCCCGAATACTCCTGGTAAACGGTCTCGCGCTCCGCTTCGCGCACCTTCTGGAGGATGACCTGCTTGGCGGTTTGAGCGGAGATGCGGCCCAGCAACCCGGTGGACTTGGGAATGCGGATTTCCGAGCCGACCTCGGCCGCCGGGTCGATCTGCCGGGCCTGCTCCAACGTGAGCTGGTTCACCGGGTCCTCGACGGTCTCGACCACCTTCTTCACTACAAAGATCAGGATCGCGCCCGTCTGTTCTTCGAACTCCGCCACCAGGTCTTCGTTGGTGTGGTAATGCTTGCGGGCCGCCACCATCATCGCGTCCTTCACGGCGTCGATGACAATCTGCGGGTCGATGCCCTTCTCTTTGCTTAGAATCTCAATCGATTGATAAATCGGTCCCAAAGTATTTCCTCTTTTCCGGATTGCCAGGAGATTACCAGTCGAATTTCAGATTTGCCCTTTCCACTTGATGGAGAGCGAAACGTACACTCCTGCCCGGCGCAGGCTCCAGCGTCACGACATCGCCGGAAAACCCCGCCAGCGTTCCTTCCCACCAGCGCTGATTCTCCACCGGTTCGCGCAACAAGACTCGCGCCCGCTTCCCTAGAAACCGTTCAAAGTCGCGAGCCCCGGTGAGCTTCCGCTCGACGCCCGGCGAACTCACCTCCAGTCTGTAACTGCCGCCCGGAACCACATCCTCGACGTCGAGGATGGTTCCCACCTGCTGCGAGACCAGCTCGCAGTCGGCGTGGGAAACACCGCCCGGCTTGTCGATATAAATCCGTAGCACGCGCTGGCTGCCGCCGCCGAGAAGCTGCACCTCGACGATCTCTAAGCCCTCGGACCGTGCCACCCGCTCGGCGATTTCGGTGATCCTCGCGACAACCGCTTCCTTCATAGTTCCCGGAAAATATCCGGCCAACAAAAAAGTGGGCTTTCGCCCACTTTGGCGGCTCGACATCTAATTGTAATTATACACTCTGCGGCGTGTTTTAGGAAATTTCACTATTCGAAGGCCGAACGGTATCCAACGTGCCTGAGGCGACGGGCGCCTCGAGATCCCAATCGCTCAGCGCTGCAATCTCGCAGCTCCCGGGCTAGGAGTTGTTCTCTTCCCCCTGCGGCGAGTTTAACGGCTCCAGCAACTCTCGGGCTTCCGCCTCGCGGTCTTTGGGGACGAAGAAGCGGCACGATGGAGCTGAGACCGGGCTCAGCCCTTTGGCGATATAGTCGCCCTGCATCCAGAATGGGATGCCGGCATCTTCGAGCGATCCCTTCGCCAGAGCAATGGCGAACCTATCGTTGGACTCGAAGACCGCAACTGGGTCGAGCTGGGGGTCCGGAGTTTGAGGCGCCACCCAGTAGCCCGGGGCCTCAGGCGCCGCCCCGTGGTCCGGAGCTTCAGGCGGCACACCGGGGGCTAGGAACACATGGCAATCGGAACACTTGGTGAATCCTTCGCGGTACTCCACTCCGCATTGCGGACAATACATGGCGCGCCTCCCGGCCGTTCGAGACTCAGGATAAACAGCAGCAGACCGCGGCGAAAAGGGGTCCGCACACCTCTACGCTCTCAGCGCGTACGAGCTGAGCACCTTCAGGTAGTTCGCGCGCAGGAAAGCGTTCGGGTCGGCGACCGATTTCTGGCTCATGCTGCCTTGCATCTGCCGGATGGATTCGTACTCGTGCTCCTCCATCCACGCGGTCATCTCCGACTCGACGGTTTTCAGATAATCGATGCCGCGTTTGAGCAGCGCCGAGGCCAGCATCACCACTTGCGCGCCCGCCATCATCGCCTTCAACACGTCGTAAGAGGTGTCGACACCGCCGGTGATGGCCAGGTCCGTCTTGATCCGTCCGTAGAGAATCGCCACCCAGTGTAGCCTGAGCAACAGCTCGTACGAGGTGCTGAGTTGCAGGCTGGGCACGATCTCGAGCGCCTCGAGGTCGAAATCCGGTTGGTAGAAGCGATTGAAGAACACCAGCCCATCGGCGCCGGCCTCCTCCAGCCTGTGCGCCAAGCTCGCAAGCGCGGTGAAAAACGGCCCGGTTTTTACGGCCACCGGAATCTTGACGCTCGCCTTGACGTTGCGCACCAGGCCGCAGTAGATCTGCTCGACCTCACCGCTCGTCACCTTAGGATCGGTCGGGACGGCGTAGATGTTCAGCTCGAGCGCGTCCGCGCCCGCCTGCTCCATCTTCTTCGCGTAACGGATCCAGCCTCCCGTCGAAACACCGTTCAGGCTCGCGATGATCGGGATCTTCACCGCCGCCTTCGCCTTTGCGAGGTGCTCCAGGTAGCCTTCCGGCCCCAGGTTGTAATTGGTGAGGTCCGGAAAGTAAGAGAGCGACTCGGCGAAGCTCTCGGCGCCGCTAGAGAGATAGCGGTCCAGCTCATAACTTTCCACCGCGATCTGCTCTTCAAAAAGCGAGTGCAACACCACCGCCGATGCGCCAGCATCCTCCATCTTCCGGATATTGCCGAGGTCCTCGCACAGCGGTGAAGCCGAGACTATCAGCGGGTTCTTGAGCGTCAAGCCGAGGTACTTGGTGGCGAGATCCATTACTTCTTCTCCGCTTCGGCCGGAACGGCCGGCTCAGGCGCGGCCGGGCTGGGCTGGCCACCATTGCCGGGCATGGCGGCTAGGTACTCATAAAGGCGCCAGCGCCTGCGCACGTCCTCCTGCGCCAAATCGAACAAATGCTTGGCCGCCTCCGGCTGGCTGTGCCGCAGCATCGAGTAACGCGTCTCGTTGTAAATGTACTTATCGAGCGGCAGAGCCGGCGCTCGCGAGTCGAGCTGCAGCGGGTTCTTGCCCTGACGGATGAGATCGGGGTTGTAGCGGAACAGGGTCCAGTAGCCCGATTGCGCAGCCGCCTTCTGCTGATCGAGTCCATGGACCAGGTCGTAGCCGTGCGCGATACAGTGGCCGTAAGCGACGATCAGCGATGGCCCATCGTAAGCCTCCGCCTCCAAAAACGCCTTGATCGTCTGCATGTCGTTGGCGCCGAACGCCACGCGCGCCACGTAGACGCTTCCGTAACTCATCGCCATCATCGCCAGGTCTTTCTTCGGCCGCGGTTTGCCCCCGAAGGCGAACTTTGCCACCGCGCCCATCGGCGTGGCTTTCGAGGCTTGCCCGCCGGTGTTTGAATACACCTCGGTGTCGAGCACCAGGATGTTGACGTTCTGGCCGGAGGCGATCACGTGGTCCAGGCCGCCGTAGCCGATGTCGTAGGCCCAGCCATCACCGCCCAGAATCCAGACGCTCTTCTTCACCAGTATGTCGGCCAACGCGACGAGGTCGCGTTCCTCGCGGGTCTTGGCGCCCGCGAGCTTCTGTTTCAGAACGCTCACGCGCTCGCGCTGCGCCTCGATTCCCTTCTCGCCCTTCTGGTCGGCATCGAGCAGCGCCGCTGCGAGTTCGCCGCCAAGCGCCGGAGCCAGTTGTTTCACCAGCGCCTTCGCGTACCCGGTCTGCTGATTGATGGCGAGCCGCATGCCCATCCCGAATTCGGCATTGTCTTCAAACAGCGAGTTGGACCACGCCGGCCCGCGTCCGTCCCGGTTGAATGTGTACGGCGTCGTCGGCAGGTTGCCGCCGTAAATCGACGAGCAGCCGGTAGCGTTGCCAATCATCACGCGATCACCGAACAACTGCGTCATCAGCTTGATGTAGGGCGTTTCGCCGCAGCCCGCACAGGCGCCGGAAAATTCGAACAGCGGCTGGAGCAACTGCGAGTCCTTCACCTGCGAGAGGCTCAGCGCCTTGCGGTCGGTCTCGGGCAGCGTGAGGAAGAAGCTCCAGTTCACGCGCTCTTGGTCGCGCAGCGGCGGCTGCGGCTCCATGTTGATGGCCTTGTGCTTGACCTCGGTCTTGCTCTTGGCTGGGCAGACTTCCACGCACAGACCGCAGCTTGTGCAATCCTCGGGCGCCACCTGCAACGTATACCGCATGTCCTTGAACTCCCTGCCAGCGGGCCGGCGAGGATTTGAACGTGCCGGGAGCCTTGCCGTCGAGCAGTGCCGGGCCGTACACCTTGGCGCGAATCGTCGCGTGCGGGCACACCAACACGCACTTGCCGCATTGGATGCACAGCGCCTCGTCCCAAACCGGGATCTCGAGCGCGATGTTCCGCTTCTCCCATTGCGCCGTGCCAGTCGGGAACGTCCCATCCACCGGGAAAGCGCTCACCGGGAGCGCGTCGCCTTCACCCGCGATGATGCCCGCTATGACCGTCTGCACAAATTCGGGCGCCTCCACCGGCACTGCGGGGCGGATGTCGAACGCGCTCGTCACCGCCGCGGGCACCCTCACTTCGTGGAGATGATCGAGCGCAGCGTCCACCGCGGCGAAGTTCTTCCGCACCACCGCCTCGCCGCGCTTCCCGTACGTCTTCTCGATGGCTTTCTTGATTGCAGCGATGGCTTCCTCGCGCGGCAGGATGCCGCTGATGGCGAAGAAGCAGGTCTGCATGATCGTGTTGATCCGGTTGCCCATGCCGGCCTGTTCGCCACCGAATAACCGTCGATCACGTAGAAGCGCAGCTTCTTGTCGATGATCTGCTCGCTGGACCGTGCGCGGCAGGTGGTCCCACACCTCGTCCGGGCCGTACAGCGAGTTGAGCAGAAACGTCGCGCCAGGCCGGGCGGCTTTCAGCACATCGTAGCGCTCCAGGAACGAAAACTGATGGCAGGCCACGAAGTTCGCTTGCGTGATGAGGTAGGTCGAGTGAATCGGCTTCGGACCGAAGCGCAGGTGCGAGATGGTGATGGCGCCGGCCTTCTTTGAGTCGTATACGAAATAGCCCTGCGCGTAATTGTCCGTATCCTCGCCGATGATCTTGATCGAGTTCTTGTTCGCGCCAACCGTGCCGTCGCGATCCCAGCCCGTAAAACAGCGCGCGGACGCGTCTGCGGATCTTCGGTCGAGAAGTTCGCATCGTAATCGAGGCTGGTGTGCGTGACATCGTCATGGATGCCGACGGTGAAATGATTCTTCGGGTTCGGCTTCGCCAGCCTCGTCGAAGACGGCCTTGACCATCGCCGGCGTGAATTCCTTCGAGGACAGGCCATAGCGGCCGCCGACGATTCGCGGGAACGCTGAGAACGGCGCCGCGCCGCTCGATCATCGCTTCGGCCGACGGCCGTGACCACATCGCAGTACAGCGGCTCGCCGGCCGCGCCGGGCTCCTTAGTGCGATCGAGCACGGCGATTGTCTTCACCGCCGCCGGGCAGCGCGGCGATGAGCGCCTCGGCCGAGAACGGCCGGTACAGCCGGACCTTCAGCACGCCGACCTTCTCGCCGCGCGCGTTCAGGTACTCAACCGTCTCCTGGGCGGCTTCCGCGCCCGAGCCCATCATCACCATCACGCGCTCCGCATCCGGCGCGCCGACGTAATCGAAGAGCCGGTACTGCCGCCCGGCGAGCTGCGGCAAACTTGTCCATACGTTCTGGACGATGCCGGGGCAGGCGACGTAGTAAGGGTTGACCGTCTCGCGGGCCTGGAAGAACACGTCGGGGTTCTGCGCCGAGCCGCGGAGCACCGGCCGGTCCGGCGACAGCGCCCGCATCGCGGTGCGCCCGCACCAGATCGTCGTCGATCATCGCGCGCATGTCGTCGAGCGTGAGCTGCTCGACCTTGTCCACCTCGTGCGAGGTGCGGAAGCCGTCGAAGAAGTGCAGGAACGGCACGCGCGATTCGAGCGTCGCCGCCTGCGCGATCAGCGCCATATCCATCGCTTCCTGCACCGAGTTGGAGCGAGCATCGCGAAGCCGGTGGCGCGCGCGGCCATCACGTCGCTGTGGTCGCCGAAGATCGAAAGCGCGTGCGTCGCCAGCGTGCGCGCCGTCGACGTGGAATGACCGTCGGAGGTCAGTTCGCCGGCGATCTTGATACATGTTCGGGATCATCAGCAGCAGGCCCTGCGAAGCCGTGAAGGTCGTCGCCAGCGCGCCCGCCTGCAGCGCCCCGTGCACCGCGCCGGCCGCGCCGCCTTCGCTCTGCATCTCCACCACCGTGGGGACCGTCGCCCCAGATGTTGGGCTTGCCTTTGGCGGACCATTCGTCCGCCCACTCGCCCATCGGCGAGGAGGGCGTGATCGGGTAGATGGCGCAGACTTCGTTCACGTGATACGCCACGTACGCGGCCGCTTCATTGCCGTCGATGGTTACTTTTGGTCTTGTCATTGGATTTCTTTTTTTGAGAAGCTCTTACGCCCCACAGAGGGGCGCCGGGATAAACTCCCGCTCGAAGCGCGGGACCCCTGATCCCGATTAAGTCCCAGTATAAGACGGTCGTATCCGCTTCGTGTGACAGGCATGTGTTCCAGTCCCGCGAAAGACTTCTTGATCCCTATCGGCCTTATCCATTTTGATATGCACGGGGTGTGCCAGGGGTCGGCGCGCGCTAGCTCGTTCTATTCGTTAGGCGCGGCGAGGAAGCACGACGAGACAGCTTGGGTGAAAACCCCCAACCTCAGGTGAAATGTGCCTCAAAAGGCGGATGTCGCAGGCTCGTGTGGGCGGTGCGATCACAGATCGCGGAACGTGGATGGCCGGCGGTGCACCGAAAGATAGTCCCACACCCCCGACAATCTACGCTCCACAATCCACGTTCGGCTTTCCCCACCTCAGCGCAGCGTGACCTTGACTGGCGGGCTGCACATTTTCTGCCCCGTAGTCGCAATCATGCCGCAAACCGCCAGGTTGGTTGTCATCCCTCCGAGGTCAGAGGGGATCCGAACATTCACCTGCTCGATACCGTACCAGCCTGGCCACGGGCCGGCAAAGTCGAGCGACGTGACTTCGCGGCCACCGATGATCACCGACATTGTGCCCGCATCTGGAGAGGGAAGCCCGGTCGCGAAAATCTCCATGACCGTTCCCACCCGCGCGGGATTCGTCGCCGAGTTGAGCGAGTCGTCCTGGTTTAGAACGCCGTTGGCAAAGATCCCCGGCGAGATCGGCGTTAGAGCAACGTTCACCGGCGCACTTACCGCGCCATCCACGGCAACGATCATCTGCGCCGACGTCTGCACGCCTAGCGCCAGCGGCACCTGGAGATAGATCTGGCTGGCACCGGTGTACAGCAGCTTGGCCGCGAGGCCGTCGAACGTGACAGACATAGATTTTCCATTCAACCACGACCCCAAAACGCTCGCGAGCGAGCCGGGAGCGATTGGGCTAGCGGCAAGACTCGCGGCATTTACCACCGACGTGACTTGCGGTGTCTCGACGCCCGGCGCATTCACCGTCAACGTGATCGGAATTGTTTGCGTGCCTGCGGTCGGGCCCGCATCGACGGTCAGCGTCGCCTGGTAGGTGCCGGGCACGAGAGTCTGCGGATGAACGCTTACCTCCACAAAGCCAGACGCGGGGGGCACGTTGGGTTCCAGGAAGAGACTGATCCACCCATTACCAGATTGGTACGCCACCGTCGCGTTCCAGGCGATCTCGCCTCCGCCGGTATTCTCGACGTAGACGATTTTCGTCTGAGTGCCAGATCCGGCAGTGGCGGCGAAGGCGAGCGCCGTTTGATCCAGCGACAATTTGGGGAAGACGGCGCAATCGCCTAGCGCGGCGCAGTCTGGAGGCGGCGGCGCCGCGACAAAGCGCGGGACGGGGTCGGTAGCGTCGGCAACAGCTACGGTGGAGACGGGGCCGAGCGTAACCGCTACCGTGGCGGGCGCGACGAAGTCGCCGTTGCCCGTCGGTGCAAGCGCGACAAACGTGGGCAGTTGCGCGCTCTCCTCCCTGACCAAGAGATTCGCGCTCACGACCTCATACACCACCATGCCCGCCCCGTTCACGAGATTGACTTCAGACGCCGCATCGAAACTCACCGTAGGCGAGCCGACCGGGCCGGGCGTAAAAACCGGCGCGCCGCCGGCGCCGTTCGCATCGGTGTTCGGCACGCGCGCCAGCAGCAGCGAGCCTGCCGCCGTCGAGGCGAACTGGCCGCCTGAAGCCGGCAGGACCAAGTCGCCGCCCGCAGTAGGTTCGACCGCATCCGAGCCGGCCACCACGTCGGGAACGAACAGGCGCGCCCCCTGCGGAAAACCGGCATAGCGGACCACAATGCGCATGCCGGAATCGGTGTTCGGCTGTTTGGCAGCGAATGAGCCCGGAAAGCCTTCGGTCACCCGCGTCGAAGAAACTTGCGTCCCCGCCGCAAACAGACCGGACATGGTGATCGTGGACGGCGCGGGCGAACCGGTGCAGGTCACGGTTGCCACGTCAGAGCTGGAGAGCAACGCACGTTGGGGCACGCCCACCGTCAGGTGAGCATTGGTCAGCAGCAGCTCGCTGCTCAGCCATGCAGTTATGGGGACGGGATTCGAAAGGTTTTCCGAGCCTACGGCGCCGCGCAGATTCGTAACCCGGAGAAAAACCTCGCCTGAGGCCGGTACGGTCAAGCCGATCCCGCCGAAACCAACCGCGTTGGCGGCGACCAGTATTGGCGTCACACCTGGCACAACGCCGGTGTCCGTTGTCAGGGCCACATCCGGCAAGCTATTGCCTGCTGAAAGCCGGCTGGTCACGTTGACCGAAAGCGAGACTATCAAACTGGTGTTAAGCCGGTCGCCGGGAGCGCCTGTACAACTCAGCAAGATATCGCCCAGTTGCTCAGTCAGGCCTTCGGCGCGCACCAGGGCCGGCGTCGCAGCCGTCGCACACACAATGCTCGCCTTCGCGAGGTGGAACGCGGAAGCAAGAAGGAAAACAGTCAGCAATCGGCCATACTTCGTCATACATTACCTCTTTGAGCGCCGCTCGAAGGTAACGTACTTGAGCTATATGTAATTGAAAATGAAGCGTCGGCGCAGACGCGAGCGGTCTCAATTATACACCTGTGGAAAGAGCCGACAAAGAGGGCGGAGCGCGGAAGCCGCTCACCGCTCGCGCTCCTGTAAGCGTATCCTGACTCATATGAGGTATTTCTCCTGTACACTCGTGTTTTGCCTCTTCGCAGCCGGAGCTTTCGGCCAGCCAATTCCGGCCAACCCTCCACCATCCATTCGAACGACCGGCGAAGCTACCGTGATCGCGAAGCCCGATCAGGCGCACATTGGCATCGGCGTCGTGACGCAAGCGGCAACCGCCGAAGGCGCCGCAACTCAGAATGCCGCACAAACGACCGCCGTAATCGCCAGTGTGAGACAAGCCGGCGCGGCCGCGGCCGGGATCAAGACCAGCGGCTATTCGCTCGAGCCCAACTATGTGTATCCGCCCCAGGGCGGCAAGCCGCAGATCCAAGGCTACACTGCCCGGAACACGATCGAGGTCACCACCAGCGACTTGGCTGGGGTGGGTAAGCTGATTGATGCTGCGACGCAGGCGGGCGCAAACAACATCCAGCGGCTCGAATTCACGTTGCGCGATGACCAACCCGCGCGCACCGAGGCCCTGCGCGACGCCGTCGCGAAGGCCAAAGTCAAAGCGCATGCCATCGCCTCGGCTCTGGGTGTAAAGATCGTCCGCGTACTTTCCGTCGAGGAGGGCAGCACACCGGCGTTGCGCCCGCTGGCGCTCGCGGCAAGCCGTGTGGAAGGCAATTCTGCGCCGACTCCGGTCGAGCCCGGCACTCTTGAAATTCACGCTAACGTGACCCTGCACGTCGAGATCAGCGAATAGCCAACGCGGTAGAATCAGCTATTCATCCGCCATGAGGAAGGGATTTACAGTTGCCGGGGCGCTAGGGGCCACGGCCATATTCATTTTTGGAGGCGCGGCCGCCCAGCCGGGCGTCGAGGAGCGTTTGTGGCGGCATCGCAATCTGGGCAAGGCGTACTATGAGACGCCGGGGGACATGCCGCAGGCCGTCGCCGAGCTCAAGCAGGCGTTGGATCTCGCTCCGAATTCCTTCCGCGATCGTCTCAATTACGGGCTGGCGCTGCTGCGCGCGGGCGACATGAAGAACGCAATCACCGAGCTTGAGATTGCGCAGAAGCAGGACCCGGCAAAGCCTCACACCTGGTTCAACCTGGGCGTCGCTTTCAAGCGGGAAGGCCGAATCGAGGACGCGATTCGCGAATTCGAGCGCATGATCCAGCTCGCGCCAGACGAGCCTATGCCGCACTACAATCTCGGCCTTCTCTATAACCTCACGGGCCGTGAGGCGGATGCGCTCAAGCAGTTTGAAATCGCGGCGCGGCTCGACCCGAAGCTCGTCGCGCCGCGGTTCCAGATCTACAACATGTACCGCCTGGCCGGGCGGGACGAGGAGGCCGCGCGCGCACTCACCGCCTTCCAGGAGGCCAAGCGGGCGCAGCAAGCCGCCGATGAGTCCGAGGATGTGGAGTGGTGCCTCTATGCTGAGCTCTACGATCCGATCGAGGCGCCCCCAGCCGGCCGTGACACCAGCGCTCCCGCCGAGCTGAAGTTCAAAGACGAGAAGCTCGCCGGCGCTTTTGATCCGGAGACCGCCGGGTTGCTCGTACTTGATGCCGATGGCGACGGCCATCCCGACCTCCTGGCGTGGTCGCGCAATGGCATCCGCCTGTACCGGAACGGCAGAGATCCAGTCTCGCCGTCCGGGCTCGAGGAACTGAAGGGCATCATCTCGGTTGCGGCCGGCGATTTCGACAACGACGAACTGCCCGACCTCTGCGTGCTCACCGAAGGCGGCGCGTTCCTGTATCGGAACACAGGAGGGAGGTTCGTACGGCACCCGGCCCAGCTTCCCGCGGGGCGATTCGAAGCCGCCGTGTGGCTCGATTTCGATCACGATTACGACATGGATTTGTTTTTGTTCGGCGAGAAATCCGTGCTGCTGCGCAACGAGGGCACCAACGGTTTCCGTGATTACACGGCCCATTTCCCGTTCGCCGCCGGGCACGCCATCGCCGCTGTCCCCTTCCGCGTTGTTCCCGACACGAAGGGGATCGATCTCGCGGTCTCCTACGCCGGCCGCAAAGCCGTGCTCTATTGCGACCAGTTGCGCGGCATCTTCGAGGCCACACCGCTCGAGGCCCTGCCCGCGGGCGTCAAATCGCTCCACGCGGCTGATCTCGATAACGACAGTTGGATCGACCTGGCGTTCGCCACTCCGTCCGGCGCCGCGCTTGCGATGAACCGTCACGGGAACTTCGTGTCCGCGCCGGTCCCCAATTCCGGTCCTGGTGGCATCGCGCTCGCCGATTTGGAGGACCGCGGCTTCGCCGATCTCATCTCGCGCAACGCGATCTACCGCAACCAGGGCCTGGCGCACTTCGCGCCCGAAAAGCCCCCCGCTGGATTCCCGGCGGCGGTGGCCTGGGCTGCGGCCGATTTCGACGGTGACGGACGCACTGATCTCGCCGCGGTCGCGCCCGATGGCAGCCTGCACCTGCTCACCAACCTGACCGCAACAACAAATCAGTGGCTGCGCGTGGGGCTCAATGGCGTAAAGAACCTGAAGATGGGCACGGGCACGGAAGTTGAGGTAAAGGTCGGCAATCGCTATCAGAAGAAGATTTACGAGGGAATGCCGCTGCTGTTCGGCGTCGGGCCATTCAACCAAGTGGATACGGTGCGCATCACCTGGCCAAACGGTATGATCCAGAACGAACCCAACCAGCCTGCCGATCGCGCCGCCGTATACAAAGAAGCGCCGCGCCTGGCCGGCTCTTGCCCGATGATCTTCACCTGGAATGGGCGCGAGTTCCAGTTCATCACGGACGTGCTCGGCGTGGCGCCGCTCGGCGCCGCCTCGGGCGACGGCAACTACTTCCCAGTGGACCACACCGAGTACGTCGATATTCCGGCTGAGGCGCTCGCGCTCGTGGACGGGCGTTACGAGGTGCGCATCGTCGAGGAGCTACATGAGGTGTCGTATCTCGACCAGGTGCGGTTGATCGCGGTCGATCACCCCGAAAGTGTCGGCGTCTACACGAACGAAAAGTTCAAATCGCCACCCTTCCCCGAGTTCCGGCTGTTCGGAGTGAGCCGCCCGGTTTTCCCCGTCAGCGCGCGCGACGGCCGCGGACGCGATGTCCGCTCGAGTATTCTGCGCCGCGATCGCGTCTACGCGAAGGGCTTCCGCCACAATTACGCCGGAGTCGCCGAGCTGCACACGCTGGACCTCGATTTCGGCCCGCAGGCCGCGCGCTCGAACCGCGCCGTGCTGGTACTGAACGGCTGGGTGGATTGGGCCGATGGCAGCACGTTCTACGGCGCCTCGCAGGAAGCGAACGGAGGCCTCGTTTTTCCGTACTTGCAGGTGAAGGACGCCCAAGGCGAGTGGCGCACCGTGGTCGCGGACATGGGCATTCCCTCGGGCAAGCCCAAGACCATGGTGGTGGACCTGACCGGCAAGTTCCTCTCCGCCTCGCGTGAAGTCCGCATCGTGACGAACCTCTGCGTCTATTGGGACCAGATCTTCCTGGGCGAGGATTCCAGTGCGCCGGCGGTCCACCTGACTCCGCTCAATGCCGAAACGGCGGACCTCCGCTTGCGCGGCTTTTCCCGGGCAGTCATCGATCCGCGGCGCGAGCAGCCGGAGACGTTCGAGTACGCGCACTGGACGCCAAACACCCTGTGGAACCAGACGCCGGGCCTGTACACGCGCTACGGTGAGGTGGCCGAGCTGGTGCGCGCCGTGGACGACCGCCTCGTGATCATGGGCTCGGGAGACGAGCTGCGGCTGCTCTACGACGCGCGCAAGCTGCCAGCGCTGCCGCGGGGGTGGAAACGCGATTTCCTGCTGCTCGTGGACGGCTGGGCGAAAGACGCCGATGCCAACACGGCCTTCTCGCAGACGGTCGAGCCCCTGCCGTTCCACGCAATGAGCCAGTACCCCTACCCGGCGACTGAGCACTTCCCGGACGACGCCGCGCACCGGGCGTACCGCAATCAGTACAACACCCGGCCCGCGATTCGTTTCATTCCGCCGCTGGCGCGTGCACAATAAGAGTTATGAGTAGCGCAGACCCTTGGCTGGGCCTCTCAATAGGAACGGAGCCGCCGGGGCAACAATGGTGATGTCAGCCGCCAGACTAACGCTGGTCGCTCTCGCTACTGCTGCATATGCCGGCCTTGCCATCCTCGGCTGGGGCGGGTTTGCGGCCTTCTTCTCCCATCCGGCGCTGATTGCGCTCGTAATCGTATTCGTCGCGCTCGCTGGCGTAGCGCTTTTCGCCGGCGGGAATCTGAGTCCAGGCGTGCGTGAGGATCGTGCCAACCGCTGGGTCATTGCAGCTTTCGCGCTAGCCGGGTTGCTGAACGCCTACTTGCCGGCCTACACGGACCGCAAGGAGTTCTGGACCATCGGCGGCGATACGATTCGCTGGCTCGGCGTCGGTCTCTTCGCTGCTGGTGGTGCGTTGCGGATCTGGCCAGTCTTTGTGCTCGGCCGTCGATTCAGCGGGCTGGTCGCGATTCAGCCTGGCCACACTCTGGTCACCAGCGGTGTCTATGGCGTCATTCGCCACCCCAGTTATCTGGGCCTGCTCGTCAGCTCGCTGGGCTGGGGCTTGGCCTTCCGTTCGAGAGTCGGCGTGTTGCTCACGGCGCTCATTATCCCGCCGCTCCTCGCGCGCATCCATGCAGAAGAGAGGCTGCTGCGCACGCAGTTTGGCGGCGAGTACGATGCCTACTGCACGCGCACCTCGCGGCTGATTCCCGGGCTCTATTAGCTCGGATTGCTGGCCGGCTCGGGGTCACGTCACGCGCCTGGTCCCGCCATAGTGGAGTAGACTATTGATTTGCCGCAATTAAAGAAGCTGTTTCCGTTAGGCGCTGTGCTGTGCCTCGTCGCGGCGGCGGCCCTGGGCGCTGATCTCACGGCGCTCCAACCGCAGGGATACGTCAGCGATTTCGCGGGCGTCGTCAGCCCGGAAAGCCGCAGCCAACTGGAAACCTATTGCGCGAGCCTGGAGCGGACCACGGGCGTGCAGATGGCGCTCGTTACCGTGCCATCGCTCAATGGCGAGCCAGTCGAAGACATCGCCAACGCCCTGTTCCGGAAATGGGGCATCGGGCAGAAGGGGAAGGATACCGGGATCCTGCTGCTGCTCTCGATCGGCGACCGGCGCAGCCGTCTCGAGGTCGGCTACGGTCTGGAGCCCATCATTACGGATGGCGACGCTGGAAGCATCTTGCGTGCCATGGCGCCCTACCTCCGGGTGGGGCGTTACGGCGATGCGATGGTCGAAGCCGCCAATGAGATCGGCACGCGCATCGCCCAGGCCAAGGGTGTCGCGCTCGAAGCGCCAGCCCCGCGGCGGCGGCCGGCCATGCCAGTACCGGTTATTCCATTCCGGCTGATCCTCTTCGGCGGGCTTATCCTTTTCAGTATCCTATCTTCGCTGATGCGCGGCGGCCGGCGCGGCAGCAGCGGCTTTGGCGGTTTTATGACCGGGCTCCTGCTCGGCAACCTGCTGGGCGGTTCCGGCGGCTACCGGGGCGCTGGGGGCGGGTTCGGCGGTTTTGATTCCGGCGGCGGCGGCTTCGGCGGTTTTGGCGGCGGAGATTCCGGAGGCGGCGGCGCTTCCGGCAGTTGGTGATCCTATGGAACGTCTGCTCGAGCAGTTGGTGGACCGGCTGAAAAAGGCCTTTGGCGACCGGTTGGAATCGGTGATTCTCTACGGCTCGGCGGCCGTCGGCGACCACCATGGCAAATTCTCCGACCTCAACGTGCTCTGCGTCGTTCGCGAGGTGACGCCGCGCGAGCTGGCGGATTCGACCCCGATCGTCCGCTGGTGGCGCGAGCAGGGCAATCCCTCGCCGTTGCTGTTGAGCGAGGAGGAAATGCGAAACTCGACCGACTGTTTCCCGATCGAGTTCCACGACATCAAGGAGCGGCGCCGCGTGCTCTACGGCAAAGACGTCGCGCTCGATCTCAAGATCGACACCTCCTTCTATCGCGCGCAAGTGGAGCACGACCTGCGGGCCAAGCTGCTGAGGCTTCGTCAAAAGGCGGCGGGCGTTTTGGCCAATCGGAACCTGCTGCGCACGCTGCTGGCGGACTCGGTGTCCACGTTCTGCGTGCTGTTCCGCCACGCCCTGCTGCTCCATGGCTTCGAGGCCGCGTTCGAGAAGCGCGAGGTGATCGAGCAGGCGCGCGAGCGCTTCGGGATCGATGCGTCGCCGTTCCGGCAGTTGCTCGATCTGCGGCAGGACAAGATCAAGCCGCGGGACCTCGATCCCGCGTCTTTGCTGGCGAGTTACCTGCAACAGATTCAGACGGTGATCGACGCAGTAGACCGCCTGGAGAAATAGCGAGGAACAAGAGATGAAAACGGCTCTTATCGTCATTGGAGTTGTGGTTGTCGTGGTGCTGTTTTTCGGCGCCAAGCTCGTCGGCGTCCGCAACGACTTGGTCCGGGAGCGCATTGCGATTCAGGCGCAATGGGCGCAGGTGGATGTCGCGCTGAAGCGGCGCGCCGACCTAATTCCGAACCTGGTCGAGACGGTCAAAGGCTACGCCAAGCACGAGGAAAGCACCATCAAGGACATCGCCGACGCACGCGCGGCGCTGGGAGGCGCGCACACGCCGCAGGAAAAGATCGATGCCAACAACCGGCTCGATACGGCGCTCGGGCGCCTGCTCGTGGTGGTCGAAAACTACCCGAACTTAAAAGCGAACGAGACCTTCCTGCGCTTGCAGGACGAGTTGGCGGGTACGGAAAACCGCATCGCCGTCGAGCGCCGGAAGTACAATGAAGCGGTGCAGCGTTACAACACGGATATCGAGATCTTCCCAAACAATATCGCGGCTTCGATGTTCGGTTTCGCGCGCAACGACGCCTATTTCAAGACGGAGGGCCCAGCGCGGGAAGCGCCTGCCGTCAAGTTTTAGCGTACGGCTCTCCGGGGCGGCGCACGCCCCGGAAAACGGCTATGCCCTCTTACTGACATGCGCTTTGGACAGATTCGCTTCGAGAATAAACTCACCGCCGCGGTCTTCGAGGGCGGCCTCGCCCGGCCCATTCCCGGCTACTCGCTCGTGGACCTGATCCGCAAGGCGGAGACCGAAGCGGTTCCGATAGCGGCGCTGGCCGTGGATATGGCGAGCTACCACGGCGAACCTTGCCCGCCGGCGATCCCGATTTGTCCGGTCGAAGTCTGGGGCTGCCGGTCGAACGTCGGGCCCGCCCCGCGCGCGCCCAATAGCCCGGAGCAGGCTCCTGAAACGGCGCCCCGGCCCGATATTTTCTTCAAAGGCACGGCGCGCGTCTGCGCCGGTCCCGGCCAGCCAATCGGCATTCGTTTTGACTCCATGCTCACGGCGCCCGAGCCGGATCTGGCCGTCGTGCTCGGCCGGAAGGGCAAGATTCTCGGTTACACGCTCGCAAACGACATCTCGGCCCGGGACATCGAGCGAAAGGGCCCGCTCTATCTCTCGCAGGCGAAGATCTACACCGGCGCCTGCGCGCTGGGCCCGGTGTTCGTGACGCCGGACGAGTTGCCGGAGCTTGGCAATCTCGAAATGAGCTGCGTCATCGCGCGCGCGGGCCAACAGCGGTTTGCCGGCAGCGCTTCGCTCGCGCCGGTCGAGACCCGCATCGACGCGCTGCTGGAGTACCTGCTGCGGGCGAATCCGGTGCCCGCCGGCTCGGTGCTGCTCACCGGCGCTGGCATCGCCGTCTCCGACGAGGCGGCGCTCGCGCCTGGAGATACCGTCACCGTCCGCGTGCCCGAAATCGGCGAACTCGCGAATCCGGCGGTCCTCGTGCGCTAGCCGCGCACCCGGGCGATTTCATCACTACCGCTTAAGCCACTCGCTCAGGGCGCGGCCCGGCTCGCCCCTCTATACTGATCTTTCAGGGATGCCCTCTTCCACCAGGGAGCTTACGACCCGGCGATTTTTTTCGCGCAGCGGCGTGCTGTCGCGGTGCCATCCGAACTACGAGTTCCGGGCCGGGCAACTGGAAATGGCCGAAGCGGTCGAGGCCGCCCTCGCCGACAAGCGGCATCTGATCGTCGAGGCGGGCACCGGCACCGGCAAGACGCTCGCCTACCTCATCCCGGCCATCCTCTCCGGCAAGCGCATCGTGGTCTCCACCGGCACGAAGAACCTGCAGGAGCAGCTTTTCTACAAGGACATCCCGTTTCTTCAGAAGCATCTCGGCGGCGAGATAAGGGTCTGCTACATGAAGGGCCGGAACAATTACGCCTGCCGGCAGAGGATCTACGATGCCGAGCGGGAGCCGGTCCTGGAAGGTCTCGAGGAGGTCTCCGATTTCGAGGTCATTCGGGAGTGGGAAAAGACAACCGGAACCGGCGACCGCGCCGAGATCAAGAACCTGCCGGAGACGGCGGCGGTTTGGGCCAAGCTGGACGCGCGCCGCGATTTGTGCTCGGGCCAGAAGTGCCGGCAATTCGAGCGCTGCTTCATCACCCAGATGCACCAGCGGGCGTTCGAAAGCGACATCATTATCGTCAACCATCACCTCTTCTTCGCCGACTTGGCCGTGAAAGAGGAGGAGTACGGCGGCATCATCCCCGAATACGCCGCGGTGATCCTCGACGAAGCGCACGAAATTGAGGAGGCCGCGGGCCAGTATTTCGGCATTTCCATCAGCACCTACCAGTTCGAGGACCTCCGGCGCGACGTCTCCGCCGTGGCGCGGCGGAAGGACTTCGGCTCGGCGGAGCTCGAAAAAATCCTGCTCGCGGTGGGCGACGCGGCCATGCGCTTCTTCGCGGCATTCGGCGAGTTTGAAGGGCGCGTAGGGTTTCGCGAGCAGGAACAGTTTCTGGAAGCCCACGAGGGCCAATACGCCGATGTAGCTGCACGGCCTCGAACTCATCGGCTCGCACTTGCAACTCGTCAAAGGCGCGCCCGAGGAGGCGATCCCGCTGGTCCGGCGCACGGGCGAAATGGCGGGCGCGCTCGCGTTCTGGATGTCGGGCAAGCGACCGCCGGTTCGTCTATTGGATCGAGCGGCGCGGGCGCGGATGCTTCCTACAGGCGACGCCGATCGACGTTTCCTCGATCCTGGCGAAAAGCTGTTCGACCGCGTGAATACCGTGGTCCTGACCTCCGCCACGCTCGCGGTCGGCGGCAATTTCGAATACATCGAGCGGCGCCTGGGCCTGGAAAGCGCGCGCACGCTCATTGTTCCGGGGCATTTCGATTTTCCCGCGCAGACGCTGTTCTACGTTCCGGAGCACCTGCCCGACCCGCGCCATCCCGCGTTCACCCGCGCCGCTTCCCAGAGAGATCGTGCGCATTCTGAATGCACAGCCGCGGCCGAGCCTTCGTGCTCTTCACCAGCTACCAGCAGATGCGCGCCGTTTACGACCGCGTGTCCTTCGAGATCGAATATCCGACGTTGCTGCAGGGCACGGGCCCGCGCACGGCTTTGCTCGAAGAGTTCCGCCGCACGCCGAACGCGGTGCTGTTCGCCACCGCATCGTTCTGGCAGGGCGTCGATGTGCCGGGCGAGCAACTTAGTTGCGTTATCATTGATAAACTGCCGTTCGCGGTTCCCAGCGACCCGGTTGTCGAAGCGAGCATCGCGCGCCATCCGCGAAGAGGGCGGAAATCCGTTTTACGAGTACCAGACTCCCGCAAGCCGCCCTCGCGCTCAAGCAGGGCTTCGGCCGCCTGATCCGCAGCCGCTCCGACCGCGGCGTGCTGGCGCTGCTGGATAACCGGATTGTACAAGCCGCGCTACGGGCAGATATTTTTCGACAGCTTGCCGGATTACCGCTTCACGACCGGCATCGGGCGAGGTCGAGAGCTTTTTCGATGTTTGAAATTTCCATAGAACAGACGTTCGCGGCGGGCCACGCGCTCCGCAACTATCGCGGCAAGTGCGAGAACGTGCACGGCCACAACTACCGCGTCCAGCGTCACTCTGGAAGGCGAGGCGCTCGACGCCACCGGCCTGCTCGCGATTTCGTCGAGATGAAGCGCGTGATCCGCGCCATCATCGAACGCTTCGACCACCAGTTCCTCAACGACGTTCCGCCGTTCGACAAGCTGAACCCTTCCGCCGAAAACATGGCCCGCTATTTCCACGAGGAGCTCGCGCGCGCGCTCGACGGCGGCGCCCGGTTAAATCCCATACGGGTCGCCGAGGTGAAGATTTGGGAAACGGACACGGCGACGGCCACATACCGGTTGCCCTAGGCCGCGACGGGCGCCGCGGATCGCAGATGGGATTGTGCGGCATGGCGAGAGTGCGGGTTGATGGGCGCGGCCAGATGGGGGAGGTGCGAGAAAACGCCTCTGTCCCCTTTAGCCTCGGATCCAGGCGGCGGCAGAGGGGGCCGTAGGTGACAAACCAGCCAGGTCGATTCCCGAAGGCTAGCGCGTTTGTGGTTACCCAAGCGAGTCGGGCCGTGCGACGGACAGTTCAGGGGATCCCACGCGGAACAACTCAGGGATTGCCCTCCTGCGCCATCGTCTGGTATCGTTGCAGATGGCATGCGAGACGCTGACGTACGCCGCGCACTTCGCGGTCAACTCCACAGAAGATACGTGGGCGACGACAGTACGATAATCATCGAAGAGCTGGGGCTCTGTCGCGGCACGGTGCGGGTGGACATTGCCGTAGTCAACGGGACCCTTAACGGGTACGAGATCAAGAGCGCGCAGGACACACTGACCCGACTACCGCTTCAAGCGGCTACCTACAACCGGATCTTCGATACGATGACTATCGTCGCCGCGGAGCGACACCTACGAAAAGCGGAAGCACTGATCCCCGGTTGGTGGGGAATTCAAGTCGTGACCACACACGGTTCCACATCGCCCGTGGTCATCCAGCAGGCAAGAACTGCGTCCCCTAATCTCGGGGTCGATCCCAGCTCGCTGGTTCAGCTTCTTTGGCGCGAGGAGGTACTTGAGCTACTCGATCCATTAAACCGCTCAAAGTCTCTTAGGGCGAAGCCGCGACGGGTTCTTTGGAACTCCCTCGCACAGGCTGTGCCTCTGCCCGAGCTGAAGAACATGGTGTTCGCGCGCCTCAAGAGCCGACCTCGGTGGCGAGTTGACGCACAACGAAAGCAAGATGATGAGATGTCCCAACCTTGCGCCACGTTGTGAGATTTCCAGGGCCGACACGTTCTGCCGCGCAGTCGTCAATATACTGATCGCCCCAGCTGAATTGCGGACCCGCGTACTCCACTCGCTGAACCAGCGCTCGACAGACCCCATGAAACTGATCAAACCCGTACTCCCTCAAGTTGCGCCCTTTCGGCACGAGCCAGTACGTGTCGTGCGTATAGCGGACGCTCGCTGACGGCCGCATTATGCGAGGGTCTATTTCGGCGGGTTCAGGGTGTGAAATAGCGTAATCGCCAAACGTGGGGAGGCGAGTAGGCCGGCCACTGCAAGCGAACTACGTCCCGCCACAAGCTCCATTCCTGGCGGGGAACTAACGAGAAGTCAGACGGAGGAAGCCCCATCAAATTCCGCGGGAAGGATGTTGCCACGACTGTGAAGGTACGCCATTGACGGAGCCTCGGCAAGCGATTGGTGAGGCTGATCAATCCCTCTGCATCCAGACGGCGTTCATCGGGGGTCAGTGCACCCAAGTCGAGGACAAGGTCCGCGTCCTGTATTTCCGCGCCGACAGCTTCAAGGATACCTCGGGCCGCGTCAGCGATGTTGCCAAACTCCACAAAGTCTTCACGCTGCATGCGGACGCAAACACCACGCTCATCCAAACGGACAACGTTGCGGCATGCTTGCAAGTAGTCATTAGATCGGAGCAAACCAACGACCGGAATGGCCTTGACTGCACGGACCCGCAAGGATCGCAACACATATTCAAGCGGATGTTCTCCATCGATCATTCGTTCGCTGTCCGGTATCCAAAGTGGAAGATCCACAAACAGGAACCTGCCAGCGCCCCAGGCACGTTCGATCTTCTGGCCGACCTTCTTCAGATGCTCATCAATTGTTTTCGCAGGTCGTTCCTGTTCGTAGCCCCAAGGTATCGGAGGCATTTCCAGTAGCGGTGTTACAGCTTGACGCACTGACCGTGTCAACGTCCGGAGTGCCCCGTACTCTCCGTCTCGCCCCTTCAGCACTGGAACGTAATGATTATGGCCGAACATTTCTGGCATCCTAGCTCTGATCAAGAACCCAATCCACTCGTTTCTTCAAGTGGTTGCATTGCGTCCGCTCGAGGAGACCATCGTGCTGGAGACGACCGACCACGATACCGGAAGCGATGCCCAGTTCGAACGCAAATCTGCTTGCAGCAGCACAGGTGAAGGCGCCCAGTCGCCGGAACACTCGATACCGGGCATCAGGGATCAACCATTCACGTGCAAATGCATCAGCTTCGGCCTCTTTCTCGTTCTGCTCGCCCCCGTCATCTTCAAGGAAAACATCGCGCCTGCCGTGGAGAACTATGTGTCCGGCTTCGTGAAAGAATGTAAACCACAAATGATCGTCGTGCTTGTACCGGAGGCTGAACTGCATCAACGCACGGGTGGGTGTCAACCATCTGGTAGCACCCCACACCCTTGTACCAGGAAGCTCAGGGACAAACGCTACGCACACGCCGGCAGCGTTGCATTCACCAGTGACAACTGAGGCGAAGTCCCTCGGCAGCTCACGCGTTAGCAGCCGTACCCGCTCAAGCGCTCTCTTGAACGCATCCGCATCGTATTCGGCAGGCTTTTGGCCAGCGGCCTCTAGCTCCCCTTTTCTCAGCCATGCTACGACAGCGCCTGGCACGCTATCAAACGCTGGCGAACGCCTAAATGCTAGACCTGTGGCGCCCCAAACTCCCTGCCAGCTGCTTGGAGAAGCCACAGCAAAGAACCGAAGGACCTCCTCCAGTTGACGGGCTTTCTCCCGGTGTGCGGCTACCCATCCAAGCCTCACCATCGCGCGGTAGGGGATATGATCGAGCCAGTCGGCTTGCCTTTCAAATTCAAATGCCTCTTTAGCCCTGGCAAGGGACTCACGATAATTCTGTTCTCTGGCGATCCAGAAGCTTGCTGGAATCCCAAGAACTCGTTCGAACTGTAGGGCAGTTTCGGGAGTAATCGCGGCTTTACCCTTTACGATCTCGTTAATCGTCTTCTTCGGCCGACCGGTACGTTCTGCCAACTCCGCCTGGGACATCCCCCGCGACTCAAGAACCTCTTCGAGGGTCTCGCCCGGCGCGGAGGCCGTATCAGGGATGTACTGATTTCGAATGTGCTCATTCATGTGTGTTCACCACGCCCACGAGGATGACCGCCGTGACTTGTGTCCAATCCAGGCCGCCATCCGCCTTCTTCGGATGCGGGTTGTGCGCCGGCGCGAAAATCAGTCGGTATGGCCCATCAAGATCGGTCGACAGCTGCCCCGAACGATCGCCCTTCAACTCGTGACATCTGCCGGGCAGATTCCGCATCACCTCGAGCGTCTGAGCTGCCCTGAGGTCGTCAAGACGGCGCCTTATCAGCTTTGCGCGATGCGAGCTGTGTCTGCGCACAAGGCGCTTGGTGTCATTCCACTCATCCTGCTCGTCGCCGATTGGAAACAGGATTTCCATTTCCACTATATATATTAACCCACTGGGTTAACTCATGTCAAGAATAAGTTAATGGAAAAGGTTAAGGCACAAGGAGGCTGCGCCAAACACGCCGATCAAAAACGCTTGCCCTTGCCGCCAGGCCTGTAAGCGAACCATGAAGGTGTCAGTCTCTCCCAATCCGACAAATCGACCTGCGGCAGAGCCCAACTTCTTGAACGACCGTGCAATCGGCTTCTCACAGAGTGGGCTGCTTGCATGAGTATCCATAGGCGCTCTCGGAGATGGGATCTGTAAAGTCGCCATCGCACCCCCGACTCGGCCCCTAGACCTCACTTCTCCGTCGAACGCCCATACCGCCACTGTGGCCCTCCGATGAAGCCGAACTCCCCACTATTGAGGCAGTTCCGAACGCGTCGGGCGGATAAAGAACGAAAAACGCGCCAGCGCCGCTCTGTGGGCGCCGAAGCGTGGCGACCGCCGCGACCCCTCCGGTGAAAAGCCCGGACGATTCTTGGAACCGGCGCCGGGCGGAACACCCGGCTCGATTAAGCCCCCACCTTCTTCAGCAGCCACGCTATGTTCTGCCCCAGGACTTTCATCGTCCGGATGCCCTCTTCGTCCTTCTCCACGTCGCCGGGATCGAGGCCAATGCCGATGTTCCAGTAGGACGAGCCCGGTATGATCATTTCGTTGATCAAAAAGAAGTGATTCAAGGCGTCGAAGGCATGCATGGCGCCCGCCCGGCGGACCGCCACCACGGCTGCGCCAATCTTGCGGCGAAACATGCCGCCGTTCGCCTTCGAGACCAGACAGGCGCGGTCGATCAGCGCTTTGATCTCCGGCGAGATGTCGGCGACGTAGGTCGGCGAGCCCAACAGAATGCCGTCCGCCTCGGCCATCTTGCCGATATAGACGTTCCCCATATCGTCGTCCTGCGAGCAGCGGCGGTCCTTTCTCGTTGAACACTTGCGGCAGGCCAGGCAGCCGTGAATCTTCGCGCCGCTGAGTTCCACGAGTTCGGTTTCAATGCCTTCCTTCTCCAGCTCGCGGAGGACGTATCCAAGCAGAATGGCGGTGTTCGCGCCTTTTCGGGCGCTGCCGTTGAATGCGATGACCTTCATACCGGTTCCTTACGCGGGTTTGGTTTCCTTATGCAAAAGATCGGCTCGAATTGCGCCAAAGAATCCTATTCTCTCGCGCGATCGAGCGGATTGCCAGCGGGAGGACGGATGCGCAGGCCTGTTCATGGTTCGAACCCCCCGCGGCTCATTGAGGTCAAGATCTGGAAAGCAGGAGCGGCGGCGCCGCCATGCCGGTTGCCGGGACGGAAGCGCGGTTCACCGCCCGAAGTAAGCCGCGTTTTCCTGGGCGTAGTTCGCCCACTTCTCGGGCAGGTCGTCGAGCGTGAAAATCGCCGAAACCGGGCAGACCGGGACGCACGCGCCGCAATCGATGCACTCCACCGGGTCGATGTACAGCATTTTGTCGGTAGCGAAGGCAGGTTCGTCCTTCTTGGGGTGGATGCAATCGACCGGGCACGCGTCTACACAAGCCGTATCCTTGGTCCCGATGCACGGTTCCGCGATTACGTATGCCATAGGGCTCTCTCCGTTCAGCCGTCCTCTGGTGATCTCTGAAGCTTACAAATATAGCATAGCGCGCCGGCCGGGTTGTGTGGGGCGTGACCCGCATGGGCAAGGGGATAGGCCAGAGTTGACGGAGCGGCCCATGCGTAAGCCCAATGCAGCCAACGAGCCTGGTACTTCCAGTACGTAGTAGTGTTCCCTATAGACACCGCCTTGTGCTATAAGAAATGGTTACCGGCGCAGGAGATTAAAGTTTGAATTCACGAACGCTCCAGACTGGCGGAAGGTTCCGTGTGGCAAGCCCGAAGATCGTCTGGCAATGCTTTGACGATGAACTCGTTGTCATCAATCTGGAATCGGGCAAGTACTACAGCCTGAATCGCACCGGCGCAGCGATCTGGAACCTCATGGAGGCCGGCCGCACTCCCGCCGGCGCCGTGGAGCAAGTCCTCGACGGAAACAGCACACCCGAAATCCGCGAACAGATTCTGGAGTTCTGGCGAACGCTGGTGGAGGAGGGCTTGATCCGGGAGGCGCCGGATGCCGGCTCGCCTCAGGCGGCCGTTCCCGAACCGATGCCACCGCAGGCCCAGCCATGGGAGCCGCCCACGATCGCCGTCTACGCCGACATGCAGGACCTGTTTCTACTCGACCCCATCCACGATGTGGACGAGGCAGGCTGGCCCTCGCGTCCCCCGGAGGCGGATTGACCCTCGGCACGGCCGGCGCGGATTTGGCGGAGCCGGCGGTTTCGGCGGCGGCGGTCGAGTTTTTTTCCACGGTTCGCGCGCGCTTCGAGGCGGCGGCCGTGCGCACTGGCATCCTCGAAAAGCGCTTCCAGATCGGAAACGGCGTCGCACTCTTCCGATTCGCAGGCAGTGCCTTGTACGATCTTCTGACTCCGGCGCTGGAGCACCTTGCCTTGGCGGCCGGCGCACCAGCGGACTTGAAGGTGCACCTCTTCGATAGCGCCAGCACCGGCGTGGCGGGCCCGCGGCCGGCCTGGGATGCGAGCCTCGTTCGGCCGGCGCGGCGAGATCGAGGGCTTCAACACGGCACGTATCCGCACCGTATTTCAGCAGGGCGCCGACATCCTGCTGATGTTGGACCGGCGCCGTTCGGAGGCGCTCTACTGGATTTCCGATTACCGCAAGATCCGCTACTGGGAGCGCAGTTTCCCTCTCCGGACGACCTTTCATTGGTGGCTTGAGGATCTGAACTTGCAACCCGCGCATGCCGCGGCGGTCGGCCTTGCCGAGGGTGGCGTTCTCATCGCGGGCCAAAGCGGCTCCGGCAAGTCCACCGCGGCGCTGGCGTGCCTCGATTCGGAATTGCAGTACGCCGGGGACGACTACGTTCTTGTCGCGCACAGCCCGCCCCACGTTTATAGCCTCTACAACACCGCGAAGCTGGAGCCGGACAACCTCGCGCGGTTGCCGCATTTCGAGGCGCTCATCACCAACCGGGACCGCCTGGATCGCGAAAAGGCGATGATCTTCCTCCATGCCTGCGCGCCCGCGAAGCTGATTGGCGGCTTCCCGATCCGCGCGATCCTGGCGTCGCGCATCACTGGACTCCGCGACACGACCCTGCGCCAGGCCACGGCGGGCGAAGCTTTCCTCGCCTTGGCGCCGACTACGCTGTGCCATCTGCCCGGAGCGGAGCGGGAAGCGTTCGCGAAGATCAACGCCCTCGTTCGCCAGGTCCCGGCTTACCGCCTCGAAGCCGGAACGGATTTGCCGCAAATCCCACGAACGATTCTCGGCCTGCTGAGGCGCCCGGAGCCCGCGTGAAAGGCCCTCTGGTCAGCGTGATTATCCCTTGCTTCAACGCCGCCAGATTTCTGCCCGAGGCGGTAGCGAGCGTCCGCGCACAGCAGTACGAGCCTCTGGAGATCCTCGTTATCGATGACGGTTCGACCGATGACACTGCGCGGGTGGCGGCTGGTTTCGGTTCCGAGATTCGCTACTTCCGGAAAGAGAATGGGGGGCCGGCGTCTGCCCGCAATTCCGGGCTGCGCGAGGCGCGCGGCGAATTGATCGCGCTGCTCGATGCCGACGACCAATGGCCCGGGAACAAGCTTGATTTGCAGGTGGGCCGCCTGCTTGAGGATCCCAACCTCGATGTTGCGACGGGCCGGATTCGCTATCTCGAACTGCCTGGCGCGATGAAGCCCGATCTGCGTTTTGAAGAAGCGGACCAACTGGCGCATATCCACCTCGGCGCCGCTCTATACCGCCGCCGGGCGTTTGAGGTGGCTGGATTTTTCGACGAATCTCTTCGCTTCAGCGAAGACCAGGATTGGTTTCTCCGTGCCCGGGAAGCGGGGCTGAAAATCGTGATCCTGAAGGACGTCACACTGCTTTACCGCCTACATGGGTCCAACATGACGCGGGGGAAAGACGTACGCGATTTCATGATGGCGCAGGTGCTTCACAAGTCTCTTGTGCGGCGGCGCGAGAGGAACGGCGTGGCCGGGGAACTGCGCGCCTGGTCGAGCTTCGATGAGAAACGGGGCTCGCATGGGTAACGAAAGGCCTCTCGTCAGTGCGATCATTCCCTGCTTCAACGCGGCGAGGTTTCTGCCGGAGGCGATCGCGAGCATTCGCGCGCAGCGGTATGAGCCGCTCGAAATCATTGTGGCCGATGACGGCTCAACGGACGGCACGCCACAGGTCGTGGCCGGACTCGGGTCCGATATCCGCTACTTCCGGAAAGCAAACGGCGGTGCGGCCACCGCCCTCAATCTCGGGCTGCGAGAGGCGCGCGGCGAATTCATTGCTCCGCTTGATGCCGATGACCAGTGGCCCGAGAACAAGCTCACACTGCAAGCGGGCCGGCTCCTTGCGGACGGTGGCATCGATATCGTCACCGGCCACGTCCAGTACGTCCAACTCGCCGGTGCGGCGGCGTGCCCCGGAAATTTTGAAGGCCCGGATCGCCCGGTGGCGAACTGCAACCTCGGCGCTGGCCTGTGCCGCCGCCGCGCCTTTGACATCGTAGGAAGTTTCGATGAGGGTTTTCGCTCGGGATACGACCAGGATTGGTTCGTGCGCGCGCGGGAGGCGGGACTACGAATCGTAGTGCTTGCCGAGGTGACGCTGCTGTACCGGCTGCACGAATCCAACATGACGCGCAAGGCGACAGCAGAAGATTTCGAGTTCATGCCAATTGTCCGCAAGTCCCTTCTGCGGCGGCGCCAGCGGAGCGGGACGGCCGCGGAACTTCCGGCCTGGTCCAGCTTCCTTGAGAAACGGCGGACCGATGACTGAAGGCCAAGCGCCGCTTGTCAGCGTCGTCGTCCCGGCATACAATGCGGCTGCGTTCATCGCGGAAGCCCTCCGAAGCGTGCTCGAGCAGGATTACCGGCCCATCGATGTGATCGTCGCCGATGACGGCTCCTCGGACGGCACGCGAGATATCGCGCGCTCGTTTGGGCCGCCCGTGCGGGTTATCGCTCAAGCCCATGGCGGCATCGGCGCCGCCCGTAACAATGCGATCGCTTCGGCGCGCGGTGAGCTTCTCGCCTTCATCGATGCGGACGATCTCTGGACACCCGGCAAATTGTCGCGGCAAGTAAGCCTGCTCACCGAAGATGCCTCGCTGGACATGGTCTTCGGGCAAGTCGTCGAATTCCGGACCGCCGCTGGCGGGCAAGTAATCGAAAGCCCGCCGGCATCGGGCCTGGCGCCAGGCGCCGCGCTCATTCGCATGGATGCGTTTCACCGGGTCGGATGGTTCCGCACCGATCTGCGCGTGGGCGAGTTCATCGACTGGTATGCGCGAGCCTGCGAATTGGGTTTGCACAGCAGCGTTCTCCCCGAACCCGTTCTGCGCCGCCGCATTCACCACTCCAACACCGGCATTCGCGAAAGGGCCGCCCGGACCGATTACGCCACGGTGGTCCGGGCTGCGCTCGAGCGGCGCCGGCGCGCTGCGTCTTCCCAGGAGCACTCGTGAGCGGCGCTGCCAACGGCTGCTTGCCCACGCCGGGACAGATGCTTCTGCTCAATGCCGCATTAGGCGAGGGCACAGGCGCCATCGCAGCCTGGGAGAAGTGGGACCGCGAGTATGGTCTGGACCGCCCTGATGAAGGATCCTACCGCTTGCTCCCGCTGGTCTACCGCAATCTGTCCGCACAGGGCTACGCCGGCACGCGCTTGAACACGTTGAAAGGCCTGCACCGCCACTCCTGGTCGAAGAATCAAGTCTTTTTTGGCCAGGTGCGGCCGTTGCTCGAGGAACTGCGCGCCAGCGGAACCCCGATGCTGTTGCTAAAGGGCGCGGCGCTGGCTTCGAGCGTTTACCCGGACACCGGCTGCCGCCCGATGCGCGACATCGACATTCTCGTTCCCGTTTCTCACGCCCGTGCGCTTTGCCGGAAACTGGAAGCGACGGGCTGGCGGCCGCTCTATTGGCGGCCCCGGTCGCTGCGGGAGAGCTTCTTCCGGTTCCGCCACGCCATCGACTATGAGAATCCCACGGGCGGGCGTGTCGATGTCCACTGGCACGCGCTCAACCTATGCTGTCACCCCGCGTTCGATGAAGTATTTTGGAAGCACGCCGAGCCGATTGAGTTCCTGGGCGCTCCCATGCAGACCTGCCATGCGACCGAACACCTGCTCGAGATCTGCGCGCACGGGATTGTATGGAGCCCAGTTCCGCCGGTCCGTTGGATCGCCGATGCTGTGTTGCTGCTCCGCTCCTCATCCGGTGTGGATTGGGAGCGCCTGACTCGGACGGCCCGCGCGTTCGATGTCGTGCCTTACGTGCACCGCGCCCTTGCCGTGCTGCGATCGGTAGTCAGCGCGCCCGTGCCTTTGGAGGTGATTGGTGAGCTGGAGCGCGCCCCGGCCGGCACCGTTACAGAAGCGGAGTTCGCCCGCCACTGCGATCCTTTCGCGTCTCGCACGGCATGGCAAGATCTGCTGACGTTTTATGCGCCGTGGCGCCGCTCGCTGGTCGGCTCATCGCCGCTGCTACACTCGGCCGGGTTCGCACGCCACCTGCAGTTCGCCTTCGAGCTGGAACATGCCTGGGAGCTGCCGGCTCAGTTGGCGCGTTCCGCATTCCGCCGTTTCGCCGGCCGAAACGCGTAGCGCGCGTTGCCCATGCTTGTGCTAGCTCCTCGATCACGAAGATGAAAAACAGGTTGGCCTTCAGCTCCACCAAAGGCTGGCGTACTGCCGAAGATGCGAAATCAAATCGAATATTGACCGCCGCTGCACGTGGACCTTAGTTTTCCTTGACCCTCCGCTGCCCAGATGATATGCTCCAGCAGATGAACGATTCGGTCTCAAGCGTGCCCGAACGCTGGTCTCTTATCATGCGGCTTCGGAAGGCAGCGAGTTCCGAAACACGGCAACGAACGTGGTCACGACTCAATCCCGGAGGCCCCTGGTTCATCTTGGTCGCGTCGGCGGTGGTGGCGCTTCCGTGCTTTTGGCAGTCCAGAATCCAGGCCGGCGATCTGTCAAGCCATGTCTACAACGCCTGGCTTGCGTCCCTGGTCGAACAGGGGAAAACGCAGGGCCTGGCGCTGGCTGTTCCATGGACGAACCTTGGCTTCGACACCGCGCTAGGATCGCTTACGTGGGTTTTTGGCAGGGACGTTGCGCAGCGGGTGCTTGTCGCCGTTGCAGTGGAAATCTTCTTCTGGGGAGCGGTGGCGCTGGCGCGCGCCGTAATAGGGCGGCAACAGTGGTTCCTGATGCCCTGTTTCGCCATGCTGAGTTACGGCTGGGTGTTCCACGCGGGATTTTTCAATTTCTACTTCTCCATGGGGTGCTGCTTCTGGGCGTTTGCGGCGCTCTGGAGCGATAGACGGATTGCACGCTTGGCCGCCGTTCCACTCCTGGTTGTTGCCACATTGGCACAGGCGCTGGCGGCTACATGGGCGATTTCGGTCATCGTGTATGTCTGGCTAGCCCGAAGGATCTCGCGCCGGGTTCTCCTTGCGGGGGCTGCGCTGGCTGCCATTGTCGCGCTCCGGCTCTTTTTGGTCACGCATTTCACCACGTACACGGGGGTTCGACCAATCTTCCTGGTCACGGGTGCAGACCAGGTATGGATCTACGGCCCGAAGTACCTGCTGCTTTCAGCTTGCCTGCTGCTCGTTGGCATCTTGCTCTTCATGCAACTCGTCACCGAGAAGGGTATTGCCGCAGTTATTAGAGGTCTTCCCTTTCAAGTGGCACTCCTGACGGCTGCCGGCGTGCTATTGATCCCGGCTGCTATCCGGTTCCCGGCCTATCGGCATGCGCTCACGTACATCGCGGATCGCATGTCGCTCGCTACGGCCGTCTCGGTCTGCATTGTACTGGGGAGTGCAAATCCGCCTAGGGCGCTGAAAGCTGCGCTGGCCGTCCTCGCGGCCGTTTATTTCTGCTTTGTTTACGCCGATGAACACGCGCTCAACCGCATCGAGGACAGGATGGACGCCGCGGTGAGTACACTGCCGCCGGGGCAGCGGGTAGTAAGCGGCCTGATAGCACCACCGAACATTCGCATCGATCCTCTCACTCACATGATCGACCGGGCGTGCATCGGCCGCTGCTTCAGCTACGGCAATTACGAGCCGTCCACGGGCCACTTCGGCCTCCGTGCGGTGGCCGAAAATCCAATTGTCGTGTATGAGTATCGGGACAGCTTCGATCTGCAAAAGGGAACGTACATGGTGAAGCAGCGCGACTTGCCGCTTTATCAGGTTTATCCGTGCGGCGCGGAGCGGCTTTGTATTCGCGCATTGCGGGCGGGAGAGCCAAGCGGAGCAACCGTTACGAGCTGGTGAGGGCCCGCCCATTGCGAGCGATGTCCACCTTGTAGGGTGCCTTATGGTTTAAACTGAGTCGATGCCTGCAAAACAGAAGCCGAAACGAGGGCGTCCGCCGGCCTGCCCTGAAGAGTGTGGCGTACCAGGACGGCGAGTGTGTTTTGACTGCCTCCAACTCATCGATCTCGCCCTGGGGATTTGCAGGATATTGGACGGCGGCGATATGGACGGCGCGCGGGACAGGACGATGGCGTTCGAGACCGCTTCGAGGATTGATCAGACCGGCGCTAGGCGTGCATCTTCGTCCAGGCCTCCTCGGCCTGGAGCGCCGCGATCGCGCGCGGGCGGATCTTCCGGTAGACCCGTTCGGGAGGACGGATCTCTCCGTTAACTTCGAGCAGGCGCGTTACGGGAATACCGAAGAGCCGCTCATTTTCTTCCAGGCGGGGGCTGACGACGGCCCAATCGCGTTCTTCGAGCGGGGCAAACTCGCCGCCGTTCAGTTGTTCTTCGGAAACCAGGCCGTGGGGATCGCGGATGTAAATCGCCCCACCCGAGGCCAGCGAGAACAAGTTGCCGCCGGGGTAGGGTGTATCCAAGTCGATGATTCGGCCTTCGTCGTCAAAGGCGATGCCGTTGACGATCACAAACCCGCCGCCTTCCAATGGATCTCCGGCCATGAAAGACTCGGCCAGGTAATCAAGGCAGGTTCCGTTGATTACCACGCGAGGCTTGCCCACGGCGTTGATGAGCGGCCGGCCTGCCGCACTGCCTAGCACATAGGCTTCTCCACCTTTGCCCGCGTAAAGAAAGGTCTGGCCCACATTGCCGTACACGACGAGTTTTCCGTCTTTCATAATCTGCGCCAGTTGATCCTGCGCGTCGCCGTGCACGAATACCTCCGCGCCGTCAATCCCTGAGGCAAGGTAATCACCAGAGGAACCGTAAACGTCAATGCGCACGCCTCTGGTGTCGTGTCCCAGCCCATTCGCGATGAACCGGTGGCCTTTGGAGTGAGCCACGATGATTCTTCGAAACCCGCCTTGGTATAGCCGCACGATTTCACGCGCCAGCGAGTACTCCCCTTCCACAGCGAACCCGCGAGCATCGATGACGAGCGTCTGTGCCGGGCCGGCGGGGCTTGGCGAGGGGCCGTCCGCGCCGAAGAAGCCGTAGGCCGCGGAGGGGGATCTGCGAATGGAATCGACGATCCTGGCGAAGCTTCGATCGAACAGCGAAAGCAGGCTGCTTCGCCGCATCGAGCCGGTGGGGTAGCGGCGGTCCATGAGGAGTGTGAGGGTATCGAGCGCCCGCCTGCGGCCATCATCTTCCTCCGCAGCGCCTTCCAACGCTTTCAGAAACGCGAGCAGCTCTTCGTAATCACGGTGCAATAGCTGATCCTTGACCCATGCGAACAGCTCAGGGGCGGGAACAGCCGGGAGCGTCAAGGAGGAGCCCAAGGCCGGCGGGCTTCCGGTGTACGGCTTCTGCGTCATGTTAGCCTGGACGGTGCGGCCGAATTTGTCCGTACATGAGAGCGTAGCAGCGCCATTCCCATCCGGCTGAACAGTAAAAATGAAGGCCCCGCCGTCGGTGTGACTGCCCCCGCGCGCGTTCCAGTAGCGGTCGGCGCGCCCCCAGAACCGCGGATCCTCCAGAGCCAAACTCTCCAGCGCCGCATCGATGGCCTGCTTCTCCGAGGCTGCAAAGCCGATCGAGACCGGACCTTGTTGCAGAGCGAACACTTGCGGCCGCAACATGCTGGTGTCGGTAATGCCGATGAGGCGGCAGGTCCGCTCGGACTGCGCGGATTGGGCGATGAGGAAAAACCAGGGCCCATCGGGCGAGCCATGAATGTGCACGGTCTGTAACAGGCGGTAGATCTCTTGCTTGTCCTGTGGGAGCAGCGTGAAGTCCCGCTCCGTCGTGGGCGCCAAAGACTCGATCACATACTCGAGCGGATAAGCGTAGGTCCTGTGGAGGAGATCGAAGACCAGCGCGGAAACCTCGGTATCCGTCAAAAAGAGTGGGTAGATATTTCGCTGCGCGAGGTACTCACAGATGGAGGCATAGTTGGCGAAGTCGCCATTGTGCACCAGGGCCTCGTGGAGCCCGACAAAGGGGTGCGCACCGCCCGGATGCCAGACCTTGCCCTTGGTCGGGTAGCGATGATGACCGATCCAAACATGTGCGTGTAAGTCCTCCAGTTGGTAGTGGCGAATCACGTCGTCGCCGTAGCCGACCATCTTGAGCACGAGCATGTTCTTGCCGTGCGACAGAACGAAGGCTCGTTTCTCGCCGGTTGAACCATAAAACGCGCGGTTCAAGCGGTAGCTGTTCTGGTAAACAATCTCATCCTCAATACGGCCCGAAGGCTGCCGCGGCTTCATCACCGCGTCCAGGCCATTGCTCTTCTTGAAGGCTTCGATGGTTTCGGGCCTCACCCGAACGAAATACTGAGAGACTTCCGGCGGTCTTGGCTCGAGCCGTTGGCCATCCAAGTCATCATTCGACGGGAGGGAGCGAACGTGATCGACCTCAAAGGCAGGTTCGATAAATCCTCGTTCGACTTCCGGCCGGGCGCGGCTGTCGAGATAGGCGATGCTGAGCAGGTAGTCGTTCTCCAGAATCTCCTGGGTAACACCAAGTTCCTCAGGTAGAAGTCCTACCGCAGCGATACCGCCTCCCTTGCCGTTGCCCCGGTTGCGCATCTGTATCAAAGCCTGCAAGAGATGGCGCGCTGGAATCTTTTCGCTCGAAGCGATCCCGATGACGCCGCACCCTCCCTCAGCCTCACCCTTGCGCGGGCCTAGGGCCCCGGAACGTTCGGGAACGAGCAACTCCCTGGACTTAAGAATCTTCCCGACGATTTCCCGTTCGATCATCGCGCCGCTCCCGCTTGGCCACGATAAACGAGTAAGTCGGTCCTGCCCACCAGATCGCGAATACTGCTGAGCCCGAGCCGGCGCAGTATCTCGCAGAGTTGTTGCTGGAAGGACCGATACAGGTTGCTGAGCCGCTCGGCGCCCCAATCTACTTCGACCAGCCGCGAGAGTTCCTGATCGGTGGTCGTCAGCCCGAAGGGACACCCCCGGCCGCGCTCGCAATTGGCGCACCGGGTGCACCCTAGCGCGACCAGCTCCGTGGTGCCCAGGACGGCTCCATCCGCGCCTAAAGCGATCACTTTGGCGATGTCGTAGGCTGTGCGAATCCCGCCGCTCGCCATGATCGTGACCTCGTGCCGAATGCCCTCTTGGACCAGACACCTGTGGACCTTGGGGATCGCAAACTCGATCGGCATGGCGATGGTCTTTTTGGCGATCTCGGGCGCTGCGCCAGTGCCGCCGTAACTTCCGTCAATGTGAATAATGTGCGCCCCGGCGTAGTAACTCCCCACCGCTACCATATCCACATCCGTGGGCGTCGAGACTTTCACCGACACCAGCGCCTCGGGATTGATCGTCTTGACCCAATCGACGTGCTTCTTGTGGTCCTCGACTGAATAGACACTGTGAAACGGAAAGGGCGAGAAGAGACTGACCCAGGGAAGCGACTCCCGCATCGTGGCCACGCTCGCTGTCACCTTGTCGCCCAGCAGATGGCCTCCCAGACCAGGCTTGGCTCCCTGCGCATACTTGAATTCGATGATCGGAGCGCACTGAATTGTCTCTTCCCTAACCCCGAACATGCCGGTGGCAACCTGCGTGATCACATGATCCGCATAGGGGAGGAGCGATTCCGGATAGCCTCCCTCGCCGGTTGAAGTGAAAGTGTTCCAAGCCTGGGCGGCCCGGGCTCTGGAGACCATGACCTGCTCGCTGATCGAACCATATGACATCCCACCCCCGTAACAGGAGATGGGGATCTCGATCCGCCGGTCGTAGGGCCTACGATTGAGAGGGATGGAGAGACTGGGCATTCCATCGCCAGGGAGCCAGCGATCTTCAGAAAGAAACTTGAAATCGAGAACATCGAAGCCGCCGCCGGAATTACCCACCCGGTACTCCAGGCCATTGGCAGGCGGCCGTCCGGTTTCAGCTTGTACCCAAGTGGCTAGAATCAGGTCCGCGGTCCAGCGGGAGTCGCCCAGGGCAGGCATCTTGCCATACTTCAATTCAGGCCAGAGGTGAAAACCCCGGTGCAAAAGTCTGATATGTTTCTCGGCGACACGCTGTTCGACCGTCAACTCTCTATTGGCCATAACCCTCAATCCCGGAAAATGCCTCGCGCTCCAGATCCTTCTGAAACATCGCGCGCCCCATCTCGCCCCGGAGCCGGCGGACCTCCCGGAGGCCCATAGCTCCCAAGATTTCGAGCAGTTGGTCGCGCCAGGAAGCTACTAAGTTCGTAACTCGCCGGACACCCCAGTCCACCGTCAGCCTTCTGGGCAACCGAAACCGGCTGGTTTCACGGCCGGCGCATTCACCCGAAAATCCCGCTTGGAGTGCCACTAAAAGCGGCGTGTCGAGCGCGATCGCGTCCAATCCGCAAATAATCGCCTTGGGAACGTGTTCCCCTGCGATGATTCCACCGCTCCCCAGAAGGGTCACCTCATCCCGGCATCCAGCGTCAACGAAAAACTTGTGAGCCTCGCGGATAAGGTCCAACACGAACCGCCCGTCGCGCCCCACTCCGTGATAATCGGCCAGGAAGTGAAACGCGCGGACCCCGGAACGAAGGCGCCGTGAAAGTTCTTCCTGAGTTGGAAAATCCTGGCGCAAACAAATGATGCTCCCAGGAAAACGCGTCCGCACCTGTTGAAAGAATGCCTCATCCCAGCCATCCAGTTCGATCATGCGGGGCGCAAATTGGAATTGCTCGAGCGCATCCGCATCCGCCATCCTGACAAGTGGAACGATGTGCGACCCTCGGAGCGCAAACCGGTTTATCGTCTGGGCGGGCAGGATGACCAGCGTTTGTCCCGCTTCAGCCGTGGCAGCAAGGATCTTCACGAATGTGTCAGAAACGAGCGAGGCTGGCGGGGCATCGAACAGGACGGGTATGGGAATCGTGACGGCGGAGAAGGTTGCTTCGGCCGCCCGCCCGTGCTCGTTGAACACGAGGAACGGCGGCTTCCAGCCGAGATCCACTGCGGTCGAAATAAATTCCCGGCCGTGGATGCCATCGCGCGTCGGACGGACGATTTCAGACATATCCGTCCACATCCCGTCCCAGCCCTCACCTCCGAACCGGCCGCGGTAGCCCGCGCCTTTCACGGGTATCCTCCCTGTGCGCGCTTCGTAATAGGTCGTGGCCACCAAGTGGGGCGTATAGTAGGAATCCCCGAGAGACCGGCGGTCGGGGTTCAAGTAGACCCGCACCATTTCCGGATACTCCGTCGTGCAGCGGAGGCATCCCACGCACAGCCGGTCCTGGGGAGCGAATCCCCCTACCGGCCCGGAGAAGACGCCATAAAGGCAGGGGCGGCTCAGGGCAATCTCGCGGTTGCCGCGATGGTGAATCAATTCAGTGATTAGGTGCCAGGCCAGGCCGGGCTTGCTGACCTTTACCCGCGTGCGATTGGGAAAGGGCGTGATCTCGGGCGCCGTGCCCGTCTCAAGGTGGTAACGCTGATACATGTCAGTTATGCGGAGTTGAGGATGAACGCGGGTGTTGACGCCGAGCGGCGTCTCGATTCTCACCACCGCTCATCAGACTGGACGCGCCGAGACTCTGCTTCCGGTTTTCCGGCAGGCTTCGTCCAGAATTCGTCTTGGCGATCCCGCAAACGTGTTAGTGTACACCAGATCGCCTCCCCGTGCTACCGCAATGACATGTTAGACCTGGAGGGCGTCGCCACCGCGCGCCACCAGCGCATAAAGCACAGGCGCGAGAAAAACCGATAGGAGAAGCTGCGAAACCAGGTACCGACGATCACAATGGCAAACGGCTTCGCGAGCCGCTGTCCGCTCCCGTGCCGCTCGGCTTTTTTCGTGCCACGAAAAAGGGCCAAACATTCAGCCACTGGCACCCGTGGGTGGTGGCCAGGGACGGAATCGAACCGCCGACGCCAGCCTTTTCAGGGCTGCTTACCGACACCGCTAAGCGGTTTGGAATCAATGCAAGTTATTGATTGAGAGTGGCTTATGGAAAGTCCCATTTGGGATAGTGTAGGCCACTTTCGCCTGTTTTCGCCTCTTCGATGTTCCCGTATTGTTCCCATGAATCGTAACTGATGTGGTATAACTGTTATACCAATTCCGCTATGCGGTTCCGGTTTAGCAAGGCCAAGAGCGCGGCGCTGAGGCGCAACCCGAAGCGAGGGATCGGCTTCGAGGACGCGCAGGAGATCTTCACTCATCCGTACTACCAGGATCAGCGCTCGGACGACCCTCAGCAATACTGTGCGATCGGATGGGTCGGAGATCGGCTGTTCACCGTGATCTTTGAGGTCCGGGAAGACCGCCTCGGCGAGTATTGGCGCCTTGTGACGCTGTGGCGCGCGACGCGAGAGGAGCGGGAACTCTATGAAGAAAACTCGTGAAAGCAGGAAGGCCCCGTCGGCCGAATCCATTGCCAAGATGGCGGACCGGGGCGAGGATGTATCCCGGTTCTTCACGAACCGCGGCAAGATGATGCAGCCCATCCAGCGGGTGAACGTCGACTTCACCGCCTCCGTGCTCCAGGAACTCGACCAAGCCGCGGCGGAACTGAACGTGAGCCGCCAGGCGGTCATCAAGGCGCTCGTCCGCCAGGCGCTCGACCAACATCACCTCGCGCAGGGCGCGCGGAAGGCGAATTGACCCCAGCCGCCGTCTGGGAACTCCTATTGGGCGACAACCGGATACTGCTGGTCCTGGTGCATTAAAAAATGTTCTTGCAGGGCTTCGAGCAGTGAAACGCCCGACCGAGTGTATTCCTCAAGGATCTCCGGCGTGATGAACAGACCTTCGCCAGCCAGCGGCATTGAGAGGCGGCGAGGCGTGTTGGCCAAGTCCCCGAGACCCAGGCGTGCCAGGCGCGGATCCGTGAACAGGTCCGGACGGAGCTTCCTCACCTGTTGGGCCGAACGGCCCTCGCCGTGTTTGACAGCGTTCGCAATCAGCCGAAGCTCGTTGCCGATCTTCGGCCACTCTGCGAAAGCGGCGAGATCAACTCCGAGGTACTTTCGGTACCACTCGACAAGCTTCTCAGGGCCTGCCTCCGGCACCGGGACACCCATTGCTTGGAACGTCGCATCCTCACCAAGAGCGGCCAATTGCTGTTCCAAGAGATGGTACAGGCCAGCCGCCCAGATGTTCAGCGAGCTTTGACGCATCGCGAACATGAAGTCGTAAAAATCTTGGCCGCGAGCGGACGCTTCGTCCGCCACGCCGCCAGGATCGCCATCGTCCGGCCCGGCAGGTTGCGCTACCAACTCAGAATAGGCCCGGTCCGCGACTTCCCTCGCCTTTTCGTCGAGATTCACGAACGCCGGAAGGAAATGGTTCCGGACACAATCTCCGTACGTCCGCACCATCGGAACGAAGACGTATGCGATTTTAGTCGCGAGATAACCACCTCCCACACCCATATTCACCTCCTGTCCGGGACTCGCCGACTCTAACGCTGACAGTTGCAGGGGCAATCTAGCCAGCCAAACGACGCCAGCGCCATCCTTATGGGCCTTGGGGTTCAGAACCCGTGCGCGATCTCCTTCCGTTCATGACCCACGACCACGTGCGCCCAACCAATGAAATGACCGCCAAGCCGCCAACAATCGCCAAGCCGATCTTCCAATCTCCGGGCGTGGGCCTTGGCAACGAATGAGTGAAGCCTGCGCTGATGCGCGCAAGAGTGAAGGAGAGGTCCGGCGCGAGGAAGCCGTACAGCAGCACCCTCCAGAACTTCGCCAGCCTTCGCGGGCCACCTAGACGCGGGGTCATCACGTGCAAGAATCGTGCAAACCCCTGGAACACCAACCAGAATGCACAGTAGATGGCGATCGGATTCAACATTGCATCTCCGAGCCAATCGAACGAGAACCAGAGGGATGGGTGGAGAGCTACATAGTACGTTGCCAGGAATGCGAGTACGCCCGCATATGCCGCCATCATCAGGGATGCAAGATATGGGTACACAACCAGAGGGAGAATCCAGAAGTAGTGGCCCCAGCGCACGCCAAAGATGGTGACTTTGTCTTGGTTCAGATCAGGGTCGGAAGTTTTCGAATATACCCTCTGACCAATGCGTGCTCCCGCGGTCGCCGCGAAGGCGACCGTGGCGAACAGCAGGAATTCATACAGTTGGTAGGATATCTCGCCCACAGGTTCGATGTCGCCTCTGACAGCCGCTATCACACCCGCCCCAAGCAAGAAGCATGCAAACGGCAGGCACGCGAGAAGCCCCGCCAACAGCGCACGGCGCCTCGCCAAGAAGGCGGCGACTGCTGAGCCCAGGACGGCGCTAAGGCCGAACTTGAGGAAGGGGAAGATTGCCGATGACGAGTACTGATGAACTGCGCTTGCTTCATCAACGCCATGGACCATGGAAATGATTATGGGCAGCGTAAAATCGCAAGCGTTGGTGGCATAGCCTGCTACCAAACACCCGAACAGTGCCGCGCCCAGCAGCCGCTTGGCGGAGGACGGTGCCTCCCGCGCAGGCACGACCTTCTCGGAGATGTCCGAATCGTTGGAATAGGAAGTCTCCCAGACTTGGGAGCTTGGACCTTCGGCATTGCCCTCAACCACTTGTTCGGGTGCGGCCTCTGGCGGTTCGATGGCAGTCTTGCAGAAAGCACAGTGATAGGCCCGGCCGACCTTTGGCGAGTCGGGAAGGCGGTTCTTCGTCCCGCACGTTGAACACTCGACGATCATTTCGATGGAGCCTTCTCGCTCTGTAGGGTTAGAACGGAAATCAACAGGATGAGTGCAGCGGCGATGTCAAGCATTGTCCAGGTCGTCCGCGAAAAGCGTATCGGCGCTATCGGATTGAAAAGGACAGCCAACGCACCGAATGCCCAAGGCCATAGCTTCCGGGCCGAGTTGGATGCGCGTATAGCGCCGCACACGGCGACAATGCAGACCAACCACCGCAGTACTGTGTAGTAACTGTAAGGCCAGCGCCGCCCTGCAAGGATCAGCGCCCCGGCGGCAAGCACTCTGGCAATGGCGAATCCGTCAAGGCTGATCTTCATGCCCCCGTAGTCCTTAGAGGCCGGACATACGCTGAGTCTAGCCGATCGAAGAGTGATATGGGTAGCATCCGGCACAGCAGGCGGGTGCCATCCGATGTGCCCTGCTGTCCCGCCGGTCGCCGACGTGCCCTTCCAAGCTTGGACGCCGGGCCGGGCAGAGAATCGGGACCAAATCTCGGGAACGTTCTGATGTTCCCGTATTGTTCCCGTGGCTGAAAGTTGATTTTTTTGGCTACCACTAAGTGCTTTGGAATGTGGTGGCCAGGGACGGAATCGAACCGCCGACGCCAGCCTTTTCAGGGCTGCGCTCTACCAACTGAGCTACCTGGCCGGACAGCCTATTCTAGCAGAGCGTCCCTCAGGCCGGCTCGCAGCTCTCGAGCGCGTCCGCAGTCGCCTTCTCCACCTCCGCGTGCAAGCTGTTACCGTGCGCGTCCATGGTTACAATCGCCAAAAAGTCTCTCACCTTCAGGCGCCACATCGCTTCGGGTATGCCGAAATCGAGCAGATGAACTTCGGGTACTTCTACGATGGCGCGCGCGTAGAACTGCGCCGCGCCGCCGATGGCGTGAAGGTATACGGCACCGCACTCCTCCATCGCGGCCAGCGTCTTCGCGCCCATTCCGCCCTTGCCGATCACGGCGCGCACGCCGTAGCGCCGGATCACGTCCGCCTGGTACGGCTCTTCGCGGATGCTGGTGGTCGGCCCCGCCGCTTTCGTCACCCAGCGCCCGCCATCCTGCAGCATCACCGGACCGCAGTGGTAGAGCGCCGCGCCGCGCAGATCCACCGGGGGCGGGTTCTTCATCAGGTGCGCGTGCACCGCGTCGCGGCCGGTGTACATATCGCCATTTACCAGCACGACGTCGCCGACCTTGAGCGCGCGTACCTGCTGCTCCGTCAGCGGCGTATCGAGCACGATCTCGCGGCCGGTCAGCGGGAAGCCTTCCCTGGCCGCGAGCCGCTCGACCGGATGGGCCGGATCGCGATAGAGCCACTCTGTAATCGCGCCGCTCGAAGCGTCTACACGGATGCCCAGCCGGCGGAAGGCCCAACAGTCGTAAGCCACGGACACGAAGAAGCTCGCGGGCAGGCGGTTGGCCGCGGTGATTTTGCATCCGATCAGCGACACCTTGCCGCCAAAACCCATCGGCCCGACACCGAGGCGGTTCGCCTCATCCATGATCTTCTGTTCAAGGGCCGCCAAATCGGGATTCGGATTCACGTCGCCGAGCGGGCGAAGGAGCTGCGCTTTGGCCAGTTCGTAGCCGTGTGCGCGGTCGCTGCCGATACAGACGCCGAGCGCTCCCGGCGAGCACCCCAGGCCCTGCGCGCGCCAAACCGCGTGCAGGACCGCTTTCCGCACGCCTTCGAGGCTGCGGCCGGCGCGCCCCACATGCTCGAGTGCACACGGCAGCGAGTACTGGCTGTTCATATTCTCGCAGCCGCCGCCCTTCAGAATCAGCCGGATCTCGATCTGGCCCTCTTCCCATTGTTCGAAATGGAACACCGGCGTTTCCGCGCCGAGGTTGTTGCCGCTGTTCTTGCCGGTGAGCGAATCGACGGAGTTGGGGCGTAGCTTGCCGCGCCGCGTTGCTTCAGCGATCGCCGCGCAAGCTGCCTCACGGATCCTCAGTTGGCTGATGCCGGCGGGAGCGTGAATGAAGAACGTCGGCATTCCGCTGTCCTGGCAAATCGGATCTTTGCCCGCGCACGCCAGGTCGATATTGCCAGCGATGATAGCGAGCGCTTGGGCTGCCTGGGTGCCGGGTTTCTCGATGCCAGCAGCTTTGGCCACCACGGCGCGTACATCGGGCGGCAAGTTTGTCGAGGTCTCAGTGATTAGATCGAGAAGACTTTTCTCTAGAAACTTCATAGGGGTGCCCAGAGAATCATGGTACCCGATGTACGTCCCTGTGAGGAAACGCCGGGCTGCCCTCTGCCTGCACTTTGCCGTGTTAGCCTGAGAAGGGGGGGTCTTGCGAGAACACACCGTATGTCGAGCGATATTGCCATCCGCGCCGTGGATCTGAGCAAAAAATACCGCTCTGGCATGAGCGAACTGGTGGTCTTCGAGCACCTGAACCTCGAAGTGGCACGCGGCGAGCAGTTGGCCGTGGTAGGCGAATCCGGCACGGGCAAGTCTACGTTGTTGCATTTATTGGGCGCTCTGGACAGGCCAACCGGCGGTACGATATACTTCGAAGCGAGAGAGCTTACGGCACTGGCCGATGCGGATCTGGCGAACTTCCGCAATCGGGAAATCGGCTTTGTGTGGCAGATTCACTACTTGTTGCCGGAATTCACGGCGCTGGAGAACGTGATGATGCCGTTACTGATCCGGGGGATTCCCCGGGCGGAAGCCGCCCCGGTATCGTTGTCACGGTTGGATGAGGTTGGTTTGAAGGCCCGGGCGTCACACCGGGCCGGAGAGTTGTCGGGAGGGGAACAGCAGCGGGTTGTCCTGGCGAGAGCGCTGGTGGGAAATCCAAAATTCCTGCTCGCAGACGAGCCGACTGGGAATCTGGATTTCAGGACCGGTGAGATGATCATCGGCCTGCTTGCGGAGCTGCATCGGTCTCACCAGCTCACTTCGATTTACGTCACTCATAATCTTTCGTTTGCCAGGCGGTGCGATCGGGTCTTGACGCTCGAGAGCGGGGCTCTGTTCGACGTGGCAAGCGTGCGGGAGGAAGCGGCGCCGAAGGCTCACGCCAGCTCCCAAGGCGGTACCAGCTATGTTTGAACGATACACGGAAAAGGCCCGACGGGTCATCTTCTTCGCGAGGTACGAGGCCAGCCAGTTCGGCAGCCCCTACATCGAGACCGAGCACCTGCTGCTCGGACTTTTGCGGGAGGATAAGGCCCTGGCGAACCGGTTTCTCCGGTCCTCCGCCCATATCGAGTCGATTCGCAAGCAGATCGAAGCGCACACGACGGTCCGCGAAAAGGTTTCGACCTCAGTGGACCTGCCGCTAAGCCACGAGTGCAAGCACGTGCTCGCCTGGGGAGCCGAGGAAGCCGAGCGGCTCAATCACAAGCACATCGGCACCGAGCACCTGCTGCTGGGCCTGCTGCGCGAAGAGAAGTGCTTCGCCGCCGAGATCTTGCACGAACGCGGCCTGCGGCTTTCGCAGGTGCGCGAGGAGATCACACGATCTTCGTCCGAAAAGGCTTCCTCCAGCCGGCCCAAAGAGAGCTCGCTGCTCTCCGAATTCAGCCGCGACCTGACCCAGGCGGCGCTCGATGGCATCCTGGACCCGCTGATCGGGCGCGATGGCGAGCTCGAGCGCGTCGTCCAGATCCTCTGCCGGCGCACGAAAAACAATCCGGTGCTCATCGGCGAGCCGGGCGTCGGGAAGACGGCCATCGTCGAGGGCCTGGCGCAGCGCATCGCCGATGGCGATGTGCCTTCCTTCCTTTCCGAGAAGCGCATCCTGGCGCTCGACCTCTCCCTGATCGTCGCCGGCACCAAGTACCGCGGACAGTTTGAAGAGCGGCTCAAAACCATCATGAAGGAGCTGATGGAGAACCAGAACGCCATCATCTTCATCGACGAGCTGCACACACTGGTGGGGGCCGGCTCGGCCGAGGGCTCGCTCGATGCCGCGAACATCCTCAAGCCCGCGCTGTCGCGGGGTGAGGTCCAGTGCATCGGCGCGACGACGCCGGGCGAGTACCGCAAGTCGATTGAGAAGGACCGGTCGCTCGAGCGCCGCTTCCAGGCGGTGAAAGTCGCGCCACCGACCGAAGCCGACGCGATCAAGATCCTGTTTGGCATCAAGGAGCGGTACGAAAAGTTCCACGCGGTGGCTTACACCGAGGATGCGATCGAGACCGCCGTCTACACATCCGTACGGTTTATCCCCGACCGGTTCCTGCCGGACAAGGCGATTGACCTGATCGACGAAGCCGGCGCGCGCGTGAAGCTGCGCCAGACCACGCTTCCGGCCGAAGTCGCCGAGATCCAAAAGCGGATCAAATTCATCGTCCACCGGATGGAGAACGCGATCGCCAACCACGAATTTGAGAAAGCGCGGTTCTATTCGGATGAAGAACGCAAGGAGCGCGAGAACCTGGGCCAGCTCCGCGAGCGCTACAACCTCGACGACGCCTCCACCGGCATGGTCACCAAGGACGATATCGAGGACGTGGTGGCGCGCTGGACGGGCGTGCCGATGACCTCGATTAAGGAAGAGGAAGTCGCCAAGCTGCTCCGCATCGAAGAGGAGCTGCACAAGCGCGTCATCAGCCAGAACAAGGCGATCGGTGCGCTCGCCCGCGCCATCCGCCGCTCCCGCGCCGGCTTGAAGTCGCCCAAGCGCCCGGCGGGCTCGTTCCTGTTCCTGGGGCCGACCGGCGTCGGCAAGACCGAAGTCGCCCGTGCACTCGCCGAATCGCTGTTCGGCAGTGAGAAGTCGCTGGTGCGCTTCGATATGTCCGAATTCATGGAGAAGCACTCGGTTTCGAAGCTGATCGGCTCACCTCCGGGCTACGTCGGCTACGAAGAAGGCGGGCAGTTGACCGAGCGCGTCAGGCGGCAGCCCTACTCGGTGATCCTGCTCGATGAGATCGAGAAGGCGCACCCGGACGTCTACAACATCCTGTTGCAGGTGTTTGAAGACGGGCAGTTGACCGACGGTCTGGGCAACACGGTCGATTTCAAGAACACGATTATTATCATGACCTCGAACCTGGGCGCCCGGTTCCTGGAGAAGAAATCCGGCATGGGCTTCTCGGCCCCTACGGGCGAGGGCATCCCGCAGAAGATCGAGGATATGGTGATGAGCGAGGTGAAACGGGCCTTCAACCCCGAGTTTCTCAACCGCCTCGACGAGGTGATCCTCTTCCAGGCGCTGACCGACGAAGACCTGATCCAGATCATCGAGCTGATGGTTGGCCAGATCAACCAGAACCTGGCGGCCAAGCAGATCAAGATCCACCTCCTGCCGGACGCGGCCAAGTATATCCTCGATAAGACTTGCGGCGACCGCAGCTTCGGCGCGCGGCCACTCCGGCGCGCTTTGCAGAAATACATCGAGGACCCGCTGTCGGAGGCGCTGATCCAGGGATCGCTGCCCCGCCCCGCCGAACTCGAAGTCTACCTCGGAGATTCCGGCATCTACTGCCGGCAGATCAAGGAGCCCAAGGAGAGCGAAGAGGGCGCACTCGTCGGCGCTGGCGGCGAGAGCGAACCAAGCGAGCAGCCCGGCACGCCGCTGTACATGTTTTAGGGCTCGCGGCTCGTAGCTCGCGGTCACGACCCAGAGCTTGTGGCCCCGTGGATGGAACCGGCTACCAGGGCAACGTTCGAAGGCACACCTCATCGCCCCCTCAGCCTGGAGGCGTTTTGTTGAACGCCGGCGTGCCGCGTCGACCTTTGAGTCGGCGTTTGGGGAGGTTGCTCCACCTCTGAACCGGGTCCAGGGGGTCTTACTGATCCATGCCGGCCTCATCGAGCACGCGGTCCGCGTGATAAATCTTACGGAGTGCTTCGATGATCGCCTGGCTCGCGACGTGGACCGAGCGTGCCTGCGCTTCGGTGTAGACGAACTGGTTGGGTAGGCTTTCGATATTGCCGTCGAACAGGATGCCGACGATCTCGTTGCGCTCGTTCACCGTCGGGCTGCCGGAGTTGCCTCCGTGCGTGTCGGCAGTCGAGACGAAATTGAACGGCGTTGCCAAGCTCAGCGATGGCTCCCCCTCGATCCACCGCGGCGGCAGCTTGTACGGATCTTTGCCCGTCGCGCGGCGGTAGAGGCCCGCGAAGGCGGTCGTGTATGGCTCCCGGTCCCCATTCTTTAAGCGATAGCCTTCGACCGGTCCGTAGGTCAGCCGCAGAGTGAAGGTCGCGTCCGGGTAAGCGCTCGCGCCGTAGACGGCGAAGCGGGCCTGCGCGATCTTCGCGGCATGGGGGTCCAGCACCGCCTCGACTTGATCGTCATACTGCTTTCGCAGGCGCCGCGCGGGCTCGTCGAGGATGCGGGCCAGCCGGATCATGCCGTCTTGGGAGGTTCTTACCGCTTCGACGTTGCCCGCCAGCCGTTTGCGCTCGGCGATGTCCTTGAGCTTGCTGGTTGAGACGTATTCGCGCGCGGCTTCCCGCGGGGTGCGCCCATGGAGGACCGCTTTGACCGCCGCATCGTCTGCTCCCATTTCTTTCTCGAGAAATGTGAAGTAGCCGGCCAGAACGGCTGTTTCCATAGAATCCGTGACCGGCGCCGGTGAATACATCTCCTGCTCAATCGCCGGGAGGTTCGCGTCGGCGAAATCGCGCAGGCGCTCGCTATCAGGCTTTCCGGTCTCCTCGGCGTATCTCACCACATCGCGGGCGATGCGGAACAGGCCGGAACCGCGGGTCGCGTAGCGCTCGAGCAAAGCATAGGGTTTGTAGAACGCGCGGTACCGTTGATAGGCGGCGGCTATCTCCGCCCACGCGTTTCCGTACTCTTTGCGTTTGGCCGGATCGGCTTTGACGGCGGCCCGCAGATTGTCCTCCTCCCGCTTCTTGCGGCTCGTCAGGTCCGGATCGCGCAGGCCCATCAGAATGCCCGTGTAAGCCTTGTAGCTGTTCTGCGCCATCAAAAGGTTTTCGCGCGCCACGCGCTTGTCCTCGGTGTTCCCGGCGCCGAACTCTTCGAGGGCGCGGACCAGCGAGGCGAACCTCGCTTGAATCAACGGATAGGAAACATCGCGGAAGAATTCGAGTGCGGCCATCGTCGCCAGCCGCTCCGTCGCACCCGGATTGCCGGAGACAAAGATCAGCTCGCCATCCTGAACGCCCTCGCGGCTCCAGCGCAAGTACTCTTTGACTCCTGCCGGCCGTCCGTTCTCATACGCGCGGAGAAATGCGAAATCCAGGCAGTAGCGTGGGTAGCTGAAATTGTCGGGGTCGCCGCCGAAGGCCGCGATGTCCGCTTCGGGCGCGAAAACCAGGCGGATGTCGTTGTACTTCTTGTACTCGTACAGGTTGTATTCGCCGCCCGAATAGAGCGTCACCACCTCGCAGCGATTGCTGGTTCTTGCCGTGCATTCCTTCTCGATGCGGCTCATGGCTGCCTTGCGCTGCTGGTTTGCTTGTGGCACGGCCGCCTCCGGTTGCGCCGAGCCTTTGACCTGGGCGGTGACGTCCTGAATGCGCAGGAGCACGTCAGCCTCGAAATTGGGGCACTTCTGCTCCTCGGCTTCGGTGCGCGCGAAAAAGCCGTCAGCCATGTAGTCGTGTTCGGCCGAGCTCAGCGCCTGAATGCAGTCGGAGGCGATGTGGTGGTTGGTGAACAGAAGGCCGTTAGGCGAGATGAACGATCCCGAGCCGTCCTTGAACCGTACGGAGGAGAGGCGTAGATGGTCCAGGAAAGCGTCCGTGACCTGGAACCTGTACTTCCGGGCAACCAGTTGCTTGGGAAACTGGTTGAAAAGCCAGAGCCCCTCGTCGGCGTTGAGCGAGGCGGCGCTGGCCAGAGCGATTGTTAAGAAAATCCTTGGGAGAGAGCGGCGCATATATGTTCAATGTAACGTGCGGCGCGGAACAAATTGAAGCACAACCTTCCGGTGGTGCACAGACCCGCGGCGAGCGGTTCACCGGGCCGGGCCCGGCGCCTCCTGCGCAACTAAATATCTTCTTTGGATTCATAGTCTTACGTAGAACATTTCCGGGTGAAATGTTTCGCTTTAGCACTCTGCTGTGAGATACTGAAAAGTAGAAGTCAGCCAGAATGAATCAAATAGACGAGGCGGTCGCCCGTTATCAGAAGCTACTCGAAACTGAGCCCTATAAGGATTTGAGCTGGGCAGAAGCTCTCGCTGAGCGGATGCAAGCCGAACACCTTACAGAGGGGGGGCGACTGGTCTGTCCCTTCCTGCGTCCGAACTTCATCACGCGACGGCAATACGACTCCATGGTGCGAGCCGCCGAGGCGCTGTTCTGCGCGATTGACCGCGTGGAACAGATGGCGCTTGCGAATCCAGCGCTACTGGCGCGCATGGAGCTACTGCCAGCCGAGAAGATGCTGGCCTCGATCGACCCGGGTTATCCTTTTCTTGCCGTCACTTCGCTGCTGGATACGCACCTGAACAACGGGACGCTTTCCATCGTCGAGTGCAACGCCGATACACCGGTTGGAGTGGCGTACGGGGAAGCGCTGGCCGATTTGTTCTACGATGCCCCGCCGGTCAAGGAATTTCGGAAGCGGTATACGTTGCAGAAGCTCGGCGGCAAACGGCATTTGCTATCGGCGCTGCTCAAGGCTTATAAGCAGTTCGGCGGCAAGAGCCGCCCCAACATCGCCATCCTGGAGTTCCGCCAAGCTTTCCAGATGACCGAGCAGGGCGAATATGTCTTGCTCCGCGATTATTTCCGCAGCCAAGGTTATCCAGCCGAGATCGTCTCACCGGACCAGTTGGAGTATCGCAACAACGTGCTGCGCCGGGGCAACTTCCAGATCGATCTGGTGTTCCGTCGCGTGAAGGTGCAAGAATTTTTGCTACGTTACGATCTCTCCCATCCGCTGGTGCGCGCGTATCGCGAGCGTAAGGTCTGTGTCATCAATAGCTTTCGCTCCGAACTCGCTCAAAAGAAGGCCATCTTCGACTTGCTGACGGACGACACGGTCACGAGCGGCTTCCCGATGGCGGAGAAGAAAGCGATTCGGCAATACATTCCCTGGACGCGCGTGGTACGAGCCGGAACGGTGACCCACGACGGCCAGACGGTCGACCTCTGCGAGTTCATCCTGAAGAACCGCGAGAAGCTCGTGCTCAAGCCGAACGACGACACGGGCGAACACCATTCGGTCCGCGGCTGGGACAACGACGCGGCTGGCTGGGAGCGCGCTCTCAGGCGTGCGCTGCGGACGCCTTACGTGGTGCAGGAGAGGGTGGAAGCGGCCCACGCGCTGTTTCCGCTGCTGCGCTACGGCGAATTGGAACTCAAGCAGATGCAAGTGGATCTGCACCCGCACGCTTACCTCGGGAAAGTCCAGGGCTGCTCCAGTTGGCTTACCGCCCACAATGGGGGCGGCTTCTCGACCATCACAGGACTCGCTCCAACCTTCATCCTCGAGCCGAAGAGCTAGAGCGGGCGGGGGGCAGGTACCCTCCGGTTGGGCCGGTTCTAGCCAGGGGGCGCTCACGGCCGGCGCGAGCACCTCGACATCGGTCCTGCCAAAGCGAAACCGCCGGCCCGTTCTGCGCCGCTCCCTCGTACAACATCTGGCACATAATCCTGGCGAGATAATCGCTCCCGCCGGGGCCGGTCTTATGATTCCCACACCGAACGCAACCTATTGAAACAAAGGCGCCCGATCATACTTCCACCATTGATGAGACGGCCCTAGTGCAATCCGACGATCTCGCCCGCATCGTCCACGTCCATTTTGACGGCCTGTGGGACTTTTCCGAGGCCGGGCATCAGCAGCATGTTACCCGCGATCACCACGATAAAGCCCGCGCCAGCGGAGAGATGCGCGCCGGTGATGGTCAGCGTCCAACCTTGCGGGGCGCCGACGAGCTTGGGGTTATCGGTGAACGAAGATTGCGTCTTGGCCATGCAGACGGGCAGGTGTCCGAACCCGAGGTCCGTGAATTTCTGGATGGCCTTGCGGGCGGCCGTCTCGAAGTAGACGCCAGCGGCGCCGTAGATTTCCCGCGCCACCGTCTCCACCTTCTTCTCGAGGCTCATTTCCGGGGAATAGAGCGGATGGACCTGGCGCGGATCGGCTTCATCGGCCGCGGAAACAACCTTCTCGGCAAGCTCCATAGTGCCCTCTCCACCTCGCTCAAACGCATCGGCGATGGCACTATCGCATCCCATGATGCGGCAGAAGTCCTGGATGAGGTCCAGATGCGATTGCGGATCGCCGGCGAAGCGGTTCACGGCCACGACGATCGGTATGTGGAATTTCCGCAGATTCTCGATATGCCGGGCCAGGTTCGCGAAGCCCGCGCGGAGGGCGGCCGCGTCACAGCGCGCCGTGGAGTCGTGTCCCGAACCCTGCTCGCAGAGCGCGCGCACCGAAGCAATCAGCACGGCCACCGACGGCCTGAGCCCGGCCGAGGGCATGACCACGTCAAAATACTTCTCGGCGCCGAGGTCGGCTCCGAAGCCGGTCTCGTTGACGACGTAGTCGGCTAGTTGGAGGCCCATTCTTTGCGCAATGACGCTGCTGGTGCCATGCGCAATGTTGGCGAACGGGCCGGCGTGGACCAGGGCAGGGGTATGCTCGGTCGTCTGGACGAGGTTGGGCATGATGGCCTGGTTCAGCAGCACCATCATTGCGCCCGTGGATTCCAGATCCTTCGCCCGGAGGACGCGGCCATCGAGGTCGAACCCGATGACGATGCCGCCCAAGCGGCGGCGCAGGTCCTCGCGGGAATTGGCCAGCGCGAGAATGGCCATCAGCTCGGAGGCCGCCGTGATGACGAACCCGGTCTCGCGCGGGACGCCGTTGACCTTTCCGCCCAGGCCCACAATGACGTGCCGCAGCGCCCGGTCGTTCATATCGATGGTGCGCGGCCAGAAGATGTTGTCTACGTCGATCCGCAGGGCGTTGCTGTGGTGGATATGGGAGTCGATCATCGCCGCCAGCAGGTTATGCGCCGCGGTGATGGCGTGGAAGTCCCCGTTGAAATGGAGGTTGATGATCTCGCTCGGAAGCACCTGCGAGCGGCCGCCGCCGGTGGCGCCGCCCTTGATGCCGAAGACCGGACCGAGCGAGGGTTCGCGCAGCGTGGCGATGGCTTTGCGCCCGCTCCGCTCGAGCGCCTGTGTGAGGCCGATCGAAACCACGGTCTTGCCTTCGCCGTGGCTGGTGGGCGTGATGGCGGTCACCAGAATGAGTTTGCCGCGGCGGGCTTGGGCCGAATCGGAGAGCAGCTCGAGCCGCAGCTTGGCGGTGTGCTTGCCGTAGTGCTCTAGATAGTCGTCGGAAATGCCCAGCTTGTCCGCGATCTCGTTGATCAGCAGCAGGCCGGGCTTGGCCGTCTCCTTCGGGGCGTCGAGTTCGGCGGTTGGGGGCATTATCGAGTCCGTTCGAGAATTATACAGCGGATTCGGCCTGGCGCGCTGCCGCTGGCTCTGAGCGCCCCCATTGCCGGCCTCGAGCCTGGGGAATACCTCTGCCAGGTGAACGTGAGCAATGAACTCGGCCGCAAGTTCGCGTTTCCCGGAACCTCGCTCCTGACCCTGCCCGCCTCGGGGAAGGCGGCGGCACCGGGCCAGCGCTGACGCTTCGGTGTGAAGGGACGTTTCGGGGCAGAGCGAGTCTCCATGCGTTTAACGGTTTCGCAGCCGGAGCCGTCCCCTACAGTGGCAGCCGGTCAGCGATCCTTGGAATCCTTGGGAGAACCCTGCGACGGTTTCTTCGTGGCTTGGCCCGCAATGCGGTCCGTGATCGGGTTGTAGGTAGTGGTGAAGACGATCTTATTTGATTCCACCTCACCGCCGCCAAGGTCCGGGGAGATCTTTCTCCGCACCTGCACCGTGTACATCCCCACTTGCCAGCTGTCGAAGAGAAGGTTGGCGCCGGCGATGATCTTTTGCGATTCGCCCGGCCGCAGCAGAGTGGGCATGTTCCTCGCGATAAGGGGCTTGTCCTTATTTCGAAGATAGTCTACACCGTCGCCTGAGAGCGGGCATGGCTTCCCATCCGGACACCCGACATCCCAGATATACGCGAGGTACGGAGAAATATCGGCGATGTAAATGTTCGCTTTTGAAATGTTGGTGAGAGTGATCTCCACCATCATAGGCTTGCCGGCCATGACATGATCCCCGCCCGCCGCGCGGATGCTGAGGGAAAAAACTGGCCGGCCAGGCACTGGATGCGATCCCTCCTCAAAAAAATCCTCCGTGGGGCGGAATTGTGCGTATACCGCGCACAGCGGGAGGAGCGTTGCTAATGCCAAAATGCCGATTCTCATTATTTATGTCATCCGAGCGCGAAATCCTGGCAGAAGTTAGCGCTGAGGCGTCTCCCCCTGGAAGCTTTTGGCGGCTTTATCCGGGCTATTTCTTACTCTTAAGTGCTCCTTGCCTTTCGAGCCTCTCCATGATCGGATTGTAGGTAGTGGTGATCAGCACCTTGTTCGACTCCACAATCCCTCCACCGAGCCGTTCCGGGAGCTTCAGCTTTATCTGAACGGTGTAGGTCCCCAGCGTCCAGGTGTCGAAATAATCAAATGGGTCAGACCGCCCTTTTTCAACCGCTCCTGGGGCGATGGATGGTGTTATTAAGCACCGAAAGTCACGTTCCCAATCAGTGCGTGGAGATCTCGCGTAGTCTTCCCCGTTATCGCTCAGTTCCGCCATTTTCCCGTCCGGTCCATATAGCTCGATAGTAAAGACATCGTTCAGAGATCCCGCCGGATAAACTGCGGCGCAGGGTGTTCTTAGGGGCGTTTTGGAGATATTCTTAAGCGTGTACTCTATCGATACGTGTGTGCCCGTCATTACGTGGTCGTGCTCCGTTTTGATGGAGAGGGAAAAGGGCTGGCTGGCGGTTTGCCCGTAGAGCATACTGAGGGAAACCACCAATGCGGCGCTTGTCCATAGTGCAAATTTCAGCATCGATTTCATGCGCCTTGAAGCTTGCTCAACGGGCGCGGCGAGTCCGCAACAGAGGCCGACGGATGCGTTGCGAACTCAGCGATTTTTAGCTGGAGTCGGAGAAGTGCTTGGTGTCTCCTTAAGAGCCCCCTGCGCCTTGAGCCGGTCCATAATCGGGTTGTAGATGACGGTGAAGACGATCTTGTTCGATTCCACCTCGCTGCCGCCGAGATACGGCGAGATCTTTTTTCGCAGCTGCACCGTGTACATTCCCACTTCCCATGTATCGAAGTTTAAGGCGGCGGAGGCGATGGTCTTGAGCGATTCCTTCGGCCGCAGCAGAGTGGGCATGTTCCTGGCGATAAGCTTATCCTGATTCGCAAGACCGTCCCTGCCAGCTTTTGTGAGCGGGCGTGGCTCTCCATCCGGCCCCCGGACATCCCAAATATATTTTAGGTATGGGGTAATGTCGGTAATGTAAATGTCCTCTTTCGAAATGTTCGTGAGAGTAATCTCCACGTTCATGTCGCGGCCAGCCATGACCTGATTCTGCCCTGCTGCGCGGATGCTGAGGGAGAAAACCGGCTCCCCCGCGGCTGCCGGTGGCACCCCGTTCTTAAAGTAATCCTCCGTTGGCCTGAACTGCGCGTACAGCGCGCCTAACGACAGGAGGACTGTCATTGCCAGCCTATGGATTTTCATCGTCGTCCTCATATTCATAATAGCTCCTTCATCATGATCCTGGCGCTTTGCAGCCCGCTACATTAAAAACAGGTCCCCACGTGGGATAACCCAAACCTGGCTGAAACACCGGTGGCGGTGCACCTGCGGCAGGTGTTCCAGTAGGCGCGGTCCAGACATTTCCGTTGAAGGTGGTAGTGCCGCTCCATGACCATTGGATGGACCCAAGCGGGACCGGAGTTGCGACGGTAACGCTTGCCGAGAGGTTGGGTTGCCACAACAAGTACATTTGTGCCGAGAACCCATCGGAGGCTGATGTGAGCCCTATGCCTAAGGGTAAGGGTATAGCCGGCGAGTCCCTAGTAGCTGGAGAGGTGTCTGGCAGTGGGTTCTGGGTGTACGGCCAACCCGAATCAAGAGCCGGCCCAGGCGTCGCGCACGCACCCGTTCCTGGTGTCGGCTGCCACACGAAGGCGACATTCGTGAGCACCTGGCCCCAGTAAACAGACCCAGAATACCCGTTCGGGTCCTGGATGGTGGGTGAAAATAATATGCCCTGACCCGTGCATAAGGGACCGGCTAAAACCATTTCAAAAAGTCCACCGGCTTGACATATCTGGGGCGTGCCCCATGTGACCATCGTGTTGGGGTTCGTAATCGTTGGCCCGACCACATTGAAGGTCGCGGCAGCGGTGCTCGAAGGATTGCCCGGGTAACTCCCCAGGTAGGTCACCTGGAAGGTGCCCGGAGCGACCCAATAGAAAGTCACGATGTTGTCGGTGACAACGGGCGAGCCCGGCTGAGAACCGGGCGTGTAGCCATTTTGGTCGATGATTGTACCCGGAATCGTCCACCAGTTTAAGACCGTGTTCCCGCCGTTCACTCGCCCCGCAAGCGAGATCTGCTGCCCAACCACGACGGTCTGCGTCGTCCCCGTGATGTCGCTGGTGCCCATCAGGATGGATGCGGTGGCTGGTGCCGTCGTGCTCAGATAGAGCGTGAGCGCGTTGGTCGATGTCGCACCGCCCAGGACGAGACTCGCCTGAGCGGAGACGCTCGTGGGCGTGGCCCATCCGGCCTGGTATTGGAAGGTCACCTCCGTGCCGTTGGCGTTCACCGCTGGAGGGAGGAAAATCGTTATCGGGAAGGAGTAAGGGAGATTGCCGAAAGACACGTCAGTTGCACCGCTCAGATTCTGGCCGTAAAACGTCAAGGTGCCGGTCGATCCATAGGCTAACACCTGAGGAACGATCTGGGTGATATACGGCGCCGGGGCGCCGGGCAGCACTGTAAAGGAAAAGCCGGAGGCGGGGACGCCGGGCCCCCATACCGCCTCGACGCCGTCGGAGATGACCACAATCGGGGCCTGCGTGCTTACGGGGAGGTTGGGCACGGCCACATCGATCTCCGAATCCGACCAGCCGATGACCGTTCCCGGCGTAGTGCCGAACAACACGTAGCTATTGGGCGGCATGGTGAGCGTTCTCGGCCTTGCCGCGAGCGGTTCCGCGCCCGCCTGCTGGGCGAGCCGCGCGGCGCCGGGCCCAGACCGCACTGGGCCATGAGCGGTGGGGGCTTCGCCGGGCTTCGGGTCAGTGCTGGGTTTCCACCTTCACGGCGGCTCTGTTGCAACCGGGAACGACCGTGGCAGTGATGGTGGTGGCGGCGGCATTGCCGCACTTATCTATTGCGGGAGTAGGCTGAGCCGCGGTGACGGTAACAACGTCATCCTTGACCTGCCCGGATACGCGCCATGACACACTTCCGCACTTCGCTTTCGCGATCGTCAGGGAGCCGGAAACGGTGTTTTTCGTCTGAGTCAGGGTCCAGGTCCCACCGGTCTCGGGGTCGGACCAGATTCCGCTGACATCTTTGCAGCCCACCGTGGACCCAGACCACCGGAAGGCGGATGGGTTTGGAGGCGGCGTTGGCCGAGGCCCTTCAACGACGCGATCTTTGATGTTTGGCCGCTGCCAGATCTCAGGCTTGGCCGGCTGGAAATCGGAAGTATGCAACTCCAAATCGTTGAACTTGGACTGGCCCGGAAAAACGGTACGAAAGGAGATGGTGATCAACCGGTCGCCGCCCTGTTCCGGGCCCACGGCTATGTTAGACACCCCCACGTCTGTGGCCATCTTTTTGGGGCATTCCGGGCAGACCTCGGCGCGGGACCACTGATGAACCAACGCTGTGGTGCTCCCATCCGAGCCGATCTTAAGCAGCACGATCTGATGGATCTTGTTCGAATATTCTCCGTTCTCGTCCTGCTTGCCGGCGACACTATCCGCAAACGCCACTACTTTGCTATCGGCGGACCAAAAGAATTCGGTGTCGCCGACCGAGTCCGGATCATGCGTCGAATTCCTCCGGCATGCCGCCTAGTTGTCTTCCTGGAGCGGATGCCGACCGGGAACATGACCCGGCCGATGTCCTGACCGTTCATCGTGTTCGGCTGGCGGTTTTGGGCGGGAGTGCTCTGATGTCGGCAAGGCGATACAATTCCCCCGGCGTGCCCAGCGCCTGCCAGGCGATTGATACTCTCGATATACCAACCATCGCTTGTCCGGGGATAGGACGGAACCGCGCCCCCAAGATCGAGCTTCGACCTGCTGGCGCTGGATGTGTCGAGAATATCGACCTCCGCTCCGTCGCCCCGGCCACCTCGCCAAACAACGCATAGCGGTTGGCGGAAAGCGGGCAAATCTGCATGCGCAATTTCGATGCCACTGCGAATACTTAACCTCATTGCCACGGATAAACATTTGTCCAGTGCGTCCGGCCCAGGTTGGCCAGTACCGAGATATCCGGCGGAACCGGCACGGCAACCCCTGGCGTGCCGCAGTATTCAGGATGGTCCTGGTGCACCTGGCCGAATGCTGCCGCAGCGGCCAGGAAAAGCAAAACGGCGAGATAAATTGAGTTTTTCATGGCTATTTATGCGTTTTTATCGCGGTGAGAGTTCCGTAATTTCCAACATCATGCCCCTTGCAGCCATGGCTGGAGCTATACATGTCAATGTGGTTCCCAACGCAGATGGGGCACTCATCGACGACAGTCCGGAGGCCGCGTGGGTCATTACGGTTTAGAGAGTCCACCAATAGCACCTGATCCGCGCAAAGCCAGCCCCCTCCGCCCTGCGAAGGGCCCGGCGCGACGGTGGCGAGGCTCCCTGTCCCTGCCGGCGGGGCCGGATTGTTGTTGGTGAAGGCACTCGGCGTGTTGGTGGCGTCGGAAACCACGGTACCACACTGGCCGGTAACCGTGGTGAGGGTATTCCCCATAGTGTCGATGCTGATAAAGTATGGGCCCGCCGGTGGACCGGTCGGCTTTGGGCACGGGGGGTGCTTCCAAATGCTGTAAGGCTTGAGTACTACATTGGGATTGGAAACGGAAATCCCGCTGCCATTCATAATGGTCTGGTCCGAGAACGTGGGATTGACCTGTATTGTGTTCCAGGTGCATGTGCCGGTACTCGTGTTCAACGCGGACGCCACCCAGACCGTTATTGGCGTGTCTGGATACTTACTTATACACACGTCTTCGTACGTGGTATTGTACTGCGAAAAGAAAACCTGCCCGAACACCCAGAAATCCAGCGGCATGGTCACGCTCATTTCGTCCCAGGTGGCGGTTACGGAACCAAATGCTGTACTGCTGGGGAGCTGAGTGCGATCCACCGTGAAGTTGATGTAGTTGCTAGAGGGTACCGGAGGAGTGGACCCAGTGACACCGTTCATACTCAACAACACGATTGGATTGCCTGTGGTGGGCGTTAGATATACCGTCAGGTTGCCAGTCTTGTAAGGGCCCGCCAAGACCACGTACCCCGAGCCGCCTACAAAGTCAAAAGATAGCTGCATGTCGGCTGCGATCGAAATATTCGCCCCGTTTCTCGACCAATAGAACTGGTTGCCAGGACCCGGCGTGGCGGCGCGCGGTTGAACGCTCGTCCCATAGGGCGCTGTGACTGGGCCAAGGAGGCCCGCATTGGAGGGTCCTGCGGCCCGGGCGGTTGTCGATGCCGAGTCACCCCCCGTGCCTCCAGTGTCCGTGGGCGGCGCTGCGGGGCCCGGAACAACCTGGGTAATTGTGTCCAGCGCTTGAGAACAGGATGGGAGAGAAACGGTAAACTCCCCAACGTTTCCATACCAGCCGCAAGCGTCTATCGGCGGGGACGGATTCGACCAAACCAAATCGAAGGTCCCTTCTCCGGTCAATTGACCGGTCACTTGCCAAACCATAGCCGTGCCGCAGGGGTCGGCGGGGTTGGTATAGGTCATTTGCCCCGAGACTTGGCCGCCCGTCTGGGACAGCGTAAACAGTGTAAGTGTGGTCTCACCGGGCCATATGCCGCTCCAGGCGCCGCTGATGTCGTCGCAGGCTTGAACCGAATCGGAGACGGCTGCAGGCGGATTCGGGGCGGGAGCGGGATCTGGAGCGTAATCGGGCGGAATCGTGAAGCTGAGAGGGGTGGCGGCGAAGGGTGCGGTTTGATTGCCGGTTGAGGCGCTATCGAAAGTGAGGGAGGCTGGCGAGAACGTGTAGCCGGCCATCGAGGGCGTCACAGTGTAGTGCCCGCCATGGGAAACAGGCACCGTGAAAGTGTAGTTGCCATTGCTATCCGTTTGCGCCGTTGCATTCGCGCTCCCGCTCAAGGTCAGCGTCGCGCTGGGCAGCCCGGTCGATACCTGAATCTGGAAGCTCGCCGCCGTGCCTGGAGGCGCCACCGTCAGGCTCATGCCATTGCTGGCGCCGCCGGTCGTTGTCACGGTTACCGTGACGGAGCCAGTCGGCGCATTCGAGGCCACCGTGTAAGAAATGGCTATGTCAGTCGACGTGGTGGCGGCAACCGACCACGTGATCCCCGTGCTAGGAGTGATGGTAACGGTCCCTTGTCCACCGACTGCCAGGTTGCGCGCCGAACTCAGCGATTCTTAGCTGGAGTCGGAGAGGCGTTTGGCGCCTCCTTGATCGACCTCTGCTCTTTGAGCCGGTCCATGATCGGATTATAGATGACGGTGAATACGACCTTGTTCGACTCCACTTCGCCGCCGCCGAGATTCGGCGAGATCTTTTTTCGCAACTGCACCGTGTACATTCCCGTTTCCCATGTATCGAAGAGTAGGTTGGCGCCGGCGATGGTCTTTTGCGATTCCTTCGGCCGCAACAAGGTGGGCATGTTCCTGGCGATAGGCTTATCCTGATTCGCAAGAGCGTCCCTGCCGGCCTTTGTGAGCGGGGGGCTGTCCATCTGGACCGCGGACATCCCAAATATATTTTAGGTATGGTGAAATGTCGGTAATGTAAATGTCCTCTTTCGAAATGTTCGTGAGCGTAATCTCCACGTTCATATCGCGGCCAGCCATGACCTGATCCTGCCCTGCTGCACGGATGCTGAGGGAGAAAACCGGTTGCCCGGATGCCGGTTGCACCGCATTCTTAAAGTAATCCTCCGTTGGTCTGTGTTGCGCGCACAGCGCGCCTAACGACAGGAGAGCTGTTGCTGCCAAAATGCCGATTCCCATTATCTATGTCATCCCGGCGCGAAATCCTGGCAGAAGTTGGCGCTCAGGCGTCTCCCCCTGGAAGCTTTTGGCGGCTTTATCCGGGCTATTTCTTACTCTTAAGTGCTCCTTGCCTTTCGAGCCTTTCCATGATCGGATTGTAGGTAGTGGTGATCAGCACCTTGTTCGACTCCACAATCCCTCCACCGAGCCGTTCCGGGAGCTTCAGCTTTATCTGCACCGTGTAGGTCCCCAGGGTCCAGGTATCGAAGTAGTCGCCGGGATCCACACGTCCTTTGCGTATGGATCCTGGCGCGATGGAGGGCACCACTAGACACATATAGTCGCGCTCTTTTTCCGACGAGGGCCTAGACTTTGCGTAAGCAAGCCCGGCACCGCTCAGTTCTGCCATCTTCCCATCCGGTCCATATAGCTCGATGGTGAACACGTCGTTCAGCGACCCTGCCGGATAAACCGCAGCGCAGAGAGGTCTGATGGCTTCTTTGGAAATATTCTTAAGCGTGTACTCTATCGATACGTGTGTGCCCGCCATCACATGATCCTGTTCCGCCCTAATGGAAAGCGAGAAGGGCAGGTTAGTCGGCGAAAACGGGGGGCTAGCGGTTTGCGCATAGGCCGCACAACAAAGTACGAAGACGAGGGCAAATGTCATCCCCAGCGCGGGTTTAAACAATTTCATAATAGCCTCCTATTAGCTGCCATAAGGATTGCAACCCGCCGGGAACGTCTGGCTCCAGGTCGGGTATGTGGTGCTCGGTGTAAAGGCACCCCAATTCGGGCTCGTTACAGGGTTCCCCACTGTCAAAGACCAGGTGTTTGTGAACGTCGCGGTTCCGCTCCAGGACCACGACACATAGCCGAGGGGCGCGGGAGTGCTACCGGCCAATGTCGGCTGCCACAGCAGGAACATGCGGGCCGAAAAAGTTTCAGCTAGGGGAATGTATGCAGGATTCAAAGGCAAAAAAGGATTGTCACATACCGGGTATACGGTCGGCGTCTGGTTGGGACCGTACGTACAGACATCGTTAGGTCCGTGATAGGGGTACCCATTGTCAAGCGAGCTCGGCACCGCGCTGCACTGGATCGGCAAGTTGTTCCCCGTGATGGTCATCTGATCGAGGAGTTGTGCCCATATCAGCGTGCCCTGATACCCATCGGGCGGCGTAACCGTCGGATAAAATGCGATGCCCTGGTAATTCGGATACTGAGTGTTGGTTGAGTCACGTAATAACATTACCCCAGTTACGCTCCCCACCGGCTGGATGAGGGCGGCTATCGTTTGCCCGTATCGCGCTATACTTTCCCATCCTGCCGGAGATGCAACCGTTGGCCCGACCACATTGAACGTCGCGGCAGCGGTGCTCGCAGGATTGCCCCCGTAAATCCCCAGGTAGGCGACCTCGAACGTTCCCGGAGCGATCCAATAGAAAGTCACCATGTTCTCGGTGACAACGGGCGAGCCCGGCTGAGAACCGGGCGTGTAGCCATTTTGGTCGATGATTGTACCCGGAATCGTCCACCAGTTTAAGACCGTGTTCCCGCCGTTCACTCGCCCCGCAAGCGAGATCTGCTGCCCCACCACGACGGTCTGGGTCGTTCCGGTGATGTCGCTGCCGCCCATCAGGATGGACGCGGTGGCTGCTGTCGTCGTGCTCAGATAGAGGGTGAGCGCGTTGGTCGATGTCGCACCGCCCAGGACGAGACTCACCTGAGCGGAGACGCTCGTGGGCGTGGCCCATCCGGCCTGGTATTGGAAGGTCACCTCCGTGCCGTTGGCGTTCACCGCTGGAGGGAGGAAAATCGTTATCGGGAAGGAGTAAGGGAGATTGCCGAAAGACACGTCAGTTGCACCGCTCAGATTTTGGCCGTAGAACGTTAAGATTCCGGTCGATCCATAGGCTAACACCTGAGGAACGATCTGGGTGATATACGGCGCCGGGGCGCCGGGCAGCACTGTAAAGGAAAAGCCGGAGGCGGGGACGCCGGGCCCCCATACCGCCTCGACGCCGTCGGAGATGACCACAATCGGGGCCTGCGTGCTTACGGGGAGGTTGGGCACGGCCACATCGATCTCCGAATCCGACCAGCCGATGACCGTTCCCGGCGTAGTGCCGAACAACACGTAGCTATTGGGCGGCATGGTGAGCGTTCTCGGCCTTGCCGCGAGCGGTTCCGCGCCCGCCTGCTGGGCGAGCCGCGCGGCGTCGGGCCCGCGCTGGACGCTGGCTTGGGCGCCCCCGCCGAAGCCCGATCCCAAAATCGTCACCACCGTGCCGGGCACGCCCGAGGTTGGCGAGATGCTGGTAATGGTCGGCGTGCCACCGGGCGTCGGACTGGGCGACGGACCGGGCGTCGGAGCTGGAGTGGGGGTGAACGGCCCCACGGCGTTGCTGATCTGGCCGTTCACCGTGACCTGCACGTTGCCCGTGGTGGCGGCGGCTGGAACCGTGACCGTGATTGCGGTATCGTGCCACCTGCAGCCCCGATCTACGCCGCTGCTGTTGTCATCGCAGCTATGCACCGAAGGCGCCGCTACGCCGTTAAACAGGACCGCGCTGTCGTTGACCGCGTCTCCGGTCTTGGTCTCGGAATCGGCGAAATGCGATCCGTAGATCGTCACGACGGAGCCAACCGCTGCGCTGCTTGCGGAAAGGCTGGTAACGGATGGCGTAGTGAGCGTAAACGGCACGCCGTTGCTGGATTGGCCGTTGACCCAAACCGTCACGTTGCCCGTTCTGGCGCCCTCGGGCACTTGCACATGGATTACAGTGTTGCTCCAGTCGCAACCATCATTGCACCAGGTGTGATTGTGGACCGAAGGCGCTTGCACGGTGGCGCCGTTGGCTCCAGGAAACATGATAGCGCTGGTATTGGGGCCGACGGGGTCGCTTTCAGCGGCGCCGAAGTTCGTCCCCGTAATCTGCACTCTGCTGGTATCGGTGCTGGTGCCGTTGTTGGAATCGCTTCCGCTCGGGGCAAGGGCAAGGGAGTAAATGCACGGCATGGTCGCGGAACATGCCACGGAAAATGAAAGGGGATTGGGCGTTGCCACGACGCCTCCAACGTACCACGTCTCCGAGTAGCTGCCGACATAGGCTGCGGTCCAGGTGCCGCTGATGGTGAGGGTGCCAGAGCCGGGAATCGACCCAGGCGACCATCCCCCCTCCGTGACCACGGCGCCCACCGGGCCTGTAAGCGTCACGATAAAGTAGTCGCCCACATGATAGGTGGCGCCGGCACTCCACGGCTGTCCGTTGACGGTAAGCTGCACCGTCGGCGGTGCCGCCGTGGCCGTGAAGTTCACCCCGGTCAGATTGCCGGTCAGGCTGCTGAAACTCGCCGAGGCCGAGCCGGAGGACGAGCTGAACGTGTAGTTTGCCTTCGACGGCGTCACCACGTAGTTCGTTCCGTTCGGCCCCACCGAGAGCGTGTAGTTACCGTTGGCGTCCGTATAGGTGGGATTGGTCGAACCCGTGATCGTTTTGCCAGCCGGGTTGTTCCAGCTCTCGCTGATCAGCACCTGGGACAGGCCTGTTCCCCCCGCCGTCACCTGCCCGCTGATCGTGTTCCCGAGCACGCTGAAACCGAGCGTCGCCGATGCACCATTCACAGACCATATTTCGCTCCAAGAGCCTGTGGTAAGGCCTACGTACGCATTTGCGGTGAGGGTGAAGCTGCCGCTGCCGTTGGCGCCGTTGATGGTCCCCACTTGGTAAGCGGGGCAATAAGGTCCGCCGTTCTGGCTGGCTTGAAGCATGACGGCCCCGTTCGGACCGGTCACCACAACCTGAAAGTCGTCGCCGATATAAATAGCCGAATTGCCCGGCCGTGTGAGGTTGGAAAGCTGCACCATGAGCGCGGTGAAGTTCACACCGGTCAGATTCCCGGTCAGACTGCCGAAGCTCTGCGAGGGCGGGCTGAACGTATACCCAGCCTCCGATGGTGTCACCACGTACTTGCTTCCGCCCGGCCCCACTGAGAGCGTGTAGCTGCCGCCGGAGACCGTCGTGGTCGAACCGGTGATCGTCTTTGGCGGGGTACCCGGGTTCGCCCAACTCTCGCTGATAGTCGCTGTCCCTCCCCCCGTCACCGTCCCCTGGATCGTGTTCCCCAGAACGCTAAACGTTTCCAGCGGCGCCGCAACGGTGCCCACGGACCATAGCGCGCTCCAGGAGCCCGTAGTGAGGCCCACATACGCATTGGCGGCGTAGGTGTAGCTGCCGCTGCCGTTGCCGTTGTTGTTGGTGGTCCCCAGTTGGGCGGGCGAACTGTAGGGTCCGCCGTTCTGGCTGGTTTGGACCGTCACGGCCTGGTTCGGCGGACCCGTCACTACGATCTGGAAGTCGTCGCCTATATAGATAGCTGTATTGCCCGGCCGCGTGAGGTTGGAAAGCGTCGTCGTCAGCGGCCAGGCCGTGAAGTATGCCGTCTGATTGCCGCTCAGGTTGCTGAACGACGCCGACGCTGGGGTGAAACCGTAGTACGCCTTCGACGGCGTTACCGTGTAGCTGCCTCCGGCTGCGACGCTAAAGGAATAACCGCCGCCGGAGCCGGTCGTCGTCGACCCGCTCTGGCTCCCGCTCAGCGTCATCGTCACTCCGGCGAGACCGCTTCCGTTGGCCGTCACCGTGCCGCTGATCGTGTACGAAGGCGCCGTGACGGTGAAGGTCGGGCCGCTGGCCGACTGGCTGCCCGCAGTCGTGACCGAAACTGATCCCGTCGTTGCCCCGCTCGGGACCGTGGCGTAGATAGTGCTCGTGCCCCAAGTGGCGCTCGCCTGAGTCCCGTTGAATCTTACCGTTCCCGCCGTCGATCCAAAGTTTCCGCCGCTAATAGTAACCGAGGTCCCCACCGGTCCAGAAGCCGGCGAAATACCGCTGATGAAAGGCGTAGGAGTGGGCGACGCCGGCGCCGTGACGGTGAAGGTCGGGCCGCTGGCCGACTGGCTGCCCGCAGTCGTGACCGAAACTGATCCCGTCGTCGCCCCGCTCGGGACCGTGGCGTAGATAGTGCTCGTGCCCCAAGTGGCGCTCGCCTGAGTCCCGTTGAATTTTACCGTTCCCGCCGTCGATCCAAAATTTCCGCCGCTAATTGTGACCGAGGTCCCCACCGGCCCAGAAGCCGGCGAAATATTGCTGATGAAGGGCGTAGGAGTGGGCGACGCCGGCGCCGTGACGGTGAAGGTCGGGCCGCTGGCCGACTGGCTGCCCGCAGTCGTGACCGAAACTGATCCCGTCGTCGCCCCGCTCGGGACCGTGGCGTAGATAGTGCTCGTGCCCCAAGTGGCGCTCGCCTGAGTCCCGTTGAATCTTACCGTTCCCGCAGACGATCCGAAATTTCCGCCGCTAATTGTGACCGAGGTCCCCACCGGCCCAGAAGCCGGCGAAATATTGCTGATGAAGGGCGTAGGCGTCGGCGTGGGCGCGGCGGCAACTGTAAACGTTTGGGAGCCCGAATTCGAACCGGAACCAGCCTGGCCGCTTGCGCTGCAGCTCCAGGAAAGCGTATGCGTGCCCGAGCTCGGGGACGGCACCGTGGTCGACAAAGTCTGCGGAGCGGTGGTAAAGTTCAGGAGGCCTCTCCCATCGAGCAGCAGCGCTCCGGTAACAGTGTCGATGGCAGGTCCGCCAAGCGTCCCGGTAACAGTCACCGACTGACCGTACGGGAAACTCGCGTTTGCCGCCGGGCTAGTGATGCTGATCGTGCAAATACTGCTCGACGCCCGGACGGCCTGCGGCCCCAGCAACGCACAGAGGGCAGTCAATAGTAATACGGCTCCTAAAAAGGCCAACATGAGCTTACTGGATGGTTGCGAACGTCTCATAGAATCTTCTTTCCGCTTTCCTGGCGCGAACAAAATGCCTTTCCGGCTTTGCTTCGCCAATACACGCCCTGGCCGCAGCTTCGGGCTGGATTTTTAGGGATTACGATTTTATGTGTGTTGCAAGTTCGGGTTCCACGCTGCACATTCCCACCCATCCTGCAACCCGCCTACAGACTCGATTGCTCGCTCCCAGTGCCCTTTCGTGTATAAGAGCCTGATTATCGATGATGCGAGGATACTAGCAGAGAATCTGTGGATGTGTTAATAGAGTAGATTCACCGGATTCCCCTTTGCCAGAAACACCACGAGATAGTGGGTGGCCCGGCCCGGAATGCGTAACTGAAAGAGCCTGCTTGTCTAGCAGGCTTTGTGGTCAGTGCTCGGCGACAGGGCCCGCGGCCTTTCTATCTAAGCGGCATCGGACAAGGCGGTTGGGACGCACTATCTCGGAATCGCGATTTGTGCCCCAGTTTGCGCAAATCGATAGTACCCGTAGTACGTAACGCGGTAAGGCCGGTCTTGGGTATCTGGCCAAACGGCTTGCTGCCGTAAGGGCGCTTCACGAGAGAGATCTAGTTTTCGAGTCTCCCTAACGAGAACTGCAATTGACTTTATCGCTGCACCGCGCGATCGCCGCCTGTAGCTCGGCGATACGGATCGGCTTACTGACGTAGTCGTCCATGCCCGCGGCGAAACACTGCTCCCGATCGCTCCGAAACGCATTGGCCGTCATGGCAATGATACGGGGCATGCGCTCAGGAGGCCACTCCCGCCGGATCTGCCGTGTTGCCGCTAAACCGTCCATCTCCGGCATGTGAATGTCCATCAACACCAGATCGTAGGTCTGACGGCGCAACGCTTCGAGCACCTCGATCCCGTTACTAGCCACGTCAGGCCGGTAGCCCATTTTCTCCAGCAAGCGCACGCCTACCTTCTGATTCACGAGGTTATCCTCCGCCAACAGGATGCGCAGCGGAACCCGTTTGCTGAGCTCTTGATCGAACTGCGACGCGGTTGCGGCTTTCCGTGCCACCTGGCCGGATACAGCACTGGCAAGCGTCTGGGCAAAGCGCGCAGGCTTGACCGGCTTCGGCAGGAGCGCCGCAAAAAGCGAAGCTTCGTTGGACGGTAGCATGCCCGACGTGAGCAGTATCAGCGGCAGTTCCCGCCACTGGGGCAGCTTGCGGATCTCCTCAGCCAAACTAACGCCGCCCATCTCCGGCATGTGCATATCCAGCACCGCGGCGTCGAAGGATGCGTCGCCGCTGAGTAGATCCAGTGCTTCCCGGCCCGATTCCGCGGCCGCCGATGCGACACCCATCGACTCGAGCTGCTTTATGAGGATCAGCCGGTTGGTGGCATTGTCGTCCACGATCAGCACGCGCTTCCCATTCATCGGCAGAACCGGTTCAGAAGGCTGTTCCGGCGCCTCTGCCGCCCGCCCCGCCACGATCAGGAAGTGAAACGTCGAGCCAACGCCCGCGGTGCTCTCCACCCAGATTCTTCCGTTCATGAGCTCACACAGCCTGCGGCTGATGGCCAAGCCCAATATCGCGAACCTGGAAATGTAGTTCGACTTGGCCGTCGTCGAGCGGCCTCCCGGCAATGGATACGATCACCTCTCCGGCCTTCGTGAACTTCACTCCATTACCAGCCAGATTCATTAGGATCTGGCGCACACGCGTGACATCTCCCACAATCGCGCGCGGCGCGCCTTCTTCAAGGAAGTATCCCAGCTCCAGCCCCTTGGCCGCGGCAAAGGGCGCCAGAACATCCAGCACCTCCTCGATGCAACGATCCAGCCGGAACGGAGCGCGCTCCAGCTCGAGCTTGCCGGACTCGATTTTGGAGAAGTCCAGAATATCGTTGATGACGGACAATAATGCGTCAGCGCTGCTGTGAATGGTGTTGGCGAAGTCGCGTGCCTGTGGCGGCAGTTCCATGTCGAGTAGCAGACTAGTCATTCCGACTACGCCGTTCATGGGCGTGCGGATTTCGTGGCTCATATTGGCAAGAAACGCGCTCTTAGCGCGCGTGGCCTGCTGCGCCTCCACCAGCAGCTCCTCCGTCCGGCGCTTTTCGGCGACCAGCTCCTCGGTCCTCTGCCGGACCGCGCACTCCAACCTCCGGCGCTCAGCCTCCAGCCGCGCTATCTTCCAGCGCCACGCCAGCAACGCCAATCCAGCGAGCATGACAGCGCACGCGATGCGGAACCACCATGTCCGCCACCACGGAGGGAGCACCGTGAAGGAAAGGGTTGCCGACTGCGAATTCCACGTTCCTCCGGCGCCTCTCGCCCGCACTTGGAATGTATAGCTGCCGGGCGGAAGATTTGCATAGCGCTGTTCGTGCTGAGAGGTCTCGACATAGTTGTCCTCGAAACCGAGGAGACGATACTGGAAGCGCACTTGGCTCTCGTGCACATAGGTCAATGCAGCGACTTCAACCGCCAGCGTATTGTCCCGGAAAGGAACGGTGATGGGAGCGCCCATGGCAGGTAATGATTGCGCGCCAAGTGTTGCTTTGGTAATAACGGCCGCCACAGGCTGGGAACCAGATTCCGCCGGGCGTGGAGTGAAATGGGACAAACCGCGGCTGGTCCCGATCCACACCGAACCGTCGGTGTCCTCGAAGAAAGCGCCTCCGTCGGTGTCTGCCCAAACCAGCCCGTCCTCAGTTCCGTAATGGCGCCACCTTCCATCCCGCAGCAGGTCCACGCCACAATCGCCCAGCACCCACATGGAACCCCGGCTATCGGCGTGGAGCGAATACGCGGTTCGCGATTGCGTTCCCCGGAGCGCCAGCACGTCTTCCACCTCTAACTTCCCGCCGTTCGGCCGCACACGAGACAGCTCCAGTGTTCCCGGACGGACAAGCCAAATCCATCCGTTGCGATTGTCGGTCGCGCGCGGGATATCGTCGCCCTGCCAGCCCTGGGCAGCTCCGTACCGTTTCCAAATACCGCGTTCGTATATGGCAACACCGTCCCTTAAGAACACCAACGGGAGATAACACGTAGTATCACTGAGTGAGCTGGGAAGTCTCTGATCTCGGCAAATACATTGATCATCGGTGCGCTCTCTCAGCTTACGATCAGGCCGATCCACGGCACATCTTTTTGTGGACGTGCCTGTGGTGCCAAACGAATCGAAACGAAACTCAGCTTCGATGCGAGCCAGGTCGATCCAGGCCTGCGTTGGGACGTGTGCGTTTTGGGCCTCTGACCCATCGAGTTTCAAAGGACCTTAGGAGGGAATTAACCCATGAAGAAGTTCATGTTGTCGTGTTTGGTTTTCGCGCTCGCGTGGGCTTGGGGCGGTAGTACCGCGCAGGCAGCCATAACCCTCACCCTTAAGTCCTCCGCGTCCACGGTCGCTTTGGGTGGCACCCTGACCCTGACGGCGACGGTTGCGGGCACGACCAACCTCGGTCTGACTTGGAGCGTTAATGGCGTGACGAACGGCAATGCCACGACAAGGCGTTACTGACGGGCCTGCACAACTGTGCGCCCCTGACGTGCAAATACACGGCGCCTTCCGTAAACGTCCCGAACCCGAATCCCGTCACCTTCAAGATTGTGAGCGCGGCAGACAGCGCCAGTCCAAGACGACCACGGCGACGGTGACGGACAGCATTGCGGTCACCCTCAGCCCCGCGAGTAAGAGTCTGGCGCTCAGCTGGCACGCAAATGTTCACCGCCACCCTCAGCAACACCACCAACACCACCCTGAACTGGTACGTCAACGGCGTTCTGAATGGCAACGCCACGCAAGGCACACTGACCGCCTGCACCACCTCGGCGCCCCTGACGTGCAAATACACCGCGCCGCCGGTGGATGTCCCCAGTCCCAACCCGGCGGTCATTGAGGTGGCGAGCGCGGCGGACCCCGCGAAGAACAAGACGGCCAACGTGACGGTGACCGACTCGCATTGCCGTGACCCTCAGCCCGGCGAGTGCGAGTGTGGCGCTCAGTGGCACGCAAGTGTTCACCGCCACCATCACCGGCACCACCAACACCGCCCTGAACTGGTACGTCAATGGCGTTCTGAATGGCAACGCCACGCAAGGCACGCTGACCGCCTGCACCACCGTCGGCGCCCCGACGTGCAAATACACGGCGCCGCCCGTCAATGTGCCCAGCCCCAACCCGGCGGTGATTAAGGTGGCGAGCGCGGCAGACCCCGGGAAGAACAAGACCGCCAACGTGACGGTGACCGACACCATTGCCGTGACCCTCAGCCCCGCGAGCGCGAGTCTGGCGCTCAGTGGCACGCAAGTGTTCACCGCCACCATCACCGGCACCACCAACACCGCCCTGAACTGGTATGTCAACGGCGTTCTGAATGGCAACGCCGCGCAAGGCACGCTGACCGCCTGCACCACCGTGGCGCCCCTGACGTGCAAGTACACGGCGCCGCCGGTCAATGTCCCCAGTCCCAACCCGGCGGTGATTAAGGTGGCGAGCGCCGCCGACCCCGGGAAGTACAAGACGGCCAACGTGACGGTGACCGACCCCATTGCCGTGACCCTTAGCCCCGCGAGCGCGAGCGTGGCGCTCAGTGGCACGCAAGTGTTCACCGCCACCATCAGCGGCACCACCAACACCACGCTGAACTGGTACGTCAACGGAGTTCTGAATGGCAACGCCACGCAAGGCACGCTGACCGCCTGCACCACCTCGGCACCCCTGACGCTGCACATACACGGCGCCGCCGGTCAATGTCCCCAGCCCCAACCCGGCGGTGATTAAGGTGGCGAGCGCTGCCGACCCCGGGAAGTACAAGACGGCCAACGTGACGGTGACGGACAGCATTGCGGTTACCCTCAGCCCTGCGAGTAAGAGCCTGGCGCTGGGTGGCACGCAAGTGTTCACCGCCACCATCAGCGGCACCACCAACACCGCCCTGAACTGGTACGTCAACGGGGTTCTGAAAGGCAACGCCGCGCAAGGCACGCTGACGGCTTGCACGACCGCGGCGCCCTGGGAGTGCACTTACACCGCACCCACTCCGGCCTGTCCCCAGCCCCAACCCGGCGGTCATCAAGGTGGCCAGCGCTGCCGACCCGGCGAAGTCCAAGATTTCTGACGTGACGGTGACCAGCCCCGCCGTGGCGTGTGGGGATTCGGGCAGCGAGTCGCTCCTCAACGGGCAATATGCCTTCAGCCTGAGCGGATATAACCCGACGGGCTACCTGGCGGTGGTCGGTTCCTTGACCTTCGATGGGAGTGGACACTTCACCACCGGGGAAGTCAACAGCAACGGCACCCTGGGTGGCCAATCTGCCGTCTCCATCAATACCTCAGCGAGTTCGTACTCGGTAGGCTCGAACCACCTCGGCTGCGCCACCATCGTGACGAGCTTTGGCACCTTTAACACCCGGCTCTCCGTCGGTAGTATCACCTCCAGCGTGGCAGCAGCAGGCCGCATGATCGAGTGGGATAGTCCCACCTCCGGCTCCTACTTCGCCGCGACGGGCCAAATCCTGCAACAGAGTCCGGTCAGCGGCGCGGTCAATGGCAATTATGTGTTCAACCAGAGCGGGATCGGCAAAAGTGGCGAAAGGGTAGTCACCGGAGGTGTGATCACCTTCAGCAGCGGTTCCATTACTGCTGGCGAAACGGACTATAACGACGCCGGGACTGTGCACCACATCATAGGAGTCACCGGCACAACCACCAGCGTCGGCGGTAACGGCCGCTTCACCATGGCCACAACGTGGACAGGCGATTCATCCCCAGGCCACGTCGTGTGTTACAGGGTATCCGGTTCGCGAGCTCTGCTTATGACGACCGATTCTGAAGCCGACCGGGGAGTAACGACTGGCGAAGCGAATTTGCAGAGCGGGACCTTCAGCAATGGCTCGGTCAACGGCAAGATGGTTTATTATCTGACGGGGCTGAATAACGGTGAATCGACGGAAGGGAGAGCAGAGCTTGGCCTCGTCAACTCCAATGGAACCAGCTCCCTGACGGCCACTGTTTACACGGACGAAGCGGGAAATTGGTCAACTCCCGGTACACACCCTTGCACCTACTCGGTTGCCTCAAATGGCCGGATGACACTCAGCGGCGCCAATTGCGGAGGCAGCGGAACTCCGCTTTTCTATCTAACCGCCGCCAATACAGCCGTCATGCTCACTACGGATTCCGATGTCGAAATTGGCCGCGTCGTACCGCAGGTGGTCCCGAGCGGCGGCTTCACCTCCACCTCTCTTCTCACTGTACCTCTTTATGACGGCGACCTGGAGGTGGTCAGTTATGGCGAAGCGACCCAAGCCCTTGCTGTAGAGATCATAACGCCCACCGGGAGCGGCAGCGTCAATATTGTTGGTGACTATACGGCTGCCGGGTCCGGAACCGGCAACCAGCAGGCCGATCAGATTGAAAACGGCGCCCCGCTCGGGACGGTGGGTTCCGATGGCACCTTCAGCACCAACTCGAATGCGGTCGTCAATGCCATCATGATTTCCACGACCGGGATCGCTATTGTCAACAGTTCCAACCATACTTACCCGGTCATTATTCTGCTCAAGCAATAGCAGTTAGCTTCGCGAAAAAGGGCCCTGTCCGTCGCCCGACGGACGAGGCCCTTCCGCAGGTGGCCGCTGGTCGAATCCATGGTTCGGTGCAAGGGCCCTGCCAGAACTGCCCCCCCTTCGCCGGGTAACGAAGTTTGGTTGAGGGCTGGCGATGTAGCGGCGAGTTTACCTTGCCATATGGCGGCATAAAGGCGCCTCTCCATCAAATTGACGCATTACCGCAACTCCCAACCGGTTGATTCCTCTCATCAGACCCTTCATAATACCCGCCACCGCCCGCTTCGCGGGCTGAGGGGCTTTTTGGTTTTATGCCAGTATAACTTGCTGGAGGAACCATGCCTCGCATCATTCGTTGTTCTTTGATTCAGGCTTCCAACGCGGCGCCTCCCGAAGCCTCGCTCGAAGCCACCAAACAAGCCATGATTGAAAAGCACCTGGGCTAATCCGCCAGGCGGCGGAAGCCGGAGCGCAGATCGTCTGCTTGCAGGAAATTTTTTACGGTCCTTATTTTTGCGCGGAACAAACCACCAAATGGTATGACATGACGGAGCCGGTGCCCGACGGCCCCACCATTCGCCTGATGCAGGAGGAAGCGCGCCGCCACCACCTGGCGCTGATCGTCCCCATCTACGAACGCGAGCAGGAAGGCGTTTACTACAATACCGCGGCGGTGATTCAACAACGACGGAACCTATCTCGGCAAATACCGCAAGACGCACATTCCCCACGTCGCGCCCGGCTTTTGGGAGAAATTCTATTTCCGGCCCGGAAACCTGGGTTTCCCGGTGTTTGACCTGGGCTTTGCCAAGATCGGCGTTTACATCTGCTACGACCGCCATTTCCCCGAAGGCGCGCGGGCATTGGGATTGAACGGGGCGGAAATCGTTTTCAACCCCTCCGCCACCGTGGCCGGCTTAAGCGAATACTTGTGGAAGCTGGAGCAGCCCGCGCACGCCGTCGCCAATGGCTACTTTATTGGCGCCATCAACCGCGTGGGAATCGAGGCTCCGTGGAACATCGGCGAGTTTTACGGCTCAAGCTATTTCTGCGATCCGCGCGGGCGCATCTTCGCGCAGGCCTCCCGCGACCATGATGAGGTGCTGACCGCCGATCTCGACCTCGACATGATTGGTGAAGTGCGCAAGACCTGGCAATTCTACCGGGACCGGCGCCCGGAAATGTACGACGGCCTGGTGAAGCTTAAGGGTGCTGGGGGCTAGGGAAAGGACGAAAATACGAAAATCGAAATTCGAAACTCGCCGCGATTTTCGAGTTCCGATTTTCGAATTTCACTTTTCTCAGAATCGGTGCTTCATATGCCCAAAAACGAATTGACGTCCGGCGACGTGAGATCCCGTGTCCCGAATCCCGAGTCCCGTGTCCCGAGAACGCGCTTTCCGGAAATCCATCCGGCGCTTGACGCGCACGCCGCTGCCATTGAAGCGAGCCGCTGCCTCTTCTGTTATGACGCCCCGTGTACCGCGGCTTGCCCCACCCACATCGATGTGCCGCGCTTCATCAAGAAAATCGCCACGGGCAACCTGCGCGGCTCGGCGCTGACGATTTTGAACTCCAACGTGCTGGGTCTGAGCTGCTCGCGCGTGTGTCCGGTGGATGTTTTATGCGAGGGCGCGTGCGTGATGGTGCGCGAAAACTACAAGCCCATCGAAATCGGCCGCCTCCAGCGCTTCGCCATGGACCGGTTTTATGAAAAGCCCGACCCCGCCTGGAGCACCCCGTCCCCCATCATCCACGCGGAGAAAGTGGGTTGCGTGGGCGGCGGCCCCGCGTCGCTTGCCTGCGCGGCGGAACTGCGCCGGCGGGGTTACGCCGTCACTGTTATTGACAACCGCCCGCTCCCCGGCGGACTCAACACTTACGGCGTGGCCGAATATAAACTCCGCCCGCAAGACAGCCTGCGCGAAGTGGAAATGATCCGCTCGCTGGGCGTGGAGTTTCGCCAGGCCCTGGTGGGCGAGGCGGTGAGCCTGGAGGAAATTGAGAAGGAATTTGCGCTCATTTTTCTGGGCATGGGCTTGGGCACCATGGAGCGCCTGGGCATTCCCGGCGAATCGCTGCACGGGGTGATTGACGCGCTGCGCTTCATCGAACGCTACAAGACGTCGCCGGACTTCCGAGTGAGCGGGCGCGTGGTGGTGATCGGCGGCGGCAACACCGCCATCGACGCCGCCAACGCGGCGCGGCGCCTGGGCGCGGAAGAGGTCCACCTTTTCTACCGGCGCTCGGAGCGGGAAATGCCCGCCTTCAAATCCGAGTACGACCGCTCCAAGGTGGAAGGCGTGAGTTTCCACTGGCTGGCGCAACCTCTGGAGATCATCGGCTTCGAAGGGCGCGCGGCGGCGGTGCGATTTGTGGAGACGCGTTTGGGCGCCCCTGACCACACGGACGCTGCGCCGTCATTCCTGTAGAGGGATCGCAATATGAGTTTGCTTGCGACATGGTGATTCCCGCCATCGGCCAGGCGCGCCTTACGACGTTGCTCGAAAACACTCGCGGCATTGCCGTGAAGAACGGCCTGGTGGTGGTGGACCGCCCCACCGGCCGCACCACCAACCCGCGCTACTTTGCCGGAGGCGACTGCGTCAACGGCGGGCGCGAAGTGGTTGACGCGGTGGCTGACGGCAAGCGCGCCGCCCTCGCCATGGCGGCCCGAATGGAAGGGAACAGTGGTTAGTGGTTATGTTAGCGGACAGTTGACCGTGAACACTGAACAGGTTTGAATTTACGGCCCTCGCCCGTAAGGGGGAGAGGGAAGACGAATTCTTGGTTTGGTGCGAGCAGGGAAGGCCACGG
>CAWIHA010000012.1:0-29571 GCA_963835855.1 Bryobacterales bacterium | reverse complement strand
GTGCCAGGAGATAGTCGCCTTCCCCATCCGACAATCTGGGCTGCAATTTCGGTTTGGGTTCCCATCGCATCAATGGTGATGATCGCCCCTTTGATGTCCACCAGCCTCAAAACCTCGGGAATCGCCGTGATTTCGTTCGATTTCTCCGCACAGGCCACCTGTGCGAGCGCTAGACGAATCTGGGAGGCCCCAACACTTACCGAGTGCAAGGTGCCCAAACCATGTTTGCGATTGTGGCTTCTCCGCAATGTCTTGCCGTCAATGTTGAACAGCGGTTGCTCAATGCCCGATGCCTCAGCCGCCTTCGTCCGGAGCGAGTTGAGCCAGTTCGCAAAACACTGTTGGAAGGCCAAGGGCTGAAGACAGCACAACACCCTTCGGAATACGTCCTTTGCAGGAATTCCATTCGGCAGATCCAAAGATTTCAACAGCAGATCCTTCTTCATCTCCGCCCACTTCGCAATCGCAGTCGGACCATCGGCCCCAGACAGCACCGCAATCAACGCCACGACCACCACGCTGACCAGCGGGTGCTTCTGGTTGATCGAAGACCGCGGATCTTCCAGTTCCTCAAAATGCCGACATACCTCATCCAGTCCCACGCCACTCTTCCGGGCCATCGTTCACTCCCCATGAACAGTTCCATACGAAACCACACAGAGAATGATTTAAACAATCACTACAACAATTCGCCTTGCTTATTCCTCCAGGCTTGCCCTCAGTGCCTGCGCTGGCCGTGGTTCGGAAACGGGCTCGATTTTCGCGTGTCTATACGGCGAGGCGTCAGATCGTCCAGCCGGCGCGGTAGTCTGGCTTGATGATGGACGCGACTTCAGGTGCGTTTGTGGCTTGGAGTTTTTCCGAGTCCCATTCAATCACCTTGCCGTCGCTATCGGGCTCTTACCACACCAGACGGCCAAATTGCCGAGCAGAATGGTTTCCGTGAGCGGACCGGAGTAGTGGGGGAAATTGGACACTGCCGGCTCCCACCGCGAATTGCCCAGCGAACTCCTCGAAATGCCCCGGCGATTTGACGAATTCGATATCGCCTGGATCGTTTCCGCTCAGCAGGCTCATCCTCCCACAATAATCTCCCAGCCCGTTCAGCGTATCCTTTTCGCCGACCACCAGCGCCGGTTTTCTGAGCTCCTACCACCCCAGAGCTCATTGCTGGGCTTCTTGCCCGCATCGTACCACGTCACCGGAATGGCGGGGTGCGAACTTGTAGCGGGGAACTGGAATTTGATCACCGTCCATGCGGGATAGCTGTCCTTGTTGTGACCAGCGTGTTCGGCTTCGATCGTTGTGGGGTTCTTCAGATCGAGTGCCAATGAACGGCATATTGAACGTGTGGCAGGCCATGTCCCCCAGCGAACCCGTGCCGAAGTCCCACCAACCACGCCAGGAGAACGGGTGATAGCCGAGCGCTATAGTCGCGGTACGGGGCCGTTCCCAATCCACAAGTCCCAATGCACGTTGCTGGGGGACAGCGGTCGATGCAGGACGCGGACCCCCTTGCGGCCAACTCGGTCGGTCGGTCCAGACATGGACTTCCTTAATCTTCCCCAAGGCTCCGGACTGGATATAAGCGGCTGCCTTCCGCAGCGAGTCGTTGGCAGTCCCCTGATTACCCATTTGCGTCGCGACTTTGTTTTCGCGAGCCACTTGGGCCATCAACCGGGCTTCGGAAACCGAGTGAGTGAGCGGTTTCTGACAGTAGCAGTGGATACCGCGGCGCATCGCGGCGATCTCGAGAGCAGCAGCATGATTATGGTCGGGAATACTCACGGTCACCGCGTCGATGTTCTTTCCCATCTCATCGAGCATCACGCGATAATCATTGAACCGCTTTGCGTTGGGCAATTTCTGGTTGCCGCCGTTTCGAGACGCTGATCGTCAATATCACAGATGGCAACGACGTCCCCCAGACGCGCTACGTCGGATGAATCACCATCCCCCTTCCGCCAACGCCGATACAACCGAACCGAATTTTCTCTGTTGGGCGATTTGCTCTCCTGTGCGAGCACATCGCCGGACGACGACTGGTGCCACGCTAACGGCCGCAGCTTCTTTCATGAACGAACGTCGTGTTGTTTTGTGCAACATCTCTTTTGCTCCCGAATCGCAATCGACTGGTGAAAGGTGACAGAGAGGACATCAATTTGATACACTTGTGCTCCGCGGAAGCAGCAACGGCATCCTCGACGGCTGGTCTCAATGGTGGAGTCTCCATGCGACACGGGATCTCCATGATCGAGTGCACACATCCAAGAATATCATTCCGATTGCTGCGTTCCAACCGGCCGACAAAGAACCGGATTTCGGGCTCAACGACACTTATAACAAGCCATCTTCTGGAGATCTGACGAATGCGTGGTTTTGGGAAATCGTTTGTCTGGCTGCTGGGATTGGGGTTGGCGGTGGGTTGCGGCGAAACCAAGCCGTCCTCCCCCGCACCCGGCGGGAGCGCCTTGACCACTGCGCAGAAGGCCGACTCTCAAAAAGTGACAACGGCCACCGCGCCGGGAGCTTCACTCTCCTCAGAGCAATCTGAAGCACTGCAGAGCTTGAAGGACCTCGGGGCGAAAGTCCAACTTGACAAAAACGGCGGCGTTGTGGGATTCGACTTCCAGGAGAAAGAACTCAAAGACGACCAACTCGATCTGCTGACACAATTTCCGCAAATCAAGACGCTGGTTCTCTGGGGTCGGGAATCACCGACGCAGGAATGGACCGGGTCAAGTTGCTCACAGAGCTTGAGTCATTGGAGCTGGAGAATTGCCCCGACGATCGATGATGCCGGGGTTGAGAAGCTGCAAATGCTCGTGAACTTGAAGTCCATCAACTTGCGGCGGACAAGTATCACGGATAAAGCCGTCACGTTCCTGAAGGCGATGCCTAAACTCTCGCAATTGCACCTTCTCTTCACAAGAATATCCGACGCGGGACTTGCCCAACTGTGCGACATGCATCGATTGACATTGCTGGATTTGCGGGGCTGCACTTACATCTCGGATGCGGGCATGGAGTCGGTCGGCGAATTGACCAACCTGCGGGTCCTCAAGCTTCGCAATTTTGCTGTGACAAATTCCGGGCTGGAGAAACTCAAGGGGCTCAAGGGACTCAAGGTGCTCTCCATTGAAGATTCCGATTCTATCACCGACGACGGAATGCCGGCCCTCGCCGAGATGAGCGGCCTGGAATGATGTCACCTTGATGCGCGACGGCGTCGGCGATCAAGGGCTTGAACCCTTCGCGACGCGCAGCCAGATCCGCGTCAACGGGATCGGCATTGGCGGCGGCGAATTCGTGGTGATGGCCGGCCCATGCTCGGTGGAATCGGAGCGGCAGATCATGGAGACGGCGGAAGCCATCGCCGCCGCCGGCGGCCACATCCTCCGCGGCGGCGCATTCAAGCCACGCACTTCGCCTTACGATTTCCAGGGTCTGGAGGTCGAGGGATTGAAACTGCTGCGCAAGGCGAAAGCCGCAACGGGGTTGCCGGTCATCACCGAGATCATGAGCGACGGAGATGTCGAGCTCATCGCCGAATACGCCGACATCCTCCAGATCGGCGCGCGCAACATGCAGAACTTCGCGCTGCTGAAAAGCCTGGGCCGCTCGGACCGCCCCGTGCTGCTCAAGCGTGGCATGAGCTCGACGATCAAGGAACTGCTGATGTCGGCCGAATACATCGTGGCGCACGGCAATCCGAAGGTGATTCTGTGCGAGCGCGGCATTCGCACCTTCGAAACGGAGACGCGCAACACCTGTGATATTACGGCTGTGCCGGTGCTCAACGAGCTGACGCACCTGCCGGTGGTTGTCGATCCGAGCCACGCGACGGGGAAGCGCAGGCTGGTCGCCCCGCTTTCGCGCGCCGCGGTCGCCATCGGCGCCGACGGCCTGCTGGTCGAAGTGCACCCGTATCCTGAGAAGGCCGTCAGCGACGGCGCGCAATCGCTCACCATCGCGCAGTTCCGGGCGATGATGCAGGAGTTGCGGCCGTATCTCAAGCTGTGGAAGAGTACACGGACCGCCGAAGTGGCCGCCGCCGTCTGAAACCCCGGCATCGTGTATCTTCAGTAGTGTGAGACACCGCCTTCCGCCGTGGCTGGTATTGCTGTTGCTCGCAGTGGTGTGCGGAGGCGTCCTTGCCGCCATCGCCGCGCTGCGGTTCCAGAGGAATTCCACGCCGAACTTGCTGGCGCGGCTGCCAGTGGACGACGCGGTGGTGGTCTACATCGACTTTGAGGCATTGCGCCGCGCGCACGTCCTCGACATCCTGGCCGGGTCCAATGTTGTCCAGGAGCCGGAATATCGCGCCTTTGTCGATCAGACCGGCTTCGATTACCTGAGGGACCTCGATACCGCGTTCGTCTCCTTTCATCCTGACGGCACGTATTTCTTGCTGCGCGGGCGGTTCGACTGGCGTAATCTCACGGAGTACACGGTGGGACAGGGCGGCGCCTGCCACAATACGCTTTGCAAAGTGCAAGGCAGCACGCCCGAACGCAAGATCTCGTACTTCCCCCTCCAGCCAAATGTCATGGCGCTAGCCGTGAGCAAGTCCGATTCGGCGGTGCTCGTATTGCAGGGCCGCGGGCAGGCGCTGAAGTTCGAGCTTCCGAACGAGCCGGTCTGGTCGTTGGTGCCGGTATCCGCGCTGAAGAACGCTTCGGACCTGCCGGCCGGCCCGCGGATGTTCGCCCGCGCGCTCACCGGCGCCGACCGCATTCTGCTGACGCTCGGTCCCGAAGGGGGCCGCATGGAGCTGCGCCTGGATGTGACTTGCCGCTCGGCCGACGACGCCAAATCGCTGGCTGCCCAGCTCACGGATGCCACCGCGCGTTTGCGCGAATTGATTGCGCGCCAGAAGCAGGCACCCAACCCGCGCGACCTGAGCGGAATTCTGACAGCGGGCGCTTTCGATCAGAAGGACGTGCACGTGCTTGGCCGCTGGCCGATCGAGCGCGCGTTTCTGGAAGCCCTGGCCGGAAGCGCGATCTGAAGGTCCACCGCGTCAGGCCGCACCAGGTAGTGCGCAAAATGTTTTATCGCACTACCCCGCGCCAGCACCCGCCCCAGTGCTGTAAACTCCAATTTATGTTCCGATCATTCGCATTGATCCTCGCTTTGGCGTCTGCGAGCTTCGGCCAAGCGCCGGCACAGACCCCGGCGCCGGCCGAGCCCCCGCGCCGCTCGCTGGAGTTGGCTATCCGATTGGTGAATGGCCAGCAGCTCCTGCTCAGCCAATATCGCGGGAAAGTGGTTGCACTCGAATTCCTCCACACCACCTGCCCGCATTGCCAGTACAGCTCGCAGGTGCTCAGCAAATTGCAGGCGGAGCTCGGGCCGCGCGGTTTCCAGGCGCTCGGTCTGGCTATGAACAAGGACGCGGAGCCGCTGTTGCCCGATTTCTTGCAGCAGTTCCACGTCAATTTTCCGGTCGGCATTGGGAAGGCCGAGGATATGTTGACCTACCTGGTTACTCCGCCGAAGAGTTACATGCTGCCGCAATTGGTTTTCATCGACAAGAGAGGGTTCATTCGCGCGCACCTCTGTGGCAACGATCCATTCTTCCAAAATACCGAAGCGAACATGCGCAGTATGATTGAAACGCTCCTGAAGGAGCCCGCGCGAGCCAAGCCGGTGAAGGCGCACGCGCGGTAAACGCGCTTGACTCAGCCGCCGGCGCCGGAGCGCCGAGCCACCATCTCTTTGACCGCTTCGACGATGTGCCGCGCGGAAATGCCGTAGCGCTCGAGCAGCTCCTTGGACTTGCCGCTGTGCGGAATTTCACGCACGGCCAGCTTGCGCGCGTTGATGCGCTCACCCGCAAGGGCCGCGAACACCGCATCGCCCAGGCCGCCGTGAGCATAATGGTCCTCGACCGTGAGGACGGAGCCGCCCACGGCGCGGCTCGCTTCGACCAGCGCCTCGCGATCAATCGGCTGAATGCTGAACAAGTCGATGACGCGGATGCTGAGGCCCTCTCTCTTCAGTTCTTCGTAAGCGGCTAAGGCCTCAGCGAGCGTGACGCCGCCAGTGACTACCAATGCCTGATCTCGCGCGCTCTGGCGAAGCACTTTACACTTGCCGATTGCGAAGCGCTCGCTGGGTCCGTAAATCACCGGCGAAACCGGGCGGGCAAGGCGCAGATAGCACGGCCCGGTGTGCGAGGCTGCGAGCCTCGACGGCGCGCCACGCGGAGGTTGCGTCCGAAGGGTAGAGCACCGTGAAATCCGGCTCAGCGCACAGCATGGCAATGTCCGCCAGCGCCATTTGCGATGGGCCGTCCTCGCCGATGGATACGCCGACGTGCGTGCCCGCGAGCTTGATGTTCGAGCCGCTGATGGCCGCCATGCGGATGAAATCGAAGGCTCGCGTCAGGAAGCAGCCGAACGTGGAAGCGAAGGGAATGCGGCCATGCGCGGCGAGACCCATCGCCATGCCAATGATATTCTGTTCGGCGATGTAGCCCTCGAAGAACCGGTCTGGCGCCGCCTTCTCGAAAATCTCGGTGTTCGTGGAGTTCTTTACGTCGCCGTCGAGCACGACGATGCGCGGATCGCCTTTGCCGAGCGCAGCTAGCGCCTCGCCAAATGCCCTACGCGTCGCGATTTCATTGCCGCCCGGCTGGTATGGCGGCGCGCCGGCGGGCGCCACGGCTTCGGGCCGCCAAGTGTCGCTGCGGGCAGGGAGCCTAGGCTTCCATGTCTGCGGCGCCGCCTGCAATTGAGTTTCGAGCGAGGCAATCACCCTATCGGCAAGTTCCTTCTTCAGCGGCTTGCCGTGCTCGCCCTCTTTGCCCTCCACGTCAAGCATGCCCTTGCCTTTGACGGTGCGGGCCAGCACGACGGTTGGGCGGCCGGTGGTCCGTGCGGCGCGATCATAGGCGGCGAGCAGATCCGGGATGTTGTGCCCATCCACGACGAGCGCCTGCCAGCCGAACGCTTCCCATCGCCGTTGGTAAACCTCCATTTGGTACTGGAGCAGGGTAGGCCCGCTCTGGCCGAGCCGGTTAATGTCGATGGTTGCGCACAGGTTGCCGAGCTGGCGGGCAGATGCGAACTGAGCCGCCTCCCAGATGGAACCTTCGGCCGATTCGCCGTCGCCCATCAGCACGTAAACGCGCTGATCATAGCCGTCGAGGCGAGCGCCAAGCGCCAGGCCCACGCCCACCGATAAGCCTTGGCCAAGCGAGCCGGTCGCTACGTCCACAAACGGCAGCCGGGGCGTTGGATGGCCTTCCAGGTCCGAATCCAGACGGCGGAGCGTTAGCAAACGCTCCAGTGGAAACGCGCCCGCCTCGGCCCAGGCCGCGTACAGGATCGGCGCTGCGTGGCCCTTCGAGAGCACGAATTTATCGGCGCGCGGGTTCCGTGGATTGGCCGGGTCGTACCGCATGACGGAGAAGAACAGCACGGAAACGATTTCGGCGGCGGAGGCGCAACTGGTCGGGTGCCCGCTCGCGGCGGCGGTGGTGGCCCGGATCGAATCGATGCGCAAGCGCGTTGCCTTATCCTCAAGCAACGCCAAGAGGTTTTGGTCTGACATACTTGCCCCCTTCAGTCGCTAACTCCATTGTAAGGCCGGCCTACGGCGCGCGGATGGGCAGGCACTGAACTCGGCCGGCGGACGCTCAGACCCACCCCAAGGTCCCGCCGGATAGCGCCCCCGAGCTATGCGCCGCCTGGAGCCAGGAAGGAATCACCGGCTGGCTGCGCTCGGGCAGCCAGGCCCTCGACCCGATTCTTTCACCCTTCCTTTGTGCCGATGTACGTAACGTTCCTGACGCGTTTAGCGTCCCATTGTGTGATGAACTTTCGAGTGGGGGCCTTATGAGAACGTTCTTGCCCGCAGTTCTATCCTTCGCGCTCTCGGGGAGCGCTTTTGCCCAGATCAGCGGTGCCTTTGCTGCGCAGGGTGGCGGGCTGCCTCCCATGGCGCTCACGGGACCGGCTCTGCACACCCCGCCGGGGGCGAATGTCTTGGGATCGCCGCAGTTCATCGCGCGGCTCGGCGAGACCGTCAGCGGGTTCCCGCGCTCGGGGTTCCCCGCCCGTCGCCACAGGGAGAACGAGCCTGTCGCCGCTTCGTTCGCTTACCCGGTTTTTGTCGGCGGTTTCGATAACGGCTATGCATATCCGCCCGACAACGGCTATGCATATCAGCAGACGCCGAACGTGACGATCATCATGCCGCAGCAACCTCCCGTGATCATCAATCAGCAATTTGTGCCCGAGACGGCCACGCCGGTCATTCATGAATACGGCCCTTCGGGGCAGGAAGTCCCGCCGGCCAACGGCGGGGTGCAAGTGTATCAAGCGCCGTCGAACACAGCCGCCCAGAACCCGCCCGATGACCAGGCCCTGTTTCTTATCGCGCTGAAAGACGGCTCGGTTTACACGGCCGTCGCGTACTGGGTGGAAGGGGGAGTGCTGCACTACATTACGCCGCAGGGCCGGCACAACCAGGCCTCGCTCGACCTCGTTGACCGGCAGCTTTCCGAGAAGCTGAACCAGGGCCACAAAGTCCAATTCCGGTTGCCCGCCGCGAATCAGTAGCCGGACGCGATCGCTCCGGCGGCGCGCAATCGATTCCCTCCGGGCCTCGGGCTATGATGAAGGCAGGGGGCGCCGCAGCGCCATTCGCGCTGGCACCCGGCTCCTCTTCCTGAAGCTGTTCGCCCAACTGGCGAGGTCGGAGCTCAAGTAATGGACAAGCCACGGCAACTACCCTCGCTCCTGTTCCCACGCTTGCAGGTGGAGCAAGAGACGTGCTGGCGTCCTTCGGTGGATGTTTACCGCACCCGCACAGGGTGGCTGCTCAAGTTCGACGTGGCCGGAGTGCGTCCGGATGACGTCGCCGTCGCTGTCCAGGGGCGCCGCATCACCGTGAGCGGCATCCGCCGCGACTGCGTGGCGGAGGAGGCCGAGGCGTATTACTCAATGGAGATCGCCTACAACCGCTTCGAGCGCACGGTGGAATTGCCGTGCCATTTGCGCAAACCGCGCGTGACGCTCGAAGGCCGCGACGGGCTTTTGATCGTTCGTGTAACGGAGGGGTGAGATGAGCGAGCCGGAGAAAATCCAAATCCTGCCGGTCTTGCCTTTGAAGAACAGCGTGCTGTTTCCCCACTTGCTGATGCCGCTTTCGGTTGGGCGTCCGCCGTCGGTCGCGGCGGTTGAAGCGGCTCTTTCGACCGAGGGCAAAGAGATTATCGTCGTGGCGCAGCGCGACCACGCCAAGGACGAGCCTGTGCTCGATGACCTTTACACGATCGCGACCAAAGCTGTGATCAAAAAGATGGCGCGGCCGAATGAAGCTCAAATGGAGCTGATCGTGCTCGGCGTCGAGCGCGTTGTTCTGCTGAGGCAGGAGCAGGCCGAGCCGTTTCTGAAGGCGCGCGTCCGCAGCTACCCGCTGCCCGACGAGAAGACGCCGGAGGTCGAGGCGCTCCACCGCGCCGTAATCGAGCTCGCGTCGCGGGCGATCCAGCTAGCGCAGCCGAACATCCCGGCTGAATTCGGCCAGTTGCTGGCCACCGAGGACCCCCTCCGGCTGGTCTACCTGCTCGCCTCCATGATGAGCCTGGAACTCGTCAAGGAGCAGTCGCTGCTCGAAGCGCCGAGCCGCGGCGACGCGCTCCGCCTGATGCATACATATTTGACGAACGAGATTCAGGTGCTCGAGCTGCGCAATAAAATCGCCAGCCAGGCCCAGAGCGAGATGAGCAAGCAACAGCGCGAGTATCTTCTCCGCCAGCAGTTGCGCGCGATTCAGGACGAGCTGGGCGAAAAGGACCCGCAGCAAGCCGAGATCGAGCTGCTGCGCGAGCGCCTGGGGAAACTCGAATTGCCTGAGGAGGTCCGCAAGGAGGCGGAACGCGAGCTGTCGCGCCTGGAACGGCTGCCTCCAGCCGCGCCCGATTATCAGGTCATCCGCACCTATCTCGATTTCGTCGTCGAGCTGCCCTGGAATACGTTTACCGAGGATCAGCTCGACATCCCACGCGCCCGCCAGATCCTGGATGAGGACCACTTCGATCTGAAGGAGGTCAAGGAGCGCATTCTCGAGCAGCTCGGCGTGCTCAAGCTCAACCCGCAGGCGAAAGCGCCGATCCTGTGCTTCTTCGGCCCACCGGGCGTGGGCAAGACGTCGCTTGGGCAATCTATCGCACGCGCGCTCGGCCGCAAGTTTGAACGCATGAGCCTGGGCGGCCTGCACGATGAAGCCGAGTTGCGGGGGCACCGCCGGACGTACATCGGCGCAATGCCGGGGCGCATCGTCCAGGCCATCCGCCGCGCGGGCTCGCGCAACCCCGTTCTGATGCTCGACGAAGTTGACAAGCTCGGCCGCGACTTTCGCGGGGATCCGGCGGCGGCGCTGCTCGAGATTCTCGACCCGGAGCAGAATAAGACATTTCGCGACAACTACCTGGATCTGCCGTTCGACCTCTCGAAGGTGTTCTTCATCACCACGGCGAATACGCTCGACACCGTCCCGCGGCCGCTGCTCGATCGTATGGAGACGCTGCGCCTGGCGGGCTACAGCGAGGAAGAAAAAATCGAGATCGCGAAGCGTTACCTCGTTCCCCGGCAGCTCAAGCAGAGCGGGCTCAGCGCCGAGCAGTGCAACTTCACCGATGACGCGATCCGCTACATCATCGCGCGTTACACCCGCGAGGCCGGCCTGCGCCAGCTCGAACGCAATATCGGCCACGCCGCCCGCAAAGTTGCTCTCCAGTACGCTGAAGGCAACGCCAAGCCGGTGAAGATCCAGCCGGATGACCTGATTGAGATGCTCGGCCCGCCGGTCTTCGCCGAGGAAGAGCTGCGCAAGGAACTGCCGCCCGGCGTGGCGACCGGCCTGGCATGGACCGAAACAGGCGGCGAAGTGCTCTACATCGAAGCGACGAGGCTGCCCGGCGGCAAGGGGCTTACCATAACCGGCCAGATTGGCGAAGTGATGCAGGAGTCGGCCAAGGCCGCGCAGAGCTACGTCTGGTCGCACGCGGATGAACTCGGCATCGATCCTTCGGTCTTCAAGGATGCGGGCATCCATGTCCACGTGCCGGCCGGTGCGATTCCGAAGGACGGTCCCTCGGCCGGAATCACGATGGCATCGGCGCTAGCCTCGCTGTATATGCAGGTACCGTCGCGCAGCGACACGGCCATGACCGGCGAGATCACGCTCGCCGGCCTGGTGCTGCCCATCGGCGGTGTGAAGGAGAAAGTGCTGGCCGCGCGCCGCGCGGGCATTCGGCGCGTCATCCTGCCGAAAGGCAACCAGAAAGACCTGCGCGACCTTCCCGACGAGGTGCGGCGCGAGATGGAATTCATTTTCGTTCAGCGGATCGAGGAAGTGCTCGCGGCGGCGCTGCCGGAAGTCAGAGGGAAGATGGAAGTCTTGAAGGCGGGCTGAGCAGCCGCGAGACACGGCCGCACTCCGCCTGGCTGCCGGGCTGCGACCCGCCCGTCAGGAATGATCCAGAGAGGACTTCAAAGCGAACAGGTTTGCCTCGAGCTTAGTCCGCTCTGAGTACAGCGCAGCCGCCCGGATGCGCTGATCCACGCGTTCCTCAGGGATGGCGAGCGCCGCGGCGAGTTCCTGGACCGTCTCTCCGTTCAGAAACCGCCGGTAAAGCGTGATCGCCAAAGGTTCTGCTAGTCGTTTCATATCCCACCAAAAAGCAAATTGGGTTTCAACTATCCTACTACAGCGCGGCGAGGGCAGGGGCTCGGGCTGGTGTGCTGCGACCGCGTTGCCGAACAGCGGGCTGGGCCACCGTATTCGACACCCCGGCTGCCGAGTCCGGCTAAGACACCACGGGGGGCGCCGGATCGCCAGCGCGCGCTTCGGAAATTCTATTTGTCCGTCAGCGCGGCCACGCCCGGCAGCTCGATACCGGAGAGGAACTCGAGCGAGGCGCCGCCGCCCGTAGAGATGTGCGAGATCTTGTCCGCGACCCCGGCTGATTTGACGGCCTTTTCCGAGTCGCCTCCGCCGACGACCGAGAGTGCCCCCGAAGCCGCCACCGCTTTCGCAACCGCAACCGTGCCGGCGTCAAACGGCGGCTTTTCAAACACGCCCATGGGGCCGTTCCAGATAATACTCTTCGCGACGCCGATTTCCTTGGCGTAAAGGGCAACAGTCCGCGGGCCGATGTCAACGCCAATCATGTTGTCAGGAATCGACTCGACCACGTCGTAATGCGCACCTTCCTTGATCTCGGCCGCCACCACGTGATCCACCGGCAGCACCAACTGCGCGGCCTTCGAGAGGATCTCCTTCGCCAGGTCAACCTTGTCCGCCTCGACGAGCGATTTGCCGGTCGCGCGCCCCTGCGCCTTCATGAAAGTGTACGCCATCGCGCCGCCGATCAGCAGCCGGTCGACAAACTTCAGCAGGTTCTCGATGACCTCAATTTTGTCCGACACCTTGGCGCCGCCGAGGATGCCGATGCAAGGGCGCGGCGGGTTGTGTGTCACCCGCGTGAGGTATTCGAGTTCTTTCTCCATCAGCAGGCCGGCCGCGCACTTTGGAATCCACTTCGTGATGCCTACCGTGGATGCGTGCGCGCGATGCGCGCTGCCGAATGCGTCGTTCACGTAATAGTCGCAGCCGGTGGCGAGGTCGCGCGCGAAATCCGGGTCGTTCTTCTCCTCCTCGGGATGAAATCGCAGGTTCTCAAGCAGAACGATCGGGTTGTTGCCGCCTTTGAGATCGTCCACCCGCGGGCCGATGCAATCCGGCGCCATGGCCACGTGCTGGCCGAGCAGTTCCTCGAGCCGGACCGCTGCCGGGCGGAGGCTCATCTCCGGATTCGGCTTGCCTTTGGGCCGGCCGAGGTGGCTGGCTAGCACGATCCGTGCGCCCTGCTCGAGGGCGTACCGGATGGTCGGAAGGGAGGCGCGGATGCGCTTGTCGCTCGTGATCTCCTGGCCACCGGGAGCCAGGGGAACGTTGAAATCAACTCGTATGAAAACGCGCTTGCCGCGCAGATCTACGTCGCGGATGGATAGCTTTGGCATAAGCACCTCTTGCAGTTGGAAAATTCGATGGTAGCACGCGGCCGGTCCTGGCTACGTCTTGAACTCGGGCAAGCCCCTGAGCGCGGGCCGCAGTCCCGCCACTCGATACGCTTCGAGCAACGCGCCCGCTGCCGGCCCGTACAAGGGCGGCGCGCATTCGCTTTGCCCGAGTTCGCGGTGCACCAATTCCCGAAAGCGCTCCGGCAGGAACCGGCTCCGAAACACCCCTCCGATGTATGCCACGCGGACGGCCGAACCTGGCGCGAAAAGCTGCTGATAGACGCCTTTCGCCAGCCGCTCGAGATCGTTCGCGGCCTGGTGCAGAATCGCGGCCGCCACCTCGTCGCCTTTCTCCGCGGCCCGATCGACCAGCGGCGCCAGCGACGCGACGCGAGAGCGCGGATACTCGCTGGTGTAGAAACGATGCATTAGATTATTGGCCGTGGGCGCTCCGGTCGCCTCAAGCAGCAAGTCGTGCAGCAAAGTCCTCGGACCCCAGCCTTCGGCCTGCTGCAAGATGGCGCGCAGGGCCTTGCGCACGATGTCGAATCCGGAGCCCTCATCGCCGAAGATATACCCCCAGCCTCCGGCGCGCGCGGTCTTGCCCTCGGCGTTGCGGCCGTAAGCGATCGATCCGGTTCCGGCGTTGGTAATGATGCCGGGCTCGCCGCCCGTGGCGCCTGCCAGCGCGATCGGCGCGTCATAAGTCACGAGCAAATGCCCGGCCCGCAGCGTCTGCTCCACGATGGCGCGCTTGTCTTCGGCGCCGCCGCTGAACCCCAGGCACGCCGCCTCAAACTGAACGGTGTTCACATCGAGACCTGCCGCGCGGCAAGCGGCGGAAATGCTCTCTGTGATGGCGCGCACGAACTTGTCCCGGCCCTCAGCCGCCTCGACATGATTGCAAGGACCGCCGCTCGCCGAGCCGAGGATACGGCCCGCCTCGTCGCCGACGAGTGCCGTCGTGCTGGATTGCCCGCCATCCACACCGAGAAAGATCTTTCCCAAACTATCTCCTGCCGCTAAACTCGCACAGCGTAATCGAATTTTGCGACGCAGGCTTCAGCGTGCTGCGCGAGCTTCAAGCCGATGTTTGATTGTCTGCATCCGCCCGGATCTCGACATCTCCGGAACGGATCCGAAAACCGGAAGTGTCGAGACGGCGGGCATGATGGCCGCGCCACCCCGCCCGCGCGTGCACCTCTACCGGTGCTCCACCGTCTTGTCCTTTGCGTAACAGATCGGATCGAGCGGACAAGCCGCGCAGCGTGGTTTGCGCGCGCTGCACAGCTCACGCCCGTGATGGATCAACTGGTGCGAGAAAACAATCCACCTCTCTTGGGGGATGATCTTCATCAGGTCCTGCTCGATCTTCGCGGGATCGGTTTCCTTGGTGAGGTCGAGCCGCCGCGAGACCCGCTGTACGTGCGTATCCACCACGATGCCGCTCGCGATACCGTACGCCGTCCCCAGCACCACGTTCGCAGTCTTGCGCGCGACGCCCGGGATAGCGAGCATCTCCTCGATCGCGCACGGCACCTTGCCGCCGTAATCGGCCAGGATCTTTTTTGCGGCTCCAATCAGGGACTTCGCCTTGTTGTTGAAGAAGCCGGTCGAGCGGACATCCTGCGCGAGTTCGGCTAGGCTCGCGTGCGCAAAATCCTCAACCGTGGGATATTTTTGAAACAGCCCGGGCGTGACCTCGTTGACGCGCTTATCCGTGCATTGCGCCGAGAGGATGGTGGCCACGAGCAGTTGCCAGGCGTTGCGGTGCACGAGTGCGCAGATCGCTTGCGGGTATGTTTCATCGAGGATCTGAAGGATGCGGCGAATGCGCTTGTTCCGCTCTGCGGCCGTTTTGGGCCGTTTAATCAGGGTGCGAGAGGCCATAGCCAATTACTGAGCAATCTCCACGCGCAGGAATTGCCAGTCCGGCAGCTCATATACGCGAAGCTTCGTTTCGACGGGGACCTTCAGGTCCTTGGATTCGTACGGCCCGAGCGATGTTTTGAAAACAAACGTGCCGACCGGCTCCTCTTCTTTTGAGCCAGCGGCCTTCAGGTTCACCCTTGCCGAAACCTCGCCAAGATCGGCGGCCGAGTGGTTCACCGCCACAAACTCGAGGAACGCCTTCTGCTGGGAATCCTCCGTCAGGCGGAGTCCGGTCAGTTCGACGTATTTGAGGTTCGGGTTGGCAGATACGGCGGCGGGCGTGGCTGGCACCGGCGTCTCGAGCGCTTGCGTGGGTGGGTTTGCAGATTGCGCTGACTGTTGTGCCGCGCTGACGGCCCAGTACACTCCGGCGAAGACGCCGGCGAATCCCGCAGCGGCCAGCACCGTCACCAGCCACCCAGACATGCGGCGGCCAGCCGTGGCGGATGGTCCGGCCGCGGGAGCGCTCGGAGCTTCGACGGCTGCGGGCCGAGATGGAGCCTGCGGCGAAGGCTGCGCCTGAGCCTCGGGTGGAATGGGGGCGGCGGTGGCAGCGGAAGGAGCTTCTTTCGCGGCGCAATTCGGGCATTCGGAATACGCGGGCGGGACTTCCGCTCCGCACTTGGGGCAAATCCAGGTAAACATGGATACTAATACTGTAGCGCGAGGGAGGGAAATGCAAAATGCAATTTTTCCGCCGGGCCGCGGGCAGTCCTCGCAAGCTCGGGATTCTCGCGGGCACGTTCAATCCGCCGACCCGTGCGCACGTGGCGCTCGCTCGCGCCGCACTCTCGATCGTCGATGAAATCCTATTCGTGCTGCCTCACTCGCTGCCGCACAAGCATTGGGAAGGCGCGACCTTCGGCGACCGCCTCCGCATGTTGGAAACCGCGTTGAGCGGCGCCCCGCGCTGCTCGATCGCAGCGGGTGAGAAGGGGCTATTCATTGAGATCGCGCACGAGTGCCGCGACGCCTACGGCCCGGAAACCGAACTCTATTTCCTCTGCGGACGCGATGCCGCCGAGCGCATTGTGAACTGGGATTACCATCGCCCGGGCGCCTTTTTGGATCAGCTCAAGGAATTTCAGCTGCTGGTCGCTCCGCGCAACGGCGAATACGTGCCGCGGCCGGAGATGCGCGCGCGCATCCATACGCTTGCGATGGACCAGGACTACACCGAGTTCTCGGCTACGGAAGTGCGGGCGCGGATTCAGAAGGGCGAGCCCTGGGAGTATCTGGTGCCGGAAGCAATTGTGCCGCTGGTGAGGGAAGTTTACACGGCGGGGTAGGGAAGGCCACTCCGTTCCCTTACGCGCGGCGCAATTCTCGTCCCGTCCGAGCCGCGAGCGTGAAGAAGCGTCGCTCTACTCTTGCAGCCCCGTATCCAAAAATGCCCGCAGGCGGTGGCTGCGGCTGGGGTGGCGTAGCTTGCGGAGCGCCTTGGCTTCGATCTGCCGGATGCGTTCGCGCGTGACGGCGAAGTGCTGGCCCACTTCCTCGAGTGTGTGCTCGCTGCCGTCCATCAGCCCGAAACGCATCTTGATGATTTTCTCTTCGCGCGGGCTGAGGGTTTTGAGCACCTCGGCTGTCTGCTCGCGGAGGTTCAGGTTGATGACCGCCTCCGAGGGCGACACCACGCGGCGGTCCACGATGAAATCCCCAAGGTGCGATTCCTCTTCCTCGCCCACCGGCGTTTCGAGCGAGATGGGCTCCTGCGCGATGCGCAGCACCTTGCGGACTTTCGGCACGGGCAGTTCCATCTTCCGGGCGATCTCTTCGCTCGAGGGCTCGCGTCCGAGCTCCTGCTGCAGCCTCCGTTGCGTGCGCACGAGCTTGTTAATGGTCTCGATCATGTGCACGGGGATGCGGATCGTGCGCGCCTGGTCGGCGATGGCGCGCGTGATCGCCTGGCGCACCCACCACGTGGCGTAAGTCGAAAACTTGTATCCCCGCCGGTAGTTGAACTTATCGACCGCCTTCATCAGGCCGATGTTGCCTTCCTGAATCAGGTCCAGGAACTGGAGGCCGCGGTTCGTGTAACGCTTCGCGATGGAGACCACCAGGCGCAGGTTGGCCTCGATCAACTGCTTCTTCGCGGTCTCGGCCTCCAGGTCGCCGCGCTCGATGATCTGCAGTGTGCGCCGCAACTCGCTGGCGGTCGCGCCGCACTCTTCTTCAAGTTGCTGCATGCGCTGTGTGTACTGGCGGAGTTCCTTCCGCAGCTCGCGCAACGTCGGCGCGGAGTTGCCCGCCTCCTCGAGCCGGCGCTGAATGGGCGCCACTTCCTTCTCGAGCGGCCTGAATTTTTCCACCGCGCAGCGCACGCAATCGACCAGCTTGCGTTGAATCAGCGGGCTCCAGGGAATAGTCCGGGTCAGCCGCGAGATCCTTACAGTGGCGCGCGCCAGGCCGAAGCGCAGCGCACGGAACTGCTTCGGCTTCATCGACCGCGGGATCGCGAGCAGCCGCTGCCGGTACTGCTGCGCCTTTCGGTAGTACCGCTCCACTTCATTGATGGTCCGGAGGATTTCCTGTCTCTGCGCATTGAGCGAGTCGTCGTTGACGACCAGATCCGGCAGCAGCAGAATGTCGCGCACGCTAATCGCGCCGCGCGATAGGTCGTTGCCGATAGTCCGGATTTCACGCGTGGTCAACGCGGAGCGCGAGAGTGACTTGCGCACGGCGTTCTGGCCGCGTTCGATGCGCTTGGCGAGATCGATCTCGCCCTCGCGCGTGAGCAGCGGCACGGTGCCCATCTCGCGCAAATACATGCGCACCGGGTCGTTCGTCTTGTCGCTGAAATCCTGGCCCAGGTCGAGTTCCGTGAGTTCCTCGGCATCCTCGATTTTTCCCAGCTTGGGTTCTTCCAGGATCTCGACGCCGGCGCCATCGAGATTGACCAGCAGTTCGTCCAGCTCGGGACCGCTGCTGATGTCTTCGGGAAGCAGCTCGCTGACCTCATCGTAGAGGACGTAGCCCTTCTCTTTGCCCGCGTCCATCAACTGCTTCAGACGGTTGTATTTGTCCTCAGTCGCCACCCTAGACCCCGTCACCCGGCAGAAGCAGAACTAGTCCCCGCTATTGTACAACACACGCGTTTCCTCAGGCTCTGTCCAGCCTGCCCAGTTCCTCGGCGATGCGGAGAGCTTCTTCCAGCATGCCGGCACGCTCCGCTTCCTTGATGCGGACCTTAAGCGCGGCCCTCCGCGATTCGCAATCCGCCTCCTCGAGCGCGCGCACGCAAGCCATCGCATGCTCCAGCGAGTAATCCTCCTGCTCTTCCTTATCGGCAAAAACAATCGCGGCCAGCAATTGTTGATCGGGCTCGTCCAGGCGCGCTTCGAGTTCGGAAAACAGGGAGGCGGAGGGCGTTTCGTCCATCGCCAGCAGCGCCTGAAAGATGCGGTGCGTGGCGAACTGCGCGAGCGGCATCGCCGCGAGCATCGGCAGTACTTCGCGGCGCACCTCCTCGCTTGCGAGCAGGCAGTTGAGCAGGATCCGCTCGACCGGCCGGGCCGGTTCCTTTCCGGCCGGCAGCGTCTTCTCCCGCCGCTCGACCACCGCCTTACGGAAGCTGTCGAGCACGAGACCGCGGTCGATTCCGAGGTAGGTTGCGACCTCGTCGGCGATCGCTGCGCGCTCGAGCTTGTCCGAAATGCGCTGGATCGCTGGCAGCAGAAACTGCAAGCCGGCGACGCGGCCCTCGGCCGTGCGCATGTCGAACTTGACACGGGCGCGATCCGTAAGCCAATGAAAGTAACCCGGCGCTTTCGCGACGCGCTCGCGATATAGCTCCGGCCCGTGTCGCTTCACGTATTCGTCGGGATCGAGCCCGCCTTCGAGCTCGAGCACGCGAACCCGCATACCCTCTTCGAGGAGCATTTGAATGGAGCGCTCGGCGGCGGCCACGCCCGCGGCGTCAGGATCGAAGTTGACGACGATCTTCTCTGTATGCCGCCTGAGTGCGCGCACCTGCTGGGAGACGAGCGCCGTGCCGCAGGAAGCCACCACTTCACGCACGCCGGCCGGCCACACCCCGATCACATCCATGTAACCTTCGACGAGCACGGCGCGGCCGTTCTTGCGTATGCCTTCCTTCGCGCGGTGGAGGTTGTAGAGAACCAGGCTCTTCTTGTAAATCGCTGTCTCCGGGGAATTTAGGTATTTGGGCTCTTGTCCGGCCGCAAGCGCGCGCCCGCCAAAGGCGATGCACTTGCCCGATTCGTTGTGGATCGGGAACATCAGCCGCCCGCGAAAGCGATCGTAAAAACCGCCCGCGTCGCGCTTGAGCACGAGGCCGGAGGCTTCCATCTCTTCCGCCATGAGTTGCTCTTTTTCGAACCTGCGCACGAGGGCGTGGCCCGACGCGTCGACGTAGCCCAGCCCGAACTCTTCGATCAGCGCGGGCGTCACACCACGCCGGGCCAGGTACGCGCGTGCGTCCGCGCCAGCCGGTCCCTCGAGCGCAGCGCGAAAAACTTCGCACGCCAGCTCGTGCATGCGATAGAGTGCGGCGCGCAGCTTTGTCTCCGGGTCCGAGTAATCCACCCGCTTCGGCATGGGGATGCCGTGGCGCTCGGCCAGGAGCTTCAGCGCCTCGTAGAACGTGAGGCCCTCAATCTCCATTACAAACTTGATGACGTCGCCGCCGGCGCCGCACCCGAAGCACTTATAGAACTGGTGCACCGTGTGGACGGAGAACGAAGCCGTCTTCTCGGTATGAAATGGGCATAAGCCGACGTAGCGCGGCCCGGCCTTGCGCAACCGGACGTATCGGCCGATGACCTCAACAATATCGATCGACGACTTCAGTTGCTCGACGAAGTCCATAATACGCGCAATTCATGGTACCGCCGCGGGGCAACCGCATGAATGCAGATCGGAAATGCTTTCGAGCGGATCCACTTTAATGTACAATGGTGTCAACGCAAGAGGGGTTTGAGGATGCGTCAGAGTGAGGACAGAGGGGCATTCGAAGCCACGCCAGTATTTTACGGGTGGAACATTCCAGGCGATCCGATGTCTATCCAGCTAAGCCTTGAAGTCATCGATCGTCTGGGCGCCGATGTCATGGAAGGCTTCTCGGCAGCGCCGAAGCGCAGCGCAGAGATCGGCGGGATTCTGCTCGGTGGTGTGAGCGGCGGCGAAGGCGAGCGGGTCATCGTCATCGAGGATTACGAGCCGGTACGATGCCAGCACAGGCGCGGCCTTTCCTACGTGCTTTCCGAATCGGACCGCAGGCGCCTGAAGAGGGCGTTGCATAGAGCCAGCAAGCGCACGCGGGTTGTGGGCTTTTTCCGGAGTCACATGCGTCTGGGCCTGTACCTCGACCGGGACGACATGTCGCTGGTCGAAACGTTCTTCCCGAACCCGAGCCAGGTCGTCCTTCTCGTGCGGCCGCACGCGGCCAAGCCGCTCACGGCCGGTTTCTTCTTTTGGGAAGAGGGCGGCATCTATTGCCAGAAGACCTACCGGGAATTTCCTTTCAGCCGGGCGGAGATTCTTAACGAGACTGGCGCGATTCCGGCCGAAGAGGCCCTCCGCGCAAGCAGCCGCGCCTCAGCCGCTGCCTGAGGGCGCTTACTCGATGTTGACGAGCTGCTTCGAGCGGTTGCCGTTGCTATGGCCGTTGCCGCTGACGCGGCCATTGCCGTTGCCGTTCCTGCCCATCCTTTCGAACTGCTTTTCGAACGGCATCGAATACTTGCGCTCGATCATGTCGCGATAGGTGGGCCCGGCATTGTACGCGCAGAAAGGATAGATAAGGCCGTTCGGCGCGGCGTAGTGGATGACGCACCGCTTCACGCGCTCCACGTCGTAGTTGTACGCATCCATGAAGTGCATGCCAGCCACCATCAGCGTCTTGTAGGTGTAACCTTCCTTTTCCTTCCGGCCGCGGCCGTAATCCTTGTCCATCAGTCCCTGCAGGGTCTCTAGGAATTTGCTGAAGCTGAGCCCTTCCGGCGCGCGGTCCTCGTGGTAGTGCTTGCGCAGGCTGTTCCAACTCTTCATCTTGGAGAAGAACTTGATGGTCTGGGGCCCGGTCTTCCTGGCGAACATGTCGAGGTCTTGCAGGAAGCCGCCGATATCAACGAAGCGCGTAATAGGAGTGCCGCGCTTGTTCCTATCGACGAACAGATAGGTGCCCATCGAGCAGTGCGGGTTCGGGCTCAGCGTCGGGATGTGTTCGCCGCGCAGCGCGCCTAAGAACTTCGAGAACGGCGCCACGCAGGAGAGCGGGAACCAGTCTTCGACGGGATCAGCGATGCCCGTCTGCTCGTACACGCAGCGCGCCACGTCCGACATGGTGAAGCGCTTGGCTTCCAATTCATGGCGCGAGATGCGGCCCGTGAACGCTACCGGCTGGAAGCTGATCGCGCTGACCACATCGATGTTGTCGAGAGCCAGGCGGATGATATCGCCGATCTGGTTGTCGTTCAGCCCTTTGACGATCGTCGGCACGAAGCAGATCTTCATGCCGGCCTTGCGCACGTTCTCGATGCATTGGATCTTTTTTTCCAGCAGCGATTCGCCGCGCACGCGCCTGTACGTGTCTTCACACGTGCCGTCGAATTGCAGATAAAGCGTGTGCAGGCCCGCCTCTTTCGCCTTCATCGCGAATTCGAGGTCGGTGAACAGGATGCCGTTGGTCGCGCACTGCACGTGAGAGAAGCCCATCTCCTTGGCCATCCGCACCGCTTCCAGGAAGTGGGGGTAAATAGTGGGCTCGCCGCCGGAGAACTGTACGATGCGGCAGGCCACGGGCCGCTCACCGCGGAGCGCAGCCAGCATTTTGCGCACCTGTTCCAGGCTGGGTTCGTAGAGGTAGCCGGCGGCGTTGGCGTTGGCGAAGCAGACCGGACAAGTAAGGTTGCAGCGGTTCGTCAGGTCCAGGTTGGCGAGCACCGTGTGGCTCATGTGCATCGAGCAGAGTCCACATTGGTCCGGGCAGCGGCTGGCATTCGGAATCGCGGGATTGGTCAGGCCGCGGTTGTCGCCGAACGACCACTGCTCCATCTTCAGGTAGAGCTTCACGTCGGAGTAGATGGTGTCCTGGAAGTAGCCGTGTTGAGGGCAGGTCTTGTCCATCATCACGCGCCCGTTGTCCTCGAAGATCCGGGCTTCGATGATGCGTGTGCACTCCGGGCAAAGCGACTGCGTGATCTTGGGCAGTCCCTTACGCATGGGCTCGATCGGCGAGCCGCTGAACGTGGTTTCGGGCTGAATGATCTTGAACTCTTTGGCGGTGGCCGGCGCGAACGTCAGCGTGCTCAAGGCTATAATCCTCCCCGAGGGCGGCGGAATGAAAGCAATGAGAATTATAAGAGATGCAGGCCCGATAGACACGCCTGGGCCGTCAAACTGCTTGCTTTGTAGGTTGTACGGGGAGATTTCGCGGCCGAAAGGCGGGGGTGGATCGTGGGTTTTGAAACGCGGACCGCAGGGAGGCGCCGGGATGCGGGACGCAATCATAGAAAGTGGATCGTGGATCTTCCGGTTGCCCGGCCAATGCCGCCAGGAGTGCCCGCGCTTCAGCGTGCCGTCTCTCAGTCTCCGAACGAACCCACCGCCGCCCGCTGTTCGGCGGGTTTCGACTTCGGCGCGCCCATCAGGGCATCAAGCGGCACCAGCTCGGGAGCGTCAGGTTCCTTGAGGATGTGCTTGCGGTAGAGCTTCGCCATGCGCTCGTTTTCTTGCGCCTGCCGGAGCTTCTGGTCGCGCACACGGATCTTCTCTTCGCGCGCGTTCTTGGCGATGCCAAGCTGGTCGAGGTCGTGCTGTTCCTCCTTCGTGATAAGCTCTTCGCGGAGCACGAGGTGATGCTCGACGGTATCCAAGCCGACCTTCTTGCCTCCGGCGAAAATCTCATGCCGCCCGTGCTCCTCGTACCATTTGGTGAGCGTGGCGGTCATGTGCATCTTCTCGACGATATTGCGCCAGCCGATGCCGGTGTTGTAAGCGCAGAATGAAATCTCGCCTTCCTCCGTAGCGTACGGGATGATGCACTGCTCGGTGCGGCGGAAGTCGTAGTTTAACAGATCCTGGAACCACATGCCGGCGATGAACAGAAAGTTCCAGCGGTCGCGGCGGCGCTTCTCGATATCGTCGCGTGTGCGGTCGCCCGACACTTTGCCGTAGTCGTGGCCGGTGGCACCGAACGTCTTATCGAATTTCTTGAACAGATCGATGATGCGGAGATGCGCCGGCGCTTTGAAGGAATTGTAGTTGCGCATCAGCGCGAGCGCCATCCCAGCTATGGAGAGGAACTTGCCGCGCGCTGCATCGTTGATCGCGGCGACGTCGCGGGCGAGCCGGTCGCCGTTCAGGAACGCGGTCACCGGCACGGCTTCCTTCGTTTCCTTGTCCACCATGATGGCCATGCCGACACCGCAGTTCGGATGGCAGCCGCAACTCAGCATGCCCCAATCGGAGAACGTGCTGATGAAGGACAGCGGATACCAGTCGCGCGCCGGTTCTCCCATGCCGAGCTGATTCTTGACGTCATGCGCCAGGTGCGAAAGCGTATAGCGCTGCGCTTTGCGCCGCTCGTCGCTGACCGCCTCATCGCGGCCGGTGAACGAGACTGGTTGGAACGAGCAGAAGGCGATCTTTTTCGGGTTGTCGAGCGCGAACTGGATAATGCGGCCCACCTGCTCGTTGTTGATGCCGTTAATGATCGTGGTGACCGGCACAATATCGACGCCAGCCGCGTGCAGGTTCTCGATCGCTTGCAGCTTCACGTCGAACAGATTGCCGACCTTGCGATGCGAGTTCGCCGCGTTGCCGATGCCATCAAACTGGAGATATGCATAGCGCAGCCCGGCATCGGCGGCCCGTTTGCAGAAATCGAAGCTCTTGGCGAACTCGATGCCGTTCGTCGCCGCCTGCACGCTGTTGTAGCCGACCTTGCGCGCGTAGGCGATCGCCTCGATGAAGTGAGGCGAGAGCGTCGGTTCGCCGCCAGAGAACTGAACCGACATCTGGCGCTTCGGCTTGATCGAAATCGCGTTATCGAGCAGCGTCTTGATCTCCTCCCAGGAGAGCTCGTAGACGAAACCGACCTGGTTGGCATCCATAAAACACGGATCGCACATCATGTTGCAGCGATTCGTGAGGTCGATTGTGAGCACCGACCCGCGCCCGTGCGTAATGGTGCTGCTGCCGTGCTTATGGAGCCGCTCGTCGTTATGCGCGCGAATGTCGCGGCCTGGAAAGACCTGCTCGAGGTGCCGGAAGAAGGCCGTGTCGATCGCCATCACGTCTTCGAAGTGGCCGTGCTTGGGGCAATCCTTCGCCATCAGGATCTGGCCGTAGCGCTCGATGATCCGCGCTTTGATCTCGCCGGGGCGATCGCCGTTGAGCAGCACGCTCAGCGGCTGTTTGCCGTCGAGGATTTCTTTCCGGATTTGCGGCACGCATTTCGGGCACAACGAATCGGTTTCGCGCGGCCAGCCGAGCGGCGGCTTCGGTTTTTCCCAGGATTTCAGCAGCGGCTTTTCCGACCATTTGGGAGTGAACGACGGGTTCCGGCGGATACGGTTGACGCGCTCAAAAACGCTCCAGATGCCGCCAGCCGCGATGCTGGCGAGCTTTTCGACGTATTTTATGGGTTTGTGCATTGGCTGCCTCACAGCGCACTTTCCACCGTCATCGGAAAAACGACGGTGCGGACGCGTGGAATTTCGGGGCGCGTAGCCGGGAAACTCGTGCTCCGGCTGCCAGGTAGCCCAGTGTGCGCCCCTCTTCGAACAAGGGTACAGGCGTACCGTCGTTCAAGCCATCGGAATGCATTAAACAGCGCCGTTTGTTGTCTGTACGGCGATCTAGGCGCTTGGAGCGGGGCGGCATTCGCCGCGCATAAGCCGTGACACGCAACCCTCATCCGCAGCGCGATAATGGAACGAGGAGGGGACCAATGGGAAATAATACACAGCGAATGATCCTTGTCACCGGTGCGACCGGCAAGCAGGGCGGCGCCGCCTTGCGCCATCTTCGTGACCGCGGTTTCCCGATTCGCGCGCTGACTCGTGATCCGGACAAGCCCGCTGCCCGCGCACTGGCGGGCCGGGGGACCGAAGTCGTCCGCGGAGACATGGACAATCCCGCATCGCTCAGCAGGGCTCTCGATGGAGTCTACGGCGTGTTCGGGGTCCAGACCCCGTATGAAGCCGGGGTCGAGGCCGAGGTGCGCCAGGGCAAGAACCTGGCGGACGCCGCGCAACGCTCGCGGATCAGCCACTTCGTCTACAGCTCGGTTGGCAGCGCCGATCAACGCACCGGCATCCCACATTTTGAAAGCAAGTTCCAGATTGAGGAACACATCCGCTCGCTCGGCATGCCCTACACGATCCTGCGCCCGGTTTTCTTCATGGAAAATCTGCTCGGCATGGCCGGCATGGTTCGCGAGGGCAAGATCGAGTCGCCGCTCACGCCCGATCGCAAGCTGCAGATGATCGCGGTCGATGATATCGGCGCGCTCGCCGCCAGCGCCTTCGAGCATCAGCAAAAATGGACGGGGCGCGCGCTTGATATCGCCGACGACGAGATCTCGCCGAAAGACCTGGCAGCGCTGCTCAGCCGTGTGCTGGGCCGCGAGGTCCGCTACACCCAGACGCCATGGGATGAGTACGAGCGCCGGGCCGGCCGCGAGATGACGGCGATGTGGCGCTGGTTCCAGGACGCCGGCTATCACGCCGATATCGCAGCGGTCCGCCGCGAGTATCCGCCCCTCACCACACTCGAGCGCTGGGTGCGGACGCAGAATTGGGGCTTGGCCCGCGGCGCCTAGCAGCTTTTCGGGCGCTTCGGAACCGCGTACGCTGGGAGCATGCACGTCTCCCCGATCACATGGGGCATCCGGATCATTGGGGCGCTCACCATTCTGCTCCTGGTTGCCGCGGCGCTTGGGCCGCGATTGCGCGCTCTCTACCGCGAGCACTTCCCGGAGACGCCGCGCGAGCGGCTGTTTCTGGCCTCGATCGGGTTCTTCCTGACGTTCGCGACGGTGCGCTCGCTGACGCACGCCATCCGCGCGGGCCGCGGACCGTTCCATAACATCGAGGTGGGCGGATACCATATCCACCACCTGGTCTGGGGCATCCTGCTGTTGCTGCTCGTCGGCTACGGGTGGCTGATTCAAATCGGCACCGGCGAGGGCGGCAAATCGACTTGGATGGGCCGCCTCATGGCGCTGTTTTACGGCGCGGGCGCAGCACTCACGCTGGATGAGTTCGCGCTCTGGCTCAACCTGCGCGACGTCTATTGGCAGCGTGAGGGCAGGGAAAGCATCGGCGCAGTCTTTCTTTTCGGGTCGCTGCTTTCGATCGGCATCTGGGGGGCGCCATTCCTGCGGGCGCTGACCGGAGAGGCTCTGCGGCTGCTCAGCTCAGGCCGGCAGGCGCGGCCCGAGGATTGAAACGGGCTGCTGTGAATAGGCCGGGTTGAGGCCCTTTTGAGATTTACCGTGGGCCGTTGGAGCGGCCGTGCATGCCCAGCCCGGACCCCGCAGAAGCACGACGGCGGTTGGCTCGCGCAGGGCCGGTATCGGATACTGGTCTTCTATGCCGTTCGCCCCGATCGTGGAGGCCATCGAGGAGATTCGCTCCGGCCGCATGCTTGTCGTCGTCGATGATGAGGACCGGGAGAACGAAGGTGACCTCACGGTGGCGGCCGAGAAGGTCACGCCGGAAATCATCAACTTCATGGCCACTCACGGCCGCGGGCTGATCTGCCTGGCAATGACCCCCGAGCGCTGCGACGAGCTGCATCTGCCGCTGCTTTCCCCGAACAACACGTCGCGCTTCGGCACGGCGTTTTGCGAGCCGATCGACGCGCGCGAGGGCATAACCACCGGTATCTCCGCTTACGACCGCGCACGTACCATCCGTGTTGCAATCGCCCCCGAGAGCCGTCCCAGCGATCTGGCTCGCCCCGGCCATGTGTTTCCGCTGCGCGCCCGGGAGGGCGGCGTGCTCGTGCGCTCAGGCCAAACCGAGGCAGCCGTCGATCTGGCGCGGCTGGCGGGCCTCTATCCGGCCGGAGCCATCTGCGAAGTGATGAACGAGGACGGAAGCATGGCGCGTGTGCCCGAGCTCCGGGAGTTCTGCCGCCGGCACAGCCTGAAAATGATTTCGGTGGCCGAACTGATTCGCTACCGCCTCCAGCACGAGCGGTTCGTCCGCCGCGTCGCCGAGGGCTGCTTCACCACGCCGTTCGGCGGCTTCAAGACCATCGTCTATGCAACTGCAACCGATCCCGAGCTGCACATGGCGCTCGTATGCGGCGAACCGGCGGGCCGGGAGAACGTGCTGGTGCGGATGCACTCGCACTGCATTTACGGCGACGTTTTCGGAGCCAGCACCTGCGAGTGCCAGAAGATGATCCGGGGCTCGCTCGAGCGCATCGCCTTGGAAGGCGCAGGCGTGTTCGTTTACCTGCACCAGACCGGTTCGGGAATCCGGATCGCGCACCCCGAATGCAGCATTGGCCAGCTCGTGCCGCACGCGCGCGATTTCACGCATTACTCGGGCCCCGATGGCCAACGGCTGCTGCAATATGAAAGCGGCATAGGCGCGCAAATCCTTTCCGACTTGGGTCTGCACACCATCCGGCTGCTGACGAACCACCCGCGCAAAGTCGTGGGCCTGGAGGCTTTCGGCATCCAGATTGTGGAGCAGGCGCCGGTCGCGATTTAGCGGCGCGTTGTTTTTGAGTCAACGATAAGCTCTCGACTCTCTCCAAGAAACCCTACCTATCCGCCGTCGGGATAGAAGTGAAGGCCGCACCGTTGAAGCGAAGCCCCAGGACCGCCACGTTGCCGGAATTGACAGTGAATTCGGCGGAACCCCGTTTGCCCACTACGCCTGCTAAGCCGGGAAGATCCCGCAGGGCGGCGGCGGTCTTGCTCTTTGCGGCCAGTGCGATGGAGGAAGTTCCGATCGTGTTGCCGGAATTGTCCCAAACGGTAATGGAAACCGTCGTAGCTACAGAACTTGGGTTGACAACCGCGACGGCGGTGACGAAGTTGGTATCGTCCCAAATGAGAGTACTCGTTGTAGTTGACGCGGCGGAAAGGGGCACCACGGCTTCCTGGTCATTACCCCCAGCCACGATCGAGCGGAATATACCGTGGCCCACGATCCCATCCGGCAACGACACAACGGCATATCCCTGCGCCACCTGCCCCACATTGGGAGCTTCGATGATGGCTGTGCCGCGCGGGGCGAGATTGACAGTCGTGGAAGAGCCGCCTACGGAGGGGAGGCTCAGAGGGCTGCCGTTGTCGCCGACAAAGCTTACTGGGAAAGAGACTGCGCTTGCGCTGGTGTTCGTAAAATACAACGCCGTATACCAGCCGCCGCCGAAAGCAAGCTGGGGAAGAACCTGATCAGGCGCAAAAAGCTGTTGAGCTGATCCTGAGATGGTAGTGCCGGCATCTGTCTCGATGAACTGAACCTCGCGGCCCCCAGCCAGCACGACGAAGTTTAGATGAAATGGATTGTCTTGCGCGTCTGTAAAGGTGGCGCTGCCGGTGCAGTCTGCATTCACCGAGTACTGGCCAGAACTAGTCCAGTTTGCCATTGTTCCACCCTGGTTGGCAGTGGCCTGCAAGGACCACCCGCCTGCCCCGTCAACAAGTACCTTTCCTGACCCCGCGTATCCCCAACCTGTACCGCTTGCGTCATAAGTCCAACCGCTTATGGCGAGGCCATACGGACCACTGATTGTCTCGGGTGTGCAATTGGTATGCTGCAGCTTTGCACTGCCGGAAACAACTACTCCAGCATCACTTTCGATGAGCAAAATTTCCTGGCCGTTATCCACGATCACAAGGTTGAAGTTTCGCACTACACCATAATTACTGGTGATCGAAGCAGAGCTTCTACAATCGGAATTGACGGTGTATGTGCCGGTGAAAGTTTGCGATTGGATTTGCCCGCCTAGATTGTCCGTATCGAAGCCTGTGAGATTGCCGTTGCCATCCGAAGTTATGGTGCCAGAGTCGGCGTCAGGGGTGAAGCTGCCGTCACCGTTTACAACTAGCCCACTAATCGTATAGCCATAAGGGCCGGCGATGCTGGCATTCGTGCAGGTGTGGGGGCCGCGGACAACGGGCTGGGCGTGGAGGATGGCCGAAAAGGTTGACAGCAAAAACAGGAGGAAGGCGATTGCGTACTTCATGGTGCATAGCTCCTTGTAAGTTATGTTGTGACCCAGGATTTCCGTCATTTTGGCTTCCTGGCCGCCGTCGATTATACGTATCGCCCACTTTTGCGCGCTTTTTCACTTTTTTCCATTTCGGGCAGCCCAAGGAAGCGTCATCTCTGCCTCCTCCGGGTACGTAAGAACCTGGAAGTGCCTTATTTCAAGCGGTTTCTCAGACACCTATCCATCCCCTCCCTCCTTCGCCCGGTTTGCTTCCCTCCCGCGGCCTATCCGGTCGGCACCGGCAGCGCTGCGATCCGCTGCACCATCGCCTGGAACAGCCGCCGCGTCAGATGGCTCTCCGCCAGCAGTAGCCAGTAATAGCGGGCATGTTTTACCAATCGTTCCCTCTTCACAAAGGTTGTCTGGGTGCTCGCCTGGGTACAGGCCCAGG
>CAWIHA010000011.1:0-79175 GCA_963835855.1 Bryobacterales bacterium | reverse complement strand
GTCCGGGCCGGCGGGCGCGAACCCGGCGCCGGCATGGATGTGATCGCGTACCCGCACATCCGGCCGCAGACGGTTTTCACGCCGCCGGAAGCGAAGCTGGTGCGCGCGGACATTCACATTCTCGCCAAGCGGATCGGATACGTGATGGGCGCGGGCGACGAGATGCCCGCGGCCCTGCGGCAGTTGGGATGCGAGGTCGCGCCGCTCAGCGCCGCCGATCTTGCGAGCGGCGATTTGAGCCGCTTCGACGCCATCGCGACCGGCGTGCGCGCTTTCAACGTGCGCGCCGATCTGCGCGCCAACCAGCGGCGGCTGCTGGATTACGTGAAAGGAGGCGGAACGCTCGTCGTCCAGTACAACGTGCTGGATTATGGCCGCCCCACCGGGGCGCTCGATATCGGCCCCTACCCGGTTACGATCAGCCATGAGCGAGTCACCGGCCCAGATGCGCCCGTCCGGTTCCCGGATCCGAAGAGCCCGCTGCTCCAATCCCCGAACCGGATTACGGCGGCCGATTTCGAGGGCTGGGTGCAGGAACGCGGGCTCTACTTCGCATCGGAATGGGACCCGCGCTACAAGACGCTCTTCGAATCGCACGATCTGAACGAGCCGCAGCACGCGGGCGGAACGCTCTACGCGCGATACGGACAGGGCGCCTACGTCTTCACGGCGTATTCCTGGTTCCGGCAACTGCCGGCCGGCGTCCCCGGCGCGTTCCGCATTTTCGCAAACCTGCTGAGCGCGGGCAAGGTTCTGAAATAAAGAGAAGCCCTGAAATCAAGGGAAGCCCAGAGGCCGGATTTCCTGGATCTCCGGCGCGGTTTGCGTCGGGCGCGGCTTGACCACCTCGCCGCGGGGCGGCCACCGTGTAAAAATGAAAGGCGCTATTCTGTGTCCATGAAAGCCGCAATCTTGTTTTTCGCGCTCTGCGTATCAGCGTTCGCCGCCGACCTCGCGGCAGGGCAGAAGGCATATAACAAAGGTGATTATGCAACAGCGCTCAAAGAACTCCTGCCGTTGGCAAAGCAGGGGAACGCGGCTGCGCAGATCATGCTAGGCGCCATGTATCACTTCGGTTATGGTGTCCCGCAGGATTACAAGGAGGCCTTGCGCTGGTACCGCTTGGCGGCGGACCAAGGCGAGGCAGATGCACAGCATAACCTCGGCGTCATGTATGAAAAGGGCGACGGTGTCCCGCAGGACTACAAGGAAGCCGCGAAGTGGCTTCGTATGGCGGCTGACCGGGGAGATGCACTTGCGCCGTTCAACCTCGGCGTCATGTATGAAAAGGGCGACGGTGTCCCACAAGACTACAAGGAAGCCGCAAAGTGGTACCGTATGGCGGCGGAGCAGGGAGATGCACTTGCGCAGTGCAACCTCGGCGTCATGTATGAAAAGGGCGACGGTGTCCCACAAGACTACAAGGAAGCCGCAAAGTGGTACCGTATGGCGGCGGAGCAGGGAGTCGCATCGGCGCAGTTCAACCTCGGTGTCATGTATTACAACGGTCAAGGCGTCCCGCAGGACTACAAGGAAGCCAGGCGGCGGTTCCGTTTGGCGGCAGATCAAGGATACGCGTCTGCGCAGTTCAGCCTCGGTGTCATGTATGACGAAGGCAAAGGTGTCCAACAGGACAACAAGGAGGCTATCTTCTGGTATCGCAAAGCCGCCGACCAGAACGAAGCCATAGCTCAGTGGAATCTCGGCATCATGTACGAGAATGGCCAAGGCGTCCCGCAGGATTACATTCAGGCGCACATGTGGTTCAATCTGGCAGGTGCTAACGGTCATGCGGACGGTATCAAGTATCGAGACGCTATCGCCGGCAAGATGACGCCGGATCAGATCGCCGAAGCCCAGCGCCTAGCTCGGGAGTGGAAGGGGTCGTCTCAGAATAAAGCACGTTAAGCGTGTATGGAGGTCCTGTTGTAACGATGATACGCAAGCGTACCCCGCACGCTCGCTATGGAGCCATCAGTTCACCTCGGTGTACCAATGTCTGAATAGATTGGAGGCCCTTCGACTAGCTCGTCACCCGTGATCTTTCCGCCTTGCCATGCGTCGTTGCTGATTTCAACGAAATCCGTCAGCTTGCATTTCAGGCAATGGATGCTCATGGCGATCTTGAAATCACGCTTCGCCTTGGGTCTGTGCTCTAGTTCGTAGGTAGCCGGGGCGTCCCGCACCACCCAGAAATCAAGAATCTGCAGTATGGTGTTATCCGCACATCGCGGACATAGGAAAAAGAAATGATCCGAGCCGTCGGTCATTCCGCGCAGCTTGCCGCCCCTAACTTCCCTCGATCCCGGTCCCGCATAGGACCTCCGGTTGTTGAACGTTTTCATTGATCCCTCCGGGGCATAATTGTATCAACCTCGGCCCGCCCCGGCAGGCTGAGGCGCTGGTTCTGTTCGCCGGTTAGCCGATCACCCGGCGCGCGTTTCGTCCCCCTGCGTATCGACCGGCGGCCAGGACCCCGCCTTGTAACCCGCCGCATTGAAAAAGGCCGGGTGCAAAACCGTGTTCAAGGCGAGGGCCTATCGGGACCGGCGGCCATCCGTCCATGCGAATAGCGGAGAATAAATCTATATGCTTGGGAGCGCGACCCGAGCGCCGATCGTGGCTAACGCCATACCGCTTATGAGCCCCGAGATGAAGGAAGCTTGGCGATGAAACAGGTTGCGGACGAGCCGCCGCCGTTCCTGCGCACCTGGCGCCGCGTGTACATTGGTGTGCTCCTGTATCTTGCACTGTTGATCGCCGCGTTTTACCTCTTCACGAGAGCATTCGCGGCATGAGGCAGAAGCCGCCATGCCGGCTCCCTTACGGCCGCGGTCCGGCGGTCTGGCATTCCAATTCCGGCTCGAATTGCGCGCAAAATAGAGATGACCATGTTCATCGTCCACGTACACGCACACGTCAAGCCGGAATTTATCGAGGCGTTCCAGCAAGCCAGCGTCGAAAACGCACGGCATAGCGTTCAGGAGCCGGGCATCGCCCGGTTCGATGTCCTCCAGCAGACGGACGACCCCGCGCGTTTCGTTCTGGTCGAGGCGTACCGCACGGCCGCCGCTCCAGCCGCGCACAAGGAAACCGCGCACTACCAAAAGTGGCGCGATACGGTGGCCGGAATGATGGCCGAGCCGCGCACGAGCGTAAAGTACTCTAACGTTTTCCCGGGCGATGACGGCTGGTGAGCGGCATGGCTCGTGAGCGGAAGCCAGCGGGTGAGCGAATCCACTTTGAATTCGCCACTGCCACCCGGATTCTGTTCGGGCCCGGCACGCGGCGCGAGATCGCGCCGGCCGCAAAGCAGATGGGCTGCCGGGCGCTGCTCGTAACGGGCAGCTCAGAGGGGCGCGCCGCAGCACTGGTTTCCGATCTCAGCGCCGCCGGCGTCGCCTCGGTGCCTTTCGCCGCCGCCGGCGAGCCGACCATCGGGCTCGTGCGCAACGGCACTGAGCTGGCCCGCACCGAAGCGTGCGATCTCGTGATCGGGTTTGGCGGAGGCAGCGCGATCGATTGCGCAAAGGCGATTGCTGCGCTCCTGGCGAACGGCGGCGACCCGCTGACTTATCTAGAGGTCATCGGCGAGGGCCGGCCTCTTCGAGCGCCTTCCGCGCCGTTCATTGCCGTGCCGACCACCGCCGGGACCGGCGCCGAGGTAACGCGCAACTCCGTGCTGGCTTCGCCGGAGCACCGTGTCAAAGCCAGCCTGAGGAGCCCGCTTATGCTGCCGCGCCTAGCGGTGGTCGATCCCGAGCTGACCTTCGATCTGCCGCCGGCGATTACGGCTTCGACCGGCTTGGACGCGCTGACGCAGCTCATTGAGCCGTACGTTTCCGTGCGCGCCAACGCGATGACCGATATGTTCTGCCTAGAAGGCATCGAGCGGGCCGCTGGCGCTCTGAGCCGCGCCTATGCCGATCCGCATGACGCTGGGGCGAGGACCAATATGGCCCTGGCCAGTCTGCTGGGAGGTCTCGCGCTCGCTAACGCCGGCCTGGGCGTGGTCCACGGACTGGCGGCGCCCATCGGCGGCATGTTCCCCGCCCCGCACGGAGCGGTCTGCGCGGCGCTGCTCGCCCCTGGAATGGACGTCAACATCCGGGCCTTGCGCGCCCGGGCGCCCGAAAGCGAGGCGCTGCGACGCTACGGGACCATCGCGCGCATCCTTACCAATAGCGGCGCGCCCGCCGAAGACGGCGCGAGGTGGGTGGCCGGCCTCTGCTTGAAGCTGGGCATACCTCCACTGCGCTCCTACGGCATTGGCGAGCAAGACGCGCCCGCGCTGGCCGAAAAATCCGCCCGCGCGAGCAGTATGAAGGGCAATCCCATCGCGCTCACGCCCGAAGAGTTGTGCGAAGTCTTGCTGCGGGCGCTGTAAGCGGTCCGCACAACCGGCGCGCCACGCGGAGACGGGCCGCGGGACTACAATGTGGTCATGATTCCCAAAGTGCGAAAGGCGGTCTTCCCCGCCGCCGGCCTGGGCACGCGGTTCCTGCCCGCGACCAAAGCCCAGCCGAAGGAAATGCTGCCACTGGTCGATAAACCGCTGATCCAATACGGCGTCGAGGAGGCGATCCACTCGGGAATTCAAAACATCCTGATCGTCACCGGCCGGGGGAAGAGCGCGATTGAAGACCACTTCGACGTGAGCTTCGAGCTGGAGCATCTGCTCGAGATGCGCAAGAAAAAAGAGCTGCTGGCGACGGTGCGTTCGATCTCGGATATGATCGATGTGGCTTACGTCCGGCAGCGCGAGGCCCTGGGGCTGGGCCATGCCGTGCTCCGCGCGCGGGCGATCGTCGGGAACGAGCCGTTCGCGGTGGTGCTCTCCGACGACGTGATCGACGCCGAAATTCCCTGCTTGCGCCAATTGCTGGACGTTTACGAGTTCTTCGGTGCGCCGGTGGTGGCCCTGATGGAGGTGGCGCCTGAGAACATCTCCGCTTACGGCGTGGTGGATGCGGAACCGGTCGCCCATAATGGCTGCCGCGATCGCCTGTACCGCATCCGCACCATGGTGGAGAAGCCGAAGCAGAAGGAAGCGCCTTCGAACCTGGCGATCGTCGGGCGTTACGTGCTGACGCCGGAGATTTTTCCCTCGCTCGAAGCTACCGACGCGGGCCCGCTCGGAGAAATGCAGTTGACCGACGGGTTGAAGCACCTGTTGCGCAGCCGCCCGATCTACGGCTACCGTTTCGAGGGGACGCGGTACGACGCGGGCGATAAGCTGGGCTTCCTGAAGGCGACGGTTGAGTTCGCGCTGCGCCGGTACGATCTGGGCGGGCCGTTCCGCGAATATCTCAAGAGCCTCAACCTGAAGGCAGATGCGGCTGAGAAGCCCGCCGCCGCTCCAAAAGCCGGCTGAGCCGCATGTAATGGGCGGGTACCTGACGAAACCGGCGCTGGTCGTCATAAACGTCCAGAATGCAATTGATGACCCCTTGTGGGAGCGGTACGGGAATCGCAATAACCCCAACGCCGAGCGCAACATCGCGCGCCTTCTGGCAGCGTGGCGACAGAGCAAGCTCCCCATCTATCATGTGCGCCACGATTCCCGCTCCGCCGATTCCCCTTATCGCCCCGGGCAGCGCGGCAACGATTTCAAACCGGAAGCCGGGCCCCTGCCAGGCGAGACAATCGTCGCGAAGCGAACCAACAGCGCCTTCGTCCACACGGATCTCGAGCAACAGCTTCAAAACGCCGGCCACACAACCCTGGTCGTGGCGGGCGTGATCACGAATAATTCCGTCGAAGCAACCGTGCGCATGGCTGGGAATCTTGGATTTCAGACGTACCTGGTCGAGGACGCGTGCTTTACCTTCGCGCGTCCCGATTGGAAGGGACGAGTGCGCACCGCCGAGGAAGTCCACGCAATGTCCCTGGCCAACATGCACGAGGAATACTGCACGGTGCTGACCACGGGGGAGGCACTACGCCGGCTCGCATCTTGAGCGTCCCGGCGCCAATTCTGAATGTGGTCAAAGTGGAGCTCCCATCACGGCCCGGTTGATATCCTGGTTGAAGATGAGGCGGCTGCTGATTCCTGTCCTGTTGTTGGCCGGGGCGGCGTCGGCCGGAATTGTGGCGGACGTACGCGAGGCGGTCGCGCGCGACGATTTTCCCGCAGCGAGTCAGCGGATCGACACGTATCGCAAGCAGAACGGCGTCACCCCGGAGTGGCTGGAAGCGCTTTCCTGGCTCGGGCGCGGCGCGCTTCAGGCGAAGCAGCTCGACCGAGCCGACGCTTACGCTGCCGAGACACAGCGGTTGGCCCTCGACCAGCTCAAGACGCGCCCGCTCGATGCCGAGCCGCACCTGCCGCTCGCGCTCGGCGCAGCGATGGAGGTGCACGCCGGCGTGCTGGCGGAGCGGGGCGAGCGCGCCGAGGCTGTGAGCTTTCTCCAGGCGGAGATGGGCAGCTTTGGAGGCGCCTCGATCCGCACGCGCCTTCAGAAGATGCTGAACCTCCTGACGCTCGAGGGCCGGCCTGCGCCGCCGCTCGACATTGGCGAATGGCTTGGCCCGCGGCCGCAGCCGCTCGAATCGTTGAAGGGCCACCCGGTGCTGCTGTTCTTTTGGGCGCACTGGTGCCCGGACTGCAAGGCTGAGATCCCGGCGCTGGTGAAGCTTCAAGCCGCGTACGGCTCGCGAGGGCTGCTGTTGATCGGGCCGACGCAGTGTTACGGGTATGTCGCGCGCGGCCAGGAAGCTCCACCCGCTGCCGAGCTGAAGTACATCGACGAGGTTCGCCGGAAAGTTTACGGCGCGCTTCAAGACATGCCCGTTCCGACGAGGGAGGAGAATTTCAAGCGCTACGGCGCAAGCAACGTACCCACGCTCGTGCTCATCGACCGGCAGGGCATCGTCCGCATGTACCACCCGGACAACATGACGTACGAAGAGCTGGCGGCCAAGCTGGAGCCGGTGCTCGCACGGTAAGTTCTATTCCTGCGCGCACGCCCGAAGCAGCGCTTCGATCTTGCGGCGGCCCGGCCCCGGCCATCGGAGAATGCGTCACGCCAGAATCGCCGGATGCGAGGGCGCCGGAAAACCAGAACTGCGGCGTTCAATCGTAGTAGGTTGGGGAGGGAGGCACTCATGGAACAGAGACGATTGGGGAAAACCGGCGTGACCGTTTCCGCTATCGGGTTGGGGTGCATGGGCATGTCCGAGTTCTATGGCCCCGCGGACGAGCGGGAATCGATTGCGACCATCCATCGCGCGCTCGAGCTCGGGGTGAACTTTCTGGACACCGCCGACATTTACGGCAGGAACCACAATGAGGAACTGGTGGGCCGCGCGATCAAGGGCCGGCGTAAAGAGGTGGTGCTGGCGACGAAGTTCGGCATCGTGCGCGGCCTGGACCCGAATGTGCGCGGCGTGAACGGGCGGCCGGAGTACGTGCGGCAGTCCTGCGAGGGAAGTCTGAAGCGGCTCGGCGTGGACGTGATCGACCTGTACTACCAGCACCGCGTCGATCCCGCCACGCCGATCGAGGAAACCATCGGCGCGATGGCTGGGTTGGTGAAAGAGGGCAAGGTGCGGTACCTCGGGATGTCCGAAGCTGCGCCGCAGACGATTCGCCGCGCAGTCAAGGTGCACCCGATCACGGCACTCCAGAGCGAGTATTCGCTGTGGACGCGCGACCCGGAACGGGAGATCCTGCCCACGTGCCGCGAGTTGGGAATCACGTTCGTCGCTTACAGTCCGCTCGGACGCGGCTTCCTGACCGGGCAGATCAAGAGCATCGACGACCTTGCGCCGGACGATTTCCGGCGAGGCGTGCCGCGGTTTCAGGGCGAGAACTTCACGCGGAACATGCAGCTGGTCGAGCGGATCCGCGCGATGGCGGCTGAGAAACAGTGCACGCCCGCACAACTCGCGCTCCGCTGGGCGTTGGCGCAGTGGGACGATATCGTGCCAATTCCTGGAACCAAGCGCCGCAAGTACCTAGAAGAGAATGCAGCCGCCGTGGATGTCGAGCTGACGCCGGAAGATCTGGCGCGGATCGGCGAACTCGCGCCGCTTGGCGCCGCTGCGGGTGCCCGCTACGCGGAAATCGGGATGCGAGCGGTGAATCGCTGAAGGGAGTTGCGCACGAATGTCCGAAACCGGGGGTCTGCCCTCCGTCGTGATCGTGGGCAGACCGAACGTCGGCAAGTCCACGCTGTTCAACGCGATCATCGGCCAGCGGCGCGCGATCGTCGGCGACGAGCCGGGAATCACGCGCGACCGCCTGCACGGCGAAGCTGAGTATCGCGGGCGCCGCTTCGAGCTGATTGATACGGGCGGCATCATTCCGAGGGACTCCGAGTTTATTCCCGCGCAGGTGCTCAAGCAAGCGCGGGTGGCGCTCCAGAGCGCCGCGCATATCATTTTCCTGATCGACGGGCGCACAGAGATCACCGGCAGCGACCGCGACCTGGCGCAATTGCTGCGACAGCTCGGCAAGCCGGTTTCGGCCGCCGTCAACAAGATCGACGCGGCCTCGCGCGAGGTCCTAGCGCACGACTTTTACTCGCTCGGCTTCCGCGACCTCTTCCCGGTCTCGGCTGAGCACAGGCTGGGCCTTGACGACCTGCTCGAGCACGTCACCGCGGGATTCACCGCCGGCGCCGCGGAAACACCGAAGCCCGAGGTGAGGATCAAGGTCGCGATCGTCGGGCGGCCGAACGTCGGCAAATCGACCCTGCTGAACGCGCTGGTGGGCGAAGAACGCACGATTGTTTCGCCAATCGCGGGCACGACGCGCGACTCGGTCGATGTCGCTGTCGAGCGCGACGGCGTGCGATACATCTTCGTGGACACGGCGGGCATCCGGCGTAAAGGCAAAACGAAACTCATGGCCGAGAAGCTGAGCGTCGTGATGGCGCGCCGGAATATACGCATGGCGAACGTTGTGCTCATTGTGCTCGATGCGACCGAAGGCGTCGTCGGGGCCGACGCCACCATCGCCGGTTACGCGCACGAGGAGGGCCGCGGAGTGATCCTCTTGGTGAACAAGTGGGACGCGGCGCCCAAGCAGGACCGGCAAGCCTTCGAGCGAAAAATCCGGCAAGAACTGAAGTTCCTCGATTACGCGGCGGTGGCGTTCATTTCGGCGAAAACCGGCGCGGGTGTCCCGGCTCTCGCCGCGCGGATTCGTGAGGTCTACGAATCGGCTTCCGAACGCGTGACCACGGGTGAGTTGAACCGATTCTCCGAGGCGCTCGAATGGGAGGGCGAGCCGCGCATCCTCTACATCACGCAGGCGTCGGTACGGCCGCCGACGTTTGTGGTGTTTACGGCCAGCGCGGAGCCGCTGCACTTCTCCAAGGAGCGGCACCTGGCGAACCAACTCCGGCGGCAGTTCGGCTTTGCAGGCACCCCGATTGTGATCAAGACGAAGGTGCGGGCTCGCGCCAAGCGCGGGCGATAAGCGTCGGAGGGCACTGAAAAACTCCCGTTTCAAGGCGAGGGCCGGCTGCAACAACGCACATGCGGCTCGATCGTCGCGCCGCTACCCGCCTTTGGCGTCGTGCTCGCCCGTGCCCGCCAGTTCCTCCACCTTCGTGCCGCGGCAGTCGATTCGCTGAGGAATCGCCCCGCGCACGCTCATCTGCTCCTCCGTCGCACCCAATCCAGCTCGATCGGCGCCTGCAATGGCGCGCACGGCGGCGGCGGGTTGTGCCGCTTCGTCTAGGATTCCGGACAGCAATGCCTCGAGCGGATGGGCGAACGGCGCCAGGTCCTCGCGGCCGAGCAGCCGGCAGAATTCGAGCGGCGACAGCGTCTCCAGGTACGTTTTCTTTCCACGCGCATACGCGGCGATCCGGCAGGGCAGAAATGCGGCCATGCGAACCTCAGCGCCGAGCAGGGCCGCGTAGAGTTGCGGCTGGCAGATGCTGAAGACGATCGCATCTCCGGCCGCTTCCGCCTCGTGCAGAAGCTGCCCCATGTGAGTGATGGCGGCGACGCTCGCCCCCTTGCGGTGCGCCGCGCCGCGAACAATGGATTCAAGCGTGCCGAGATCGCATTCCGAGGTCACCTGGAGCATTGCGCCTTCACCCCCGCAATCGATGATAGCCGAATCAGGCCGCGCGCGCTACGTAAAACTCCACGCGGTCCAAGCCGGATCTTCGAACTTGCGCTTCGAGGCTCGAATACTTCAGCCTGCCTGCATTTCCCTTGAGCGCAGCGGCAGCCGCGGGAGTGAGCTCGGCAGCATAGCAGTCCGCCCGCTCTTTATAGGAGTACTCGCAGTACCGAAGCTCGGTGGAGCGGGCGAACTCGAGCAGCAGCTCCCAGAAGCTCCGTCTTCGAATCATCCGCCGGGCCGCGGCGGCCTCGCGTGAAATCTCGATTCGGCAGGCAGGGCCCCGCAGGATCGCGCGCACGCAAAGCAGCGGATCAAAGGGCCGGCCCGGGTCGGAGCCGGGACAAGCGGCGAGCAAAGATTCGATCGCCGCGCGATCGGCGTCCCAGCCCGTCCAGCGCAAACGTGACGCGCCGCTGACGAGCGTTCCACGTTGCAGCAGCTCGTGCACGCGCCGAACGTCCTTGCCGGTAATTCCGAGCATCATCTCGACGAGCTCGCGGATGGGGAGGTCGCGCACAACCACCGGCGTCAGCGCGATGGCCCCAGCCTCCTCCGAACTGATCTTGACGCGAATGGTTTCCGGAAGGGGCACCTGGTCATATCCTAACCGGTTGTACGCTGTAGGTTGCGGATTCTAGTTTTCACAACCCACAATCCACAACGGGAATCGCCATGACTCCGCTCGCCGAACTGATTCGCGATGAGATCCTGCGCTCGGGGCCGATCCCATTCCGCCGCTACATGGAGCTTGCGCTCTACCATCCCGAATACGGCTACTATCGCCGAACGCGCGACCCCTTCGGCAAGGCTGGAGATTTTTACACAGCCGAGCAACTTCAGCCGGTGTTCGGCCGCCTGATCGCCGCGCGTGTTCGCCGCCTCTTCGAGGAGATGGGCGAGCCAGAGGAGTTCACGGTCGTCGAACTCGGCGCAGGCCGTGCGGAGATGGCGCAGGCCTTCTCGCATTACCGTTATGTGCCAATCGATAGCGGCCGAGGCGCGTTGCCGGAAAATTTCACAGGCTTGGTTTTCGCGAACGAGTTCTTCGATGCGCTCCCGGTCGAGGCCGCGGTGCGGCGGGGAAAGGGTTACCGCCAGATGCTCGTCGGGTGGCACGGCGAGCGGTTCCAGTGGCTGGAAGGAGACGCCGCCGATGCGGAGATCGAGGCGTACATCCGTGAGTACCTGGCGCCGCTCGAGGAAGGCGATCACGTGGAAGTGAACCTCGAGGCGCTGCGGTGGCTCAATCGGATCGCGGCACGGATCACGCGCGGATTCGTGTTCACGATCGACTACGGCTATACGACACGCGAATCGGCGCGCTTCCCCGAAGGCACGCTTATGAGCTACCACCGCCATGCGGCGCTTGAGGATGTCCTTGCCGCTCCGGGTGAGCGCGACATCACCGCTCACGTCTGCTTCAGTGCATTGGAGCAGCATGGCGCGCGCCGGGGATTCGAAACCGTGCTTTTCGAAAGCTTCGCCCGCACTCTCGCCGACGCCGGGGAGCCCGATGGATTCGCCGCCGCGCTCTCAGCCACGAACGCCGCGGAGGAGGCGCACCGGCGATTGCAGCTCAAGACGCTGCTGTTCGGCATGGGAGAAACGTTTCGCACGCTACTGCTGCGGAGAGGGAAGGAAGAAGAGAGGCGCTGATCGCGCCTTCGGGAGCTTCGAGTCACAAAGAAAAGGCCCCGAGGAACTCGGGGCCCCTATGGAAACCGTAGTGAAGCTGCCTGTCGGAAGCGGCTACTTCCCTTTCTTTTTCGGAGCGGCCTTCTTCTTTGCAGCCTTCTTGGTTGCGTTCTTCATCGACTGATTCTCCCTTAACATCAAATTTGCGACCCTCGAAAAAGATCGCAGTGTGATTCATATATAAGATTGTTCGCGCAGAAAGTCAAGAAAAAAATGCATGTCGAGCTCCGGGACCCGGGGTGCGGCAAGGCCCTCGAACGGACAAAAACGCGGAGAGCGAGATTTGTTTCCGTGTTAGCATCGGGAGAATGACGCGCTCCATCGCGGTTGCGCTGGCGATCGTGCTGCTGCTCTCCTCCTGCGCGAAGAAGAAGCGCGTGCCCGTCCCGCCGGTGTCCCCCGCAGTGTACGAAGAGACCGGCATCGCGAGTTGGTACGGTCACCCGTACCACGGGCGCGCGTCCGCGAGCGGCGAGATCTACGATATGGAGACGCTCACCGCGGCGCACCGCACACTCCCGTTTGGCACGATGGTGCGCGTGCAGAATCTCGAGAACGGCCGGGAGGTGGACGTGCGCATCAACGACCGCGGACCATTCGTTGAGGGGAGGATCATCGACCTCTCGCACGCGGCGGCGCAGCAGATCGGCATGCTCGGACCGGGTACGGCGAAGGTGCGGCTGCGGGTCGTGTCGCTTCCCAGCGTGACCGTGCCGGGCTACTACGCCGTGCAGGCCGGAGCGTTCCGCGATCGCGCCAACGCGGAGAGCCGAAAAAAAGAGATGGAGCGCCGCTACGGCACTGCCAGACTTGTACTGCGCGACGGCAACCCGCCGCTGTGGCGCGTGCTGGTGGGGCGCGCGGCGACGATCGAGGAAGCCACGGCGCTAGCCGGGCGCGTGAAATCGGAGGATGCGGCGGCTTTTGTTGTGAGAGTAGACGGGCCGGAGGGCAACTTATAGAGTTGGGAGCACCGTTTGCCGCAAGAGCCTCTTGAAGTTCGGCCCATGCTCGTGGGCCACTCGCCACGAATCGAACAGATCCGCCAAATCATCCGAAAGCTGGGGCGCTCCCAGTCCCCGGTTCTCCTGCTCGGCGAAACGGGCACGGGCAAGGAAGTGGTGGCGCGCGCGATCCATGCCGTCAGCCCGTCTGGCCCATTTGTTCCGATCGATTGCTCGTTGCTGGGCACGCTGCTCGAGACGGAACTCTTCGGGCATACAAAAGGCGCGTTCACCGGCGCGGTGGCGAACAAAGCCGGCCTGATCGAGCTGGCCGAGGGCGGCACGGCGTTCTTCGACGAGATCGGTGAGTTCCCCATCGAAATGCAAGCAAAGTTGCTGCGCGTGCTTCAGGAGAAAGAGACCCGGCCGCTCGGCGGGTTGACGCGGCGCAAGGCCAACTTCCGGGTCATTGCCGCTACGAACCGCGAGCTGGCGCGTGAGGTCGAGCGCGGCGCATTCCGCCGCGACCTCTATTACCGCTTGAACGTGATCACGGTCCGAATTCCTCCCGTGCGCGAGCGCAAGGGAGACATCCCGGAGCTGGCGGGTCACTTTCTGGCGCGCTATGGCAACAACCATACCATCACGCCCGATCTGCTCGAGGTCATGTGCTCCTATGACTGGCCCGGCAATGTGCGGGAGCTTGAGAATTGCATTCAGCGGATGACGGCGATCAACTCGGGACCGTACCTGACGATCGCAGACCTGCCATCGGCGCTCGGCGGCAGTGCGCTTGACCGGAGGCCGCCGGGCCGCGTGATGGGCCTTGCCATGGCGCAAGCCGCGAGTGCGGGCAACGGCGGCGCGCCACGCTTCGGGGCGATACGTCTCGAAGAACTGGAGCGCGAAGCAATCCTCGACATGCTGGCGTTCACGAAGGGTGATCGATCGCGGGCGGCCGAGATGCTCGGTATTGGCCGGACGACCCTCTACCGCAGAATCAAGCAGTACCACCTCTGAATCCGGCGCCGGGCTGAGACACTTCGTCACCCGAGAAAAGCTGTGGAGGGAATGGCTTCACCCATGAAACGCCGCGCAGCCGAATTGGGCCCCAAAGCGGCGCTCTCTAGAACCTGGACAGCACACCAAGAGCTGTTCGAAAGCCCTTAACGTCCTTCTTCATCGACAGAGATCTTCAATGCCCGCAGAAACTTCTGGTCCTGCGAGGTCCATTTGATCTTGGCCGTGGATTCAAACTCCCGGCCGGAAGCGCGTGATTTCCGCTCTTCAGGCACGGCGTCGGCTGTGCCATCCTCGTTGACAGCAGCCTCCTCCCGTTTGTTGAATCCGATCGTGGCTTCCAGAACGAGAAACACGTCATAGCCAGCTCGCCTGATGTCACCGATTGCTGCCGCAATCCGATCGGAATCAGAAAGCGATTCGTTGATCGCGTTTCCGAGCTCCTGCATTAGGACTTTCAGCTTCTCGTCCATAACGTGCCCCCTTTGCCGGGCAACATCTCAAGAATAACATCCTCAACTAGTTGATGCCTCTTCTCAGCCCTGCGTTGCATATTTTCGGGCCCGGCGTTTCGTTACCCGCCTTGATTGTAGTGAAGGCTAAGCGCCTCTACAAGCCTACTTTACACATCGGCCGAATCGTTGTCGTCCTGTAACCTTTGTTCCATACCTTAGCGTGAGTACTGCCGTGACCGTGGGTGGTACCGCACCGCCGAAGAGTGATACGGCAGTCGCTCCATCACGCTTGCTAACATTAATAAAGGATTCCCTGAAGTATGCTCTCCGTCGCTCGCGGCTTTCAGTTTTTCCGCCACGTGGTGCCCGCCATCATCCGCCCCCTGCGTGTGTTGTGGAACCAGGTCATCGGATTCTTCTTTTTCGTACTTGCTTTTTGGGCGCTGCCGCGGACGGTGCGAAGCGTGCGCGAGTTCGACGGCGGCCCCGAAAGCTTTTTCCGGCTCCTGTTGAGCGGGCTCTTCATCGCGCTGATGGCCGGTTTCGGGATCTATTCCTTCTGGCGCGCCCACCAGGTGCCGAAGTAAATGGCCGATCTCCCGGGCAAGCCGGGCGACTCTCATCCCGCGACCAGGCGCTCGTCGCCGGGCGGCTGGATCGTCTGGAGCAGACTGCGCTCGCGGCCGGCAACCTGATGCCCCACATCCTTGACGCGGCCGTCGGCGAAATCCCCAGCCGCCCGCGAAAAGTTTTCGGCGAACCCCGCGAAACAGCTGCGTAGCGCACCGTCCTCGCGTTCTACCGCAGCGGCGGGATCGCGTATATTAGAGGAGAGTGCGGGCGGTTAGCTCAGCTGGTCAGAGCGCCTGCCTTACAAGCAGGAGGTCGCAAGTTCGAGCCTTGCACCGCCCACCAGTAAAATCAGGCACACGCGGGCAATTCTGAAAAAGCCGGGTGGCCCGTTCTGCTTCCATCCAGGTCCTGTCGAGGGTTCCCTGAAGGAAAATAGGGCCGTCCAGGGCTGAGGGGCGAGCGGTGCGCTGACATCCGGCCCCAGGGCTGTGGCATCATGGACACTCCATCGTCCATATGCCTCCCATGGCCGAAAAGATCGCATGCACTCCGCTTCCCTTGGACCCGACTGGTTTCAATTCCAGGACCGTCATCCCGTTCGGCTGCTCCATTAAGCACATTCAATCTGCCATGCAGGAGTTCATTGACTTCCTCGGGTTCATCGACGTGCAAATGAACACCCGCCAGCTTGCGCGCTTGGAGTCGATGCTGATGCCTGCGAACTTCAGCAGCATCGTGGGCGAGTTCATGAGTTCCGCCATTCCCAAACATTGCCAGGGCCTTGTGAAGAACCGCTACCACAACGGACACCCGGACCTGATTCCGGTCAATCGTTTTGAGAATGACATGTGTCAGCACGGCACCGAGGGCATCGAGATCAAAGGCAGCCGCTACCTGAAGGTGTGGCAGGGCCACAACCCGGAAGACACTTGGCTGATGGTCTTTGTGTTCGACAGCAACCGGCCCTCGGACGTGGGCAAGGGCATTGGGCCGAAACCCTTCAGCTTCCGAATGGTCGTTGGCGCGCAATTGAAGAAGGAAGATTGGCTGTTTGCCGGGCGCTCCGAAACAAGCCGGAGAACAATCACCGCCAGCATCACCAACAGCGGACTTCGGAAGATGATGGCCAACTGGATTTACATGGACGCTGCGCTGCGCTCGGGTGCGCCGGTTCCCGAGAAAGAGTGACCCTCTACAGCAAGGTCATCTGTCCGGCCATCGCCATTGGCGTCTCTATGCCAGCAAGTTGCGGCGCGGCTGTCCGGCTCATCTCGAAATAGTCTCGATGGCGTTCGACTCCGATGCAGAGCAAGCCCATCGCCTCGGCAGCGGCAACGGTAGACCCGGACCCGCTGAACGGGTCCACAATGATCCCTTCCCCCAATGGCAAGGCGGCATGCACAATCTGACGCAGGAGCGATTGCGGCTTGAGACTCGGATGGTCGGCAATGTCGCGCTCCCGGCGTGGCGTCCGTTCGCTGTAGATGACATCCTCGAATGGTGAATCATCCACCGTCCGGCACAACCCGCCCGTCTGATACCGGCGCAGGCAATCGCTAACCTTCATACCCGAGGGCATGGGCTTGCGGAAGATGCCCCAAGGCTCATAGCAGCCGCGCGGTAGAGAACTGACGCCGAGGAACTCTTCTTCAGCATTCTTGGGCCGGTCACCGCCGCGCAAGGTGCGGACGATGCGGACAAGTTGACTGCGGAACTCCAACCCGCCGTCAATCAGGGCACTGAAGACCAGTTGCGAAAGGAAGGCGTTGCTGGCAACAAAGACATGGCCGCCGGGCCGGAGTGCATGAAGCACGACCTTGGCCCATTCAACAAAGAAGCGCCGCAGGTGGTCCCGTTCCTTGTCGTTCAGGGCTGTGAACCGCGGTAGCGGCGCGCGCTCATGGCCGTCGAACGATGGCGGAATGCGCCAGATACCGCCATTGCCGTTGGAACGCTTCTCTAACTGGTCAAAGTCGTATTCCTTCACCCCATACGGCGGGTCCGTCACCACTGCATGAATGCTGCCGGCGGGAACCCGGCTGAGCCACTCGAAGCAATCAGCATGAACGATGAGAGAGCGCCCTACAGAGAAGTGCTCATAATCAAGGGCAAGACACCCCGTCTGCCCGGTGATGTCGGCCACCGCCCGCACAGTAGTTCTTTCGGCATTTATTCGCCGGACTTTACCCGAGTGGGCCTTGGGTAGACGCTCACGCCTTCGGGTTCCTGGCATATGTCTGAACCCTAGTATAGCCCGCGCGGGTGTGCTCTCCTGGCGGCGCGTCGTCTCACCCGGTCGTTTTCAATCCGCCCGCGATCGCGTTGACGGTCACCAGCAGCCGCGGCAAGATGTAATCGGCTTCCTCCGGGCCGCCACGGGCGAGCGCGGCGCGCCATTCGCGTAGGAGCGCGATCTGCTCGCGGTGCAGGCGAAGCAGAGCCTCGCGGCGAATCGCAACCGCTTTCATCAGCCGGGGCCGCCGTTCCTCCAGGTTGCCGCCAAAGAGCGCGCAAAGCACCTCCAGCGTCAACCGGTGCTCCGCGACGATCCGGCCGAGGATACGCTCGCGGACCACTTCGTCCTCTACGAGGCGGGCGTACTCCGCCATGATCCCCGCGTCAGCGGCAACCACACTGAATTCGACGTTGTGCAAAAGGTAGGAGAGAAACGGCCAATCTTTGGCCGCGCGGCTGAGCGATCGCCACCCCACTGGATCAGTCGAGCGGACGCGTTGGAACGCGCTGCCGACACCGTACCAGCCGGGCAGGTTGAACCGGGCCTGGCTCCAACTGAAAACCCAAGGGATCGCACGCAGGTCCTGGATGGCTCGCCGGCCGGTGCGGCGCGGCGGGCGCGATCCGATATGGCTGGACTCGATGGCGTCGATCGGAGTGGCCTGGGAAAAGAACTCGACGAAACCGTCCCTCGCGATCAGGTCGTGATAGGCGTCGAGGCTCGATTGCACCAAGTGCTCGAACAGATCCTCGGCAGGGTGCGGCGCGCGTTTGGGCTCGCGGTCATGAACCAGCGTCCAGCGGGTGACGCCGGCCAGCAGGCGCTCGAGGTGGTGCGCGGCCGTGAGCCGGTTCGCGTACTTCTGCGACACCACCTCACCCTGCTCGGTCACGCGCATTTCGCCTTCCAGCGTGCCTCGTGCAATTGACTCAAGAAAGACGTGCGTGGGCCCGGCGCCCCGGCCGATGGTCCCGCCACGACCATGAAAGAAACGCAGCTCGACTCCGGCCTCACGAGCCACCTCAGCCAACTGGATTTGCGCCTTCCGCAAGAACCAGTGACTCGCGAGGATGCCGCCGTCCTTGTTGCTGTCGCTATACCCGAGCATGACCTCCTGCAGCGGACGCGCACGGCCGTCGCGCTCCTGGAGGCGCCGCAACGTCCGCATCGTCATCGGGTGTGCGAGGAAGTCCGCAAGAACCTGGCCGCTCCGCTCCAAATCCTCAATCGTCTCGAACAGCGGCGTGACGGCGATTTCCGAGACCAGACCCTTCGGTGTGTTGCGCACCAGGCCCGCCTCGCGCGCAAGCAAATAGACGTTTAGCAGGTCCGACGCACCGTGAGCCATGCTCACGATGACTGAGCCGATGCCGCGGTGGCCATGCCGCTCGGTCCACTCGCGCACCAACCGGAGCACTCCGACGGAAGAGTCCGCTTCCAGGGGAAGCACGGTCGTCGCAGTGGCAAAAGGCCGGGGAGATGCCAGCTCCCGGTTGAGGAGTTCCCGCTTGCGGTTCTCCGACCACTCCGGGTAGTCTGCGCCATCCAGGCCCGCGATCGTCAGAAGTTGCGCGACGGCCGCGTCATGGAATGCGCTGTTCTGGCGGATATCCAGAGCCGCCATGTGAAACCCGCACGTCGAGGCGATCCGTTGAACGGGCGCAACATCGGCTAGAGCGATCCGGCTCGCTCCCACCTCATCGAGCGACGATGCCAACAGGCGCAAGTCGTCTTCGAGTTCCTCGGCGCTGGTGTAAGAGCGCGAATCGGGGCCCGACCCGGCTTCCTGCGGGAGGCGCGCAAGCATGAGGTTGACCATCTGGCGCCACGGCTCGCCCGGATGCCGTTCCACCGCCCGTCGGCCTTCTTCGCTCAGCGCGCTCAAGTATTGCGAAATCTGATCGATGATCCGCGCCGGAGGAGGTTGCAGGGTTTCCGACAGGCTGAGCCGTCCCGCCAGCGCTTCGAGGTGCTGCCGTAGCACTGCCAAGGCGCTGGCCCGTAACGCCTCGAGCGAGCGGCGCGTCACGTCCGTGGTGACGAAGGGATGGCCGTCGCGGTCCCCACCGACCCAGCTTCCGAACGTCAGCCTGGGCTCGGGCGGCGGCTCCGTGCCGGGGAATGCCCACAGCCAGGACTGCTGGAAGCGATCCGAAAGGAGCTGGATGGCGCTCGGGAAAACGTTGCTCAGATAGTGCAGCGTGTTCCGCACTTCTGATTCCACGGCTGGTCGTTCGAGAAAGATCTCGCCCGTCCGCCAGAGCCGTTCGAGGCCAGCCTCGATGCGCTGCCGTAATGATTCCTGCTCCATGGGGCTTTTTCTCGGGTTTTCGCGCTCGACGAGCATCAGATACAGCTCGCGGTGCCGGTCGAGCACGGAGGCGCGCTTGGCCTCGGTCGGGTGGGCCGTGAGAACCGGCTGAACATGGATGCGCGGCAGCACGCGCCGCACGTCGGAGTCCGTGAAACCCGCCTCGCGGAGCAGCTCGAAGTGGTATGGCCAGGTTCCCGGCTCGCTGGCGGGACCGTGCACCGCCTCGCGCATCCGGCGAACCTGATTTACGGTGTTCTCTTCCGCCATGTTCAACAACTGGAATGCGACCGAGAGCGCTTGGGGGCCGCGCTGTGGAAGCCGCTCTTCCGGCGCCGGGGGCGTTCGAAACGCTTCCTCGACGAGCTGGGCGAGTTCTGGTTCACCGATGCTGGCGAGCACGCCCCCAAAACAGCCCAGCAGGAAACGAAAATCGCAATCCCATTTCTCTAACTCGAGACGGAGCAGGTCGCGCTTGCTGGACGGCGTGACTGAACTCGACTCCACGCGGCTGTGATCCGTTGGCATTTCCTGCTTTGACCGGCCCAGAAACCGAGTTTAGCTGACAATGCCCTTGCGAACGGCGTAAAGGATCAGCTCGGGTACGGTGTGCAATCCAAGTTTCCGGAGGATATGGGCCCGGTGCGTCTCTATAGTGTAGAGACTCAGCTTCAGGAGATTCGCCGTCTCCTTATTCGATTTGCCCTCCGCGAGCAACTGCAGAATCTCGCGCTCGCGCGCAGTCAGCAACTCGTAGCTGTCCTCGCCGCCCCGTTCCCGGAGCCGCCGCACATAATCCTCGAGCAAGGTCTTACTGACGCCGGGGCTGAAAAAGGACTTGCCCTCGCGGACGGCCCGGATGGCGCCAATCAGTTCCGCCTCGGTGGAGTCTTTCAGCAGGTAAGCACGGGCGCCGGCCTTGAGCGCGCGCAGGACGTAGCTTTCATCCGCATGCATGCTCAGAATCACCACGGCAGTGTCCGGATGCTTGCCGGCGATCTGCCGTGTGGCCTCGATGCCATTCAGCCGCGGCATGGAGATATCCATGACCACCACGTCCGGCTTATGGGCGTCCGCCAATTCGACAGTCTCGTTTCCGTCGGCGGCTTCGCCGATCACCGCCAAACCCGGCTGGCGATCGAGCAGCAGCCGCAAGCCGGCCCGCATCAGTGTGTGATCGTCGGCCAGCAGAATTCGAATTGTACTCATAGGCCTGCGCTCGAAACCTGCAAGCCCGGTGAAACGAGCGGTGATTCGACGGCGAGTAATGTCCCCAGGCCGGGCCGGGATTGCATCTGAAAGGCGCCGCCGGGGCTCTCAGCACGCCCGCCCATGCCGATCAAGCCAAGGACGCGGACCCTCTCGGCGTCAAAGCCCTTGCCCTCGTTCTGCACAGTAAGCCAAAAGCGTTGGCCTCGCCGGCGAACGGCGATCCGCATGTTGCGCGCATCCGCGTGCCGGGACGAATTATGCAGCGGTTCTTGAAGGAGCAGAATTAGCTTGGCTTCAAATCTCATTTGGCCCAGAGGTGCGTGCGAATGCGCGGCCACTCCCGCGATCCGGTAGTCACCCGGTATGCTCTGGACCTATCTTAGCTCAAACGTGGAAACCCGGGCGCTCTTGGCGTCTTCGGAGAACGCCAAGAGCGTTTCGGGTATTTTTCAGGCGCTTCGCTTTGAAAACACACGCAGCCCGCCGGCGGCAGCGAGCGACAGCAAGCCGATCAGGCCCACAAGCGGATAAGGGCTCGCAGTCCTCGGCAGATCTTGAGGCGCCGCGGGCGGCGGAGCCGCTTGTGCGGTTTCCACCGGTTGCTGCTCAGGCGCGGGCGCCGCCGGGGGCGTCATAGCCGCCTGCTGTTCCGGCTGAGCCTGTACTGGCTTAGGCTGCTCCGGCATCGGTTGAACGGCGGCCACTTGCGTGACCGGCAGTGGCTGATACAGGAATTCCTGCCCGAACTGGTCGCTCGGGGCGAACCAATCTTTAATCGCTGGAGGCGCTCCGGACGCGGTTTCCCGGATGCCGATCTTCGGCTTGCTCTTCCACGGCAGATTCACCCGGTAATCTGGTATCGCCAGGATCGTGGCGTACACGTGCGTTTCGGTCGCGTCGGATATCTGGACAATGTTTCGGTCGGTCAAATTGACCAACTTGAACACGTAGGTGCCCGGTGCAAGCACAGTTCCCGATATCTCTACCGGTTGGTTGAACGTCACGATCGTCTTTTTGTCCCATTGGTCTGCCTGAGCGCGCGGCGCTAGAGCCGTGAATGCCGCGGCCAGGCAAAGAGTACTCGTCAGTACACCCAGATTTCTCATCCCTCAACCCCTCCTCTTCGTAGCGGACGTAATCCGCCGCTCGATCGTTTCTAATTTTAGCGTAGAACGTGGAGGCAGCCGGGCGGTATCCCGCCGGGACGGTAGTTACGCGCCCAGAAGGGCAGGATAGACGTTTCCCCGCCGCCGAACACTTTTCGACACTTAGGATATTGCCCTGCAGGGGCAATCATTCGGTTTCCGCATACAATGGAAGCTTGATCCTCACGCTTACCATCAACCCGGCGATAGATCACAATGTAACGGCCGACCGGCTCGTGTTCGAAGACCGGGGGTACATTCTATCGACCTCGGAATCCGCCGGCGGCCGCGGCATCAACGCCTCGTGCGTCATCCATTCCTTCGGCGGCAAGACGGTCGCGATTGCAACCTGCGGCGGAGAATCCTCCAAGCGCTTCCGGCAATTAGTCTGCAGTTGCGGCTTCCCGGTCGAGCTGGTTGCGATCAAGAACGACATCCGCACCAATCTCATCATCACCGACCGGCAAGGGCTCACGGTCAAACTGAACGAGCACGGCCCGCAGTTGCACAAGACCGAACTGGACCGGCTGCAGGAGGCCGTACGGCTCAAGCTGGCGGGCGCAAACTGGCTGATGCTTTGCGGAAGCGTTCCGCCTGGCGTGCCGGCGAATTTTTACTCCCGGCTCATCAAACTCGCCCGCGTGCACGGCGTCAAGACGCTGCTCGACACGGATGGCGACGCGCTCCTCGAAGGCGTTGAAGCCGGCCCGGCGGTGGTCGCGCCGAACCAGCAGGAGGCCGAGCGGCTGCTCAACACCGCGCTGATCACGCGCGGCCATTTCTTTGCGGCTGCAGAGCGTATTCGGCAGATGGGCGCGGAATCGGTCATCTTGTCGGTCGGGAGCCGCGGCGCGATCGGCGCGACCGCGGACGGCGTCATCGAGGTCGTCGCGCCCCGCGTGGACGCCGTGTGCCCGATTGGCTCCGGAGACGCGCTCGCGGCGGCGTTCGTCTGGGCCCGCTCCCGGAAGCAGAGTTTCGCGGACGCGCTCCGCTGGGGAGTCGCAACGGGCACCGCTTCGGCGCGGCTGCCTGGCGTGACCTTCGCTTCTCTCGCGCAAACGAAAGAAGTGTACCCGCGTGTCGAGGTTCGTGCCGCCGAGTAGGCGCGGCGCGGGGGCTCACCGTGCCTACCGCGTGATTTGCCGCTCGATGCGCGAGCCGTAGGCGAACACGGCCATGCCGCTCTTCACGCGCTCTGGATATAGTCCCGCATGTGTTGCAACTCTTCGGTCTTCCGCTCGAGCTCGGAGATCATCAGATCGCGCATGGAGATGAAACCCACGACTTGATCGCCGCGCATGACCGGAAGATGCCGGCAGTTGCCCCGCCGCATCAGCTCCAACGCCTGCTCGGCAGTCGAATCTTCGTCCGCCTTGGTCAGATCGGTGGACATGACGCTCTCGACCGGCGTGTTCGCGGGATCCAAGCCTTCCACGATGACGCGCTTCATCAAGTCGCGTTCGCTGAACACTCCTCGAAGCTCCCCGTTTTCAAGCACGAGAATGGCGCCGATGTTGCGTGCGGCCATTTGCTGCGCCACTTCCACCACGCTCTGGCCAGGTTTGGCCGAGAACATGGCGCGCTGGTGCAAGATTTCCTTGAGTCGAAGCATAACCAGCCCCCCGCAAATCCTCGTTACCTATCATAAAGCGGCGCCGCACCAAAACAAACTGTTCGCAAGAATGAGGGAATCGGAGGTGAAGCTCGCCTATGGCAGCACGAGCGGCGAGGCAGATGCCGCGTCGCTCGTGCCCGCAAAGTATCTCCCCAGGAAATCAAGGAACGCGCGGCCGCGCTTGCGCCCGTTATTGTGTTGCCACTCCATGCGCCGAAGAAACACGAGCACGCCCAGCACGTCAGCATCGCGCAGCGTCGCCATTCCGTGCTGCTCTGTATCCTTGCGCCGGAACTCGTCGATACTTTCGCGCAGCCGGCCCTGGATGCCGGCCGCGAGCAGATTCGCTGGCCGGGTCTCGTAATAGAGGCCACTCTGGAGCGTACGGTACGTGCGAATCAGCGAATCTAGCGCCTCGCGCACATCGGTGTCCACGGCGCCGGCGGTATCGAGTCCGGCTTCGACCACAGCGCGGGCCAGGAAAGCCAGCAGCGGCTCCCTGTCGCGCAGGAACTGGTCCGAAACCTGAATATCCAGGTTCGGAATATCCTTCGGATCGAGGACCGGGGACTTTTCGCGGGCACGGGCCTCTTCGAGGTACGGGCAGTCGAGCGGGCAGGCGATGCTGTTCTCGCGCTCGGTGCCGCAGCACACCGGGCAGATCTCGCCCCCGGCGCCGGGACAAGCGCGCCGCGGACGGCGCGTTTCACAAATCTTACAGGCCATAACGGGAGTGGATCTCCATCATCGCATACGGCTCCCGAAGGCTTACCGCCCGGGCGGGTTGACGATTGTGAATCGCGCCCGAGCCTGCCCATTAGCCCCCGAGCATCTCCTTATGGATGCGGCAGAAATAGCCGTCGGTCATGCCGGCGATGTAGTCGCACACAAGCCAGTGCAGCGGCTGGCCGGCGGCTTCCTCCAGGTAAGAAGCGGGCAGGCGCTCAGGGTGTTCCAGGAAGAATTGGAAGAGCTCGGCGATCATCGTGGCGGAGCGGCGCCGCTCCTCCACCAGCGGCGGGGAGAAGTAAACGTGCCGGTGCAAAAACTGCTTCAACGCGGAATTCAGCCCGGCGGCGGGCGCGTTGAAGCAGGCCAGCCGGCTTGGATGCCGCCGCACGTCCTCGACAGTGCTAACCCCGGCGTTCTCGATGGCCTTTCGGGTCCCCTCGATCAGGCCCGAGACCAATAGGTCGATCAGCCGCCGCAGGCTCTCCTGAAACCAGATGCGCTCGGACGCGCCGGGGAACTGGCTCTCGATCTCGACCCAAATCCCGGCGAACTGCGGGACATTTTCCACCACGGCGGCAATTTCAAAAAAGCGCGCGGAAAATGCGTCGTCGAGATCCGCAGTGTTATAAGCGATCTCGTCGGCCCAATCGATGAGCTGCGCTTCGAGCGGGGGGCGCAAGCCGGGCAGGTACTCTTCAAGATCGGGACCGGGAGCCAGATCGCGCGAGTGCTTGACAATACCCTCGCGGACCTCGAATGTCAGGTTCAACCCTGGGAAACGCGCGTAGCGCTGCTCGAAGCTCTCGACGATGCGGAGCGCGTGCAGGTTGTGATCGAAGTGCTCGCCGAAGCGGCCCATCTGCCGGTCGAGCTCCTCTTCTCCGGCATGAGCGAACGGGGGGTGGCCGATGTCGTGCGCGAGCGAGAGAGCTTCAGTGAGGTCTTCATCGAGGCCGATCGCCGAAGCAACCGTGCGGGCGATCTGCGAGACCTCGATTGTGTGCGTCAGCCGGTTGCGGAAGTGGTCCGAGAGACCGGCCGTGAAGACCTGGGTCTTGTCTTCCAGGCGCCGGAACGCGCGCGCGTGGACGATGCGGTCGCGGTCGCGCTGGAATTCGTTCCGGTAAGGATGAGACAGCTCGGGGTAGCGGCGGCCGCGGCTTTGTTCGACCGGGAATCGCGGTCCCAGGCGCGCCGTTTTCATCCGGGCAACTACTTCATCTGCGAGATTTCGCCGAGCGCGGCCACCACCACACGGCTGACGGCGCTGTTTTCGGTGCGCAGCGGCAGAAGCAGGTTGCGGGCCTCCTCGGGATGGCTGGATGCAATCAGGCGAGCCAATGCGATCGTGGCCTGGTCCTTAGACACGAAATCTGAGGGGTTGGCTATCAGGGCTCGCAGGAGTTTTTCGCCGTCGGCTAGCTTGCCTTCGTTCTTATAGATGTCTGCCAGCGCAAGCTCGGCAATCGATGCATAGTTATAGTTACCGGAATCGACTACCTGCTTATAATGTTTTTCCGCCTCTGCCAGCTTGCCTTCGTCCGCGGCGATGACACCCAGGTAGTACTCGGCGATCGTGCCCTCGTTCGTGCCGGAGTATTTGCCCGCCAGATCACGGAACGCCTTCTCGGCCGCCTTGTTTCTTTCCCCCTCGGAAGGGAAGGTGCGAACGAACTGGCTCCGTGCCGGGCCGACGTTCGCATTCTGAATTTCAAGAGCGGCATCCAGCGCATTCTCGCGGATGGCGCGCTGGTGGCTGCGATAACCGAAGACCCCCAGCACCAGCAACACCGCGACGATACCAGCGGCGCCATACCAGACGACCTGCTGGCGATGCTCGCTGAAGAACTCTACGGTTTGCCCGGCTTTGATGGCAAACTCGTCACTTTTTAATTGTTTACGGGTGATTCTGTCCACGGAAACCTCAGGAGCGATTTCATTTTAGCATAAGGGCTGCGGTCCCACCGCGCTGGGGCACGCCGCCAGGGGACAGTTCTCTACACCGATTCCCCGGCACCATGCCACTGCCAGAACTTTCGGCCCGTTACGAGAAGCTGCGGATCGCCGATGCCTCGTCGTCGAACACCTCGAAGACGGTATAGAGCTTCGTGATCTGCAACAGATCTCGAACCCTTTTGGTCAGATTCAGGAGCTTCAACCGGCCGCCCTGATTTGTAACCGACGTAAAGGCCGAGACCAGCTCGCCGATCCCCGAGCTATCGATGTAGGAAACGTCTCCGAGGTTCAGCAGCACCTTCTTCTGCCCCTTCGACAGCAGGGCCCGGATGCCGTCTCGAAGATTGCTCGAACCCTCTCCCAACGTGATCCGGCCGGAAACATCAATGACAGTAACGTCGCCCACCTGGCGCGGGCTGAGTTTAGCACTCACAGATTCGACCTCCTTAAGGAACTTGATGATGGCTTGCGTATGTACTTTACCAGCTTGACTTCGGTTCCGCACGGGGCCAGCCGACGGACCCGAAACTCATCGACGAATGTCCGGATGAGGAAAATACCGCGGCCTGACTGCTGGAGCAGGTTCTGCTCGGCCACTGGATCGGGCAGCGCAGTGAGTTCGAACCCTTCCCCTTCATCCGTGACGGTCACGGTCAGGCGGTCCAGTGCATTTGCCACTTCGAGGTGAACCTTCTTTCGGGCGTTATAACGGTTGCCATGCACAACGGCGTTGACGATCGACTCGTGGACGGCCATCCCTAACTTGTGCAATTCGTCCTCCGGGACGCCGGCCGCACGGGCCACGTCCAGAACCAAGCGCTCAGCTTCATCCGCGCTGCCCAATGCGGAATCGAGGTAGGTGTCTACGCGCTTGGTCTCGCTCGTCCTATTATCCGCCATGGTGTCACGGCAGCCGCACTGAGCGCCGCACTCGGGCTCCGGGAAGGCGCTGTGGGGACCGGTAAGGAATGCAGCCGCAACGTGGCTCGATCAAAACCGATAACTTAGCAAAACCAGCAGAAAAAAGCAAAAGGCGGGCTCATGCATATTCGCGGAGCCGGACGCGCGGCTGGTTGCCGTAATCGATCACGGCCTCCCGGCCTCCGTTCAGGATCGAAAGCCGCCCGGCTTCGATCGCAAGCTCGTTCGAGCGGCTGTTCGCGGGCGTCGCCATGATACCGGCCTCGTCGAACTCTTTCAGTATCCGCTGACGCCGCGCCAGGGCTTCGGCACCGTCGAGGCCTGCGGTCTCCCTCTCAAGGCGGAGCGCGTTGGAGACGATGTGCACGACCGAGCGGTAGCCGTAACCTGCCGGCGCCAAACCCAGGCCTCCGAGATCGAGGTACTGGAAATAATCAGGGTTGGGCTCGGCGTACCCGGCCGCGCCGGAGGCGCTGGGTGTTCGCGCGTAAGAATATTCCAACCCTCGGTACTGATCGGAGTGTGCGATGAGCGCGCCGTTGTCCGCCCCGGCGCAGTACATGGTGAGACCTTGCGCGTTCGCGCCCGGCGCTGCATCGGGGAAGCCGAGCGCGTTCTGAACATTGAGGCACGCGCCGTTCGACCAAAGGACGCGCGCGTCCGTCCAGAGGAAGCCCTCGTTGCCGTTCGGGTAACGGTCGCGGATGCCGTGCACGCTCACCGCGATGGGCAGGAGGCCGGTGATGAAATGCACCAAGTCGATATAGTGGCAGCCGATATAGGTAAACGCATCGGAGTTCTCCACCGTGCACCAGTTCTGAAAGTTCGAGTGGCGGTAATGCCACTTCTCGAGCAGGCACGCCGCGCCGAGCCGGAACTCGCCGAACAGACCTTCGCGATACTGCCTTCGCGCGATCAGGCTGCGATGGTCGAAGCGCTTGTGATATTCGATGCCGGCCATCAGGCCGCGCGAGAAGGCTTCCCTTTCAATCTCCGCCGCTTCGGCAGCTCTCCGCACGAGCGGCTTGACGGTAAGCACGTGCTGGTTCGCGCGAAGAGCAGTCATGATGACCTCAAAGTGGAGCTGATCCGGCACGGCCACTACGACGAGGTTGCGCGGCGGCATTTCCCCGATCACCTCGCGGTACAGCTCGGGATGCGGTTGGCCGGGATCGCCGGAGTCGGGAAAGGCGTGGAAGGTCTGGCCCGGAAACGCGCGGCGCAGGGTCTCCGAGGCGGCCAGTTCGGCCACAGTCCGGCGTGTCCGCGCGCAGACGGTGATCTGGCCGATGCGTCCTTCCCGCTCGATCTGATACAGCGACGGCAGCAGTTGGCGATGCGTGATCATGCCGCCGCCGATGATCGCGACCCTCATTTTTGGCATCAGACGGCCGCCTCCTGGCACAGCGATTCGGAGAATGCTTCTTCGAAGCCGGTGAAGCTGTCAAGGAGAGCTTCCCTGGTGATCACGAGCGGCGGGCAGATCTTGATAGTGGCGCCACCATGGCCGACCGGGCTGAACATCAACACACCCTTTTCGACCGAACGCCGCACGACATCCCAGGCCAGGTCGCCATCGGGCTCCCTGGTCCCGGGCCGCACGCACGCGACCCCCGCAACCAGCCCCTTTCCGCCGATAAACCCGATTTGCGGGAACCGCGCCTGGAGCGCGTGCAGGCAATCATGCAGCACAGCGCCGGTTTCCTGAGCGCGGCCAGCCAGATTTTCGTTGACGATCCGGCCGATCGAAGCCAGCGCGGCGGCGCAGCAGACGGGATTGCCGGTGTGCGTCGAAGTCATCGTGCCCGGGCCGAACAGGTCCATGACATCGGCGCGGCCCGCGACGGCTGCGATGGGGAGTGAGCTGGAGATGCCTTTGCCGAAGCACGCCAGATCCGGAACGATGCCGTAGTGCTCGAAGCCCCACAGCGTTCCAGTGCGGCCGAATCCCGCCTGCACTTCATCGCACACCAGCAGTACCTTGTGTCCGGTTGACCACTGCCGCAGCGCTTCCATGTAAGGACGCGGCGCGAAGGCGGCGCTGCCGCCCTGGTACGTCTCTAGAATCACGCCGGCAACGTTCTGTGGCTCGACGCCCGCCTCGGACAGGCACCGCTCGAACGCCTCAAACGACGTATCCGGGGTCCAGAAACCATCCGGAAACGGCGCCTGCACAAAGCCCGCGTCGAGGTTGACGATCCAATCCTTGAGTGCCGGGATGCCGCCGGCCTGCTGCGCGCCCAGCGTGCGGCCGTGGAAGGCCTGATCGAACGACACGATCACGTGCTTGGAGCGTCCGCCATGGCGCACGCCATAGGCGCGGCAGAGCTTGATGGCGCACTCGACCGCTTCTGAGCCGGTGGTCAGCAGAAAGATGCGCTTCAGCGGTTCAGGCAGCAGCGAAGCCAGCCGCTCGACCAAGCGCGCGCGGATCTCGCTCGGGAAGCAATAGTTTGTTAGCAGCGAGCTGGCGGCCTGCTGCGCGATGGCGTCGCGGATCTCGCTCCGGCCGTGCCCCGCGTTGGCGACGAGCACGGCGGAAGACCAGTCCACCCAGCAGTTGCCCCACGCATCCCAGACCTGGAAACCTTCGGCGCGGTCCCAAACAATGGGCGGCTGGCCGCGCATGGATAGGGGCTCGTACCGGGCGAGTTGTTCGAGGATTAGAACCGACTCGGGCGCTGGAATCGCGGTCGCAATGCGCCGGAACGGCGTCTCGACCGCTGGCACACACCTGGGAGTCAGGTCGTATTCCTTGGCCATGGTGGCGTCTGGGTTTATTGTAGCGGAGGGGCGGTGCGAGAGCCGCGGCGCCGTGCGGCATAATGATATTCATGTCTTCCGCCGCCGCGCTCGTCACGCCGGAGATCCTGGCCAAGTACGAACCCGTGATCGGCCTGGAAGTCCACGTGCAGTTGGCGACCCGCTCAAAAATCTACTGCGCGTGTCCGGCCGGTTTCGGCGCGCCGCCGAATACAAACGTATGCCCGGTCTGCCTGGGCCTGCCGGGCGCTCTGCCGGTGTTGAACCGCACCGCGGTCGAGATGGCGATGAAAGCGGCCATGGCGCTCAATTGCACGGTGAATCCGCGGTCGCGCTTCGCCCGGAAGAACTACTTCTATCCGGACCTCCCCAAGGGCTACCAGATCAGCCAGTACGACCAGCCGGTGGGTGAGCACGGCTACATCGACATCCTGCTGGACGGCGTGACGAAGCGGCTTGGCGTGACGCGTGTGCACCTGGAAGACGACGCGGGCAAGAGCCTGCATGAGGGCTTTCGCGATTCGGATCGCTACAGCTACATCGATCTGAACCGTACCGGCACGCCGCTGATCGAGATCGTCAGCGATCCGGATATGCGCAGCTCGGCTGAAGCCTACGCGTATCTCACCGAGCTGAAGCTCCTTCTGCAGTATGTCGAAGTCTCGACCTGCGACATGGAGAAGGGCCACCTGCGCTGCGACGCGAACGTCTCCGTGAGGCCGCGCGGCCAAGAGAAGTTCGGAACCAAAGCCGAGGTCAAGAACCTGAACTCGTTCCGGTTTCTGAGGATGGCGCTCGACTATGAGATCTCGCGGCAGGTGGCGGTGATCGAGAGCGGCGGAACGGTCCAGCAGGAGACACGGCTCTACGACCCCGAGACCGGCGCGACGGCCGACATGCGCTCGAAAGAGCACGCGCACGACTACCGCTATTTCCCGGAGCCGGACCTGCTGCCGCTCGATCTCAGCGATGCTTGGCGGGCTCGCGTACGATCCGAGCTGCCCGAGCTGCCGCCCGCCAAACGCAAGCGGTTCGTTGAGAGGTACGGCCTGCGCGAGTACGATGCCGAAGTGCTCACGGCAACGCGCGGCATGGCGGAGTATTTTGAGCAAGCGGCCGTGACCTCGGGCGATTCGCGTGCGGCCGCGAATTGGGTGATGGGCGATCTGGCCGCGGCGCTCAAAGCCGAAGACAAAGACATCACCGAATCGCCGGTCACGGCCAGCCAGTTGGGTGAGCTTCTGGCGCTGATCGCGAGAGGCGAGCTCTCGGGCAAACTGGCAAAGGAGGTTTTTGCCAAGATGTTGGCTAGCGGCGAGCCGGCGCGGGCGATCATGGAACGCGAAGGCCTCAAGCAGATCAGCGATCCCGGTGCGCTCGCGAAGATCGTCGACGAAGTGCTCGCGGCGAACCCGAAACAGGTCGAACAGTACAAGGCCGGCAAAACCGCGGTGTTCGGGTTCTTCGTCGGTAAGGTCATGGCGGCCAGCCGCGGCCAGGCGAACCCGGGGGCCGTGAACGAGCTTCTCAAACAGAAGCTTGGGTAGTGAGCAGCGACATGCGGGTTGTGGGGTTGATCGTGGATCGTAGCTCGCCGGCCATGCGGTTATCGTATAAGGTGCTGCCAGGCAAGCCACGATCGCAGGACATCTTTCGATGGCCGACATTCTTTACTTCACGGAAATCCTTGGTCTGAAGGTTTACGATCTCAAGGGCCGCCGCATTGGCCGCATCGACGACGCCGCGCTAGTTCCGCTCGTCGACCCGGTCCGCGTGGACCGATACCTGGTGGGCGGGGGCTGGACCTGGCTCACCGTCCGCTGGGACCAGATCCGCTCCATCTCGCTCGATGGCGTGCACCTCCGCGATGAGATTCTCACCCCTTACCATGATGACGAATACATGCTGCGCATCGCGCGGGACCTGCTCGACCAGCAAATTATCGACGTGAACGGGCGGAAAGTCGTGCGGGTGAACGACGTCACCTTCGAGATCCACAAACACAACGATTCCGACCTTCTGCGCGTGCTCGAGGTGGACGTCGGCGTGCGCAGCATGCTGCGCCGGGTGTTCCAGGGCTGGCTCCCGCGGCGTTGGATCCGCCGGCTGCAAGAGCCCATCGCGCCGAAATCGATCCGCTGGGAATTCTGCAACATCGTCGAAGCGGATCCGCAGCGCCGGCTACGCCTCAACATCTCGCACCAGAGGCTCGAAGATCTGCACCCCGCCGACCTGGCCGATATCGTCGAAGATCTGAGTCCCGAAGAGCGCGAGGCGATCTTCGAAACCATCGACAGCGAAGCGGCGGCCGACGCACTCTCCGAGGTGGATCCGAAAATGCAGGCTGCGATTCTCGAATCGCTCGAGGCCGAAAAGGCAGCCGATATCATCGAGGAGATGGCTCCCGACGAGGCCGCCGACGCGCTCGCCGAGATGGACGAGGAAGCTTCGGAGGAGATCCTTCAGAAGATGGAAGTTGAGCCTAAGGCGGAAGTCCGGGAGCTGCTCGAATACGAAGAGGACACCGCCGGCGGCATGATGAACACCGAGTACGTCGCGCTCCCCGAGAACGCGACTGCCGCCGATGCCATGACCGCGTTCAAGGCGAACCAGGACCTGCTGGAAGGACTGAACACGCTGTTTCTGATCGATGCCGCAGGCAAGCTGGTTGCGGCGGTGCCGATCGGGAAGGTCTTCATCGCCACGGGCACGCAGCTGTTGAAAGAGCTGGCCACGGCCACGCTCATCAGGGCTACGGTCGATGAGAAGCAGGATCGCATGACAGAACTGTTCGACAAGTACAACATTCTGACCCTGCCCGTGGTCGATGAGGACGGCAAGTTGGTGGGCGTCATCACAGCCGACGACATTATTTCCGTGTTGAGGCAGAAGTGAGCGGTGAGGCTGATGCTGAAAGGAATCCGACACACGCTCAAGCGGGGCCGGTTGCAGATTGCCCTGTTCCTCTCCGTACTTGGCCCGGGCTTCGTCACCGCGATGGTGGACAACGACTCAGGCGGCATCCTCACTTACTCCCAGGCGGGCGCGAGGTTCGGCTATCTGCCGCTGTGGACGCTGCTGCCGATCACCGTCCTGCTGATCATCACCGAGGAAATGAACTCGCGCATGGGCGCGGTGACGGGCAAGGGCCTCTCGGACCTGATCCGCGAGGAGTTCGGACTGCGCGCTACGTTCTTGTTGATGAGCGTGCTGGTGCTGACGAACCTGACCAACGTAATGGCGGAGTTCGCCGGCATCGCCACCTCGCTCGAGCTGTTTTCGATCAGCCGTGCCATTTCCGTTCCGGTTTGCGCGGCCGCAGTCTGGCTGCTGGTGGTGAAGGGCACCTACCGGAGCGTTGAAAAAATCTTCCTGCTCGCGAGTTTCCTGTACGTCAGCTACATCATTTCGGCGGTGCTGCTGAAGCCGAATTGGGTCGAGGCGGCCGTTTACAGCGTCAAGCCGGTGTTGATGTTGGATGCCGGTTACATCGTGATGCTGATCGCCATGGTGGGCACTTCGGTTGCGCCCTGGATGCAGTTCTATTTGCAGGCGGCAGTGGTCGAGAAGGGGGTCACGGCGGACGAATACAAGGCCTCGCGCATCGAGGTGGTCGTGGGCTGCATCGGAACTTCGGTGATCGCGTTCTTCATCATTGTGGCGTGCGCGGCGGCGATCTGGGCGAACGGCCCCCGGGACATCAACGACGCCGGGGTGGCCGCACAGGCGCTGAAGCCGTTCGGCAAGTACGCCTTCCTGCTGTTCAGCGCCGGGCTGTTCAACGCGTCGCTGTTCGCTGCCTCGATCCTGCCGCTCTCGACCGCGTATTCGGTCTGCGAGGGCCTGGGCTTCGAAGCGGGCGTGAACCGGCGGCTCCGCGAGGCGCCGGTCTTTTACTGGCTGTACACGCTGCTGATCGTGATCGGGGCGGGCATCGTGCTCATCCCGAAGTTCCCGCTGATCAAGATGATCATCTGGTCGCAGGTGCTCAATGGCGTGCTGCTGCCGGTCGTGCTGATCTACATGGTCTTGCTGATCAACAAGACGGATCTCATGGGCAAATGGACGAACTCGAAGTCTTACAACGTGGTGGCGTGGGCATCTGTGGCAATTATGATCGGCCTGACGCTGGCGCTGGTGGGCATCACCATACGGCAGTTGGGGCAATGATGCCAGCCGGGAACGCGTGTTACGATACAAAAGTATGGCAATTCCCAACGTCAGGCGATTCCGGCCTCACTGCCCGGTCTGTAATGAGACTTTTACGGTGATGGCCGTGGTGCCGAAAGAGACCAGCATAGACGCCTACCTGGCGGATCTCGTCGCGCGGCACGACCATAAGGCCCACCAGGAAGCAAAACAGCAGCACTTCAAGATCCGCGTCGGCCAGCAGAAACAGCGCCGGGCCAAGTAAGCTCAGGATCCATTCGAATTCAGCGAGCAGCGCCAGCGCGAAAGGCTGCCGGCGCCGCGGCTCGCGCTTCAGGCGTCTGCATCCCCTTGGGCGGCAATCACAGATTCCCGTGGAACAAACGGAGCCGTGCCGTCGTATTCTATGGCGATCCAGGAGGTCTTATTATGTTTTGCATTCGTTGCGGCGCGCAGTTGCAGGAGTCTCAGGGTTTTTGTCCGGCATGCGGCAAGGCCGTGGGGCCCGAACCGACGATGCCGGCCGAGCACCGGGTCGCCGGCCATGTCCGGCTGCTGGGCATCTTGTGGCTGGCGATTTCCGTGCTCCGCCTGATCCCGGGGGTGGTCTTGCTGTGCATGTTCGGGCATGGCATGTACTGCCCGTTGCTACGCGGTGTCCCAGGGTTTGTCAACGCTTTGCTACAAGTGGCGGGCGTGCTGCTTCTGGCTGCGGCCGTCATCGGCATCGTGACAGGCTGGGGGTTGCTGGAGCGGCGTCCGTGGGCGCGCATGTTGGCCATCGTGTGGGGGAGTTTCAACCTGATCTCTATACCGTTCGGCACGGCGCTCGGCATCTACACGCTTTGGGTCCTGCTGCCGGCGAAATCGGAACAGGAGTACGCCCAAATTGCGAAACCGGCATAGGTGCGGGGATCGCCGCTGGCGCCGGGATCGCGCGGTCAGCCCCTCGGAGATAGGTCGGCTTAGCGCGCCCGCTTGATTGTGACCACGGCGTGGGCTTCGGCTGAGCGGCCCTCTCCACCGGTCCCAGGCCCTCGGCGGTCTTAAATTTCACGGATACCTGATCGAGCAGCAGTTCCAGCGCTCCGGCCAGTTTCTGGCGAATCGCCATGCGGTAGTCCTTCAGCTTCGGGCGCTCCAGAATCACCGTCGCGTCCACGCTGACGAGCCGAAAGCCCTCAGCATTCGCCAAGTCACGTGCGTGCCGTAGAAAGACAAGACTGTCCGCGCCAGTCCAGCGCGGGTCGGAATCCGGGAAGTGCATGCCGATATCGCCGAGCGCGGCGGCGCCGAGCAGCGCATCCGTGATCGCGTGCGAAAGTACGTCGGCATCCGAGTGGCCCTCCAAGCCTAGTTCCGAGGGCACCCTGACTCCGCCGAGGATCAGAGGGCGGTTAGGGGCGAGCCGGTGAGCGTCCCATCCAATACCGGTTCGGTGGTCGGGCATGGGCCGTTTCTTAGGACGCCTTTCGCTGAGCGGACTCTTCGGCCAGGAACAGCCGCGCGAGGTCCATGTCGGAAGGCTTCGTGATCTTGATGTTGCGGTCGCTGCCGAGAACGACGCTCACTTGCACTTTCTCCAGCCGCTCGACCAGGCTCGACTCGTCCGTGCCGGAAAACCCGTCCTCGCGGGCCCTCTCAAACGCTTCTTTGATCAGCGGATAACGGAAAACCTGGGGGGTCTGCACTAGCGTCAGCCGCTCGCGCGGCAACGTCGCATGGACCTTGTTCTTGCGGACCTGCTTTATCGTGTCCACCGGCACGATACCGACAATAGCCGCACCGGTCTCGGCGGCTTCCTGGATGACCTTATCGATCGTGGCCCGATCGATAAACGGCCGCACGGCATCATGCACTGCGACCAGATCGGTATCGGGCGTAAGGGTGGCGAGTGCGTGCTCGACCGATTCCTGACGGCTATCGCCGCCCTCGACGAGCCGGACGGGAGTGGGAAGCGCCTCTTGTTTCAGCAACTCGCGCACCCACTCGATATCTTCGGGCCGCAATGCAACGACGATCTCTCCAACCGGCGGGCATGCCACAAATTTCCGTATGGTGTGCAAAAGGATCGGGGATCCGTCCAGAAGCATGAACTGCTTGCGGCTCGTGCCCGATTTCTCGGCGGAACTCCGCCTCATGCGAATGCCGAGACCCGCAGCGGGCAAGATCACAGCTACTTTCATGTTCGAGATACGATTGTATCCCTGTTCAATGCGTCATTGCCGGGCTAGTTGCCAGGCGATCCGGAGGCTGCGGGTGCCGGCTGCTCCCGCTGCGGGCGATCATGCCGCTCGGTCGGCTGGGTCTTGTCATAAACCGTATGCACCCGTTCGTCGAACCGGCCGAAGATCATCTTGCCGGCGGTCGTCTGGAGCACGCTCGTAACCGTAATGTCGATGGTCTTCGAAAGCAGCCGCTTGGCGTTATCCACCACCACCATCGTGCCGTCGTCCAGGTAAGCCACACCCTGGTTGTATTCTTTACCCTCTTTGAGAATAAAGACCCGCATTGCCTCGCCCGGCAGCACGATCGGCTTCAGCGCATTCGCCAGCTCGTTGATGTTCAGCACCTCAACCCCGTGCAACTGGGCAATCTTGTTGAGGTTGAAATCGTTGGTGACAATCTTGCAATCGTAGACCTTGGCGAGCTCGATGAGCTTCATGTCCACGTCGCGTATGTGCGGGAAATCATCCTCTAGGATCTGCACGTTCAGGTGCGCCATCTTCTGAACGCGTTGCAGGATGTCGAGGCCGCGCCGGCCACGATTGCGCTTCATCGAATCGGCCGAGTCCGCCACGAGCTGCAGCTCCCGCAAAACGAACTGCGGGATCACGATGGTGCCGTCCAGAAATCCGGTCTCGGCGATATCGGCGATGCGGCCGTCGATAATGACGCTGGTATCGAGGATCTTGAAGGCTTGTTTGCCGGCCTTCTCCCCGCCGAAGATGCCGCCCAGGGCCGCGAGGTTCAACATGTCGCCTTTGTTGGCTCCGACGATCACTCCGATGTAGGTCATCAAGGACAGAATCAGGACTTGGAGGAACGGCAGGGCTGGGTGCCCCTGCCTGAGCGCCCATTGCAGGACGATCGCAATCAGGACCGCCCCCATAATGCCCATGGTAGAGCCGATGGCTGATCCGATGAGCCGCCTTAGGCTAATCTCTCTGACCCGGATCTCAAAAACGACGATGGCAATTCCGAGTGCCAACCCGACCGCCAATCCCGCCAGGGACGCGGCTACCGGATATGTCATGCCTCTAAATGGAGACAGCGTGTAGCCAGCCAAACCGAGGAGCAAAACGAAGAAACCGCGAATTATCAATAAGTTACTCATAAATAAGGCACCTCGTCTCAAGAATTAAAAAATGATAACACCACTACGCGTCATGAGTATAGCACTGTTCGAGGCAGGACACCACGGCTTTAGCATCTCTTTATCGTCAAGAAAAGTACTGGTGTCGGTCGTAGCGCGGCTGGAGCATTAGGAAGACACCCCGGCACAGCCGGATGGCACGCCGGCTGAATGGGGGATCATTGCAAAGCCGCATCGACAACCGAATGATTCGGAGGAAGTTAGAGGACTTTGGCCAGCTCGGTCGCGAACGCGCTTTTCGGCTGTTCGTTGCCCTTCAGCCTCTTTTGGTTGTTGCCGCTGCGCCGGAGGTACGGCTGCGAACCGCGCTCTTCCGGCTTATGGTTCTTCGGCTTGGGCGGTAGCGCTGGATTGGCTCGGAGCAGCCGGCCTTCCAGGGGCGCGCGGTCAAAGCGGCGGATAATCGCCTGCATCTCCTCTTGATTGGGAGCATCGACAAAGGCGAAACCCTTCGACTCCTGCGTCTCGGGGTTGCGAATCACTTTGATGGTGTCAGCGACGAGGTTTTCCGAGGTGAGCCACGACTGGACATCGTCCGCGGTCACCCAGGCAGGAAGATTGCCGAGAAAGACTGTGAAACTCATTCGTTGGTCTTGTTAACTCCGTTGGTTGGATTCTTGAGGGAGCAAATCGCGGGCGTCCATCCCAATCGTAACAGAACGGGTGAATCATTGGCACACCCGCAGCATAATCGCCCTGCGAATTCGAGACCCCAATCTATTGTAGCGCGCCTGTGCAAGTGCGAAGAACGATTTTGTACTCCGGGCCGCCAACAACGGCGGGCGTTCGCAATCAGAGTGAGACCGCCCGCGCCACTTTCACCGCGCGGTTCTGCTTGAGTTGCGCCAGGACCTTATCCGGAACGGCGCCATCGGTTTCGACCACTGCAACTGCCTCGAGCGGCTCGCCGGCGCGGACCGGCATGTCGCCCCGGCCCAGCGAGAAATTGGCGATGTTGATGCCGTTCTCGCCGAGCACGCCGCCAACGTGCCCGATAACGCCCGGCACGTCCTGATTTTTCATGAAAACCAGGTGACCCGAAAGCGGCGCCTCACAGTAAATGCCGTCAACCTGCATCAGGCGCGCCCGCCCAAGCACAACCGCTCCCTCGACCACCGTCACGCCACCATCTGTCGCCAGCTCGAGCGCCACCGAATCCACGTGCCCAACCTTCCGCTCATGCCGCTCCGCGACGGTCAGGCCGCGCTGCGCCGCGAGCTGCATTGCGTTGACCAGCGTGGCCCGCTGCGATAGCCACCGGTTCAACAGCCCGACCAGGCCGGCGTTGCGGATCAGGTGCGTATTCCCGTCCCCGATGGCGCCGGAATAGATGAGCTGGACGCCCTTGGGATTTCCCGTAGCGATCTGCGCGGCCAGACTGCCGAGCCGCTCGGCCAGGACGATGTAGGGGCCGAGCGCCCTGTACTGCTCGGGGGAAAGCGCCGGCATGTTGACCGCGTTGATGGCTACACCGTTCCGGAGGTAGTCCACAACCTGCTCGGCGATGCGAACGCCGACCGTCTCTTGCGCCTCCTCAGTCGAGCCCGCAATGTGCGGCGTCGCAAGCACATTCTCCAGTGCGAACAGGGGGAAACCCGCCGCAGGCGGCTCGGGCTTGAAGACGTCCAGCGCCGCTCCGGCCACCTTGCCCGACTGGATGGCTTGGGTCAACGCTTCCTCATCGATCATCTCCCCCCGCGCGCAGTTGATGATCCGCACGCCGGTCTTCATTTGCGCGAATGCCTCGCGCGACAGAATTTTATTGGTTTCCGGCGTCAGTGCCAGGTGGAGCGTGATGTAGTCGCTTTGGGCGAAAACGGTAGCCAAGTCCACAAGATCGACATTCAGGTCCGCGGCCGTCTGGGGGTTCACGTAGGGGTCGCTCACCAGCACGCGCATCTCAAAGGCCTGTGCCCGCTTTGCCACCTCCCGGCCGATGCTGCCGAGCCCGAGGATTCCAAGCGTCTTCTCCCGAATCTCGTTGCCGAGAAACTTCTTCTTCTCCCACTTGCCGCTCTTGGTTGAGGCGCTGGCCGCCGGGATCGATCGCGCCAATGCCAGCATGAGCGCAATGGTATGCTCGGCCACCGCTACGGCATTGCCGCCCGGCGTGTTCATGACGATCACGCCCGCTGCGGTCGCGGCGTTCAGGTCCACGTTATCGACACCGACGCCGGCGCGCCCGATCACGCGCAGCTTCGGCGCCTTCTCGAGCACTTCGCGCGTTACCTTCACCGCGCTGCGCACGATCAGCGCGTCCGCCTCGGCCAGACGATCCAGGTATTCTTTCGGGTTGGAGACCCACACATTCCAGCCCGATTGCGATTGCAGCAGCTCGATGCCGGCTGCGGCCATCGGTTCGGCGATGAGTATGTTCATAAAGCCTCTCGTTTTCGCCCGGGCAGCGCTGCTAGATGCTCACCGCCTTTCCCAGGGCGGCTTCCGCGTAGACTTTCTCGACCGCCGCGACGCCGGTTCCATATTTCACCGGAATCCCCTGCGCCGAAAGAATGATCTCGAGACCCGCGACGACGGCAAACAAGTCGGCAAAATCGAAGTAACCCAGGTGCGCAATGCGGAAGATCTTCCCCTTCATCGAGCCCTGTCCGCTCGCGATGATCGCCCCGAAGCGACTCTTGAATTCCTTCACAATGACGCCGGAATCCATGCCGGCAGGCGCCTTGATGGCCGTCACCGCCGCACCGGGCGAATGCGGTGCGAACAGCTCGAGGCCGAGTGCGACGGCCGCTTCGCGAGTCGCCCGTGCGAGCATTTGCGCGTTGTCGATCAGCTTCGGCATCCCGAGCTGCTTGATGTATTCGAGCGCGGCAGCGAGCGCCAGGAGCAGACTTGTCGCGGGCGTCCAACTCGACTCGCCGGCTTCAGCGCTCTTTTTTTCCTTTTTCAGATTGAAGTAATAGTGCGGCAGATTCGCCGTCTCGGTGAAACGCCACGCTTTCGGGCTGACGGTCAGGAACGCGAGCCCCGGCGGGATCATGAACACTTTCTGCGAGCCTCCCACCACGACATCGAGTCCCCAGCCGTCGATATCCAGCGGCATCGTGCCGATCCCCGTAATGGCGTCGACCACCAGGATCGCTTCGGTCTTGGAGACGATCTCGCCCATCGCGCGCACGTCGTGCGCCGCTCCGGTGGATGTCTCGGAAGCCTGGACGAAGACGCCCCGCGCCGAAGGATTCCCGGCCAGCGCCGCTTGAACGCGCGCAGGCGAGACGACGTTGCCGTACTCCGATTTCAGGACGATGGCCTCCAGCCCATAGGCCGAGGCGATTTCCACCCAGCGCTCGCCGAACTTTCCGGCCGAGCAGACAACAACCTTGTCGCCTCGCGAAAACAGGTTGGAGACCGAAGCCTCCATCGCCCCGGTGCCCGATGAGCTGAAAACCAACAGGTCGCGGGTGGTGCCCAGCACTTCCCGGAGGTCTTTGAGCACCGAGCGGTAAAGAGCGCGAAAATCTTCGGTCCGATGATGGATGTCGGAAGCCATCATGGCCTGTAAAGCGCGGGGGTAAAGCGGTGTGGGCCCCGGCGTGAGCAGTCGTTGTTTGCGTATATGCATGGGAAGAATGAATTACATAGAATAACAGAAAGATGCCCCTACTTGATCGGGTTCAGAACGACATGACATCCGCGATGAAGGCCCGTGACGAGGCCCGCCTCGGTGCGCTCCGGCTTATCAAGACGGCGCTGAAGAAGCAGGAAGTGGATTCCATGAAGCCGCTCGACGAGAAGACCGAACTCCAGGTGCTCAATACGCTCATTAAGCAGCGGAAGGAGGCCGCGGGGATGTTTCGCAAGGGCGGCCGCCCGGACCTGGCGTACCATGAGGACGCCGAGATCAAGGTGATTGAATCTTACATGCCCGTCTGGGCGAGTGAAGAAGAAATCGAGGCCGCCATTGCCGCGGCGCTGGCCGAAACCGGCGTCACAGCCCTGAAGCAGATGGGGGTGGCCATGAAGGCGGCACAGGCGAAGCTAGCCGGTAAGCGTGTGGACGGCAAGGTGCTGAGCGACAAGGTCCGTGCCCGGCTGTCATAACTGGCAGCGCCCCGCGCGGCACAGGCGGCGCATGGACCTGCCGAGCCCTCCGTGAAACGGGCCGCACGTTTAGGACTGGTCTTACAAATGTGAGAGTTTGCTCCAGTGCCGCGTTTTCACTAAGGATATGGCCACATTGGGGATTTTTATCAGACCGGCTCTAGTGCATACGCCTTAAGAACCGCTCCGATTTCACCTGAGATCCCTACTGCGTCCAAGTCTCCACTCCGATCTCTCACTCGTTAATCATGTGGAAAGCTGACACCCGGAGCGTCGCCCGCCCATCAGCCAATAAACCGAGTTGCAGCGCGCGACTCCAGCAGGCGTCTGTGCGCCCTCCCTGAGCCAGGCGGGGGGTCAAATTTTGGGGTGTGCTCCCGTACGGCTAGTATAGCCGCCCCCCATTTGCGCTCGACTAGCCGGGAGACTGTGTTATACTGCGGTGAACTGTAGTTTTGATGACCCGGAATGGCACGGCTGGTGTCCGGTGCCCGGCTGTTCCGGCAATAGCTGCCTGTTTCGCCTGGCCTTGGCAGGCTTCTTGGGTGTTCAGATTCTTCAGGAGGTAATGCGATTGAGAAGACTATTGCTTTGTGCGGGACTTCTAGGGGTTTCCAATGCCGCCGGCCCACGCCCGGAATCCGCTCCGTCCCAGTATCAGGCGGTCTTCAATGCCGCCGCCCCTAGCCAGGAATCCACTTCGTCCCAGTACGAGAATGACCCGCGGCTGGGGCGGCTGACCGAGTTTTTCGACTCTTTCGGAAGTCCCGTCAAGCAACTGGCCGGCGACTTCCTGATGGCGGCTGATCTGCACAACCTCGACTGGCGGTTGCTGCCCAGCATATGCATTGTCGAAAGCGGCGGGGGGAAGCACCTTCGCAGGCACAATATCTTCGGCTGGGACTCGGCGGAAACCGGCTTCTCATCTGTCCGGGAAGGTATTTACACGGTCGCATCGCGGATTGAGCAGTCGAAGTTCTACCGCGGCAAGGAACTGGCAGCGGTGCTGACGACCTACAATCAGCGGCCTGAATGGGGCCGCTTGGTCAAGTCACTTATGAGGCGGATCAATGCCGCCGAACCTCTGACGGCGCACTTGCCAGTGCGGGCGCCGGTCAGCCCAGTTGCCGAACTAAGAAGTTCAGACCGCCTAGTATCAGCACGGTCACAATAACGGCTGCCGCCCAGCGCAGAAACCGTTCGGTTTTCGTCGATTCCAGTTCGGTATCCCGCTTAATGTGTTCGTCCAGGGTCTCGAACATGACCTTCGACCTCCTTCGATACTGACACTACTACGAGGCCGCCTTCTATTCTAGACCCGAAGGCCCTGCCTAGCACAGGAAATTTCCACGCGGGTGCGGCCAGGCCGGCCGCTCACTGCAATCCAATGCGTTCGAGCTTGCGGTAAAGCGTCTTGCGTTCGATCCCCAGGATCTGCGCGGCTCGGCTCTTGTTCCCGCCGGTTGCCGCCAGCACGCGCCGGATCTGATCGGCCTCGGTATCCGCCAGGCTGTCGCCCGAATGCTCGCGTGGTTCCGTCAGTGTGATCGCCTCCCGCACCGCCGCTTCATCGATCCGGCCGGCCGGCGCCAGGATGCTTAGCCGCTCCAGCATGTGCTGCAGTTGCCGGACATTCCCCGGCCAGGTGTAATCCTGCAGTGCTCTCAGACCCGGATTCGTAAGCTTTGTGTGCTGGCCATAACGGTCGTTATATTTCTTGAGAAAATGCTGGGCGAGCAAGGAAATGTCGCCATGCCGTTCGCGCAGGGGTGGAACGACGACGCGGACCACGTTCAGGCGGAACCACAAATCCTCGCGGAGTGCGCCGCTTTCGAGGAGCTTCTGCAGATCCCGGTTGGTAGCCGCGATGACACGCGTATCGACCACTCGCGCGCGGGAGGCGCCCACCGGGCGCACCTCGCGATCCTGCAGAAAGCGCAGCAGCTTCAACTGGAAGTTAGGCTCGATATCGCCGATTTCATCGAGGAAAACAGTGCCGTGACTGGCGCTTTCGAACACGCCGATGCGGTCCCGGTCAGCGCCCGTATAGGCGCCGCGCATGGCGCCGAACAACTCGCTTTCGAGGAGGCTGGGCGCGACCGAGCCGCAGTCTACGGCCACAAACGGCTGGCTTGCGCGCGGGCTGTTCCGGTGGATCAGCCGGGCAATCAGCTCCTTTCCCGTGCCGGTCTCGCCTTCCAGCAGGACCGTGGCGTCGGTCGGGGCCACGCGAGAAACGATCTTATAGATCTCTACCATGCCCGGCGAGCTGCCGATCATCTCGGACTCAGGCGCCTCTTCGGCTTCGGCCTCGTCCTCAGGGGCGCCCGCTCGGCTCGCTTCGGCGCGTCTGACGGTGCCGATCAGCCGGTCCCACTCGAACGGCTTGGCAATATAATCGAACGCCCCGCCGCGCGTGGCGGCCATAACCGTCTCGATGGTGCCGCGCGCGGTCATCAGAATCACGGCACAATCGGGGTCCTGGCGCCGGGCCGCTTCGAGCACGTCCAGGCCCGTGCGCTCGTCGAGATAAATGTCGGAGATGACGACCGTGTAGGCAGTCTCGCCCAACCGTTGAATGGCTTCCCGCGTGGAGGACACCGCATCGACCGTGTAGCCTTCGGCTTCCAGGCCGGTGACAATCGTCATCCGGACCCCGGCGTCGTCTTCCACCACCAAAAGCCGCTGCACCTCAGGACCTCATTTCGCGCCGGCTGGACATTCGGAGCTTCGAGCCGGTAAGACCAGAGTAAAACAGGAACCGCGTCCCGGGGCGCTCGCCACCTCGATGCGCCCGCCGTGTTGCATCACAATCTGTTCCACAATCGAGAGGCCGATGCCCGTTCCGGCTTCGCCGGACGCCACCGCCTTGTTCGTCCGGTAAAACTTCTGAAAAACGTTGCGCAGCTCCTGCTGCTCCATCCCCATGCCCTGGTCTTTCACCGAGAGGCGCAGCCTCGTGCCATCCGGCCGCACGGCCACTGTAACCTCGGTTCCGGCCGGAGAATATTTCACCGCGTTAGTAAGCAGGTTGTAAACGGCGTACTCCATCAATTCGCGGTCTCCCGTCAGCTCAGCCTCCGCCGCCTCGTCCAGCCGCAGGCGGATGTGCTTGCGCTCAGCCAGTGGGCGAGCGCGTTCCACGCACGCCGCAATCACGCCGTTCGCCGGGAAGACTTCGTGCTTGATCTCGATTTCGCCGGCCGAGAGCCGCTCGACATTGAGAAATGTCTCGATCATGCGCGCCAAGCGCTTTGATTCGGAGTTGATCAGCTCGGCGATCTGCCGCCGCTTGTCTTCGGTCAGGTTGTAGCGGCTCATCAGTTCGCTCGAGCCCTGAATCGCGGTGAGCGGTGTGCGCATCTCGTGCGTCACGAAGTGCATTGCCTGTTGGTAGCGCGTCTTCTCTGACTCTGAGCGCCCCAGCGCGCGGCGAACGGTCACAAATTGGAACCATCCCGCGCCGACCGTTGCCAGCCACGCCGCCGAGACCGGGGCGACAACCGGGAAGACGATGCCGTGAGTGAACAGTTCGTATGGAGTCAGATGCGCCGCGGCGACGACTAGCGCCGCGAGCGTGTAAGCCGGCCATCCGGTCCGAAACGCGAATGCAGCCACGGCGGCCGCAGCGAGCCCAAAGCAGAAAAGCACCACCGCCAGATTCGGCGCACTCACGAGAAAGTCGCCGCGCGCCAGCGTCTCGTACAGGCTCGCATGGATCTCAATACCTGGCATGTAGGTGCCATACGAGTAAGGCGTGACCATGCGGTCGCGCATCGCGGATTGCGCCGTCACCCCGACAAAAACCACCTTGCCGCGGAACCGCCCGGCCAGACCCGGATCCCTATCGAGCTGCTGGAAGGACACGCGCGGCAAGGGAAACGTGCCATCCGCCAACGGGGCGATATAGCGGATGCGGAGCGCGCGCGAATCCGCGCGGCGCGCCGGAATTCGCAGGCCGCCGATCTCGAGATCATCCGGCGATTCCAGAATGTTGCTGCCGCCGCGGCTGAGCCGAAAGGCCTCCAGGGCGAGTGCCCAGCGCCGGTCGCGACCGGTGGCTTTCTCGAGCGGCGCCTGGCGGCTCACGCCGTCAAGCGGTCCGGGATCGCCGTGCACGTGGCCGAGCGCTGCCGCCCAACGGCGGAAGCGGGCGAGCGGATACTCCCAGCGCCGGCCCTCATCGACCAGTTCGCATGCAAGCACGAGCCGCGGAATCTTCTTCATCGCCGCCTCCAGCGCTGCATCGTCGGCGGAGTCGCCCTCGTCGGCCAGGATCAAATCGATCGCCACTACCTTCGGCGAGGCCACCGCGATTCGGTCCAGCGCTTTCCCGAGCCAGCGCCGCACATGGCGCATACCGCCCATTTTTGCGAGGCTCGCTTCGTCAATCGTGAGCAAAATGGATTCGGCCGGCCGCGCCGGGGCTGGGTGGCGGCGGAACATCCAGTCATACGCGTAATTGTCGATCGGCGTGCCAATCCACCCTGCCACCAGCGCCAGGATAAAACTGCCCGCCAGCACCGCGAGGTACCCGAGCGCGAGGCGTCTCCGAAAGCTTCGCGTTTTGGGCTTGGCGGGGTTCGGCCGATCGAGTTGCTTCATCGCGCGGCGAGGATCTTTTCGATCTCTCCGGGCTCCTTTGGCAGCGCACCACTCAAGACCTTCGCGCCATCCTGGGTCACCAGTATAGTGTCTTCGATGCGGATACCGATGGCCTCCTCCGGAATGTAGATTCCCGGCTCGGCCGTGATTACCATGCCTGGCTCGAGCGGCTGCGAGTAGGATGCCGGCGGCGCGTCGTGCACGTCGAGCCCGACGTGATGGCTGACGCCGTGGGTCAAGTATTGGCCCAGCGGCTTGCCGGCGCGATCTTTGCCGTGGGAGTTGATGTAGTTGTAAGCGACACGATACAGGCTGTTCGGCGCCGTGGGCGTCGCGCCCATCGTGACGCCGGGTTTGATTGCCGCGAGCACGGTTTTTTGGGCGCCGAGCACGATTTCATAAAGTTCGCGCTGGCGTGGCGTGAACTTGCCGCTCGCCGGAATGGTGCGTGTGATGTCGGTCGCATAGTCCGCGCACTCCGCGCCGGCGTCCATGAGCACCAGGTCGCCCGGCTCGATTCGCCGCGAGTTCTTCGAATAGTGGAGGATGGTGGCGTTCGGTCCGGAGCCAACGATAGGTGCGTAGGCGTTCCGCGCGCAGCCATTGTCGAGGATCGTGTACGTGAATGTGGCGGCGATCTGGTATTCGTACAAACCGGGCGCGATGCGCTTCCACACGGCCCGGTGCGCCTCGACGCTCACGTCCGTGCTTTTCTGGATGAGTGCGATCTCGCGCGGGGACTTTTTCTCGCGGAGCTCCGCGAGCGCGCCGGCCGCATCGGCGACTTCGCGGAACGGAACCAAGCTCCTGAGTTTCGCGGCCTCAGCCCGGCCGGTGAGCGTGTACAGGCGCGCATAGGCTTCCAGAGCTTTGAGGAGCCTCATTTCGAACTTCCCGGCGGGCAGCACCTCCACGAAGCCGGTCACGGCCCGGATGTTCGCGTCTTCGGCGGACGCCTTCGCGCCCGTGTATTTCTCTTCCTTCGGGTCGCGCTGGGGGAGGAACAGAAGCTCGGCTGCGGGCGAAAGCAGGAGGATCGCGCCTGGCTCGTTCCAACCGGTCAGGTACTCGAAGTTGGGCTCCTGGTGGAAACCGGTGCGCAGTTCGTCGATATCCCGCTCGGTGCGCCCGAAGAGAACCAGCACGCCATCGGGGAGCGCCTTCTGTGCAGCACGGCGGCGCTCACGGTACTCCCACTTCGGGATTTGCGCCAGTGCGGGCGCTAAACACACAACCAGCGCCATTGCCGGCCATGCCCGGTGCATACGTATCAGTATAGCCGCGGCTCCGGAGCCTGGCGCTTTCCGCTTAGCACCGGCCCGAGTTCGCCGCCGCTCTCCCCGTAACGCGCCGAGCGCCTCCGTGCCGCACTCGCGAGCAGTCCGTGACTGCGGATTCCACAAATACCTTAACCAACCCGCAGGTCCCATTTATCTCGGCAGCTCGATTATCGAAGTTTGGCCGAACACCTTCACTCTCCGCAATTGCCGGTTGGGATCGATGAAACCCGCGCTGCCGAAAAAGACACTATCCACCAAGTAGCTCAGGTGGTGGACCCTGACGTAGGACAACACGTAATCTCTTGGGTTCTGATCCTCATGCCCATACCCGCCCTCCCCTTTGGGAAGCATGAACCGGCATGCTAGGCGGCCGGTATAAAGATAAAGCGCAGTATCGAGATTCGCCAGAAACCTTGTATCCGGGTCCGTATTCTTGCGGATCCACTGATACGCCTGGAGATTGCCGGCCAGTTCCGCCCGGCTCTCGCGGACCGTGGCCGGTAAACGCGCGGAAGAGGCCGCGATCACCAGCAGCAAGCCCAACCAGAAGAGCGCGAATCCGGACTTGAAGAGAGATTCGCACAGGACTACCAGTCCGCCAAGAAATAACGGAAGCAGCAGCAGCATGAGCCGCTCCCAGTGCCTGCCGGTGCCTTGGGGCCACACAGCGATTTGCAGCAGATACAGCACTGCGAACAGATGATAAGCGGAGAGGCCGTGCTTGCGCGCCAGCAGGAACGTGCCCACGACTGCCGCGAGCCCAACCAGACTGGAGATCAGCCACCCAAGAAAGGACCCATCCTGGATGACCAACAGCCCCCCCACGCTAGAAAACAGGCCCGGCAGATTCTCGAACACAACTCTAGGTACGGCGCGCCAGGTAAAGTTCGAGAAATAGTATTGGAAATAATCCGTGTACGCCGCCGAGAGGGGATCCCGTGCATGGCAGGCGTGTGTGCGCACCCAGAAATTCCAAGCGATGACGAATGGCGCCATCCCCAGCGTGAATAGAGCAGTGAAGCGGAATCTCCGGCGCAACGCGAAGTAGAGTGGCCCAGCGACGAGCAGGGGCAGCGTCGCTGTGCGGGTCAGGTATGCGCCGCCAGCCAGAACGCCTGCCGCGAGTGCCGCTAGAAACCCGCGTTTCCATCGCATAGCCACCTCGGTCACCGCAAAGCATCCCAGGAGCAGACAAAGACAGGGCAATTCAGAGAGCATGCAGATACTGAAAAACATGACATCCCAACTGACAGCACAAGCCGCACAAACAGCGATTGCCCCCCACTCAGAGAATCCCAGGCCGCGGAAATACTGCCGGCAGAGCACGAGCAGGACAGGCAGAAAGATCCAGCAGAACCATGTGGCCCACCTCAGATTCGCGGGAAACTCCGGGCTGATGCGCCAGACGCCCGATAGCAGAAGGGGGTAGAGCGGCGGATACTTCGTTTGATATGGCTGTCCGGGAAAACTAAGAATTCGGTAGCCATCCCCGGCAGCCAGACTCTTTGCAGAAACCCAGTAGACACCGTCGTCGGCTGGCAGACCAAAGTGCGGCATCTCCCGATACGACCACGCGAGCAGAGCCGAGGGGACAAGTGCCGCAGCGAGAACTAGTGTGGCAACTGCCCGCTGGGCTTTTGTGGCGGGCCTTGAGAGCATATGCGGCCCATTTATTGTACTGGCGTGGAGGAAAAGGCGCAAATCGAACCAGAGTGGCGCGGCTATGCAGACTCCGATTCCGCCGCGAATCTCAAAGATCGCGCTTCACTCAATAGCAACCAGGCCAGCAAGGGTGTGCTGCCGCTGCTTCGCGTGTTACCTTAGCCGTATGCGATTGTTATCCATTGGCATTTTTCTCTCTCTGGCGCTGTCGCAGGCACAGCAGGCGCGGCGGGCACCGGGGTTCGCGCTGCCAGACGCGAATCAGCAGATCCACGATCTTCAGGATTACCGCGGCAAGGTCGTGCTGCTCGATTTTATGAAGACGGATTGCTCACACTGCCAGACGTTCTCGCACGTGCTCGAAGAGGCGAAAACGCGATATGGCTCCCGCGTTGCGGTGCTCTCGGTCCTGCTTCCGCCTGACACCACTGCCACGGCTGCGCGATTTGCCCAAGAGAACCATCTCAGCGCCACATTCCTCTTCGATTGCGGCCAGATGGCGTACTCTTATATCCGGCCACTGACCCCGGCGATCAATTTCCCGCACCTGTACATCATCGGCCGGGACGGAATGATCGTCGGCGATTACGAGTACGGCTCCGCGACAAAAGAGGTCTTCGACGGTAAGGAGCTGTTTGAAAAGCTGGACCGGCTCATCGGCCCGCCCTCACAGAGGCTGTAGCTCGCTGCGCTCGCCGGTGTAGATCATAGGATGCCGGTTGTGGGGGATGCAGGTTGCGGGCTGTAGAGTTCGGGGCAAAAGGCACAGCCCACTCGCCCTTACGGCTGCCGAAACCAGCCTTAGCGTTTCAGCGGGTCCTCGACCCAGGGCGGAGTAGCGTCGATCAGCCGGCCCAGTTCCGGCTCGAGTTGTTCCATCTTCTGCTTCATTTCCCAGGCGATTTGGCGGTAACTGAAGTGGCCCTTCACGCCGCTGCGCAGGCGGATAATGTACTCGGCTTCCGCGAAATCCGTCTTGAACAGGAACCGCGAGCGCGCTCCGAACGGGACCAGGTAGTGCGCTCCCGGCGGCTCGAGCGAGTGCACGGTTGCAATGGTTTCGCGCATCGCCGATTCATAGGCAGCGCTCATGCCGGCTTCCGCGACGGCGGCCGGGGTCTCGAAGCCGAGCCGAGCCGAGAATGGTTGCCGGAACTGCTGGCAGCGGCGGTGCCGGTGCAGATCGCGCCAGGCCCCGATGTCGATCACGAAGTCGAACGCGTACAGGCCGCTGCGGAATCCGCGCGACAACTCGTCGCGGCGCCCGCGTGAGCGGATGGCGGCGTCGATGACTTCGCCGCGCATCTTCGGCGCCCAACCGGCGGCCAGCTCATACAACTCGCGGAACGGCCGGTCCGTAACCGGGTAGAGGAGCGTCGCGACAATATCGGCCGCGGCGCTGGCGGGCCGCAGCAGGTCCACACGGCCCGGCTCCAGCCCGGCGCGCGGAGGCAGGTTCTGCGCGGCCCATTGGCGCAAGCCTTTGCGTATTTCGGCGAGTTGGCGTTCGGGATCGACGTGCCGCGCCAGCGTAGGACACAGAGGCTCGCCGGGAACGGCCGGGTCCCATACATAGTCCGGCTTCGAGGCGCACGCTTCCGCGATTTCCGAAGCGAGGCTGCGCAATTCCTCGTATTCGGATGCCCGCAGGCGCCGCACCTGCTTTTCGAGCGTGCGAATGCTCGCGACCTGCCCGATGTTGGTCGGTACACCCAGGAACAACAGGTACCGCGCGACGTCGAACGCGCGCGCCGCGATGCTGCGTTCGTAAGCGTCCGGCTTCATGTCTTCGGGGCGCGGCAGGCGCGAGCGCAGGTGCTCAGCCGCGGCCGCATGTACCTTCTGATAGGCCGCGAGCAGTTTCTCGGCGGCGCGTTGGTATGTTTGCCGATCTTCGGGCGAGAACTCGGGCGGCACGATCCAGCCGGATCGCGAGAAATCCTGGTAACGGGAGGATTTCGCCTGGCCGTCCCAGAGCGGCTCATCCTCGATTTCGGTGGCCGCGAGCTCCGAGATGCCTTCGAAGCAGAGGACCGTATGGCCGAGGTCGGCGATGGAGGCGTGACCGTACTGAAAATAATAGTGCTCGAAGAACTTCTCGGAATCGTGCGCGCGCACCCAGTCGAGCGACTCGCGGATGGAATCGGGCGAGCGGCTGTAACGCGCCAGCGCATAGGCGCACTTTTCGGGCGGCATGGGCGCAACGGCCACCACGCGCTTCGGACGCTCGGGCATGAACCCGTTATGATACCGCGAGCGCGCTATCATGACAGGTTCCATGCGATTGAAAATCAAGCGGCTGCGCCCCGAAGCACTGCTGCCCGCGTATGCGCACGGGCCGCGAGAAGACGCGGGCCTTGACATCGCGGCGGCCGAAGACACCCTGCTCGATCCCGGCATGCCGAAGAGCGTGGCAACCGGGATTGCCATCGAGCTGCCGGCCGGATACGAGGCGCAGGTGCGCCCGCGCAGCGGCCTCGCGCTGAAACACGCGATCACTCTGCCAAACAGCCCGGCGACCATCGACCCCGGCTACCGCGGCGAGATCCGGATCATCCTGCTCAACCTGGGCCGCGAGCCCTACCACATCCGCCGGGGCGACCGCATTGCGCAGCTCGTCATTGCGCGCTACGAGCCAGTGGAATGGGACGAATCGGAGCTGAGCGAGACGAACCGCGGCGATGGCGGGTTTGGATCGTCGGGGAGGTGAGGGATGCCGACGGCGCTCCGCCAGCGCGGGTCAGGGAGGAGCGCCGAATTCCGGAGTGTGTGCGGAACCCGGCGCCTTGGCGGTGGGTAGCGAGCCTACTTAGGATGTGAACCAGTCTCAGTTTAGGAGCCGGACGTTGCCCCATCGTTAAGCCGCTGTGAAGATTCGCCCCAACTGACAACATCCTGTTCAACGCACTTTGCCAGGCGTGGCAACAGCCCGACTATCGCGCGCAAGCAGTACGCCAAGTGGAGAGCACACCGTCAGGCCCAAATCACCGCGCTTCTGGCACATTTATGGCACAGGGGCGAGAACAAGCCTATATCCGCCGATTCTAAAAGCAAAGGTTTGGTGGACGGCATGGGATTCGAACCCACGACCCCGGCGTTGCGAACGCCGTGCTCTCCCAGCTGAGCTAGCCGCCCACACTAGATACGCTGCCCTTCCATCCTAACATTCCCGGGGCACGCGTCAGGGTCTGGCTGCGACTCGCTGATCCGTGGGGATGCGGGCTCTCAAGATCGAGAGTGGATGATGGCGGCCAGGGCGGCTTCGCTGCCGGCAGCTTCCGATACTTCGGCGGCCGGCCTTTGCCGGCGCGCGGCCCAATACTCTCGCATTCGCTCGGAGACTTGCCGCCTCTCCTCAGGACTCATCTCTTTGCGCCCCCGGTGCGACCGCGCGCTCGCGGCCTGCTCTGGGTCTCCGCGAGCCTGAAGCTGCTCCACCGACTCGATCAACCGATCGAGCCGCTTCTTTTCCTCGCAGAGCGTTCGAATGACCTTGTAGAGGTCCACCCGATTACCCCCAATTTCCCGGACTGGCCTTGATAATCGTATAACGAAATGCAAATGGAATCCAGCGGGTCCGGATGCTCCCCGGCGCGATTACCGGCTCAGAAACGGCCAGTGCGCCACGAAATGGTAGCCGTATTTGGCGGTTGCGAAATACAGCGCGCCGGCCATAATCAGCAGCGGCACCAGCACCCAAGGCAATACTCTTCTCCAGGGGAAGCGCCGGCGTTCGCGGTGCAGGACCAGCAAATATCCCGCAAAAATGCCGACGTAAAACAGCATGCACATGGGCACGGCGAATAGCATCATGTTGAAAACGTCGGGAGTCGGAGTCACCACCGCGGCAATAATGGTGATGATCAGGATGGCGTAGCGGCTGTGGCGCAGCAGAAAACCGGGCGATGCGATGCGCAAAAGCGTCAGGAAGAAGATCAGCACTGGCAGTTCGAACACCAGCCCGATGCCCAGGATCACGTTCACGAACAGGTCGAAATATTCGGTCACCGAAACCATCGGCTGTATGCGAAGATCGCGCCCCATGCCGAGCAGGAACGTCAGGGCGAACCGGAAAGCGATGAAGTAGGCGAACAGTCCGCCCAAAATGAAGAGACCGGCTGAACAAATTACAAACGGAGCCGCCCAGCGGCGCTCGCGCCTGTACAGGCCCGGCGCGACAAACGCCCATGCTTGGTACAGCACCCACGGCGAAGCTAGGAATATCGCGGCCAGCATCGGCAGCTTCACCCACACGGTGCTGAACGTCTCCATCGGGGTGATCTGCACGAGCCTTTCCTGAAACCCAAGCTGGTGCAGAGCATACACCGCCGGCTCGCTGACGAAATTCCAGAGTTCGTTCGCGAAAGTCAGGCAGATCAGGAATGCGACGACGACACCGGCCAGGGCCTTGAAAATGCGGCTGCGCAGCTCTTGCAGGTGATCGAGGAAAGACATGCGGAGCATGCCTTCTTCCTCGTCCTCGCCGCCGCCGTCCCCGCCGCCCCCGCCGGGTGGAGGAGGCGTTTTCGACCCGCCGCCGCGGCCCTTCCTTCCGGGCGCAGCAGCAGGCTGGGTCACCACGGCCGCCACACTCCCTATCCCCGCAACCCGCGCCGTCTCGACCGCGCCGGCAGTGTACGAATCATAGGAATCGGCCGCGGGCGTATTGGGCGTCCCCGTGGCCGATTCCGGTGGTGATTCAGGCGCGTGTGCCCCGTTTTGTTCGTCCTGCAAGCCGAACCTCTGCGTCCTGGCTCTAAAACTCTTTGACTTTCGACTGGGCGGACGGCGTACCCTCGGCCGCTCCAACCTCGGCGGCTGGCGCTTCCGGAGCGCCCGTAGAAACCGTGCCTTCCGGAGCCGTCCCGGATTTGGATTCAGCGCCCTGAGTTGCAGGAGCGCTTACTGCCAACGTGGCTGTCGCGGTGGGATCATTCGGCGCAGCACTGGGCGTCGCCGCGTCGCTATAAGAAGGCTCGTATCCGTAGTCGTCGCCGTAACGATAATAGTCCGGAAGGTAATTCCGCGTCACTTCCTTGATGGATTTGTCCTCCCGCTCCAGGTTGCTCAATTCCCGGTCAAAAGTCGCCTTCAACTCATTCGAAGCGCGGCGGAACTCGGTGAGAGCCCTCCCGATCTGCCTCGCTATCCGGGGAAGCTCTTTTGGGCCGAAAAGGAGCAAGGCAAGGATGAATATAGCGATGATCTCTTGCACACCCAGCGGACCCACGGAGTTCCTCCTTCTCGTGGCGGGACATTCCCATGATAGCGGCGGGGGAACGAGGGGGTCAACCGGGCGGCGCTCCGCGCTGTCGGCTCAACGGCCAGCTCGAAGACTACTGGGAGGCCCGCTCCACCTAATCTCCATGTCGCACACCCACAACGAGGGTCGCGCCGCGTCGTCGATGGCGAAGGCAGCCGGGGCCATTGTTCCCACTGCGACGTGAGAGAAGGCACACCAGCAGGCTGCCTTCGCATATTCCACAATGCCGGCCTTGTCCCGCCCCGCGCCCGTGAACGCACCGCGTGACCCAGCCGCATGGTTGGGAAACGTTACACGAATCGGGAGACGGGCCGATACGTCTTATAACGGGTGCGACGCGCTCCGCCCGGTTGCTGCGAATGACATGAAGGCCCCATCCGACAATCCGGGCAAAACTAGCACCTTGCATCCGCACACGCTGCTCGACCCCCAGAAAACGGGCCGGGGCGCGGCAGCGCTCGAAGCCGGCCTCCGCAACCTCATTGTTGGGCAGGATGAAGCGGTTCAGCAGATCGTCAGCGTATACCAGATGCACTTGACCGGTCTGGGCGCGCGTGGCCGTCCTATCGGCAGTTTTCTCTTCCTCGGGCCGACCGGTTCCGGCAAGACCCGCATCGTCGAGGCCACCGCGGAGGTGCTGCTGGACAACCCGGGGGCAGTGATCAAGGTCGATTGCGCCGAGTTCCAGCACAGCCATGAAATCGCGAAGCTCATCGGCTCACCGCCCGGGTATCTCGGCCACCGCGAAACGCTCCCGCTGCTCTGCCAGGAGATCCTGAACCGTTATCACACGGAAAATGTGAACATCAGTTTCGTGCTGTTCGACGAAATCGAGAAAGCTTCGGACGCGCTCTGGAACCTGCTGCTCGGCATCCTGGACAAAGCCACGCTGACGCTCGGCGACAATCGCCGCGTGGACTTCTCGGATACGATGATCTTCATGACCAGCAATCTGGGCGCCGCCCAGATGAGCGCCATTATGCGGCCCCGGCTGGGTTTTGCTTCCGGCGCCCCGCAGGCGTGCAAGCCCGAAAAGATTTCCGAGGCTGCCTTGGAGGCCGTGCGGCGCAAATTCACGCCGGAATTCGTCAACCGCATCGACAAGATCGTCGTATTCAATTCGCTGGGCGAGGCGGAACTGAGGCGCGTCTTGGGGATTGAGCTCCACCGCGTGCAACGGCGCATCTTTGCCGACTGCGCCAGTCCGTTTGGTTTCACGCTGACGGAAGGCGCGCGGGAGCACCTGCTTAGCGAGGGGACGGACCAGCGGTATGGGGCGCGCTATCTCAAGCGCGCGATCGAGCGTTATCTGATCCAACCGATGTCGAACCTGGTTGCGAGCGGTCAGCTCTCGGCTGGCGATTGGTTGTCGGTTGATTTCGAGACGCAGAGCCACGCCATGATCTTCGTCAAGGAGTCCGAAGGGATGCCTGCGTCTGCGATGGCTGCGCGCGCCGGGGCAAAGCTCTCGGGGGGAAAGGCCGCGCAACGAGGCGCGGGAGTGCACGCCGCCGCGTCCTAACGCGTGCCGGCCCGGCAATTTCAGCTCGGGAGCGGGCCAGGGGTGATGCGCATTAAGCAGGCGCGGGCTGCGGCTGGGCGCTCAGACGATCGAGCACCCTGGTCTCCCACTCGTTCCAGGCGCTGCTCACGGACCAGACTACTTCTTTGGCTTCAAATGGCTTGGCCAGAACGTCGCAGCCCCCCAGGTTCAGGACCTCCGCCCAGAGCCGGTCGTCGGCGGCGTGCGCGGCCACAATCAAGAGTGGCGGGTTCGGCGACCGCGTCAGCCCGTCGAGTACGTCCTTCCAGGTGCCATCCGGCAAATTGCACTCGGAGATCACCACCGATGCGGCTTTCCGCCCGATAAAACCGATCGCCTCTTCGCACGTGGGCACAAAGTCGAGTTCCCAATGGGAGTCCCGGAAAATTCGCGTCACCGTATGGGAGTCTTCACGGCTTGCGCCAACGAATAACAGGATCTTAGCCGGATGGTTCAGGGGAAACCTCCTCCTTGACAAAAAGAGCGCTCCACACTTATGCTTATCTGCCGCGGCGCCGCCTGGTTGCATCAGGTAAACACCTGGGCTGGGGTGGAAACTCGCCTTACCCCACTCCCGCCCGCTCGAAGATCAGAATGAAAATATGACCATCCACAGCATCAACCCCGCCACAGGCCAGACTCTGCGCTCCTTTGAGCCGCTCACCGAAAATCAAATTGAGCAGAAGTTGGCGCGCGCCGCCGCCACGTTCCCCTCCTGCCGGCGCATGCCTTTCGCTGAGCGTGCGGAACGGATGCTCCGCGCCGCGAAGATCCTCGAGCAGGACCAAGACCATTTCGGCCGCATCATGACCGCAGAGATGGGCAAGACCCTGCGTTCGGCGCGCGAGGAGGCGGTGAAATGCGCTTGGGCATGCCGCTATTACGCTGAAAACGCGGAGCGCCTGCTGGCCGACGAAAAGGTCAAGACCCACGCCGGCCTGAGCTATATCCACTACCAGCCCATCGGACCGGTGCTTGCCATCATGCCCTGGAATTTTCCGTTCTGGCAGGTGTTCCGCTTCGCCGCGCCCGCTCTGATGGCCGGCAACATCGGGCTGCTCAAGCACGCCTCGAACGTGCCACAGTGCGCGCTCGCGATTGAAGAAATCTTTCGCCGCGCCAGCTTTCCCGAGGGCGCCTTTCAGACGTTGCTGATCGGCGTCGGTGAGGTCGCGCGCGTACTCGACGACCCGCGCATTGCGGCCGTCACCCTGACCGGCAGCGAGCCGGCCGGCAGCCAGGTGGCCAGCCAGGCCGGCCGGCACATCAAGAAGACTGTTCTCGAGCTGGGCGGCAGCGATCCTTTCATCGTGATGCCGAGCACCGGTCTCGACGCCGCGGTCAAGACCGCCGTCGCCGCGCGTCTCGTCAACAACGGACAGTCCTGCATCGCGGCTAAGCGCTTCATCCTTGCCGAGTCCATTGCGGATGAGTTCGAGCGGCACTTCGTGCGGGCGATGGAAGCGGTCAAGATCGGCGATCCGATCGAGGAAGACACCCAACTGGGGCCGCTCGCAACGCCGCAAATTCTAGAAACTCTCGAGGATCAGGTGCGGCGCTCGGTGGAAGCCGGCGCGCGCATCCTGACCGGCGGCAAGCGCCTGGATGGCCCAGGTAACTATTACGCTCCGACGGTCCTCACCAGCGTTCCCGAAGACGCGCCTGCGTACTCAGAAGAGCTGTTCGGGCCGGTCGCATCGCTATTCCGTGTGCGCAATATCGACGAGGCGATCCAACTGGCCAACGCGACCGCGTTTGGACTTGGATCGGCTGTTTGGACCAACGACGAGGCGGAGCGCGGGCGCGCGATCGACGGCCTCGAGGCCGGCTTAGTCTTCGTCAACGGCATGGTGGCGTCGGACCCGCGGCTGCCCTTCGGGGGCGTGAAACATTCCGGCTACGGACGCGAGCTCGGTGTCTACGGCATCCGCGAGTTTGTGAATATCAAGACCGTGTGGATCAACGAGGGCAAAGCCTTGTGACCGCTTTCTTCATGGTCATCGAGTTGGCGTTATTCGCTTACCCGGTGCAGGCGCGCCTCAAGGCCTGGTTCCATCGCGCGCCGCGGCGGATCTTCGTCATTCCCATGCTCACGACCGCGCTCGTGGCCGCGATTCTCGCGGCCCGCGACGCCTGGAGCACAGTGTTTATCATGCTCGTCGCCGCTTACACGCTCCTGCCAACCGCGCTGGTATTTGTGAACGGCCCCGACAGGCGTGGCCGGGCTGACAGCCTTGGCGCGCGTAAATGCGCTTTGCTCGACCTCGCGGCCATGCTATCGCTCTGGCTTCCCATCGAATTCAACGCGGGAAAGCAATTAATTCCGGAACGTGTCTGGGGGCCGGTGGGCGTTGCCGCCCATAGCGCCGCGGTCATGCTAGCCCTGTTCCTGTTCCTGATCTTCCGCGACCTGAAGGGGATGAAATACAACCTGCCGCGGAGGCTTTCGGACCTCACGAATCCGCTGATCGGTTTCGCGCTCGCCGCACCGCCACTGATTGCGCTCGGGCTCGCGCTGGGATTCATGGGCCCGTTCCGCATGCCAGTGCCGTTCCGCGCCGGCGCTTTCGGAATCCTGTGGTTCAAGACACTGCTCGGCGTCGCGCTGCCCGAAGAAATACTCTTCCGGGCGCTGATCCAGAACTGGCTGATGCAGAATTTCGGTTTCAACCACAAAACCCTGCTCGCGGCCGCGCTGGTTTTCGGCGCGTCCCATCTGGACAATCCGCCGGGCCCTCTGCCAAACTGGCGCTACACGATCATCGCCAGCATCGCCGGATTCGTTTTCGGCGGGGTGTTCTGGAAATCGTCCACAATTCTTTCTTCCGCCGGCCTGCATGCGCTCATCAATGCGCTGCGGCACACATTCTTCCTCTAATGCAAAGGGGCACGAAGCGGAGATGGAGTTCGCTGATCGAGGCTGGCGGCGTATTTCTGCTCATCATGATCTATATCTGGCGGCTGCGCTTCGATCAGCCGTGGCTCGGTGTGGTGATCCTCGGGTTCGTGGCTGGAACGCATTTCCTGCACGGCGAGGGCGCGCGCTGGATCGGGTTCGGCTGGAGCGAGTTCCGGCGGGCGTTCGCTAGCGTAATTCCCTGGGCCGTCGTGATCGTTTTGGCGCTCCTGGGCATGGGCGTGTTTTTCGGCACGTTGCGGAAGATCAGCGCGCTCGAAGCCGTCGACGGCGTCCTTGCGTACATAGCTTGGGGCCTGTGCCAGCAATATTTACTTAACGGTTACTTCGTGAACCGTTTCCTCGAACACTCGGGCGTCGAGAGAAACCGGTTCGCGCCGCTCGTCGCGGCGATCCTGTTCTCTATCGCACACCTGCCGAACTGGTTTCTGATGCTGGTCGCGCTCGCCGGAGGTTACGTTTGCACGCGGGTGTATCTCAGGCACCGCAGTCTTTACGTGCTGGGGCTCGCGCATGGGCTGGTCGCTTTTTGCCTGTTCCTAACCGTGCCCGATGCGATCAGCGAACACTTTTTCGTCGGTCCGCGGTACCTGTTAGGTAAGTAGCGGCTGCACCCGGAACAGTCACAGGCTTGATTTGATGGAGTTGTGGGAGCGGATGTCATGAAGAGCGGCGCAATCCCGTGTAGCGCTTGAAAATGAGGCAGCCGTTAGTGCCGCCGAAGCCGAACGAATTGGAGAGCGCATACTCAATTCGCATGGGCCGGGCGCGGTTAGGCACGTAATCGAGGTCGCAATCGGGGTCGGGGACTTCGTAGTTGATGGTGGGAGGCGCGATCTGGTCGCGGATGGCGAGCACGGTGATGCCGGCTTCGAGGCCGCCCGAGCCGCCCAGCAGGTGGCCGGTCATCGACTTTGTGGAGCTGACAGCGATCTTGTAGGCGTGTTCGCCGAAGCACTGCTTGATGGCGATGGTCTCGACGCGGTCGCCGACGTCGGTCGAGGTGCCGTGCGCATTGATGTAGTCGATCTGGGAGGGCTCGATCCGGGCGTCCTGGAGCGCCTTGCGCATGACGCGGATGGCTCCGTCCCCGTCGTCGGCGGGCGCGGTGATGTGGTGAGCGTCTCCGCCCATGGCGTAGCCAGCCACCTCAGCCAGGATGGGCGCGCCGCGCCGCCGTGCCATCTCCAATTCCTCCAGGATCACGATTCCCGCTCCCTCGCCTACGACAAAGCCGTCGCGGCATTTGTCCCAGGGACGGCTGGCCCTCTGGGGCTCGTCGTTGCGCGTCGAGAGAGCGCGCATAGCGGCGAACCCGCCGATCCCCATGCGGCAGATGGGCGCTTCCGCCCCACCGCAGATCATCACGTCGGCATCGCCGCGCTGGATCAACCGGAAGGAGTCGCCGATGGCGTGGGCGCTGGTTGTGCACGCGGTCGCGGTCGCAGAATTGGGGCCCTTGGCGCCCACCCGGATCGAGACGTAGCCGGAGGCCAGGTTGATGATGGTGGCGGGAATAAAGAAAGGCGAGATGCGCTTGGGCCCGTACTTCAGAAGCTGCTCGAACTCCCGCTCGATCACCTCGAACCCGCCGATGCCGCTGCCGATGTAGACGCCGGCGCTTGCCGCGTTGCTCGCGTCGATCTGCAAGCCGGAAGAGGCCATGGCGAAATCCGTCGCCGCAATGGCGAACTGGATGAAGCGCCCCATCTTCTTCAGCTCTTTGCGTTCGACGTAGTTTTCCGGCTGGAAGTTCCTGATCTCGCCCGCGATGCGGCAGGCGAATGCGGACGCATCAAAGGCGGTGATCCCGGAAATGCCGCTCTGGCCGGCGCAGATGGCTCGCCAAGTCTCTTCGGTGCCGATGCCAACCGGCGACACTAGACCGATGCCCGTTACCGCGACCCTGCGCGACATAGCTCCGCTCCTCGAATGGAAACCAGCATGAGACAGGCCGTGGCTACTTCTTGGCCATCTTGCCTTCGATGTAGTCGATCGCGTCTTTGACGGTGGTGATCTTCTCGGCGTCCTCGTCGGGGATGTCCAGATCGAAAGCTTCCTCGAACGCCATGATGAGTTCGACGATATCCAATGAATCGGCGCCCAGGTCGTCGACGAAGGAGGCGGTGTTATCCACTTGGTTCTCGTCCACCCCGAGCTGCTCGACAATAATCTGCTTTACCTTCTGCTCAACGGACATGAATCCTCCAGAACTGTTGCAAACTCAATGATTCTAGCGATGATCTCGCCTCACCGCAACTGCCGTTTTGAGACCGCGCCGCCAGCCTGCCGCCGAACAGAGCAAAATCCGCCCCCGGTGCCCCGGGCGTGGCCAGCGCCAGTATTCTACAATCGGGCTATGCCCATCGCAGCCTTGGTGCTCTTCGCTTCGGCGGCTGCTCTCGGCGCCCCGGACGAGCAGCTCACACGAGCTCTGGCCCGGGTCTCCGAAGAAGCGGAGGTTTTTCGGACGCTGGCCCCGAAAACCGTAGCCGACGAGACCCTGGTTCAACGAGTGCGTAAACCGCGACGGCGCTTCCGTCCGCGGCCCGGAGTTACCGGTCTCGAGCCTCCCAAACCAGAGTATCGCACGCGCGAACTGGTGTCCGTGTACGGCTTCTCCACTTTACAGGATTCGCCGATGGTGCCGCGGGAGTTCCGGCAAGTGGTCTCGGTGGATGGGCGCCGGGTCACCGGCGAAGCAGAGGCCAGGCAGGCGCTGGTTCGCGGCCTGCGCTCCGAGGATGATCGCCTGAAAGCGCGCATGCTGGCCACCTTTGAGAAGCGTGGACTCACCGGCGGGGAAGTCGATTTCGGCCAAGTGATTCTGCTTTTTACGCGGCAGCGGCTGGACGACTATTCTTTCCACTATACGGGCCCGGGGCAGATCGGCGCCGAGGCCGCGAGCGTCTTCGACTTCGAGCAGCGCGGCGGCGCGGCCTCTCTGCTGGTTGTCGAAAAGCGGAATGCGGAGCACCTGCCGCTACGGGGGCAGCTTTGGGTGCGGAGTCTCCGATTCGCTGCCGCTCCGGATCGTGCTGAACTCGGCCTGGAAAGAGGGCCAAATCTCGATTCGCGACGAAACAACCGTCGATTACACGATGAGCCCGCATGGCCTCGTGGTGCCCGTGGCGGTGGTTAACCGGAAATACGCAGGCGCGGAGCTGATGGTGGAGGACGTGTTCCACTATTCGCCGTTCCGGATGTTCGAGACCGATACCCAGATCAAGTTCGAGGAAGAGCCGGCGCCGCCGGCCGCACCCGTGGCTCCCAAGAAAGCCCCGAAATAGATGCGGGTCCTCTACCTGCACGGGTTCGCTTCCAGCCCTGCGTCGAAGAAAGCACAGTATCTTAGTGAGCGCCTGCGGAGTTGCGGGGTGGCTTTGGACATCCCCGACCTGGCTGGCGGCGACTTTGAGCACCTCACCATCAGCCGCCAGCTCGCCCAGGTGGAACGGCTGGCCTCCGGTGATCCGGTCACATTGATCGGCTCGAGCATGGGCGGGTACATCGCGGCGCTGTACGCGGCCCGCCATGCGGAAGTGGCCCGAATGGTGTTGCTCGCTCCGGCGTTCGGTTTCGCCGGGCGGTGGGCGGAGGCCTTCGGGGAAGAGGAGATCGAGGGTTGGCGGCGCACCGGCTACCTGCCGGTCTTCCATCACGGCGAGGGCCGGGTGGCGCGCGTGAGCTACGGCCTGATTGAGGACGGCCTCCGGTACGAAGCGTATCCGGAGACCACCCAGCCGGTGCTCATTTATCACGGGACGGAAGATACGGTGGTGCCGTACGCCCTTTCAGAGCAATTTGCGCGGTTGCGGCCGAATGTGCGGCTGGAGCTCGTGCATTCGGACCACCAATTGCTTTCCTCGCTGGAAACGATTTGGGAGGGTGTGCGTGGTTTTCTGGAGTTGTAGCCAGGGCTGGGGTAGGCCGGCGGCATCCCGAAAACCGTGTAGACCTGCAACAGCGTTTCTGATGCCGGGGGGTGGCCGGGGCGGGATGTGATACACTTTGGAGTAGAAAAGAACCCGCCCAGATTTCAAAACGTGTAACTGTTGTCCGGCTGAAATCATCTATTGGGGGGGAGGGAGAAGCGTAGGCTCTCGCAGCCCTGGCGGCTAGAGAGGCGGAGCGTCCCAAGATTAAGCATGCAAGGTCAAGAAACGATCCCACAGCCTCCCAAGGGCGGCGGTGTGGCTCCCGGCCACGACGCCGCGGACGAACACCTGAACCGGCTACTGGTCGCCGAAGTGGAAGAGCCGTGGTATCGCTCTTTCTTCCGCAACGTGAAAGAGTTCATTCACCCGCCTAAACTTCCGCCCCTGGAGGTGACTTCGAAGCCCGTCGCAGTGAAGAGCATTTGGGGCGAGTACCGCTACGGGAAGCAGGCAAGTGTCTCTTCGACGCTCGTTCACGTCTGCGTAGTGGTGCTACTGTTCACGGTGGCGAGCAACCACGGGGTCCAGCAGGCAGTGAAACAGGCAGTCTCGATTGTCGCTCCGCTTGACATTGCGCCCTACCAGCCGGATATGGCGCCGCAGGCGGCAAGGGCCGCCGGTGGCGGCGGCGGTGGCGACCGCTCGCCTCTCCCGGCGAGCAAAGGGCGCCTGCCCCGGGTTGCGCCGCGGCAGTTCACGCCGCCGATGGCGGTGGTCAACAATCCGAATCCGAAGCTGATCATGGACCCGACGATCATTGCGCAAGCCAACATGCCGATTCCGAACGTCAACATGTCGCAGTACGGCGATCCTTTTGGCAAAATCGGGCCTCCCTCGAACGGGCCCGGTTCCGGCGGCGGCATCGGTTCGGGCAGCGGCGGGGGCGTCGGCCCCGGCAGAGGTCCGGGCTTCGGGCCCGGCGAGGGCGGAGGCTTCGGAGGCGGCGTATTCCGCGTGGGCGGCGGCGTATCTGCGCCAACTCTGATCTATAAGGTTGAGCCGGAGTACTCCGAAGAGGCGCGCAAGGCGAAGTTCCAGGGCACGGTGGTGATTTCGATCATCGTGGACGAGCGTGGGCTGCCGACGAACTTCAAGGTGGTCCGTCCGCTCGGCCTCGGCCTCGATGAGAAGGCCATCGAAGCTGTGCAGAAGTGGCGCTTCCAGCCGGGCAGGAAAGACGGGCGCCCGGTGGCCGTACTGGCGAACGTGGAAGTGAACTTCCGGCTTCTGTAAGCGCGAAATACGCCGGGGTTCACGGCCTGCATCGGCACACCGCCGTTAGGGGCTTTTCAATGTGTGGAGAGCTGGCCACAGGCCGCTACGCGGGGCGCGCCTTGCGGCACTCCGGACAGGGGCAGATTGCGCGGAGATGCTCATAGGAATAAATGCCGGTATTGTGTCCGTCGTTCCATTCGAAGCGAATCGCGTAATTGCCAACCGGCTCGACTCCTGAGATTTTGAGCGCGGGCTTATAGAGCTGAAACGGATCTTTATTCTTGGCGCCCTCGCTGGCCCGGGACGTGCCGTGGGCGCCAGTGCACTGCGCACAAGGGCAGTTGTCGCGCAAGTACTTGAGAGCGTACTCGCTGTGGTGGCCGTCGCGCCACTCGATCTTGATTCCCATAGACTTCGAGACGGCGATGTGTTCAGGATCGAACAGGAGCTGGTTCATCAGAGGCGTTCGATATCACGAATCCCCGAGATGCGCCGCATGGCGGCCACGATGCGCTCAAGCTGCTTTTTGTCGCGCACTTCGACGGTCATGTCCACGACAGCGCCTTCCTTGCCGGTGCTGCGCGCCTCCAGGCTGCGGATGTTGCTGTTTTCATTGAACAACACCGACGTAAGCTCGCTCAGCATGCCGGGCCGGTCACTCGCGTACACGAGGACTTTCACCGGAAAGGATTCCGCCGAGGCGCGGGCCCATTCGACGTTGATTTTCCGCTCGACCTCATACATGAGGTTCTGGACGTTCGAGCAGTTGGTCGCGTGCACGGCGACGCCTTTACCGCGCGTGACGTAGCCGACGATGGGTTCGCCGCGGATCGGGTTGCAGCACTTGGCACGGTAGACGAGCAGGTCGTCCATGCCCTTGACCTTGATGGTCAGGTCGCCCGTGGCGGCGGGAGCTGCTGGCGCCCCCGGCGCGGCGGCCGGCGCCGGGGCGAGTCTTGCCTCCTCGGGCTCGGGCCCGGCTGTTTCCGGCGAGATCTTCTGAAGAACCTTGCGCGGTGAGAACTTGCCGTAGCCCAGCGCGGCGTAGAGGTCTTCCATCTTCGCGAAGCCGTAGTCGGCCGCTACCCGCTCGAGGCTGGCCTTAGTAACCTTGGCGAGCGGTACGCCGATGCGGCGCGCTTCTTTTTCCAGGTATTTCTCGCCGATCTCGATGGCTTTGGCGCGCTCGGTCGCGTTGATGACCGTCTTGATCTTGTTCCGCGCGCGCGGCGTTTTCACCAACGCCAGCCAGTCCTTCGACGGCATGTGGCCGGGTTGCGTGAGGATCTCCACCACGTCACCGTTCCGCAGCACATATTTCAGCGGCACGATGCGGCCGTTCACTTTCGCGCCGACGCAATTGTGCCCGACAGCGGTGTGAATGGCGTAGGCGAAATCGACCGGCGTGGCGTCGCGCGGCAGCACGATGACCTTGCCGCGCGGCGTGAACGTGTAGACCTCTTCCCGGTACAGATCCACCTTGAGCGTGGACATGAACTCGCCGGGATCGCGCAGCTCCTGAATCCACTCGAGCAAGTGGCGCATCCAAGCGATTCGCTGCTCCTCCTGTCCGGCTTCCTTCCGGCCCTCCTTGTATTTCCAATGCGCCGCGATGCCCTGCTCGGCGATGCGATGCATCTCCTCGGTCCGGATCTGCACCTCGAAAGCTTGGCCGCCCGGGCCGATCACCGACGTGTGGAGCGATTGGTACATGTTGGGGCGGGGAATCGCGATGAAGTCCTTGATACGGCCGGGAATAGGACGCCACTCGTTGTGGATGACGCCGAGCGCGGCGTAGCAGTTCTTCACGCAATCGGTGATGATGCGGACGGCAAGCACATCATAGACCTGGTCGATCCCGATCTTTTGCCGTTTCATCTTCTCGTGGATCGAGTAGGCGCGCTTGACACGGCCGTCGATGCGCGCCGGAATGCCCTCCCGTTTCAACACCGTGCCGACATGCTCCTTGATCTGCTTGAGAAAGTCCTCGTTCGCCCGGCGCTTGGACTCGATCGCGGCCGTGATCCCGGCATACGCCTCGGGCTCCAGGTGGCTGAAAGCGAGGTCCTCGAGCTCGCCGCGGATTTTACCCATGCCGAGGCGAAGCGCGATGGGCGCGTAGACGTTGAGCGTTTCCTGAGCGATGCGCTGGCGGCGGTCGGGCGAGAGCACGTCGAGGGTGCGCATATTGTGCAGCCGGTCGGCGAGCTTCACGATGACCACGCGGACGTCGTCCACCATGGCGAGCAGCATCTTGCGCACGCTCTCGGCCTGCCGCTCCTCGCGCGAGTAGAACTTGACTTTGCTCAGTTTCGTGACCCCGTCCACGCAGCGGGCCACCTCGTCGCCGAAGTCCTTTCGCACCTCTTCGAGAGTGGCGCCGGTGTCTTCGAGGACATCATGCAGAATGCCGGTCTCAAGACAAACCAGGTCCATGTTCATCTCGGCCAGGATGAGCGTGACGCTCAGTGGATGGACGACATACGGTTCGCCGGACTCGCGGAACTGTTTCGCATGATATGCGGCGGCGAAGCGGTAGGCTTTCTCTAGAACGGAGATGTCCTCGTGCGGCCGCAGGCCCTGCACTGCACTGGCGAGTTCGTGAAAGAGACCTTCGGCCAGGGCCGAGCCGCTGCTTACGGCGGGAGGCGCCGGGACGGTTTGGACAGGGTCGGACGCCATTGAAAAAAACGGGCGGCCTCTACGCCGCCCATTTAATTATAGCGAGTTACAGGTTACCGCCTGCGGGCCGTGCCCACAGCCCACGATCCCATCCCTTAACCGGTTGTTATTTCTCCGGCTCAGATGAGACAGGAGCAACGCCAGCTCTCACCTTCCGCGTATCGAGGGCCTTTTGCAACCAGTTATTGGCAGATTGGATGTCCTGATTGTATTCCTGTTGCGTTTCCGACAGGTCGGCCCGCTCGCGGTAGAGCAGGTTCAGATAGGCCATCGCGTCGTCGTAATTACTGTCCAGATCGAGAGCGCGCTGGAGGTTCTTGATGCCATCGTCGATCGTGTCCCAGTACTTGGCGCGCAACTCTTCCCGGGCCTTCTTGTCCTTCAGCGGGCCGGGCTCTTCCTGCTTCATTCCCTCATGCGCGCGGGCGGCCGCATCGGCCGGGTACCACTTGGCCCAGGCGATGACGCCGAGGCTATAGAAGGCATCTTTGTTCCTGGGATTCACTTCGGCCAGTCTGAGGTACCACTCCCGGGCCTCGTCCAGCTTCTTCATCTTCTCGGCGAGGTCCGGGATGGCGCCGGCCTCCGTGTAGTTCAAGGACGCCAAGGAAGCGATGGCGATTTCATTGTTCGGGTCCTTCTCGAGCACCTTCATGAAATTGTCTTTGGCCGCCTGGGCCATCTGAAGGTTTTCGGGAGAGACCACACCCGGGATGTACTGGCTCATATACGCGGTCGCCAGATACAGCCGTGGGGTTGCGAACCCGGGGTCCAGGTCAACGGCCTGCTTAAAATGATCGACGGCCTCGGCGTACTTGGCATTCTTGAACGCCTGCACGCCCTTGTTGAGCTGGTCGCGGGCCCGCAGCTTCTCGCAGCCGGTAGAGGCAACCGCGACGGCGCCCAGCGCGAGCGCAAGCAATAGATAAGTCCATTTGCGGTTCATGCTAGCTCCTGATTCACCATATCCTCAAGCGGGGGCCGGCTACTGTCCGGCCTCGATCTTCTGCGTCATCAGCCCCACCTTGTCGATGCCGGCGCCGTGAGCTATGTCGATCACCTTGGCCACGGCCTGGTATTCCAGGTCGGGGTCGCCCCTCACAAAGACCACGCGCTCGGCGCGGCTCTTGAAGATGTCTTCCAGGCGCGGCCCCAGCCGGTCCATATCGGTCGGCTCCTGGTTGATCAGCAGGGTGTGATCCTTGTTCACCGAAATCACGACCGTGCGCTCGTTCTGAACAGGCGCCTGGTCCTTCGGCGGCGGCTGCGGAACCAGCGCTTCCAAGCCCTTGGGCGAGACCGGCGCAATGACCATGAAGATAATCAGCAGCACCAGCAGCACATCGATGAGCGGTGTCACGTTGATATCAGCCTTGGCGCCTCCGCCCGCGCCCACTGCCATTGCCATAGCAATTTCTCCTTTACGAAATCAAACCCTTATCGAACAGACGTTGCCCGCTCTTAGGGGTTCTGCCTATTCTTCTCCTCGGCCGCCTCGGTCAGCAAGCCGAGTTGGTCGACCCCCGCGGCGCGCAGGTTATCGACAACCTCGACCACCCTCTCGTAACGCGCCCGCTCGTCCGCCTTGACGTAGCAGGTTTTGTCGAGCCGGTTCGCGAGCAGATCTTTCACCTTGCCCGGCAAGTCCTCGGCTTTGAGCGGGGTCGTCCCGAGATAGATCCTTCCTTCGCGAGTCACCGCGACCACGATCGCGTCCTCTTTTTCAGCATTCACCATTGCGACCGGATTTTTCGTTTTCACCAGCGTGACGCTCATTCCATGAGAAAGCATCGGCGTAATGACCATGAAGATGATGAGCATGACGAGCATGACATCCACCATGGGCGTCACGTTGATGTCCGCAACCGGCGGCGGCGCTTTGAATTTCTTCATCGCAGTTTCCTCTCCTCACTCAGCCAGCTTGGAGCCCCGCGGGGCCGCCTGCGCGGCCCCTCCGGAACCCGATTCAACTCGCTGAATCCAACCTCAAATTACAACCCGCGCTTACCTCGCCGCGTGCTGCGACCGCTTCAGGAAGTAGTCGATCAACTCCGAGCTGGAGTTGCCCATCTCGACGTTGAACGATTCCACTTTGTTGGTGAAGTAGTTGTACATCCAGACGGCGGGGATGGCGACAAACAGACCGACGGCGGTGGTGACCAGCGCCTCGGAAATACCGCCGGCAACAGCGCCGATACCAGTCGACTTCTCGGCGGACATGTTCCGGAACGCGTTGATGATGCCAACCACGGTTCCGAACAGTCCCACGAACGGGGCCGTGGAGCCGATGGTAGCGAGGTTGCTGACGCCGCGCTTCAGTTCGGCGTGCACAATCGCCTCGGCGCGCTCGAGAGCGCGCTTGGAGGCCTCGATCTCTTCGCCTGGAATCTCGGTGGAGAGTTGGTGCGCGCGAAACTCCTGCAAGCCGGCCACGACGACCTTCGCCAGATGGCTCTTCTTGTAGCGATCCGAGATCTTGATTGCCTCATCCAATTTGCCTTCCCGCAGCGCGCCGGCGACTGCCGGAGCGAACTGGCGGGATTGTTTCCTGGCCGCGCTGTAGGCGATCAAGCGGTCGATCATCACGCCGATTGACCATGCCGACATCAAGAACAGGGCGATGACGACGCCCTTGGCCATCCAACCCATCTGTCTCCATAGCGAGACGGGATCAAAGCCGACCGAGCCTTCCTGGAGCAACATCATTGCCCAGATTTGCAATTGAAGGAACATTGTTTTTTCTTTCTCCTGCGAGTTGAATTCGTCTTTTCGACTTCCAAACTTACTGGCTCAACGTGAAATTCACGTCGATCTGCGTAATCACCTCGACCGGCTCTCCGTTGAGGAGGGTCGGCCGGTATATCCATTGCTTCACAGCCTCTTGGGCGGCCGGCACCAGCAGCGGGTGGCCGCTAATGAGCGTCAGATTCTGGATCGTGCCGTCCTTGCCGATGATGGCGGTGAAATGGACGACGCCCTGAATGCGCGCCTGCTTTGCGAGCACCGGATAAAGCGGCCTGGGCTGCCTGATGGCCTTCGCCTGCTGCACGTTGCCGCCTACGCGGATACGCTGCGGTCCGCTTGGCGTCGCGACCCTCACCGGAGGCGGAGGCGGAGCCATCGATGACGCCGCGCTGATAATTCCGCCAATCACGCCGCCTAGGGAGCCACCGGGCACACCGCCCCCAACGCCACCAACCACGCCACCACCGCCGCCCGTCGGAGGCGCAAGGTCCTCCTCCCTGATGACGGCGATCTGTTTCGGGATCGCCTTCGGCGCCATCAGCTTGCCGGCGTCAAACTGCCGTGGAATGATTTTGACCACCTTCGGCATCGCCGGAGAGGGCGGCGGCGGCGGCGGCGGTGGTGGCGGCGGCGCCACCAGAAAGCCGGTCAACTGCGTTCTCGGAAGAGCGTCGTAATAGATCAGCGGAATAAGAACTGCCACCGCGATAAGCAGGCACTGCAGGCAGAACGACACCATGACCGTCCACGTTCTGTGCGTTTTTCCTATGTCCTCGACGAAGACTGATTCAAACATTTGCGAGTACCCTTTCCAATCTGTTCAGCCTTCCGGCCCTTCAGCCGGACCTAACCCACATTAAACCCTACTTCGCCACCCGCGCAGGACTCTTGCGGGCCGCCGGGGCAGCCGCAACCGACGCCGTGAAGCCCGGCCTCTTCCTCCGCTCGAGGAAATCCTGCCAGAAAATCACAATCGGGCTGGCGACAAAAATCGACGAATACGTCCCGATGATGATCCCGACGACCAGCGCAAACGAGAAGCCGTGCAGTACCTCTCCCCCGAACAGGAACAGCGACAGAACGGTCAGGAACGTCAGGCCGGATGTCAGAATCGTCCGGCTCAAGGTCTGGTTGACGCTCTTGTTGACCAAGGATTCGAGCTTCTCCCGGCGCAAGATCTTCAGGTTCTCGCGGATGCGGTCGAACACCACGATGGTGTCATTCATCGAGTAGCCGACCAGTGTGAGCAGCGCGGCAATCACGGTCAGCGAAATCTCTTTATTGAAGATCGAGAAGAGGCCGACTGTGATAATCGTGTCGTGAAAAACCGCGACCACGGCCGCGACGCCGTAAATCCACTCGAACCGGAATGCGATGTACACGAGCATGCCGCCCAGAGCGTACAGCGTCGCCAGGATCGCCTGGGTGCGCAACTCGCCGCCTACCTTGGGACCGACGATATCCACGCTCTTGACCGTGAAAGGCGCCAGGTCACACTCCTGTTTCAGCGTATTGATGACCGCGGGGGTGACGCCCGGCACCGCCGCGAGCTGATCGAAATTCGTGAGCAGGCCGGAGCGGATGCGGTCCCGGTAATCGAGCATGCGGTCAACCAGTTCCTGGAGCTGCTGGTCGGAGAGCGACACGCCGTTGCGGAGTAACGGCTCGCGAAGGCGGTCCGCCAGCGCTTGGCGGCCGGTGTTGTTGAAATCGAGCTGCGAGGCGTTCTGGCTGAAGGTGGCTTCCAGCGTCTGCGTCATTGCCTGCCGCGCCGCCGCCAGCTCCTGATCGCTCTTCAGCTCGGTGCCGATCAACACCTCGTTATTGACTCCCCCGACATTCTGTACCGAGATCTCGCCGCTGATCCTCTTGGATAGCGCCGAGCGGATCTTCTCAGTCTGGGGTGCGCCGGCGAATTTCACGTCCATGATGGTTCCGCCGCGGAAGTCGATGCCGTAACGGGGACCTCCCTTTACGGCCATGCTGGTGATGCCAGCGGCCGAAAGCACCAGCGAAGCGCCGATGAACCACCACTTCTTGCCTAAGAAGTCAAAATTAGTGTTCTTAAATAATTCCATGCCGCACGCCGCGCCGGTACTCGATCCATTGGACACCGGCCGTCCCGACTAGGTTCCCAATCGACTCAGTAAAAATTCGCATGCCCTTGCTAGATGCTCAGAGTGGTGAGCTGCCGGTGCCGTGAGAGCGTCCACTCGAACATGGTGCGGGAGACGAACACGGCGGTGAAAACGTTGGCGAACAAGCCGATCACCAGCGTCACCGCGAAGCCCTTCACCGGGCCGGTTCCGAACATGAACAGAAACGCGCAGGAGACTATGGTGGTGACGTGGGTGTCGATAATGGTCAAGAAGGCCTTATTGAACCCCGTATCAACCGCCGCGACGACGCCCTTGCCGGCGCGCAACTCCTCGCGAATCCTCTCAAAAATAAGCACGTTACTGTCCACCGCCATGCCGATCGTCAAAATCACGCCGGCTATGCCCGGCAACGTCAGCACGGCACCGAAATAGCCAAGCGCCGCCAGCAAGATGATCGCATTCAGCAGGAGCGCTAACACCGCGTTTACGCCCGCGTGCTTGTAATAGATCAGCATGGCCAGGACCACCGCGACGAGACCGGCGGCGCCCGCGGTAAGGCCTTCGCGGATCGAGTCGGCGCCTAGCGACGGTCCCACCGTACGCTCTTCCTCGTACACGATGCCGGCGGGAAGCGAACCGGCGCGAAGAACCAGTGCCAGATCGGAAGCTTCCTGCTGGTTGCCGATGTTCGTGATACGCCCCGATTCCTCAATGCGCGACTGGATCGTGGCGACGCTGCGGATCTGATTGTCTAGAATGACAGCCAGGCGGTTGCCGATATTCGCCTCAGTGAAGCGGGCGAAGCGGCGGCCGCCGTCCCTGTTCAGCATGAAGTCGGTTTCCCACTTGTTGTACTCGTCGCGGCCGGGCCGGGCATTACGCAAATCGCGTCCGGTGATGACGGGCATCCGGTTCACCAAGTACCAGGTCTCGCCGGTTTCGCCCGGGCGCCGCGCGGACTTATAGAGCTTGTAACCCAGTGGAAGCACGCCGCCGTGGTTGGCGAGAGCCTGCTCGGGGCTTGAAAACGGGCCCTCCTTGACCTCGGAGATCTCGAGCATCGCGGCGGTCTGCATGATCTGCTTCACGCGGGCCGGATCGTCCACGCCCGGCAACTCGACCAGGATTTCATAGTCGGCTTCCGCGCGGCCGCGCTGCTGGATGCTCGGTTCGGTGAGGCCGAGGCCGTTGATGCGGTTATCGATCGTTTGGATCGTGCGCTCCATCGTGTCGCGCTTCAGCGCGATCAGCTCGGTCGGCTTCATGGTCAAGCGGAATTCAGTCTCCGAGGCCGGCGTAACAGTCCAGGCTGGGTACTTGTCTGCGATCACGGCTTTGAAGTCGGCAGACTTCGCGGCCGGCACGCCGTGGACATTGATCTCGATGGAATCGGCCTGATCGACCGAGGACGGGTCGTTGCGGTCGATCGAACTGTAATCGACGTTGGCCTTCCGCAGGTCGTTCTTCATGGCGTCGATGACGCGGTCCGCCTCGGCTTTGATTGCGTCCTGCACCTGGACCTGGAGCACCAGGCGGCTGCCCCCTTTCAGGTCCAATCCCAGACGGATGTTCTTTTGCAGGTTTGCCTTCACGTCGGCCACCGATTTGGGAAACCCCATGATGCCGAAGAGTGCCAGCAAGATCACGGCGGCGATGACGATTGCTCTCGTTCTAAGCCCTTTGTCCATTTCTGTTCCCGATTGGTGGTATTACTTGTTCGCCCCTTCTCCCGTTACGAGGCTGGCAACGGCGCTGCGGGCCACCTGCAGCTTCACATTGTCGGGTTTGACACGGAGCACTAGCATATCATTGTCGATCGCAATGATGGTGCCCACAATCCCGCCGCTGGTCAGCACGGTGTTGCCATTCTGGAGTTCCGCCAGTAGCTGCCGCTGCCTTTTCCGCTGGCGCTGCATGGGCATAAACAGCAGGAGGTAGAAGATGGCGAAGATCAGGATAATCGGCAGGAACCCAACCAGGGGGTTCGAAGCCTGGGGATTCGCGGGTTGCGTCTGGAGGTAGAAAAAGTTCACGAGCACGCTCGGCCTCTTGGGTGCCGCTCAACTCCGGCGCTCTTGTTTCGCGCAAGGACTCAGGATGAAAAGTTCAGGGAGAAACTACTAACGGAACCTATTCTTCCGGAACCGGGGCCGAGCGGACTGCTTCCAAATATTCGGGAAACGCTCCTATCAATATAGAGTGCCTGATCTGCCCCATGATGTCAAGGTAGCGCCGGAGGTTGTGGAGGGTCGCAAGCATCGCGAAAACGATCTCACCGGACTGGAAAAGGTGCCGCAGGTAAGCACGGGAGAAATGCCGGCACGTATAGCAGCCGCAGGCTGGATCCACGGGCTCCGGGTCGTCCTTATACCGCGCCTGCTTGATGATGACGCGGCCGGCGGAGGTGAAGAAGTATCCATTGCGGGCGTTGCGGGTGGGCAGCACGCAATCCATCATGTCGATGCCTTGCGCGATATACTCCGGAAGCTCTTCCGGCAGCCCCACGCCCATTGCGTAGCGTGGCCGCCCGTGCGGCACGAGCGGCGCGGTGATCTCCACCATTTCCAGGCTGAGTGTGCGCGGCTCGCCGACCGAAAGCCCGCCGATGGCATAGCCATCCGCATCAAGCGCGGCGAGAGCTTCGGCGCACTCGCGGCGCAGGTCCGCATAGGTGGCGCCTTGCACAATGGGGAACAGCGCCGAGTGAAGGCCCTCTTCTTCCACGCGTCGGCGATAATGGCGAAATGCCGCGCGCGCCCAGGCGACGGTGCGATCGGCGGCCTCCCGCGCCTGCGCGTGGCTGGCCGGATAGCCCAGGCACTCATCGAGCACCATCATGATGTCGGAACCAAGCGCGATCTGCACATCGACAGTCGATTCGGGTGTGAACAGGTGCGCATCGCCGTTCAGGTGCGAGCGGAAGAGGACGCCGGCATCGGTCACCTTCCGCAGGCCGCTCAGGCTGAAGACCTGGAAGCCGCCGGAGTCGGTGAGGATGGCGCGCGGCCAGGACATGAACCGATGCAGCCCGCCCAACGCCCGGATGGTTTCATGCCCCGGCCGCAGGAATAGATGGTACGTGTTGGCGAGCAGTATGCGGACATCGAGCTCGCCGAGCAAGTCGCGCTGCAGGACGCCTTTGACCGTGGCCTGCGTGCCGACCGGCAGGAACGCGGGAGTTTCCACATCTCCATGCGGCGTGTGCAAGATGCCTGCCCGCGCACCCGTTTTCGGGCACTCCGCGACAATCTCGAAAGACATTCCCGGCAAGCCTTCCATTGTAACGAGGGTGGCGCGTGCTATTGCTCTCAAGGAAAGGAAACGATGCGGGGGGCTTGCTCAAACGGCTGCGCCTGCTGGCGCGGTCCGCGCTACGATAAGGATTCACATTCCATGCCGCTGCGCTTCTATAACACCCTCACCCAACGGGTCGAGGAATTCACGCCTCTAGAAGACAACGTCGTGCGCATGTACACCTGCGGCCCCACCGTCTGGAACTACGCGCATATCGGCAATCTGCGGACGTTTACGTTCATCGATATCCTGCGCCGCTGGCTGCGATGCCGGGGGTACCGGCTCAATCACGTGATGAATATCACGGATGTGGACGACCGCATCATCCAGCAGGCGGCCGCGGCGGGCAAATCGCTCGAAGAGTACACCGCCATTTACATCGAGGCGTTCCTCGAGGACGTGAAAACGCTGCGCCTGGAACGGCCCGAGCGCCTGGTGCGCGCAACCGACCACATCCAGGACATGGCCGAGGCGATCAAGAAGCTTTCGGAGAAAACGTACACCTACCAGAGCGGCGGTTCGATTTATTTCCGGATCTCGAAGTTTCCCAAATACGGCAAGCTCTCGCACACGGATTTCAGCGGCATCCGCGCCGGCGCGCGCGTGGACACCGACAAGTACGACAAGGCCGATGCTCGCGACTTCGCGCTCTGGAAAGCGCCGAAGGAGGGCGAGCCGAGCTGGAACACGGTGATTGGGCCGGGGCGCCCGGGCTGGCACATCGAGTGCTCGGCCATGTCGATGAAGTACCTCGGTGAGACGCTCGACATCCACGGTGGCGGCATCGATCTCACCTTCCCGCATCATGAAAACGAGATCGCGCAATCAGAGGCGCTGACGGGCAAGCCCTTCGCGCGGTTCTGGCTGCACGCCGAGCACCTGATCGTCGAGGGCCAGACCATGTCGAAGACGCTCGGCAACTTCTTCACGTTGCGCGACCTGCTCGCCCAAGGGTACACGCCCGAGGCCGTGCGGTATCTGCTCGCCTCCGTCCCGTATCGAAAGAAGCTGAACTTCACGCTGGACAGCCTGCGTTCGGCCGGGACCGCGATTGAGCGGCTGCGAAATTTCAAGCTGCGTTTGGAAACGGACACTTTTTCCGAAGGCGTGAACGAGGCCATCGCCGCCAGGACCGCGCAAGCGGCCAGTTGCTTCGAGCAAGCCCTGGATGACGATCTCAATACGGCCGAAGCGCTCGCCGCGGTATTCGAGTTCGTGCGCGACCTAAACTCGGTGGCCGATGCGGGCGAGTTCCGCGCCGGAAACGTGGGGCCGGCGCTCGATTTCCTGGGCCGTTTCGATGCCGTTTTCGACGTGCTCAAAGCGGGTGAAACGAGTGGCGGCATCCCGGATGCCGAAGTCGATGCGCTGATCGCGGAGCGGAACCAGGCGCGCAAGGCCAGAAATTTCGCCCGCTCCGACGAGATCCGCCAGCAGTTGCTCGAACGCGGCATTCTCCTCGAAGACATGACCTCGTCGTAGGTCAGATAGCCTTGCGATTTTCCCCGGGCAACCAACTCCTGCAAGTCCTTGTCGAATAGGTCCACCTCGCTACTCCTTTTTGCGCCGCGCAGCTGGCGCACTGGGTGTCCTTCGCGTGTGCGATCGGTCATCGCGCCGCAATGCGGGGCGTCGAGACGGATCGCCCGGTCCTTGGCATCCTTACCCGTCCGTGGGTCCGGAAATACCTTGCCGGCTTCGTTCCTGCCGGAGCATCTCCTCCAGCAGGGCTTTTTCCTGGCTGGTGTCCAGCCGTCCTTCGCGCAGCGCCACGATCTGTGCCGGGTCGCTGCCTTTGGGCCTCCTTTTGAAAGAGTGTGTTGATCAATTCCTCCAGCAGCGCCGGGGGATCGCCCAGGCGGCTGCCCTTCGATTGTTCGTTCTCGTCGAGTTCGACCAAGAGGTTCTTCATGGCCGGATCGTCGAACTCCAGCATCAGCCGGTCGAACTCCGGCGTCACGCCCGCCGTCCAGCAAGCGGCGGCAGGTCTCATAGATCTGCCGGCACGCCGGGCTGACGAAGCTGCTCGGCGCGGAGCCGCGCGGTCGCCGCCGGCCAGCACTCCGGATGGCCCAGCAGCAGCTCCAGCAACTCGCGCTCGCAGGGATCGATCTTCTCCGCCGGGCGCCAGGACGTTGCGGCGCTGGCGCGCCTGCCGCTGCCGCGGCGGCGACCGCGACTGCCGCGCCTTGCGGCGCACCGCCGTCAGGTGGCGGCGGACCTCGGCCTCGGGAACGCGGAAGCGAACGGCCAATTGCTCCAGGATCTTCTGCTCCCGCAGCCGGCTGGCGCCGGTGGTGTCCTGCCGCAGCCGCGGCGCCTTGGCCACGATCGCCACCAGCCGCTCCAGGGCCTGGCTGGCGCCGTGGACGTCGCGCTCCAGGTCGATGCCGCGGGTGTGCCGTGCGGATGGCATGGTCCAGGGCGTCGACCGTCTCGGTCTCCAGCAAGCGGCGGAAGGCGTCGCCGCCCCGCTGCCAGCAGGAATTCGCAGGGGTCCAGCTCGTCGGGCAGGGTGAGGATCCGCAGATCGACCTGCTGGGCGACGAACAATTCGAGCACTTCGTTGGCCCGGCGCTGGCCCGCCTCGTCGCCGTCGAGCACCAGCACGATGCGGTCGGCAAAACGCTTCAGGATGCGGACGTGGCCCTCGCCCAACGCCGTGCCCAGCACGGCCACCGCGTCGGTGAAGCCGTATTGATGGGCGACGATGCAATCGGTGTAGCCCTCCATCACCAAGGCGGTGCGGCTCTTGCGGATCGTCTCGCGGGCCACGTCCAGCCCGTAGAGCAGATGGCTCTTGGCAAACAGCGGCGTCTCCGGCGAATTGACGTACTTGGCCGGGCTGTCGGACAGTCCGGGCAGCACGCGGCCGCCCAGCCCGACCGGCCGGCCCTGAACGTCGCGGATGGAGAAGAGCACCCGGCCCCTGAAGCGATCGTAGAGGCTGCCGCCGCCGGCGGGGCGGGCCAGCACGCCGATGGTCTCCAGGACCCGCGCCCGCGCGGGCGTGCCGCCGGCCCGCTGGAGGATCCAACTCGGCTCCGTGGGCGAGAAGCCCAGGTGGAATCGTTCGATGCTCTCGGCGGTGATGCCGCGGTCTTGGAGATATTTTCGCGCCGGCTCGGCCTCGGGCGAGCTGAGCAGGCAATCGTGATATTGCCGCTCGGCCCAGGCCATGGCCTCGTAGAGGGTGCGTTTGTCCGGGGCCGCCGGGCCGTCGGCCGCGGATGCGGCCGCGGCTCCGCCGGTTCCGGCCGCGGGGCTTCTGCAAGGTGACGCCGGCCCGATCGGCCAGCATCGCCAGGGCCTCGGGAAATTCGACGCCTTCGGTCTTCATCATGAAGCTGAAGATGTCGCCGCCGATGTCGCAGACCCAGCACTTGAACGATTGCCGCTCGGGATTGACTTGCAGGCTGGGCCGCGAGTCGTCGTGCCAGGGGCACAGCCCGACGTAGTTGCGGCCTTGGCGGCGGAGTTGCACCACGCTGCCGACCAGGTCGACGATGTCGATGGCCTGCCGGATCTGTTCCTTGGCGTCGAGCGACCAGCGCGAGGACACCGTCAACTCCCGTGTGTCACGAAGGGCGAATTCCATTTCGCAAGTGATCCGGTGAAGCCGCGAATGGGGGCGGGCCGGGCGACAAATCCGTTTGTCGCGTCGCCCTGCCAAGTCAAGGGCGGGATGATGATTATAGCCCAATCCGGAAAAAGGGTCAAACGCGCGGAAAACAAGCCAGCCGCGGGGACATTGCCGGGAGCGAGCCGCGGGGTTTATCCCAATACCGTTCAATGGATCGACGTAAGTCCTTATTCCATAACTGTCAGTGTGCCACTGCTTGCTTGCAAGCAGTGCGATGCGTAACCCCGTGTCGATTCACTGCTTGCAAGCAAGCAGTGGCACACTTACGGCTGCTCCATTGAACGGTATTGGGGTTTATCCCCGCGGATCGATGGCGCCACCCAACCGCCGGGGTAAACCCCGCGGTCCGCCGGCCGGAATCGCCAGCGGTGCTGGCATTTCTGGGTGCGGAACCGCGCGGCAAGAGGATGCGACCCAACAAAAAGAGCCACCCGCACGGATGGCTCTCTTCCTTCGTCCAGTGGCTTTGCTGGCTAAGCCTCCTGCCGGCGCCGTCGCCACCCGCAGCCCAGCAGGCCGACGGCAGCGACGCCGACCAGGGCGAGGGTCGAGGGCTCGGGAACGTCGCTGATGATATCGTAGGTTGTCACGTATCCGCTGGGATCATATCCGGGTTGATCATACGAGGGGGTGTAGACGACCCCGTTGTTGCCCTCAGGCCCCTGCTCTACCATTTCAGCGATATTCGACTGGCACGCGGTCGGAAAGCCGACATCGGCCAAAGCGAGGGGAGTGTCGTCCATGTCCGAATAAAAGAAGATACCGGTGCCGCCCTCGTCGAACGGGTCGCCAAGGAAACGCACTAAATCGCTCCTGCCGCCGAAAGGTTCGTCGATCAACAGGTCCCCTGAAATCAATCGGGGTGTCAGGAAGTAAGTCAGGACATTGGGAAGCCCGCCCGGGCCCGGATCGGGGCCCATGGTCCAGGGCAGCAATTCTCCGTTGAGGTTGCCATTGCCGTTTTCGTCGATGGTGATCGTCGCTGTGCCTTGCGCCATCGCGGGCGACGCGACCATCGACACGAGACCGACAAGCAT